>CACZFL010000035.1 GCA_902780525.1 uncultured bacterium | reverse complement strand
TGAAATAAGAGAAACAATTTATCAGTGCGCGCCGTTTATCGGTTTCCCAAAAACTTTAAATGCAATCTCAGTTTTTAATGAAGTTATAAAAGAAAGAGGGTTGGAAAAAGAATTAAAAAGCACAAAAACAACAAACGAAAATAACAGATACAAAAAAGGCTACGAAATACAAAACCCGATGTATGGGGATGAAATCGTTCAAAATATGAATGGCTTACCGAATGATATGGGGGCTGATGTTGCAAGATATTTAACTGAAGTTTGTTTTGGCGATTTTTACACAAGAGAAGGCTTAGACCTTAAAAAGCGCGAACTTATGACAATTGCAATACTTACAACAACAGGAGATACAGGAGTTTTGAAAAGTCATATAAAAGGAAACCTTAAAGCCGGCAATTCAATAGAAACAATTACTGCTGCGATCATTCAGGTTATGCCGTACGTTGGTTTCCCAAACTCCTTTGCTGCATTGAAAACGGTTAAAGACGTAATGAGTGAAAAATAAAAGGATAAATTTATGAAAAAAATATTTTTATTAACACTTGCGATTTTATTTTTGACATCTAATTTATGTTTTGCGTTTAGTTTTAAGAAAAAAGGAGATAAAATGTTGACACTGCAAGAATATTCAAAAACTATAATATTTCCTATCGGAAACACAAATGATGCTTATGCAAAATACTTTATCGGACAAAGTTATATCGCTCCAATTTCTACCGAACAGGTAAAAATTTATAATGTGACATTTGAGCCAAAATGCAGAAACAATTGGCATATTCATAAGGCAAAATCAGGCGGTGGCCAAATGCTTATTGCAGTTGGCGGCAGAGGTTATTATCAGGAATGGGGCGACGGAATTGAAACTTCTAATGAATGGCTCGAGCCAGTTACAGATAAAGAATATAACAAACTAAAATAGGGTAAAAATGGAAATAACAACACAAAAATTTAGAGAACTAATGCAAAAAGGGACTTATGTTGAAGCAGGAAGTGAGCTTTTTGAAGCCTTTCATAAATATAGTCAGGAAGCACTAAAAATCACTTCTGAAATCAATTGTAAATATAACACACCAGAAAAAATCAGGGAACTTTTTTCAAAACTGACAGAAAGCGAAATTGACGAAACATTTGGATTGTTTCCGCCATTTTATACAGATTGCGGAAAAAATATCAAAATAGGTAAAAATGTTTTTATAAATGCGTGCTGTCGTTTTCAAGATCAAGGCGGGATAGAGATTGGCGATGGCTCTTTAATCGGACATAATACGACAATTGCAACATTAAATCACGACTTTAACCCATCAAAAAGACAAAATTTAACTCCAAGCCCCGTTAAAATCGGCAAAAATGTTTGGATAGGTTCGGATTGTACAATTTTACCGGGGGTCGAAATCGGTGATGGAGCAATAATCGGAGCAGGAAGTGTTGTTACAAAATCAATTCCACAAAATACAATCGCAGTTGGAAATCCTGCAAGAGTAATAAAAGGAATAGAGGTGAATAATGTTTAAAAATTTTTTATTAGGACTATTGGCAATTTTGCTAGTTTTTGGAGGTTCAAATATGGCTAATGCAAAAACTTGGGATAAGACTTTCCAAAAATCAGACAAAGTTAATGTTCAAAGAGTTGAATTTAAAAACAGATTCGGAATTACACTTGTCGGGGATTTATATATCCCCAAAGGGGTAAATGCAGGGGTAAATTCAAATAAAAAATTGGCGGCTATTGCAATTTCAGGACCGTTTGGTGCCGTTAAAGAACAATCATCAGGACTTTATGCTCAGACATTAGCAGAGCGTGGCTTTATTACTCTTGCATTTGACCCGAGTTACACAGGTGAAAGTTCGGGAACTCCAAGAAATGTTGCTAGTCCTGATATTAATACTGAAGATTTTTCTGCGGCAGTTGACTTTTTGAGCAACAATAAAAACGTAAATCCTGACAGAATCGGTATTTTAGGTATTTGCGGCTTTGGCGGATTTGCGATAAATGCCGCAGCTATGGATACAAGAATTAAAGCAACAACGGCTATTACCATGTACGATATGACAAGAGTTTCAGCCAAAGGTTATAATGATTCGGTTGATGAAAATGCAAGATATGAAATGAAACAAAACCTCAATTTACGCAAAAGCAGATGGTTTGCCTGAAAAATTAACAGGAAATGAACCTCAATTTGTAAAAGATTATTGGGAATACTATAAAACTAAAAGAGGTTTTCATAAACGCTCAATAAATTCAAACGGTAATTGGAATACGACATCATCTCTGTCTTTAATAAATCAACCAATCTTACAATATTCATCCGAAATCAGAACTCCTGTATTAGTTGTACATGGGGAAAACGCACATTCCAGATACTTCGGTGAAGACGCATTTAAGAAATTAAAAGGTGATAACAAAGAACTTTTAATTGTAAAAGGTGCAAACCATGTGGACTTGTATGATGGTGGTGCTAACAACGCAATCCCGTTTGATAAAATTGAAAGTTTTTATAAAGAAAATCTAAAGTAAAGAGGCAGTAATGAATCAGTATACCAAAACATACAATGTAATTCTTGATAACATGGATTTATTTGAATA
>CACZFL010000034.1 GCA_902780525.1 uncultured bacterium | reverse complement strand
GAGATGATTATGCAAATATATGCAGATAAAGTATTTAAAAAACCTGTTGAAACTATCGAAATTTTTGAGCCTGAAAACGTAGAATCCGCATTAGATAGAATTGAAACACTGAAAAATGAAGGTTTGTATTTGATTGGGTATATACGGTATGACATAAAAAACGTGTCAAAAGAAGCTCCTCTTGTTTATTTTGAAGCATTTGAATCATTTGAGACTTTTAAACAAAAGAATCCTAATTATAAAATCGGTACTATTGTTAAACCTTTAATATCTAAAAAAGAATACATAAAGCAGATAGAATATATAAAAGAGCAGATAAAAGAGGGTGTTACCTATGAGGTTAATTATACATATCCCTCTGTATTAAAAACCAATGCAAACGAGATTGATTTATATAACTATCTTTTGCAAAATCAAAAAACACCATATAACGCATTTTTGCAAAATAAGTACGAAACAATACTGTCATTTTCTCCGGAGTTGTTTTTTGCTTTAAAAGGCAGAATGATATTGACAAAACCAATGAAAGGGACCGTAAAAAGAGGGAAGAATGCACAGGAAGATTGGGAGTTGAAAAACTTTTTGTATAACGATATTAAAAATCGTGCTGAAAATATTATGATTGTTGACCTGTTGCGAAATGATTTGGGCAGAATATCTAAAACAGGAACTGTTAATGTTAATAAACTTTTTGATATTGAACAGCACAAAACCCTGTTTCAAATGACATCAGAAATATCGTCAGAGTTGGAAGATGATATTACGCTCTACGATATTATTAATGCAATTTACCCTTGTGGTTCAATTACAGGTGCTCCAAAACTATCAACAATGAAGGTTATTTCAGAAACGGAGAAATTTCCAAGAGAGGTTTATTGTGGTGCAATTGGGTATTTGCACAAAGATGAAGCAGTTTTTTCTGTTCCGATAAGGATTTTACAAAAGAAAAATAAGGATGAGGTTTATACATACTATGCGGGTGGTGCAATTGTCTGGGATTCAAATGCTGAAGATGAGTGGGAAGAAACCTTGATTAAAGCAAAATTTTTGAATACGGAATTTTCGCTCATTGAAACAGGGATTACGGATTTTGAGATGCATATTAAGAGATTAAAACAGTCTGCAAAAGAGTTAGGGTTTGTTTGGAATGACGATATAGAAAAACTCTGTTTTAATGAAAAGGTTGTAAATAGAATAGAATTATCCAAGGACGGCAACTTTGAACTCACTACAAGGAACATTCCGGAATTACCTAAGAATCCAAGAATAAAGATTGCAAATAAAACAAATTCTTCAAATCCGTTTTTGTATCATAAAACAAGCATTCGAAAGACAGCTCAACAGGATGTTTTTGAAGAGATTAACTTGAATGAAAAAGGCGAAATTACTGAAGGGACATTTACCAATATCGCAGTTAAGAAAAACGGTAAAATCTATACACCTCCTTTACAATGCGGACTTCTAAACGGTATAACAAGACAAAAGCTGCTCAATAGCGGAAGGATTGAAGAAAGAATATTATATCCTGAGGATTTAAAAACAGCCGAAAAAATCTATTGTTTTAATTCAGTCAGAGGTGTTGTTGAGGTGGAACTATGCTGGTAATAGATAACTACGATTCTTTTACCTATAACATAGTACAATATGTCAAAATGCTTGGGGTTAATCCGGTTGTTATAAATAACGACGAAATGACACTTGAGGGAATAAAAAAACTTGATTTTTCAAAGATTATCCTTTCTCCCGGATGGGGAAATCCTGATAATTCCGGGATTTGTATGGAAATTATCGATTTTTATCAAGATTTTAAACCTATATTTGGGATTTGTCTGGGTATGCAGTGTATAGCAAAATATTTTGGTGCAAAAATTATTAAAACAAAAGAACCGTTTCACGGGAAAAACTCAGATATATATTTTGATGAAAATTTTGAGCTTTTTAAGGGGTTGAAACAGGGGTTTAGTGCTACGAGATATCATTCTCTTATTGTATCTGAGCCAACAGACAAAATAGAAATTACTGCGAAAACAACGGATGATATCCCGATGGCGATAAAAATTAAAAATAAACAAATATATGGTGTGCAGTTCCATCCGGAAGCAATACTTACAGAAAACGGAATTGATATAATAAAGAACTTTATTATGCAGAGTAATCGTTAAAACATAGACCGTTTTGTTACTTCGCAGAAATGGGCAAAAACAAGAAAAAACTCC
>CACZFL010000033.1 GCA_902780525.1 uncultured bacterium | reverse complement strand
GGTGTTATTGTTATCATTGTTTTTATTATCAGAATTATATATTCCTCCGGATTGAGAATAACCCTGTTCTTCATTATTGTTTGTATTGCCGGAGCCTTTTCCCGAGTCTGAGTTGTTGTCGGAATCGTTACCGCTTTCTGAACCTGAGTTAGGTTTTTCTCCGGTATTGCCTCCTTCGCCTGAGCCTGAAGCACCACCATTATTTTTTTCCGTAAACAAAGATAAGAATTTTGTTCCGTCATATTTCAGTTTCTCAGACAGGTTAGATAGTGCATTAATATTTACTTTGCCATCATCTGCAGAAGTTGATATGTTAGAATCTTTAATATTAACTTTAGATTCGGTTGAAGCCCCCAAACCATACATAAATGCAGAACTTGAATCCAAAGTGGCTGTACTTAGTTTTAAATTTGC
Organism: uncultured bacterium; assembly: GCA_902780525.1. Taxonomy (GTDB): domain Bacteria; phylum Cyanobacteriota; class Vampirovibrionia; order Gastranaerophilales; family Gastranaerophilaceae; genus CAG-196. The sequence continues at coordinate 3,367 of CACZFL010000033.1, read as the reverse complement.
TTCTGCGTTTGATGTAATATCAACTGAATCAACTGCCATAATATCAGTATTTGCAATGTTTATGCTTGATGTTGCTTTTGCTCCGTCAAAGAAATCATAAGTATCGTCACTGAAATAACTTTTAATTGCTTTCCAAACCTGCCATTCATAAGCAGGTGTACCTTCAGGAAGCTCTTTTTCATTAATCTTCATCATGACTGCCATTACAACGTCTGCTCCAAATGTACCAATCCACTTTTCATAGATTGTGTCTAAGAGTTGAAGGCTTGTTTCTGTAGAACTTTTTGCATTCGCTTCAATAGAGATTGAGTCAGCAATCAATTTAGAATTAGTAATAGTCACGGTTGCTTTTGCAGAGGGCGCAACATCTTTAAAACTTTTATGAATTAAGTTGCCTGTTGTTTTATCATTAGTTGTATCACTATTGTTACTATTTTCATCGTTATTATTTTGAGCAGTTTTTAATGCATCATTGTAAGCTTTTATGGTATCTTCCGTAACCTCTTTTTCAGATGTATCATTAGCCTCAATACTTATTTCTCCTGCTGCCAGCATTGTACTATCTATCTTTACTTCGGAATTTTTATCTGAAAGAGACGATTTTGAATAAGTATTATCTATTGATTTTGTTGTTGTTCCTTTATTGTCTTTAGAATCAATGTCACCGGTTTTAGTATTAACTATTTTATAACCCGTTGTTGTGTTAATAGAGGTAGCAGTAGCGGTTTTATCTCCTTCACTGCCGGTTATTATTGATGTCTTTAAAATTTCCTCATTAACCTTATTTGTAACAAGTGCAATTTTTCCGTCTTTTAATTCAATATTGTCAGCATTTTCGGTATCATTTGATACAAGAGAATTAAACAATGCTTCCGCTGCACTATCTGCTGTTATTTGATTATCATAACCTTGAATACCTGCAAAAACAGCGGGGTTCGCATTTGCAGATTTTGATACATCACTTGGGTCAACATTAGTTAAAATTCTTCTGCCGTATGCATTAACCTCATCACGTGCGAATATTTTACCGTTAATAATAATATCCCCTGATGAATTTGTTATTAAATTTTTATAGTTATTGTTTTTTAAATTAAAATCTAATTGGTCTAAATTATCTCCATAAGTCTTTTTAAATAAATTATACGCATTTTGAGACGGTGCCATTAATGTCAGTGAGCCAACATTAAGGATACCTGACGCACCCACAACTATGCCGTTTGGTGAAACAAATATTGCGTGTCCGTTATAAAAGTTGTTATCCCTCATTGTATTTACAATACCGTTAATAATAACTTGGTTATCTACGAGGTTTACGAACTTTGAATAGCCCTCTTTATAAATAAGATTGGCTATATCACCTTGTGACAAGTTAAAATTCTCGTATTCTCTAAAACCTGTGCTGCCTGAAACTTTTGCAGCTTCTATATTATAAACATTTCCGATTGGATTAACACCTGATATCTCAGATGCTATAACACACGAAGGTAATCCAAATAAGAGCATACCCATACTAATTAGGGTAGCTGTAAGTTTTTGTAAAAAATTTTTTGCCATTCTTTTTTTCCCAATATTATTGATTTTTATATACAATAAGTCCTTTTTATCATTTTAACAATTAATAATTTTTACCGCAGTAAATTTACAAACAAATTTTACAAAAATTTACATTAAAATAGAATGTCAAAAGTCATTATCTGATAGGGTTTTACCTTTGACTAAAATTTTTGTAAAAAAATCGTCTTTTTTTGTAAAAAATTTGTTGAAAATCTAAAAAATTTCATGCTATTATTTTTTTTAAAACAGAGGAAAGATGAAAAAGAGTTTTATATTAATATGTCTTGTTGCAGTCCAGATGTCTGTATATGCTGCTCCGGAGGGAGCTCCTATTATACCGCAGGCAGGAACTGTTAATACACAAAGCCTAGAGATGTTAAGGCAGCATCAGTTGGAAAGACAAATCCAGGAAGATTACCAGAGATTTGAGGAACGCAAAGAAAGCGGCGAAGCTGATAAAGACGAAGAAGTAAAAAAACAGGAGGGTTTTATTGAAAAAGCCAAGCCTGAAGAATATGCAACAAAAGGTGTGTATGTAGATAAATTTGAAGTTTCACCTTCCTACATTATGACAGTAGAAGATGTCGAAGAAATTTTAGCTCCATACAAGGGTAAGAATTTAACCTTTGAACAATTAAAAGAGGTTGTAGCATTATTTAATAATTGGTACTATCGTAACGGCTGTGTTACATGTAGAGCATTTTTACCACCTCAAACATTGGAAAACGGTGTTGTCAAAATAAAACTTGTAGAAGGACGAGTCGGCGACGTAAGTATTTCCGAAAATAAGTGGACAAGATCCAAATATATAGAAGAAAGACTTGATTTACGAAAAGGGGATGTCTTCAATATTCAAGATTTAGAGCGCTCAATGGTTATGTTTAACAGATATAATAACGGCGTTCAGCTGACAGGTTCTCTGAGTGCAGGTCAAGCTGAGATGGGAACCACAGATGTTCAAATTAAGGCTCACGAAAAATTTCCTTTTCATATAACCGCAATGATGGATAATGCAGGCAGAAAGTCTATTGGCGAGTATCGTGGTGGTCTTATGCTTCGGCATGACAGCTTAACGAAACATCGTGACCCACTGACGTTGGGTTTTTATGCCAACAAACATGCAATAACACCATTTGCTGATTATAATTATCCCGTAAATAGAAAAGACGGCAGAATCGGTTTTAGTTTTTCATCTTCCAACTCTGAGATCGGGCACGGCGCATACAGAATATTTAACATTAAAAGCCGTTCACAAAACTATTCATTGTATTATACTCAGCCCATTTTCAGAAAACCATGGACTGAGTTAACGAGTACAACTTCTATTGCTTATAAACATTCCGCAACGAGTTTTGACGGAGTTGATATATTTGAAGACAAAGTTACAACTGCCACAACAGGTTTGACATACAGATATGATACAAAAAAGGGTATCTGGTATGTTAATCAAAATGTCGGTTATTCTTTCCCGATTTTTGATAAAAATTCAAATTACCTGAAATTAGACGGTGGGGTATTAAGGCTGCACGACTTTGGACACGGTTTTGTAGGAACTGTACGAGGTAATTATCAATTTATTCCAAAAAATGATGTTCCGTATGTTGACCAAATGATAGCAGGTGGTGCAACTACTGTCAGAGGATATTCAGAAGGTCTTTTAGTCGGACGCAGCGGATATATACTTAGTGCTGAACTTATGTTCCCTCTCGGACCAAGGGTTATTTATACAAAGAAACACCCAAACACTCCGACGCCTTTTATCGGAAATTATGTAAAAGGTTTCGTATTTGCTGACCACGCAGGAATATTTCCA
>CACZFL010000032.1 GCA_902780525.1 uncultured bacterium | reverse complement strand
AGAAATTATAAGAAAGTTTATCCAATTTCTGAAATAGATTAATCAAAACTTTTCTTAAAAACAATCAGATTAACTCTTGTCGGTAACAATATCAACTAGTCAACTGGCTATATTCCTGTCTAACTTTTGGTCATTTTTGCATTATAAACAAATAAAAAAGTTATCCAACCGAAAAGGGCATATCTGGAATACTCCAACCCAAAATTCATTCTCACACAAGTCTGTAGGTTTGGTTTTCAACCCAACAATAACTTTTTAGTGCAATTATTGGGACAAAATGTACAAAAAAGCGGACATTTGTGTTACCAAAACCGGACATTTCGGACATTTTGAATCAAGCAACTTCCGACCTTTAAAAATCAGCAAAGTTTGGATCGCTTCGGGCTTTCGCCCTAGTTTGTAGGTTTGGTTTTCAACCCAACAATAACTTTTGGGTGCAATTTTGTGCAATAGGGTGCAAGAATCGTGCAAAAAATGCGTAAATAAGTGCAAGAAAAGTTACCTTTTGTCCATTTTGAAATTCAAATTCTCAATCCACTTCCAATCGCTAGGATTTAGCAGTGGTGGAGAAATTTGCCATTTTTACATTTACCCTTTCCGACCAAAACGGACAAAAAAATACATTAATTAAACTTGTTGAATTTGTTTTGCTGACAATTAAAATTAAACATTTTCCCACTTAAAATTCATTTAATTAAACTTGTTTAATTTGTTTTGTCCGACAGTTTAATTTGTCTTGTCTATTTATACTCTCTGATAATCTACATTTGCATTTCAGCTGTCGAATGATATTTATAATAATCTACAGTATTATGAGTATCTATATACACAAGCTCTTAAAACTGCCTGGGTTGTCTTGCTGCGCTCGCATTAAACGTGCCTACGTGTTTTGCTTCAAAGAACTTTGTTCTTTTGCAAAAGCACTTCGCACTCTGCTCGCTTGCGCTGGACCCGAACCTGTGGAGTCTTAAAACGCTTGCTATGTCACTATTCATAGTAACTCTCATTTTTGGCAAGTCAAGCCTATCAACCAATAATACCGCACTTTTTAGACACATTTTTTAACATGAGCTGAAAACGAACCGATGATAAAATTTTAATTCAAAATCCGTTTAATATGGAATGTTACTCCTGATAGTATGATCATTACTTATTAAACTTCTCCGCATCAAGGTATCTGATTACTCTTGCTGGATTTCCGACAACAACTGCGTTATCTGGAACATCTTTTGTTACGACTGCACCTGCTCCAACCACTGCATTTTCGCCAATCGTAACTCCCGGTAAAATCGTTACATTAACCCCTATCCATACATTGCGCTTTATGTGAACAGGTTTGCAGGTGATAACATATCTGTCATAAAAATCGTGGTTGTTTGTTGCAATAGTACAATTCAAGGATATCATTGTGTTATCTTCAATCGTCAACCCACCTGCCGACATGCATTGAAAATTATTCAATATAACAACATTTTTACCTATCTTGACTTTATCAGCTAAAATCGTAAAAATCGGCGGATGAATAACCGTATTTTCACCCAATGTATGATTAAAAAGCTCCTGAACGAGTTCCTGACATTCAGGAGTCGTCGGGTTTGTATGGTTTATTCTAAAACACAAATCTGAGCTTCTCTTTGCTTCTGCAATTCTTTCAGGACTTTGCGTTCTTACATCAATTCTGACTTCTTCCATAATTAACCCCCTTAGTCCTCAGGCTTCCAAGAGCCCAGCATTTGTTCCTGTTGTTCTAATGTCATATTGAAAAATCTTTTTCCGCTATCAAGTTTTCTTATTTCATTCATTTCATCTTGAGTTAATTCAAAGTCAAATATTTCAAAGTTTTCTTTAATATGTACAGGGTTTGTTGAACGAGGGAAAACTATTGTACCTTCCTGTATATGCCATCTTAAAATTATCTGAACATTCGTTTTATTATATTTTTGAGCAAGTTTTGTAAACAAAGACTCATTTATCAAGCCTTTATCACCATGCCCTATCGGATACCAGGATTCTATAACGGTTCCGTACTTTTCAATTCTTTTCTTCAATTCGTTTTGCTGATAATACGGGTGACATTCAACCTGAAGAACTGAGGGGTAAATCTCTGCCATATTTAAGACTTCTTCAAGCCTTTCAGATTCAAAATTTGACAATCCGATAGACTTTACTCTGCCGTCTTTAACTGCTTTTTGCATATCTTTATATGCTCCGATATAGTCGCCAAATTGTTGGTGCAAAAGGAGTAAATCAATATAATCCGTATCAAGTCTTTTGAGCATTTTGTCTATGGCATCTGAGGTCTTGCCTTCTCCATATTCACTAGGCCAAAGTTTTGTAGTTATCCAAATTTCTTCTCTTGGTATTCCGCTTTCTTTAACGGCACGTCCGACACTTCTTTCGTTTTGGTAAGCGTGAGCCGTATCAATGTGACGAACTCCCATTTCAAGAGCAGTTTTAACTGAATTAATTGTTGCTTCACCTTCCGGTACCTGATAAACGCCAAGCCCGAATTGTGGTATCTTGTTTCCGTCATTCAAAGTAATAAATGTTTGTGTCATAATTTATCTCCTTAATTTAATAGGCTATATTTTTCAGCCATTCGGAAACTTGTTTTTCTGCTTCGGCTCTGTTATTCTGTGCGGTATGCCCATATATAGCAAACCCCTCTCTTTTTACACCACCTGAACCTTCATGGGTACAAAAATGATAAATCTTTTTATTAGTTAAATCATAACTATCCATGAATGTATAAATAGGCATTGGCATTTCTGCCCACCAATTAGGATAGCCGATAAATACAGTATCATAATTATCAATATTTACATCACCCATTATTTCAGGTCTGGCATTTTCCTGTTTTTCTTTCTTTGCAAATTGAATAAGCGGTGTGTATTCATTAGGGTAATTATCATTAACAACTTTGATTTCAAACATATCCCCGCCTGTTTTTTCTGCAATAATTTCAGCAACAATAGCGGTATTGCCTTTAGTGATATTACCTACCGAATACTGTTCACCTGCTCTTGAAAAATATGCTATTAAATTCTTTGACATTGCATTCTCCTTTATCTTATAAAATTAGTAAATACAATTTCTTCTTCTTTGGGCATTTGAACACCTGCATTTTTACCTGCCTCCATACATTTTAAGTGCCAAGCCATATTTCTTGCAAGTATTCTCATATTCTGCATACCCTCTAAATCCTGTTTTACCTCATCAGGAGTATGTCCGTGTACCATATTCCAGTATCTGCCTGAAATAATCGGCATTTCAGATATTGTCATATATTTGTTTAATTGGTCTAAAGCTGCTGTAGTTCCGGAACGTCTGGCACTTACTATCGCAGATGCCGGTTTATGTTTGAAATAATCCATTTTCCCTGATAACAAAGCAGAGAAGAATGCTCTATCTAAAAATGCTGTAATGCCGCCGCAAGCCGAACCGTAGTGAACAGGTGAACCAAAAATAAATCCGTCAAAATCTTTGCATTTTTCGACAAAATTATTAACGTCATCATCGTTAATAACGCATTTACCAAGTTTTGCACAAGCACTACAACCCCTGCAGGGTGTTATTGAACCAATACCGATTTGGTATATTTCAGAATCAATTCCTTCTTCTTTTAATGTTTTTGAGATTTCTTCTAATGCTGTATAAGTGCAGCCGTTTTTATGTGGTGAACCATTGAATAACAATACTTTCATATTTTCTCCTTTTAAAATTTTTGTAAGGCTCCTGTGGGTATTTCGGCTTTGTTCGGCTTTTTAGGTATGCCGAACAGCCTCAATTATCTCCCTCTCAGAAAACGTGACATTTAGTCACCTTTTCTTCGGCAGAGTGTCGCCATCGTAGTGCTTTGCACCGGCTTACGCATTCTAATATAATCCTGTTTGAATGTGTGGAACGTATGCTCCTTCTAACCTCTTTATTATATCATCACTTAATTTAATATCCAAAGATGAAACTGCTTCTTCAACGTGTTTAACATCAGTACACCCAACAATAGGTGATGTTATATAAGGTTTAGAGAACATCCAGGCTAACGATACTTGCGCCATTGAATAGCCTAATTCTTTTGATATTTTTTCTAAATTATCAACAACAACTTTATCTTGCGTATCTGTTGCGCCCCATACCATTGGTGATACTTCATCAATAGAATTCCTCGCGGTTTTTGTTCCCCATGGGTGAGCACATCTTCCGCCTGCTAGCGGCGACCAAGGAACAACAGCAATTTTTCTGTCCTGACACAAAGGCATCATTTCTCGCTCTTCTTCACGGTAAATC
>CACZFL010000031.1 GCA_902780525.1 uncultured bacterium | reverse complement strand
TAAACTTGAATAATATTCTTTAAGCAACAAAACATATTTAAACATTATCAAGCAAATTAAAAAGAATGCAAATGCATTTGGGACTAAAAGCAAATGGAAAAAATGCCATTTTTTTGTCCATTGGATAAAGTTATTAAATTTGGTAATAATGTTTTTTAGCATTTATGTATACTTTCTCGAATGAATAGCATTAGAAATTATATTAAATAATTTCTAATGCTATATTATCATATATTAAAAAAAAATCAAATAACAAAAAGCAGGTAGGGTGGGAAATGCGCCTTTTTTCAATAGAGATAGAGATTAAACACTCGTTCCCACCAAATTTTATGATTAATATAAATATGGTGGGAATGCAATTAAGATTTTATTAAAAGTCCACATTTTCGGCATTTCCCACCCTACTACTATAAAAAAATATAATAGTGATAAAAAACAATGGGAATCTGTAAATCCACAAGATTATGTCAAATATTAATTAAGAAAGAGAACATTCGTTCTCTTTCTTCTCATTGTTTTTTATACTTATAAATATCTTCGATATAGTTTTTAATAATTTTTGTTTGTTGTTTATTTATATAAATACATAATTCTTCTAATTTGCTTGTATCTATATTATTATTTTGAAAATATGGATATAAGTAATCATATAACGCATTAGAATTATCAGTCGGTATTGGTTGATATTTTATTTTTAAGTATTTCTCTTGTGTTGTTTTCATCAGTTTTTCAAAAAGGGCTAAATCTGATGAAATTATAACCACTTCAGATATTAGTGTCAGATTTATAAAATCATCTTCACTATATCCATTTTTACGCATTTTATCATATAGAAATTCTGCATCTTTAACACACATGTCAGCTTTTTCAACTACATTAGGAAATTCTTCGTTTATGATTTGTTCTATTTCAGCTTTATATTTACTTCTTAAATTAACGGGGATTTCATTATAAGTTTCATTAACTGAGCTAATGTTAACAATTTTATTATTAAAAAATTGTTGCTTTAAATAAGCAATAGTTATAAAACATAAAATAAAAAGTATAATTAATATAATATATTTTTTCATATTTAAACCTATAATATTGCTAAAATGCTTCTGTGAAAATAAACAATGGGGCTATATAGTAAATTTAAAATACATCAGAATGTCCTGTTTATAGTTATAAAAATACTTCTCAATAATAACAAAATGCAATAAGAAGTGCAACTAGACTTTGTGCGGATCTGGTAGTAAGCGCCGTTGAACGATTCGCACAAGTTATTCCTCTGAATATTCAGGAGATTTTCCTGTGGTACTTTGAACAAAAAGGAGTCGATAACCCCGAAAAATTTTTAGGGGTAAATAATGAAGGGGTAAATGAAAATGTTGTCCCAAACCAGTCGGCTGACATGTTTCAGCAATTAACAAATCAAAACCCTGAAAACCAACTATCACAAAATTTACCCCCACAATATTTACCCCAAGATTCACCCCAACAAGAAATGTCAGCAATATTGAATTTGTTAAAACTTGTATATAAATATGCAAGTGAAAACGGAGAAAAAAGCTCAGAACTTGAAAAGCTTATAGATAGTTTAGAAACTATGACGGAGGCTGAATAATGAACAGTCAAAAATTTTAATGCTATAATGAACAAAAAGGGGGTATATATGGCTATTAAAAAAGTTAGTTTTGTTCAAAATCTTATAAGTAATTTAGCATTTCTATTTTCTGTAAATGATATAGATGAACATTATGTAATAAAAATTTTTGGTATAAAAATATGTAAAAAGCATAAGGTAAATGTAGATTTTAAAGATGTGACAGAGCTCGGGGTTACAACAGAAAAAAGAACTCCTCAGGTTATAGTATCCCTGACAACTTATCCGGCAAGGATTAATATTGTATATAAAACTATTTCTACATTGCTGACTCAAACTGTTAAACCTGACAGAGTTGTTTTATGGCTTGAAGCTCCGCTTTTCCCGGATAAAAATCTGCCTGATAATCTTACAAGACTTCAACAGTATGGTTTAGAGATTAAATGGATTGACAGAAAATTAAGATCGTTTACCAAACTTATTCCTTCGCTAAAAGAATTCCCGGAAGATATTATTATTACCGTTGATGATGATAACTATTACGACAGACGTCTGGTAGAGTTTTTGTATAACTCATATTTAGAGGCTCCTGAATATATTCACGCACGTCAGGCTTTTGTTGTTCGCAAAGATAATAAAGGCGATTTGGTTATGAAGTCAAGAAACTATGTTTATAACTCGACTTATCTTCCAAGTTTTCTTAATGAACATATGGGAAATGGCGGAGTCCTTTATCCCCCTCATGTTCTTGATGAAAATGTTATGAATGAAGAACAGTTCCTGAAAGAGTTTCCGACCCATGATGATTTGTGGTTCTGGGCTCACGCATTATTAAAAGGCACAAAAATCAATGTTATTAAAGACAATTACAAACTGAAAAATATTGAAATTGCCGGTTCACAGGCAGACTCCCTGTGGCAGAAAAATATGATTAACGCTACTTCAACAGTCGGTATGACAGGTAAGCAATCAATAAACAAACTGAAAAATATGTTCCCGAAGATTAAAGAAAGAATTGACGGCTAAGTAATATAAAATATTTTAAAAAGAAAAGAGGTACACAAAACTTTGTGTACCTCTTATTTACGTGTACAAAAATTCAAAAAAGAAAGGATTTTTTATGGAAGAAAATCAATTATCACAAGAAACTGCTGTTATTGAAAAAGAGCCGGAATCCGATAACTCTCAGCAAACGGCAGAATGTCCGGAACAGAATGAAGAGAAATCTCTATCAGATCCTTCAACTCTTATTTTGGGTAAATTTAAGTCAACCGAAGATTTAACACAGGCATACAAGCAGCTGGAAAAACTTCAGGGGAACCAGTCATCCGAACTCGGTATGCTCAGGGAAAAAGTCGCTTCTATGAATCAAAATGACGAACTTTTAAAGGTGTTGAAAAGTGTTTATGAAAACAAAGATTTAATACAAGAATCTGCAAAGAAATATCCTGAATACTTTGCAGACCCTTCGTTTAAGCAATTGTACACCGAAGCCTACCGTGCTTTTGGAGCAGACCTTGATGTGGACAGGCTTGTTAATCTGGTGGAAGGTTATGCTTCTGCAAGAATCTTTGCCTATGAAAAATCAAAACAGGCAGAAGCTGAAACAAAGAAGACGATAAGCGGTATGACGTTTGATAAAAATGACAAAACCGTCAGTACGCCCGTCAGAAAAAGTATTCAGCAAATGAGTCCGAAAGAACTGGACGAGATGCTTGAAAAGTTGATTTAGGGGTAAATTGTGCCGTAGTGTTTCGTCCTCAATTCGCCGACTCATAGTCGCATAATTCGGACTTCACACGGCCAACGTAAAAGAAAGGACAACAAAATGACAACAACAAAACAAATGATTGTTGAAGCTTTTTCAAAAGCTTTCGACAAACACTTTTACAATGAGCTTGTTATAGGACAGCTTGCGCACAGTGAACAAAAGGATAATGTTCAAAAAGGTGACGAAGTTAATATCACAATGCCCGGCATGGTTACTCTGTTTGATTATGACGGCGGTGATTTGCCGACAGCAGAAACTGCAACCGTTTCAACCTGCAAAGTGAAATTAGACAGAGGAAAAGCTTTCCATTTTGAACTTTCGGAAATGGAAGAAAAAATGCTTGAAAATGCAGGTGCCGATTCAAAAGATCAAATAGAAGTTGCTAAGGAATACACAGGTGACGCTATCAAACAATTTGCTGCATCAGTAGATTCAGCTTACGCAAATCTTTACACAAGAGCAGGTCACTATCTGGATAACAGCGGTTCTGCAATATCACTGACTTCAACTGTTGCAAAAGATATTTTTGCTTACATGCAGGCAAAATTCCAGCGTGGTGACGGAAAAGGTCATACAAACTGGATTGATGGAAATATGATTGCCGTTATTCCTCCTGAGTACCAGTTCTATCTTGGGAAATTAGATGATCTTAAATATACGGAAAAAGGTGCGGAAGAAATCAGAAAAGGTTACATAGGACACCTGTGCGGCTGGGAAATTCTTGTTTCAAACAACATTGCTTCGCCGGAAGCCAACGTATTTTATCCTCTCTTCGGCGTAAGAGGAAAAACTCTTGCAGGTGGTATTTCATCTAATCTTAATACCACATACTATACGCCTGAAAAGAACTTTAACACCTGCTATAAAGGCTACGGTTTGTACGGTGTAGGTGCTCCGCGTGCCGACTTTTTAGGCTCTGTAAAAGTTTCAGCACCGCTGACGCTTTCATAGAAAAGTTAATAAAAATATTATTAACTTGACTCTTTACTCTTATTAACTTAACAAAAAGAAAGGACTTTAATAATGACAAGAGATGCTATTGATGTTCAATATCCCGTATTAGACCACACCGAATCTGTTGCTAATATTGCAATTACAAAAACAGATGTTACTGTTGCTAACGGGATAAAAATTAAAGATGCGTTTTCCAACAAAAATAACTCGTTATTTATTGTTATTGATAATACTGCAAACGCTTCTTCACTTTTAACCGTAAAAGCAGGTGACGCTTATCCTAACTCAATGCTTGGTGATATTGTAATTGAGCTTGCTAAAGGTACTTCAGCTATCCAGCTGCAGGATTTATCCAGATTCCAAAAATCAGATGAGTCCATTGACCTGGATTTTGCCCAAGGGTTTACCGGAACAATTTATGCAATCGCTAAATGGGCAGGTGTTCGTCCTGTAACAGAATAATTTTTTGTTTTGCAGAGGTTTTGTATATCAAAGCCTCTGCAAATTCTAATTTGTACTTAATTTAAGGCTAATGAAAGGAATATTATGTACAAAATAAAATATATACCAACGGGACATGAGTTTCTTCTTCCTGATGAGACAGCAAATGAACTCAAAGATAAATTCCCGAATGACTACAAAATTATTGAAAAAAACGGAAAAAAATTCAGTGACAAAAAGACTGTTATAAAATTTAAAGACGGTTCTATAAGGGAACTAGTATTGGACAAGGAGCGAAAATGAAAACTCTGAACGATTTTTTAACCGACCTTGGGGCAAGAGAATCCGGTGGAAAATATAATATTATGAACAAATACGGTTATGCAGGAAAATATCAGATGGGCGAGATGGCACTAGTTGATGCAGGATATTATAAAAAGGGGGCAAATCGGCCATATAATAATGACTGGTCAGGAAACTTTACGGGGAAAGACGGTGTAAACTCTATTCAGGATTTTCTTAATAACCCGAAAGCTCAGGAAAATGCTCAGATTATTTTTAAGAAAAAACAGTGGGGATATTTAAGAGCTGTTGGTGCTGATAAATATGCAGGAAAAATTATCAACGGTTACACAATTACTCCTTCGGGGCTGCTTGCCGGTGCACACCTCAAAGGTGCCGGTTCTGTTATAAAATATCTTAAATCAAACGGACAAATTATTGAAATTGACGGATTTGGCACCTCTGTTGAAACATACATGAAAAAATTTGCAGGATATGATGTTACGCAGATAACAGGCACATAATTATAAATCAAGAAAGGAAAAATTAATGACACTAACATTTTTAGACCTATATAATACTGCTGCATCTCAGGAGTGGTCAATGTTCGATAATGATGCGGCAGATAAAAACGAGTTTGAAAAATCACTGGTTATTGATTTGAATAAAGCGGTTACGGAAATTTTATATTCTTATCCGTTTTCTTTCAGGGAAAGAACTCATATTCTTTTTACCATTCCAAAAGTCAACAGTTATCCGCTCCCGAAGGGCTTAATCCAAAGAAACAAAAACGGTGATTTCTGTGTAAGTATAAACTCTCATCCGTTAAAATTAATAAAAGATACATTTTCTTTGGACGATAAAAAGGGAATTCCGGAAGGGTTTTATATACGGGGTTCAAAAATAATCCTTTATCCGACACCTAGTGAAAAATTTATTGTAACAATTGATTATCTTACTCTTTCGCTTGGTGAGGACAAAAACGGAGAGGATATTTTTTCTCTCCAAAATGATGATGATATAATCTCTGTTCCCGAGCATCTAGAAGAGATTTTTATGTCTGCGGTTATATCCAGAACAATGCTCAAATCTATATCAAATGAAAGTGATGAAAACTACTCCGCTTATAAAAAACAATCTGAAATCTCGTACAAACAGCTGGTAAAATATTCAAAGGGGGTGGGGCTTGAAAAATCCATTAAAATATAAATAAAAACCCCGTTGAAAATCAAAGGGGCTGAAAATTGTAAGTAAGATGTAAGATTATATAAGAGAGTATGTAGTATTCTTTTTAATAAGAGCGTTT
>CACZFL010000030.1 GCA_902780525.1 uncultured bacterium | reverse complement strand
ACAACTATTGGAGTTTTACCTGACGGCACAATGTTTAATGTTATAGATTCTAAAAAACTCCGACCGACGGTAGTTTGTAAAGACAAAGATATTGTTGTTATGACTTCAGAAGTTTGCGGTGCTAATGAGATATTACCAAACAGGGATATAACGAAAGACATCTACACAAACGAAAGAGAACTCGTTGTTGTGGATAATGATTTAAATATTCAAAGGATTGCTCAATGACAGATATAAATATAAATAGCATATCAAAAGATGATTTGCCTTGGATTGTAGAATATGACAGCGAAAAATGTATGCTTTGCGGTCATTGTGTCGCAGCGTGTTCCTTTGGCGCAATAAAAGTTGATGTTCAGAAAAGGAAAAAAGTTCGTGCAATATCAAATGAAGAAGGCTTTCAAATTGATGAAGACCAAAAAGCAATTCCCGTAATAAGACAAGTAATTGATGCCAATAATTTTTGCAGAGGGTGCGGGATTTGCACAAAAGTTTGCCCGAATGGTGCAATAAAAGTCACTCGAAACCAAACTGAAATATTCGGAACAAGATACAGAGCAAAAACCTCACAATCCGTAAAACGAGGCGGAAGAAGCAATTTGCATACCGAAGGTAGAACTCTGGACAAAATAAAAGTCGGCAGAATCTCTCAAATGACAGACCCTTCGCTTGATGCTCTGAGGCATACGTTTGATTTGAGAACCAACTTAGGCAGAGTAGTAAGTGCAGATAATCTTGATTTTGATTTGGTAAACGGAGAATTGCAGGAAAAGAAAAATGAACATTTACCTGTTAATACTTCAATTTACCCTATAATGTTTTCCGATATGTCGATAGGTGCTTTATCTCCAAGAATGTGGGAAGCAATCGCTATTGCAACTGCTTACCTGAACGAAGTTAAGCATATACCGATAAGAATGGCAACCGGTGAAGGCGGGGTTCCCGACAAACTTTTGAGGTCAAAATATTTAAAATATATGATATTACAAATTGCATCAGGCCATTTTGGTTGGAATAGAATAATTAACTCTATGCCCTATATGCAAGAGGACCCTGCAGGAATTTTAATCAAAATAGGTCAAGGCGCAAAACCCGGTGACGGCGGTTTATTAATGGCAGAAAAGAATGTAAAACTTATTCAGGAAATCAGAGGTGTTCCAAAGGCTGATTTGCTTTCACCGCCTAATCATCAAGGACTTTATTCTATTGAAGAAAGTGTTCAAAAGATGTTTTTATCAATGAACTGTGCCTTTAAGTTTAAAGTCCCCGTTGCAATCAAAGTTGCTGCATCTTCAACAAGTGTAAGTGTTTACAATAACTTACTTCGTGACCCGTATAATATTGTAGGCGGCTTCTTTATTGACGGTTTGCAAGGCGGAACGGGTGCGGCTCATGAGATTTCTCTTAACCATACAGGACATCCGATTGTATCAAAACTCAGGGATTGTTACTTAGCCGCAGTACATCAAGGTAAACAAGGGCAAATCCCGATATTTGCAGGCGGCGGTATAGGTATGAACGGAAACTTAGCTGCTGATACGTTTAAAATGATTTGTTTAGGCGCAAGCGGTGTTTTTATCGGTAAATTGATACTACAAATTGCAGGTTGTGTAGGTAATGATTTTGGTAAATGTAACGGATGTAATACGGGCAAATGTCCAATCGGAATTACAACACAAAATCCAAAATTAATGCAAAGACTTGATGTTGATAGAGTAGCTGAAAATATAGTTAATTATATTTGTGCAACGGATATTGAACTTAAAAAGCTTCTTGCGCCGGTAGGTAACTCAACTCTGCCAATAGGAAGGTCAGATGCTCTTGTTTGCGTAGACAGAAACGTTTCAGAAAGGTTAAATATTCAATATGTGTGCTAAGAAAATAATAAATACAATTGAAAATGATAAAAGAATTTCTACGCAAAATTTAATGCAAGAGATTTGGAATGCAATTGATGAAGGAGTTACCGAGTTCGAGATAGGTGCTTGCGGTCAGCATAATATCGGCGGTTCGGTTTGGTCTAAAAACGGCGAAGATTTAAACTTTTTTATTAAAAATCCCGGTCAAAGAGTCGGTGCAATGGGAGCAAAAGGCACAAATATTTATGTCGAAGGCTCTGCCCCCGCTGATACAGGTTGGTTAAATTCAGGAGCCAAAATCGTTGTAAATGGAGATAGCGGAGATACAACAGGACATTGTGCCGCATCGGGTAAAATCTATATAGGCGGTAATGTCGGAACAAGGTCTGGGGCTTTAATGAAAAAAGACCCGAAATTTGAGGCTCCGGAACTTTGGGTACTGGGTTCAACAGGTTCTTTTTCGTTTGAATTTATGGGCGGCGGTATAGCGGTTGTTTGCGGTTTGAATTGTGAAAATATGCCGTCTGTCTTGGGTGACAGAGCTTGTGTCGGTATGGTCGGCGGAATTATTTATGTCAGAGGAAATATAAAGAATCTGTCTGATGACGTATATTTACTGGATTTGGATGAAAACGACAGAGAATTTTTAAGAACAGGTTTAAAAACATACTTGTCAGAAATTCATAAAGAATGCTACTATGATAAACTTTGCGATTTTTCGCAGACTCCTAGTACATTTACCCCTGACTTTACCCCTATTGTGTGGCACAAAATCGTAGCTAAGACTTATGAAGAAAGACAAAAACGCAATGATATTTCGCTAAAGACATTCAGAGTAAATAAATGGTTTGAAGAAATTGGCGGTTCAATATTTTCTGATTTAATACAAGACGATTTTAAATCTTATGATTTGGTTCAGACAGGTGTTTCAAGACTACGTAAACCTAATTGGAAGAATTATGCTTATTCAGCACCTTGTGAATACAATTGTCCTATAAAAATTCCGACACAAAAAAGATTTTCACTTCTCAGGGCAGGAAAAATCAAGGAAGCCTTGGAACTCGTTTTAGATTACAGTCCATTTCCTGCTTCTGTATGTGGTCAGGTTTGCCCTAATTTATGTTTGAACAATTGTTCCAGAGGCAGTTTTGATGAACCTTTGGATGTTAAAACTCTCGGAAGTTTATCGAAAGATATCAAAGCAAAACCTGTTGAGATTACACACAATGAAAAGATAGCAATAATAGGTTCCGGCGTTTCGGGTATTTCAGCAGCTTGGCAATTGACAAGAAAAGGTTATGAGGTTGAAATATTTGAAGCTGATAATAAAATCGGAGGTAAATTATCGCAGGTAATACCTGAAGAAAGACTACACAAAGAAATATTAGAAACGGAATTAGAAAGATTTGAAAGTATTGGTATAAAAATTCACACCTCTACAAAAGTTACACCTGAATTATTTAGTCAATTAGAAAAAGATTTTGATGCAATAGTTTTAGCAATAGGCGGACATAATCCTGTTGTTATTCCTTTTGAAGGATATGAAAGACTGATTAAAGGATTAAATTTTCTTAAGGATTGTAAGAACGGTAAAAAATACAATCTTGGTAAAAAAGTTGTTGTAATCGGTGCAGGAAACGCTGCAATGGATGTTATAACAGAGGTTTATAAGCAAGGCGGAGTTGAAGAAGTTACTGCAATAGATATTCAAGAACCTTCAGCTTTTGAAAAAGAAATAGAAGCAGCTAAAAAGCTTGGTGCCAAAATAATGTACCCCTGTTTTACTCAAAAAATAACAGAAAAAGGAGTGCAACTCAAAGACGGAAGATTTTTAGAGGCTGATAGTGTAATTATATCCATCGGGGACAGACCTATTTTTGATTTCTTGCCAAAGGAATATTTAGACGAAAAATCGAGAATTCAATACAACGAATTTATGCAAACTTTTAATCCGAAAGTCTTTGTATCAGGTGATGCGGTCAAACCGGGGTTGTTTACTAATGCAATAGCCGATGGGAAACACGCAGCAGAAAATATTATCAAATTCTTGAATAATAAAACTTTAAAACCGGTAAAAGAAAAAGATTTAATCCCTGCAAAGAGAATAAAATCAGAGTATTATGAGTGCTATAATTCAAACTGCGATAATGAACAAAATCGTTGTATGTCTTGCGGATACTGTAGAGATTGCGGTTTATGCAGACAAAGCTGCCCACAAAACGCTATCTCAAGAATAGAACATGATGACGGCAAGTTTGAATACATCTCCGATCCAAATAAATGTATCGGCTGCGGAATATGTGCAGGTTTGTGTCCTTGCGGCATTTGGGAGATGGAAGATAATAAATAATTTTATCTATTTTACTCCTAAACTTTTGCTAATGACCTAGATATCAAATCCTTGGCTAATTTTGGCATATCCATTTTATCCGTGCAAATCTCAATGTAACAAAGTTTATCTTTCTGTTCTATTCCGGCTTGTTTTAGAGCATCGTGGAATTCTTGTTCGGTTTCAACTCTTTTTGTCCAAGATTTACCATTGAATACTTGAGGTAATTTTGAATAATTCCAAGAGGCAATATTGTTAAATATGTCCATCGGATTTTTGCACAAAGCTCTTTCTATCGTATAACCTGAATTGTTTATAACTACAATAATAGGTTTTACACCATATCTCATCATTGAGCTTACTTCCTGCGCTGTTAGCTGGTGAGAGCCGTCACCTGTTATCAGGATAACCCTTTTATCTTTTTCGGCTATTGAAGCACCAAATGAGGCAGGAGTTGCCCAACCGATTGAACCCCATAAGACCTGATTGTATAAATGAGCATTTCTTGGCAGTTCCAAAGTTGCAAATCCAAATTCGATAAGACCTGTTTCAGAAAAGACTATATCATCTTCTTTCAGAAAATTCTGAATCTCTGAGTAAATAAACTGTGCCTTCAGAGGTTTATTGGCTTCTATTTCCTGAATCAGACCAAGTGGCTTAATATCAAAAGATTTACCAATATATTTGGGGGCAATTTCTGATAATCTCAGAAGAACATCTTTCATTAAGACATTATCATACCTAATGTATTCTACAGTTGTATAAGTTCCTTCTATATCAATCATTGAGGTTGGTTCAAAACTGTAATCAAATCCAAAAGTATTAAGATCACTATAAATTGTACCAACGGTAATAACACAATCAGATTCATTAACCATACTATATGCAGTATTATTTCCGTATTTACCTAGATATGTTCCTATGTATCCTTTGTAATTCCAGTCAATAAGTCCTTTTCCCATCAGTAAATTTGTTGCCGGATATTCTGTTTTATTAAGAAATTTATACAAAGCATCTTTTGCTTCAAATCTATCCGCCAAAATATCTGCTAAAACTATCGGATTTTTAGCTTTTAATAACATTTTTTCTATGTGTTTAATAACAGCATCCAGCATATCTTGATTGCTTGTCGCCTTTTGAATACAAGGAATATCATTTATTTCAGATGAACAAATGTCTTCAGGAATCGCTATATAAACAGGTTTTTTCTCGTTGACAAAAACAGATAAGACCCTGTCAATTTCTGTTTTTGCGTTTTTACTATTCAAATAAGCAGTTGTTTCAACTACATTTGAATATGCATTAGCAAAAGCAAAATAATCCGGATTTGCAAAATTGTGATGCAGTAAAGTTTTTTGGGCAATATTTTTAGTTGACGGAGTTCCAACTATTTTTATGACCGGAACATATTCGGCAAAACTTCCTGCAATAGCATTTATTGCAGATAATTCACCAACACCATAAGTTGTAACTAATGCTCCATATCCTTTTACTCTTGCATATCCGTCTGCTGCATATCCGGCATTTAGTTCATTAGTACAGCCTATCCAGCTTGTGTTTTTGTTTTTTTCAATTGCTTCAATGATATTAAAATTAAAATCGCCGGGCAAACCGAATATATCTGTTACTCCCAATTCTTCAAGTCTCTTTATTAAATAATCAACAACTGTTATTTTTGTCATTTTTCCCCTTTAAATGTGCTTATAGTGCAGCTGAACCATCTTCTTGCGTTCGTATTCTTATTGCTTTTTCAATATTATAAACAAATATTTTACCGTCTCCTATTGAACCGTCCGGAGCTGTCTTTGCGTGTTTTATAATGGCATTAATGACAACATCTGTTTTTTCATCATCTACAACAACTTCTATTTTAATTTTGGGCAAGAAACTAACTGCAATTTCAGCGGCTCTGTAGTTT
>CACZFL010000029.1 GCA_902780525.1 uncultured bacterium | reverse complement strand
GCAGTTACACGTTCGGAATTTGCGGACTCTACAATTTTTACACCAAGTTTTGATTTATAACATGGAATATACAAGCAGGGAATATAAATAAGCTCATCACCAAAGTAAACTCTGAATTCACTTAAATCAACTTTGCCTTTAAAGTGTCCGCCAGACCACGCCCATTTTGATATAACACCGATTGTAAAATTACTTTCGGGAACTTTATACCAATAATCATTATATCGATCATCATTAGCTTCGACAGTTTGTCCGTTTGCTGATGCTTTGATATAGAAACCTTTTGTTTCATCAAAGCCACCCTCAACAGTTACAATATCACCAGTCTGATATGATAGTTGTTCCGTATTCATAAATACGTTTTGCCCTGAACCGGAAGAATTTTGAACGTAGTTATACATTGTAAATCTGCCATTGTATTCGGCTTGAAAAACCATACCTCCGGCTTCGTAAGTTCCGACTAAATGATGTGAACTTACAAAGCACTCATCGGTTGCAATAAATTTAACTCTGACTTTGTAATTTTGTTTTGTTAAAGGTAAATGACAATTTGCTAAAACATAGTCATCATCATCATTTATAAATTCAGCAATACCACCACTAATAGTTGGAGTGCCGTGGATAGTAAAATCGTGCGGAAATGGTAAGTCCGTTGTTAATACAGTTTTGACATTGTTTCTTATTGCAAGTAGTTGTGCATAGCCTGTCGGATCCGATGAAGTTTCCCCGGTCAAATACATTTTTGATGAGTTCAACTTATCTTCTCCGGCAACACTTAAATTTGAAAGTGATTTGTTTGCAATATCATTTGGTAGATAATCGTAAGAAACAATAGAGTTTGCATTTAAAGGAGCATAGCCGTTTGCTTGTCCCTTTTCTGATTTTAATTGGTAATTCGGCAGAGAATTACTGATATTTGTTACACTCTGCTTTGTTGCATAAGTATCGACAATATTATTGCCGGCACCATCGCAAGTCGCATTACCGATTAAATTCCCGATAAATTGCAATGCTCTTAATATTCCTCCCTGCATTGTGATTTGGGAGTCGCATTTAAGATTTGCCATATCATTGGATTTTACACCCATTAAATGTAATAAATTTGTTGTGTCATTAACGACATCACTTTTGGAGGCTTTGGTTACACCATCGCCTGTTCCCATGTACAGTTCATGCGAATCTTCGCACCACAATGGTGTCCCCGAAGGAGCGGACTGTGGTAAGTCCGCTTTATTCCCTCGTTTAAACTTAATACTAGTTGAGGACATTTTAGAACGTACCTCCATCGAATGTGTCGGTATATTCTACTGCTGTTCCTGCTGCATTTACACAGAGAAGTTTTCCTGCACTATTAGTGTAAGAACTTGGTGTGTCGCTTAAGCCAAGAAGAGTTGTAACAATGGTCGGTTTGTTGCCGATATTTTCCCAAGTTACAGATACATCCAAATCTTCCAATTCAGATAATTTTACCCAAGCAGTACCGCTATAAATGTATTCAGCACCGCCTGAAGCAACTGTTTGGAGTCAAAGCATCTCTTGCATCAATATCAGCAACAACTTCTGCTTCTTTGAAAGATGACGGAATCAAAGTTGACGGAATCTTGCCGTTTGAATCCAAAGCAACAAGTTTGCCGGAAGTTGTTCCTGTTTGTGCTGTAATTCTTGCATCAACAGAATCGTTAAAGTTCGTAAAATCTGATGCAGAGTGGGTGTGTGTAGAAGATGCTTTTCCTGCGAGTGCTGTTGTCAATTCTGTAAAATTAGCAAATTCGGTTGGAGCTGCTTCTGCACCATTACCGACATAAAATCTCTTTGTATCGGTTGTGTACAAGATTTCACCCAAGGCAGGATGAGCTGGTAAGTTTGTGGACAAACCACGTTTGATTTTGATTGTTCCCATAGATTTTTCCTTTCTTTATTTGGGGTATTAACTAAAAGTCACCGGCATCAATATTCTCTGCGTTATCAACAATGCCGTTGTTGTTTTGGTCATAGATGTTGGCATTCATTATTCTTTGAGAATTTCCGTCAGGTAAATCCAACTCGACATCTTCATCGGTAAATCTGCCACCATCCACAACTTCGCAAGTGTCTACTATGCCTGTGTTGGTTGTATCGTATATTCTTATTGCCATTAAATCAGGGTGTTTATGGCTTCGGATTGATTCTAATAATTGCTCCAAAGTACAGAGTTGAATATTAGGATCTATTTTTAAAATAAGTGCATTCGGGTTTATTCCTGTTAATTGGATTTTCATCCATATATCTTTAAATCCGGCTTGTTCTTCTCTCGGTTTATATGTTTCAGGCTGTTTTGATACAAGAATTAAATTATCCTCGGAATCAAAAATCCCTGCTTCTCGGATATAAAAACCTCCGACATCGAAAGGAATTCTTGCACGTGCTGTCAGCTCATCAACAGCAGAAATCTCTGCTCTGAATGTTTCGTTTACAAGTTCCGTTTGATTTACAGTCGGTTCATAATAATCACCATTGCCGTCACCGATAGCAATATATTTTAAATCTATTTTTCTGCCCGTTTGTAAGGCTTCGTTTATCTTTTCAATTCCGATATCTGTTACAACAGAATAAAAAAGTTGTTCTTCAGATGCTGTCATACGGTCACCTCCTCGCTTGTTGAAATCCATGAGGCTATTCCGTAATAGGATGTGCGGAATAATTCAATCGTGAGTTTTTCTAACCACGAACGGACATTTTTATGTGCATTGATAATATTTACAATCTGCTGCTCTAAATCTGAATCAAAAACCTCCTGAACCTCAACAAAAACTCGGAACATAAACGGCTCGCCTTGATATTCAAACCATTCCTCCAAGTTACAGTTTAGATTCAACGCACTCAAAGCACTTATTATCGCAAACTTTGTGCCTTTGTATTTATGCAGTTTTATTGCTTTTTTTAATAATGCACGTTTTTCCTGTTCATTCTTACAAAATATCCAACCCTCTTCCCCTGTTATGTGATATTGTTCTGCCAAGTGCGGCAGAGCATCAGACGGCAGGGTATCAATATTTGCAAGATTCAAAACATCAAGATTTATTGCCGAAATCCTTTCAGCACAGATTTCATCAAATATTTTTAAATTTGTATCATTAATTTGTGCAAGACTATTCATCAGCGAAACCTCCGATTGATATGTTGTAATTCTTGAGTTCCGCCCATTGATGAGTCTGAACGATTATATCCTGTGGTGCATTTAATCTGACTTTATACACACCATATATGCTGTTTAATATGGCAATAATCTGAGTTTGAACGACATCTTTTCCTAACTTTTCGGAAAGAGTCAGTTTATATTCTTTCATTCTTGCCACAATAGTTGTATTAACTGAAGTTACATCGGCATCTTTAAAAAGCCAAATTGTTGCATCAATATTAAATTCTATGTTTTCAGGAGATATGACCTGAACATAATCCGTAAGAGGTCGAATCATATCGTCACTTAAATAGTTCTGAACGATATTTATAACTTCTTCCGTAGGATTTCCCTCATTCGTCAGAGGGTAAATATTAACGACACCGGGAGACGGACTTATAACTGCAACATCCGTTATAGATTGATGTGCTGATAAAGTATGGTATTCATAAGCACCGACACTTCCTGCATTTGAAAATTTTTCGGGAGCTTGTCTGATTCGTTCTCTTAAATTGTCGGCTTCCTCATCATCAGCACCGCCACCTGAAACAGTTATATTCTCAACTTTTGATATGTAACTTAAAGGTGTAATTAAATTATTTATTGCACCGAGAACATAATTATTAGCTCCTGCTCCTGAAGTTTGGCAGACTGCTGCGACTGTAATTTCCGTC
The DNA here is from genome assembly GCA_902780525.1 of uncultured bacterium. Lineage (GTDB taxonomy): Bacteria > Cyanobacteriota > Vampirovibrionia > Gastranaerophilales > Gastranaerophilaceae > CAG-196. The sequence goes on along the minus strand of CACZFL010000029.1, from coordinate 9,484 downwards.
ATTCCGGCAAGTAAAATTACATCTTCAGTCGTTTGGAATATATAAAGTCCGTCTTTTGTTTCGACTTCCGTTCCGCTTGGAATTGTAAAATCAAAATCTAAAGTCTCATCAACAGAGAATTTTAATGTTGTAACGGCATTGTCAGCTAATAACTGTTCAACACCCATCGGCTCGCCTATATGCCTCAAAACATCAAGCGGAGCATAACTTAACAGATTCTTTTTTGCCGTTTCCTGAATATCCATACGAAGCACAGTTTCTCTGTATGCACCGACATCAATCATCAATTTTTCAATCTGTGCCGGTTGCAAAACTTTGCCTGATTTTTGCTCGTAAAGTTCTGTCCACGCTTTCATAATCGTGTCGGGATTTCTTTCTATAAAATTCGGTTCGGGTAAATTTGTCATAATGTAACCTCTGCGGTTGCTGATACATTTGAGTCTTTTAAAGTCCATTCGACTTTTACTGTGATGTTTGTATTATCAATTTCTGCTAAAACAGAATTGACCTTAATTCTTGTTTCCCAAAGATTTATGGCATCTGTTGTCTCACGAATAATATTTGGAATTGCTTCGTTGACTGGGAAATCAACAAATTTGTATAGTTCTGAACCAAAAGTCGGTCTTTGCGGATCCGAACCTTTTCGAGTCAGGAGAATTATTGCGATGCATTGATTGATATCATCAACGCCCTCAGCTACATCACCGATGGTGTTGAGTTTTACTTGCCAATCAACGTATGTTATTTCATTTAAATTTGTCACTTTTACATTCCTTGTGCCGGAGCAGATGTCGGTCTTCCTTGGTTGCCTGTATGAGAGTGTCCGTTATATGTGTTTCTCATATCTTGCATTGAGGACTTTTTATCGGTAATGTCGGCATCGGATTTAATACCTTTTGTATTTTTCAGGTTTCCATCGTGTTCAATATCACCGATTAATTTCATTTTTTTAAATATTACTGTCAGTGTTTGTTCTTCTTTATTTGCGTGTACCGATGCTTCACAGTCGAGGTTGATTCCCATTTCTTTTTCGCTTTGTAATATCGGTTTATCTTCGGCAGAATATATTGCTCCGAGAATTACACCATCTTCAGAATTTTCATCCATCAGGCAAACAACTTGTTCGCCCACATCCGGCATTACATAAAATTTGTCTTTGAGGGTTTTGGTTTGAATAACAGGAAGCCAAAAGGATGTTGAATCATCATCACCAAAATTGACTCTTGCCAAGACATTTATTGCATCTATTTGAGAAACGATTCCAAACCTTAACACGATGTCACCTCGCAATATGTCTTGTAACCTGATATTCTGTCAAAAACGTGTCTTGCTTCAGTAATGTGATATCTGCCTGAAAAATGTCCGATTCCTTTGAGTTCAATATTTAATCCGGCAATTAAATACGGATTACCGACAAACTCAAGCGAACCTTCTATTTTTGTATCAGAATTATTTAACGCAGCATTCGCCTGAACAAGTGCTTGTTTTTTGCTTGTGCATCGGGTGGTAATTTTTAAGGTATCGCCCTTTACAACAGATTCGTTTTTAGCAGATGCCGTCAGAGTTTTCTTTTTCTTTGGATCGAAGTATGTAACCTGAACGGCTTTATATTTCTGACTTGTTTTCTCACGCAAGCTGATAGATAACAAATCAGATTTATAAAAGATTTGAGAAGTCTTTGCAGTTTTTAATTCTCGGACATTATAAAAGACAAGATTACCCTCTGCGACTTTGAAGATATATCCGTATTGTTCGGCAAGTTTAGTCAGGAATTTTAAATCCTGTTCCTTATCCTGCGTGATTCTGTCCACTTTTATATCTTCAATATTGCCGACTAATTTTAATCCCTGTCTGTCAGCAATTTCCTTTGCTATTTGTTTAAGGGTTTTGTTTTCATAGCCGACAGAATTATTCTGCCGGAGGGGTTTCTTAATTCCTGTTGCAAGTCCTTTTACAATAACCTCGTCAGGTGGTGCAGAATATTCAAGCTCATCAATTTCAAATGTTCCGCAGTTTAAAAGTTTTTCTGACTGATAGCCGATATAGGCACGAAGAGAATCTCCCTTTGACGGAAGCCAAGAGGACTGCCATTGTTTGTCTGAATCTTCAAAGGTAATCTGTAATTCATCAGACTGTCCATGTTCGTAATCCGTATATTCGATATTCGTTACATACGGGGACACATCTTTTGTTATGTTTTTCTTTTCATAAAATAATTCAAAAACGGGTACTAGCATTGTTTATTTCTTCCAAGGGGGTAATTCAAATTTAATAGTTTCAGATTCATCTAAAATGGGAATCTTTAATTTAACACCGGCTGGTAATATCGGGGTTATTTCAACATTGGGATTTGCTTTTATAATTGCCTCATAAAGAGTCGGTGTGTTATAAAAATGGTGCGATATCAAATCCCATCTGTCATTGTCTTTTGTAACGTATGAATAATATTCCGTCACGCTTTTTTCTTAAATCCTTTCTGTTTATTTTTTTCTTCAGGTATTTTCCCTGCAAATTCTTTTAGTTTTACTTCTAGCTGAATAGAGATAACATCTCCTTTTGCACTTGTTTGTTCGGTAGATTCTTTTATTTGTTCAATAACAAATATTCCGACATACTCGCCATTACCTTTTATAAATTTAAGAGGCGATGCTTTATCTGCTGCATTTTTTAGTTTTTTGATTTCAACCTCCGGAATACAAAATGATTGGTGAAAATGTAAAACCAGTTCGTCTTCCTGTAAATTTTTGCCGAGGAACTGCAAGAGAGGTTTATTTTCAATACGTTCATGTTGGACATAATTATATGAGGTAGTTTCACTATGCCCATTAAAAGAAGGTATTATTTCAAAAACTATGTCTCCAAGCTGTGCAAACATTAGTATGCCAACCTCACTTTCCGTTCATTTTCTGCTTTTAATAATTTTAAAAGTTCATCTTTGTGTTGTTTAAGAAGTTGTTTAAAATCTTCTTTAGATCCTGTTCCGGTAATATTAATTGTCGGATTGTAATTTATGACGGAGGAATTTTTTAATTCTGAACGTATTGGAGTTTCTTGTGTTCTTTGTTGTTTATTAAATCCGGAAGTTGTCATAATTTCAGGTTTTTTACTAACTGCCTTTAATTGTGGTATCGAATTTATTTCAAATTTTGGAATCGCTTTAAAAGAAGGTCTTGCAATGACTTCCAAAGTTTTATTCATGGCTGACACAAGAGGCTGTGGTTTCATTGTTGAAGCAACGGTCTCAATTATTTTTACTTTATGTAAATCTTTTAATGGTCCTGATTTAGCAGGAGAGTGTGGTAAATGGTCTCGGATAATTTGTGCGTGTTTTCCAATTGCATCTCTTGTTTTGTTTACTGTAGATAAAATGCCGTTTGAAAGCATATCTCCAATTTTTTTGCCACATTCAAATACCTTTGTTATTAACTCGGTAATTTTTACAATAATATTAGCAATTGCTTTACCAAAACGAACACCCATTTTTTCGGCTGCTCCACCGGTATCTTCAACAGGTTTTAAAATCTTTTTAATCCAATCAATAACTGCTTTTATCGGAACAAGTATAGGGGATATAGCTTCGCCTATTCTTTTAAATAAAGGCATTAAAGGTGCGAGACCTTCACGAAGTCCCTGCCACACACCTTTAAAAAATGCTGTAATTGGTTTCCAAAATTTATATATTAATAATGCAGCCGCTCCAATTGCTAATGCTATCCAACCAATTGGGGAAGTTAGCAGAGTTAAAGAGAAAGTTCTAAAAGCAATTACAGCATTTTTAATCATTCCCGGAATTCCCAAAAATCCGTTTTTAATTGCGTTCAGTCCTTTAATTGTAGCTGACGGAATTCCTTTGATAACTGCAACTGTCCAATCTTTAAATGCAATTGTTGAATTCATTATATTTTTAGGAAAGTTTTTAAAACCATTTAAAAAGTCATTAAAACCACTTTTAATACTTTTTTTCATTCCTGAATCAAGCCTTTGTATATCAGATAAAAACGCACCGAAATATCCGCCCTGTCCGTTCAAGAAACGAATATTAAAAGAACGTAACTGCAAAAATTGGAATAAATCACCGAGTAAGAATTTTATTTTAGGAGCAATTGCTCTTATTCCGTTAAGTGCTTGTCCGTATGCTCCGATAAATTTCCCGATAATCATTATTGCCGTACCGACACCAGTCAATAATAAACCGAGTCCAATTGTGCCAATTACTCCGGCAAATAAACCTTTTTGTAGGACAGGATTTTTATTTATTTTAGTCAGCCATTCATTTAATATCTGAATCGGTTTATGAAGATGAGGAAAGACTAACTCTTTCATATTGATTTTGATTTTTAAGAGTTTAAATTGTTCGCTTGTAGTTTCAAGCATATGGTTAAAGTCTTCATCCATTACACCATTTGCATTCAAAGCGGATTCTTTAATTCGTCTATACTCATCAAGATTTTGCATCATTGGTTTAAGGAAGTTCAGGTCTGTTTTATTCCTGAAAATTTCTGACACAGCGAATACATCACCGCCTGTGAGTTGGTTAATTAGAACGACCATTTCCTCAATAGGATCCTTATTCTCGGCAATAACTTTATTTAAGAAGTTCGGAAGATTTACACCATATAATTCTTCAAATCTTCTAACAGCCATAGGAGAAGTTATACTTTGCAAAAAACTTTCAAAATTTGTAGCTGCTTCTGCCGCTGAACCTGCTCCTTTCATTGCAACTTGAAGAGCTGCACCCAATTGAGTGACGGCAGGGACTCCTTTCATTCCTAACATCGAAGCCCCGGCAGTTAAAGATGGAAACGCAGCAGACATATCTTTTAATTCAAATCGTCCTTCTTTACCGGCTTGTGCCAAGATGTCCATTGTTTTACCCAAATCTTCAACATTTACTTTTAAGTTATCCGTAACTGCAAATGCTGTTTTTGAAATATCAACTATCTCTGCTTGTGCTGCGGTTGCCGTTCTCCCGATTACATTCATATAATCAAGAGCAGCTTCCGGAGCAATACCTGATGCAACTAAAACATTCAAACCTTCAGATATTTCACTTCTGAATTGGTTTGTATGACGAGAAATATCACCAAGCCTTTTATCCATTTCTTCTAATTGTTTGGCGGACAGTTGCCCTACGTTGCCGAGTTCTCTCAGTCTATGCTCCATAGCAAAGGCTTCCGGGATTGCTTCTGTTATTCCGAGTTTATAAGCAGCACCCATTCCTGCAGCAGTAAAACCTGCACCAATTTTGGCAATACTTTGTCCGAGTTTATCAACTCTATCGGCAGTATCTTTAATTTTTTTCTGTAATCTATCAAACTCTGCATCTGATTTATTTACGGCTTCACGAACAACCCTCGACATTTTGTCGAAGGCTACAAGAGTTAAGGATATACGCATCATTGTATCTAGCATTGATTTTCAATTTCCTCATTTCTTTTATTCGTGTATTTTATAGCCTGTGTACACCAATAGATAAGGACAGGAATTGGCATTTTACAGATTTCCGTATATTGCCATCCTGTCACTTTAGAGAGATGAATTATGCTTTGGGAGTCAGGGAGTTGATCGTAGCAACAGTTTCTTGAAGTTTTTCCCTGTTTTGATTTCCCACAGTCGGAGCTGTGGTCTGAAACTTTCCCGACAATTCAGCCTGAAGAGCTATTACATCTGATAAATCAAGTTCCAAGATGTCTTCGTAAACAAGTTTTTGTCCGTCAATTTCAGTTAATTCAGCAATTAAAGCATAAGGTATCTCTTCAGAAGTCTTCGCTTTTAATTGTGCCTGCAAGAGGTCATACCCTCTTCCCGGTCTTACTGTTGCAATTTTGCCGGAGGGTAATGTAATGCTTTTCGTCATAATTAAGCTCCTATATTTCTTCTAAAACTACTTAAAATGTCTTTTGAGCCGACTTTATAAATGTTTTCAAGAACATCAATTTCAAAAATATCCTGTCCGTTAACTACTAACTTTGCATAGGTTACAGACATTTGTGTTTCATATTCTGCATTGTCTTGAGGTTTAATTGTACCCATAGGGAATTCTTTAAAAGTTCCCATAATAAATGCAGTTGCCGGAACTTCTTCAATTTTTCCAAGTCCGTTATAAGTTTCTAATGATGCTCTGACCTGAATCATAGTTGAGGTGTAAGGATTAGCAGAATCTTGTAAAACTTCAGGATACAAAGAATTCCATTTGATTTTACATTCAAGTTTATCTATACCTGAAAAGAATTCAGCTGAACCAACCATCCCAAGTCCTTTGTGTTCAGACATCTTATGTTTTATTTGAGGTAATGTAACTTCCTCGGCACGACCTAATAAGTTAACGCCATTCAAATAAACATTTGCGTTTGTTAGTTTGTTGATTTTAATTTTACTCATTTTCTGATTCCTTTTTGATATAATCCGCATTCACAGATTTGAACATCTGCATAATGCAAAATAACAATTTCCTGATTTATTGCCTGTATAAGAGGACATCTTCTTGTGTTTCTGCAAGTTTTACAGATATCGTGTTCATCGCAGAAAATTTCTAATTCTTCATTTTCGTTTATTTCTGCTCTCATGACGATCCTAATGACTTAAGTAGTTCTATATCTATGAAACTTTCAAAGCTGATTCTTTCTGCCGGAGTTGGAGGCATAAATTCAATATCGAAAACAAGATGTCCATCAGCTATTTGAGTAACAGGGTTTTTGTTAGGATTATATGAACACTTTCCGTCAATAAGTGCGCCTCTTCCGATTAAACTTCTTATAAACGCATTAACAGATTCTGTTATTGAATCAATAAGTCCGTTATCAATCGGGAAGTCTATAAACTGTAACATTGAATATTCAACACTTTCGTGAATAATGTCAGCAGTTCTTCTTATATTTATAAAATTAGTAACACTTGTGGAACTTGGATATGCAGCCGAACGGTTTCCCCAAGTTCTATATCCTGAACCTGAAGAATTAAATATAGTTACAATGCCGGCTTCGTTTAAGGTATTAACTTCACTTGTCGGATCGTTAAGCATTGAAGTTAATTGTTTTTCAACACCGACAATTCCGTTTATTTCCGTATTTGAAGGAGACCAATGGTATCCTTTATCTATGTCTTTGGCGGCAATAACACCTGCGAGTCTTGATGAATATGGTTCTAGAACTGTTGAATCTGTCGCAGAGTTATAAACCTTTAAATGCGGATAACAAAGGATAATTCTATCTGAAGATGTATTAAAGTTAATTGTTCCTGTTGGACCTCTGCCTTTTATAGCATCTTGGACTGTTGTCCCGACAGGAGCATCAACAATACCAATAGCACGAATTTTATCGCATACAGTTTTTATTGCTGTGACTACTGCTACATCTTCACAATAAACAGGAGCTAGTATCATTTTCGGGAAATATCCGAATAATGAATAACTGTCTTCAAATGCTTTTAATCCTGTTCTTTTGCCTGTGACTGCATTAACTCCACCGATAATATCAGCCTTTGTTACAGCAGATACATTTTCGTGTATCGCAGGATCATAGACATTTATTACAATTACAATACCGGCACCTTGGTCAAATATAGCTTCCAATGCTTGTGGGATTGTAAATCCGTCTTTTTTAGAACCAAAATATTTAACTGCATCAATTTCATTCAAAATTAATGTCGGTTCATTTACTGTTTTAAATTCAGCTTCGACATCTTGAATAGGAGCTGTTCCGACAAGACCGATTACAGCCGTTTTTACTGTTTTAATCGTTCTTGCACCTTTTTCAATTTCTATGGTTTCAACACCATGTAAGAAACTCGCAGGCATTATATTTCCTCCATTTCTTCTATACTTGGGGTAGTAAGTGTAAATTCTATTTCGTATTGCCAAATACCATTTGTCTCTGATATAAAGGCTTCTTTTTGCGGAATCATTTTAGTGCATCCGTTAATTTTATATCCGCATAAATATTGTTTTACTCTGTCGAGGGTTTCGTATGCTCCTTTATTATTCCGGAGGTTACGAGTTACGACTGTTATTGCAAAGGATAAACCTTTTGTTTGTGAAATTATTCCGAGGGAATTTAAGTTGGTATAATTACCGCCTCTGTAATGAACGAGGACTGCACCTAACGGATGTAGTAATATAAATTCCTGTGGTTTTTCGGGGAATCCCTCAACTAAAAATTCAGGGAATTTACTTTTTAAATATAAGATTATTGAATTTTCAATCTCTCTAATACTCAAAGTTCATTACTCGCTTATTAAACAGTCTGTCCAATTCAGTTTTATTTGTTCTGTACTCTCCGGAGGAGCGAACATTGGTTTCCTCTTCTGTTTGAAGTGTTATTATTCCTTTTTTCAAATCTTCCAATGTTTTAATTGCATTTTTGTATGCTGCGGATATTGTTTCAGGAATCTCTGTATAAATTCTTCTTGAATAAAGACGATAAATACTTAAATCAATTGCAATAACTTTTAACAAAGGAAAGTGGCTATTTAAGGGTAGTGTGTATTTTCCTCTCAAATAGCCATCGATAAGGGTAGAGGAGTAGAGAATAGCTTCATCGCAGACAACCATATCGACAGTTTCCTGTTCGGGGTTGTCATTAGTGAGCTGGATAAGAGAAGGTTTACCAATTTGTAATTCGATATTTTCGGGAGTACAGTATAGAGTCATTAAATTCCTCTAATAATTCTTATTACATCACCCTCTGCACCGGCATCGAGAGCATAACCATTTACTGCTTGATTTTCTCCGGTAACAACTGCTCTTCCTGTTGCATCAGATGAAACTGTACTTCCGACAGTAATTGTTCCACCTGCTACTATAAGCAAAATACCAACAGTTGCTATTGGTGCATATTGTCCTGATTCTGTTTCAACATCACATATTCCGTATGATTTTTCTCCGGCTTTAGAAACTTTTCCGTCAAAAGAAACGAATCTTTGTTTTGGTAAGTCTTCTGTTGCTAAAACAGAATCAATTAATAAGGGTTTATATAACTTATTTGCCATCTTCACCTCCTGTTTTTTCAGGATCGTTCGGTTTGTTTTGAGTTTTATTTGCGACTTCTTTTACGAGAGTCAAAACATCTTGCAGTTTAGCAGCTGCTTTTTCATCAAGTTCTATAATTTCCCCGATGTGTCTTACAACTCCATCGTGCAAAATGTTAGTGTTTTTTATTTTGTATTTTTTTAGTGCCACTAGTGACCTCCTTTTGGTGCATTGACATTAGAGATTAAATAACCTGCTTCAGGACCAACAAGGAATGGGGTGTAAATATCAGTTGCACGAATATAGCGGACTTTGTTGCCCTCTTTTTCGTATTCGTCAATCTGAAGAGCATCTTTCTTTCTTACTGTGTATGCAAAAGCAGGGTCGTATTCTGTTCTTGCATTTAAATGAGGAACAAATGCCAAGACGATATTATTACCCCATATTCTTTCAAATTGATTGTTTGCATTTGAGTAAATTGTTTTGCCAACAACAATATTTTCAATTTCAAAGAACTCT
>CACZFL010000028.1 GCA_902780525.1 uncultured bacterium | reverse complement strand
ATCATATGTCATTTAAAACTACTTTCTGTGCATAAGCACACTTCTATTTCTTCTACATATTTATATAAAGTCATTTTATTATCAGAAATTGCCTAATTGGAACAAACCAAATCAGAAATCTTTATAATTCAACTAAAAACTTTCTAATTTGTTCAATTATATCTTTATTGTATAAGCATTCTTCTCCAATAAATTTATAAATGGGTTGTAACTCTGTCCCATCAGGCGCCCCATAAAATACCCGATGACTTTTGTTATCGGGTATTTTATTATGCGAAATTGTTGCGTTATGAGAACCCACCACAGACGGAGTCTGTCTGGGTTCGAGCGAGGAGCGAGCAGAGGCTGGAGGACTTTTGCAGAAAGAACGTAAGTTCTTGAATGCAAAATCCGTAATTGCCGTTTAACGCGAGCGACTCAAGACAATCCCACTACTCGCCCCATTTATCTCAAAATTCAACTTTTTGTACTCTTTGATAGGTGGAAAATTTGTTCTATATAATGTTTTTGCCGTCATAGTTAATGGCTCTATTGCAAGTCTGAATAATTTCTTTTTCTTGGCTCTACAATTCGGAATAATTAATGCAGTTGATTAAAGAATGTCATGATTAAGCTTAATTTGTTATATAATATTCTGCTTTTCTGCATCATCTCTTTGTGTTTTATCGTTATTCGGTCTTTTTTTATGTCTTATGATCATTGTTAATCTATTTACTGTCTTTTTTGGATAATTACAGGAATAGTATCTTTATATTTTTTTGCTATCTCTAAAAAGCTGGGATGACATTTATCAAGGCTGTCAGCTATTGACACAAGTGCTGCCGGAACCGGATCAAATGTAATAACTTCACTTTGAACATTTTTGTTATCGAACAATCTGTCTAATGTTCTCTTTAAGCAATCAACAATAGTTGCTGCAGGGATGGAGTGTGTGCCGATTTTTACGGGTTCCCCTGTTAATTCTCCTATTAAATTTGGTCTTGTGATTTGAGTTAAATATTTTTTTGTCATCAGATATTTTGATAATTCTGCATATTCTCTTTCACTAAGATCAAAGCCTTCTTTTTTAAGGTTTTCCAGCATAATATTTCTTAAATATAACCAGGAATCTCCTCCGCAAGCTTCAAAAACCTGTTTTTTATTTATTGTTTTATCTCCGATAACAATATCTTCATTTATATTTTGAAGATGAGCTTTTTCCATAATAATTTTATTCAGTTGCTGACGCTCTTCCTGAGTTAACTCAATACCTAATTTACCTGTGTCATAGCGCAATATTTTACCGAATAAAATATCTCTGAAATCTTCTAATGTCTTACTGTTGCCGCTTGCTATGTTTTCAAAAAATGCATCAGCAAAATTTACCTGATCTGCGTCGAATACAAAACCACTTGCAAGATTTTCATATGTTACATTGTTAGATGGTTTAATTATGCTTGTTGACCAGGTATTATGGTTTAAGCGATTCTGTGTTAGGTGTATAACCGATTCGAAGTTTGCTGTATTTGGTCTTGTCATATGAACAAGAAATCTTACATTTTCTTTTGTTGTTCCTTTTGGGAATCCGTACGGTTCAAGACTTGCTTTATCTGACAATTTGTTAAGGTCTAAAACTCGAAGTTCAACTACTTCATTACCTATTTTAATTTTTTCAGTTGGGAATAACTTACCATTTCCAATAAACCTTGTGTAGAAAACGGGGTTATGTCTTGAATATAATTGATTTAATGCTTGTCCAATAGGTGTCATTTTTTCTTCCATATACTTGTCAAATTCTGCCTGAGTTGTCGCACCTCCCGATTTTCCGCCAAGGTGGAAATACTTGTTAACATTTTCAAAATCAGCTTTTGCCATAATCTGATATATTTTATAATCCTCAAATCGTCTGCATCTTACAGCAACATCTTCTATTGATAGTAACCCCATGTTGTATTTCCCAAACCAATGATGATTTTGAATTATATCTGTTATTCTGTCTTTGACATCTGAAGGAAGTTTTATTTTTTCCAATATTCCATCGGCGTAATATGCACTTGTGTTTGCGTGTGTATCATCTATTTTTCCGCCCGGTTTTCCCAAATCATGAAGAAGTACAGACAATTTTAAAACGATTTTGTCCTTGTCAGAAAGTGTTGAATATAGCGGATTGTTCATTGAGCTTTGCAAAACTTTCAGTGTATGTATATCAACTGAATATTCGTGTGTATTATGCTGCTCTTTTCCGATTATTTCCGTAAACTCCGGCAGTCCTTTTACAACAGCATCAAAAAACTTTTTAAGTTCACCATCTTTAAATAAAGTTTCATTTTTTACTGTATAATTTTCAATTTCTTCAGATATCTTTTCAGCAGCTTCTAAAACCTCTGCCCTTGCATTATTTATCTCAAACTTTCTGTTGTTTAATATTCCGTCAAAATTAACTGTTCCGTCTGTATATTTCTGTCCCCTTCTTAGCCCAAAGTGTTGAAGAAGAATACTTTGTTCTTCTTCTGTCAGCTTAGATACAATAGAGTCAATATTTTTGCAAAAATCTTTTCTTGAATATTTAAGCGGAATGCCATCTTTTCCGTATTGAGAAAAGTCATGGTTTTTAAGTATATTTTGAGCAGATGTATTATTATTTGACAAAATGGTTGATAAAAAGCTCCTCTGAGCTTCTGCCTGAACTCTTATTACAGGAACTTTTTCGCCTAACATTTTATTTAATGCGCTAATCTGATAATCAATATCAAATCCATGTTTAGCAAATAAAGGTTTTATTTCTGTAGGAACAGATTGTAAGTTTTTTAATAAATTTATTTTGTCTGACAACTGTAAATTTTTTGCATTAGTTATATTTCTGTCAAAAGAATCAAACATTTCTATATACTCAGGAATCCTGTGTGGTTCGATGTCTGTTGATTTGTTGCTACAAAGATAGTTTATAAATCCTTCGTTTTTTTTGTTTATCAATGAAGCTATTTTATCTGCATTTTTAAGGGAGATATCTTCTCTTTGTACAATTTTTGAAATAATTGTTTTGTTTTCGTTATCGGTTTTATGTAAAAGTGCAGGAATATAGTACCAATAGTTGTCCATATCAGCTCTTTTTTCTATTATATCCAGCACTTTGTTTTTTGAATTGATATCTTCTATTGTAACTGGCGATTCTTTCCATTTTGTTATAACTTCCATTTCATAAATGTTATTAGATTTATCAATTAAATTTTTAAATCTGTATATTAAGTCCAATGAAGCATTTGTTAATTTATCATCATGAGCTGCGAATTGTGAAATTATTCGTGGTGCTGTGTTTTCACCATATTTGTTTGCATATTCTGACACTCTTTGTCCTGTTTTATCTGAGTTAAAACGGCTCATTAATAAAGCCTGTTGAGGTGTAGTTCTGTCTAACAATTTTCTGTTTAAGATATTTTCTGCACATTTCTTATCAATACTGTATGTGCTGCTCTTGAGAGTGTTAATATCAAGTCCTTTTTGTATGCAAAGTCCCCATACTTTAGCAATTAAAGGTTCTTTCGTGAAGTTTCCCTGCAAAAGTCTTAATAAATACTGATAATCATCTTCCTTCATTGTTAAATTTTTTATAAATTTCAAAAACTCTAATTTTGTAATTTTGAGTTCTTCACTGCTTTCGTGTATTATGTTTAGTATTTCAATCTTCTTAGGGTGTTTTTTTAAAATGCTTTGTGCTTCTTTTTCTGCCTCTGAAATTGTTTTTACAAAAGCATCCTGCGCATCATTTATGATTTTATTTCCGTTATCAAGTATTCCGCCTAATAATTCTTTCCCTTTTGCTTCATTTACTTCTTTTGCAAGTTTTAATGAATTCTGCATAATAGGATTTTGGGCGAATTTGGGTTGAAAATTCTTGTTCTGGGGGATACTGTATATTTTCATAACAAAACCACTACTACTTATATAAAACAAAAACAAAAAATTATTTGCCTTTTTTTGATTAATTTTTTTATAATTTCTTAATAATTATTTAAAATGTTTTAATATTTCTTTTGCTTTTTCACTATGTTCAATTGATAATTCCGAAAATACAGAATCCAGCATTTTTATTGCAATAGCAAGTGAGCTGTTATTTATAAAATTATTTATATTCTCTACCTGTTTTTGCATAAAATCATCTGCTGCATTTTTTATGGCAACAGCAATGCTTGAATTCTGGATCTCTTCAGGAACATTATCTCTAAAGAATTTTTCTGTTTTTTGTATAAATGAATTTTGTGAAATATCCAATTTCGGTATATTAAGCATCGGAAATTTCTCTTTTATAAAAGCAGAAAGATTAGGATAATTTTTTAATGGATTGTTTTTGTCAAAATACCACAAAGACAATGCATCTTGTTGAGTTAGATTTTTAGGCCTTTTAAAGATTTTGCCCATTGTATCTTTTGAATATTTAAAAATTCCTTCGTGTGTTGTAAATAACACATTATTAATAACTTCTGTTTGGTCATCCGTATCAAGTGTTTTCATAGGTATTTGGTTAATCAGATAGGTTTCACCTATGTGTTCTCCAAACATTCCGCACCAGTCATTTGCTACCGCATAATTTCTTATAAATGAATAGTCGTATTCGGTGTTACAGTCATAAACATCCAATAGGTGTTTGCAGCCCGGTGCGTTATAAGTATGAGTTTCAAATTTTTTACGATTTACCGTGTATTCTTTCGCCGCAACAATTTGAGCAAATGCACCGCCTAAAGATTGACCTGCTATAATTATTTTTCTTTTGGGGTTTTGAGCCTTAACTGCCTTAAAAAATTTCCATGAATCATTAAATTGTTCTTCATAGCTTCCTGTTAAAAGGCTTAAATCAGTAGCAACATCTTTCATCATAGAAGGAAAGTCTTTTTCGTTTTCACCTAAGCCAAAACGCTCTGTCCCGCGATATACAACAACAAGCTCATTTGTTTTAATACCTTCAAATAAACATGCGCTAAAACCGCTGTTTGAACTTTTGTAGCAGTAAAAATCGTTGTTGCCTCTTTGTGACAAAAGATTATCAATACATTTTGTAATATTAGAGTTTTGAAAATCGACCTCTTTTAATCTGTAATTTTCTAACTCCAGAAAATATTCTCCGCCATATACGACGTGACACAATTTCAAATATTCTTTATTGATTTTATTCTCAAACATTGCTATTCTCCTTATACTTGATATTAACATAAAAGTCATAATATTTTAAATTAAAAACTATGACTTTAGTCCATGTTTTTAAAACGATTAAAATCAGCGTTACTGAATATTCGTGATTACTAGGGAGTTCAATTTAATTTATGTATATCAAATGTTCAAATTCTAGTGATGAAAGTGCTTATGTCAGAGAATTTAATGACTTTCATAAACAGGTAAAGAATGTAATTGAAAATGATGAGTTTATTTATTTAAATTATATTTTTTGGGTAATTATACCATCATTTTTTTTTTAACTAATTTTGTATTACTGCCTGATAACTAAGGTATTCTTTAATTTTATCAAGATTATTAATACAGTCGGATATTCCTAAATTATATATTAGTTGTAATTTCTTTGTATCTTTTTCTACCCGCTTCATTTTTATAAGTTTTGACGGGCGTAGAACAATAATTTTATCTTCAGATTCATATTTTTCTATTAAATCCATTGTTTCGTTGTATTCTATGTAATAATTTTTTGCTGTTTTAATTAAATCCGGATATTTACCAAAAAACATTTTGTAAGGCAGGTATGATTTTTTCTTTCTGTATCCTAAAGGTCTTGTTAAAACAACAATAATTTTTTCATAATTTGACTCAAGCACCTTTTTAAACGGCACAGCATCGCTCATTGCTCCATCCAAGTATAAGTTCCCGTCAATTTCAACAGGTCTTGATACAAACGGCATAGAACCGGAAGCCCTAAAATATTCCATATCTTTTTGGGCATCATCAATTTTTATGTATTCAGGTTTCCCTGTCTGAATATTTGTTACAACTGCATAAAAATCAACAGGGTTAGTTTTGTAGGTCTCAAAATCAAGTTTATCCAGTTCATACACAAGTTTTTTAAAACAGAACTCTCTGTTCATTATGTCGCCTGTAGTTATCAGTGAATACAAGCCCATGTAATTTTTTTCATTTGCATATTTGAGGTTGTATCTTATAGCCCGCCCTATTTGCCTGGATTTATAATTTAAGCCGAATAAAGCTCCCGCTGATACACCATACACAGCATCTGCATTAATATTATTTTTCATAAAAACATCGAGTACGCCTGCCGTGTACAGGCCTCTCATTGCTCCGCCTTCAAGTACTAATGCTGTTTTATGTTCCACAACTTGTTTAATCCTTGTGATTTAGTAAAAAAGACCTGAAAATCAGGTCTTTTTATTGAATCATTTAATCGTTTGATTAGCCTCTGATACCTAAATCTTTGATTAACTTTCTGTAACCTTCAAGATTTCTGTCTTTAAGGAATGAAAGTAATCTTTTTCTTTTACCAACCATCATTAAAAGACCTCTTTTTGTTGCAAAGTCTTTTTTGTTGGATTTCATGTGTTCTGTAAGTTCAGAGATTTTCTGTGTTAACATAGCAATTTGTACTTCTGCAGAACCTGTGTCTTTAGGAGTAGCGCCAAATTTTGCTATGATTTCCTGTTTGTTTTTTAAGTTCATAATTTTCCTTCTTTCTTGCTGTATATGTGTTTGATAACTTAATCAAACCATTTTACGCACGTAGTGTGATATTTCGGCGTAAGCACCCTACAAGGGTAAATATATAATAAACATATTTAATAATCAAGTATTATAAACAAATATAAAAATAAAGCCTGAGTAGTAACTCAGGCGAAAAAGGGAAAAGGGATTAAAAAGGGAAATCTTCATCTTACATTTACGAGAAAATACCGAATGTTCTTT
>CACZFL010000027.1 GCA_902780525.1 uncultured bacterium | reverse complement strand
AGTTGTATTAGGCCCGTTGATTTCTAAATTTTGCAAAGATGATTTGATTCTTTCCAGTACATTTTTGTTGTCACGTTTTTCCATTTCATCAAACGGAAGCGGTGTTAAAACGTGCTTGTAGTATTTTAGTGGCCACTTTAAAATTTTATGAATATAATGAAGTGTGTATAAAAAGCATTGTGAATCACTTTCAAATCCTATATATCCTTTATGAAGTTTCTGCTGCATTAATTTGTTCTTTTCGTAAAAAGTATTTTCACCATTTGTTAAAGTCGTATACCCCTGCAAAAAGAACGGATGAGCAGCATAGCGGACAATGTCATAATTTGTATTTTGCCTGCATTGAGCAGTTATGATTTTTGCTTTGAGATTAACTTCCTCACTCCACAAATTGAAATAAGTTCCGATATCATTAGGGTCACCTATTTCTTTTAGAGAAATGACATCTTCCCAAAAGGAATACACAAACCCTTCTTCATTTTTTTCTAAGTAAGAACGAAGTTTTAGCCTTGTATCTAAAAGGAGTTCTTCTTTTTCTTCTCTTGAAGCGGTTTTGTAGTTTTTGGGGTACTGAAAAACCTCAAAAACGTAGTTTGGCATTGTTTCTATTCTTAAAGATTTATCGGGATATACTTCGGGAGTATATTGAAAAACCCGAACAAAGCCAATCTGGTGGAGCAAGTCCTCTGCGTATTTCATTCCTTCATCAGTCACCGCCATTGATAAAATTGGCAATTCTTTGTAATTTTCAAAAATTCCGCCCAAATCCTGCATAATGAATGCAAACCCTGAGTTATCATGTCCTTTTTGCTGCGAACGCATTAACTTTAAGACTAATGACGGATGTATGTAATTTTTTGACTTAATTGAACCTATTCTACACATAGTTCAATTATCTTACGGCTAAATAAAGCGGTCAATTTTCGAGTTTTATTAAGAAATCTAAAGTTTTTAATTTTTTCGAAAAATATTCGCTATTTTGCTTAAATTTTTATATTTTTTGTGAAAATTTTTATAATTTTTAAAAAAAATATGACAAAAAACGGAAATTATTTATGAAAAAGTACAAAAATTTGAACAGTTTACAGTTTTTAATAATAATTTAAGATTTATTATATCAATTTACAAAGTTATAATTATTCTATGAGTAACCCAACCATTATAGATATTATTTCACCGATTATGGCAGGACCATCAAGTTCGCATACTGCCGGAGCTGTCAGACTTGGTCTTTTGGCGAGGAATGTATATAACTCAAATTTTGATAAAGTAGTTTTTAAACTATATAATTCCTATGCTCAAACAGGAAAAGGTCATGGAACAGACAAAGGACTTTTAGCCGGAGTATTGGGTTTCAATGTGGATGATATAAGAATTAAAAATATTTTTGACACTCCTGAAGCAAAAAAAATCAAATATGTATTTGAATTTTTGGAGGTTTTTAACCGTCATCCGAATGCCGTAGATATTATTTTTGATGGAGATTTGCATTTGGAAATTTCTGGGAATTCCATAGGAGCAGGAGAAATTGAAATTACCGGTATTAATGATTATCAAATAAAAATTGATGGTAAATATAATACTTTACTGCTAATTTATGGTGATGAGCCTGGAGTTATTTCTCATGTTACAAAAATAATTCAGGAAAATGAAGTTAATATTGCATTTTTGCATTGTTGCAGAAATTCAAGTGGCGAAGATGCTTCTATGACAGTTTGTTTAGATGGAGAATTATCTAATGATCAACTTAAAAGAATTAGTAAACTGAATGATATGTATATTATCAGATACATTAAAAAATTAGAAAGTTAAAAATGAGAATAACGACATTTCAAGAATTAGAAGAAGTTTGTTTAAATAGAAACAAAAATATTTATGAAGTAATGATGACGTCTGAAACACAGTCGGGCGAAAATACAGAGTATCATACCAGACTTCAGGCAACCCGCAGTCTGTTTGCAATGAACAATGCCATAAATGTAGGCTTAAAATCAACCGAAACGTCTATTAGCGGAATGAGTGGAGATAATTGTGCTAAATTGCAGGAAAATTTTGGCAAAAATAAATCTCTTTTTACTCCAACTCTTCAGAAAATAATGACATATGCCCTTGCAATAAGTGAGGAAAATGTGCGAATGGGTACAATAGTTGCTTGTCCTACGGCAGGCTCATGCGGAATTGTTCCTTCTGTTATCATCTCTTATGCACAGGATAATAATATATCCCAAGACGAACAAATTAATGCGCTTATAACAGCCGGAGCTATAGGTAAAATTGTTGCACTTAAGCTACCTTTAGCGGGTGCAGTAGGCGGTTGCCAAGCAGAATGCGGAGTGGCAAGTGCTATGGCAAGCGGAGCTTTGACACAAATGCGAGGAGGAAATGTTTCACAGATAATAAATTCTGTAGGTTTAGCTCTTAAAAACATTTTAGGGCTTACTTGCGACCCAGTCTGTGGTCTTGTTGAAATTCCTTGTATTAAAAGAAATGCTTTTTTTGCGATTCATGCGGTCACTGCATCTGAATTAGCTATGGCAGATATCGTTTCTATGATTCCAACTGATGAAATAGTTGATGCCATGGCACAAACAGCACAATTGATGTCACCATTATTAAAAGAAAGTGCAAAGGGAGGACTTGCAAAAACTAAGACAGCAATTGAATTGGAAAGAAATAAAAGTATGGTATAGTCTAAAACCTCAGCATGAATTTAAAACTTTTCAATGTACCAGTTCGATATTCCAAAATGATTGAAGTTCCATTGCAGGTCAAAATAAAAATCGTCTTCATCGATATTTTTTATTTTGAAATGGGGTTTTGCGAGTTCTGTTTGTTTATAACTTTCAAATGCCATTTTAATCACCTTCGCAAAACGGGTTTTAAATTCAGGTAATGTTAATTCCAATATTTCTCTGGTTCTTTTATTTTTCAAAATCATCTTCAAACCCTCTGATATTATCAAGTTCAATGTTGTATCGTTTGCCTGTTTTATCTACGCAAGTTGCAAAATCTACAGTTTTATCAGCAAACTTATTTTTCCATAAACAAACTAATAAACCTATTTCTTGCGTTTTTAAGTTCAAAATCTTTGTTCCGTATAGCATATAATCTTTTTCAACCATATTGAGTTCCTTTCATCAGGATCATTAATCGATTGTGTTTGAGAAAATCTCAAGTGCAATTTGCGAAATTTGTATCATTTTGACACAAATTTTAAATGCCGTTTAAAAGGGGGTTAAACCTGTTTTAAACGGAGTTTAAATTTCAACATCTTTTTCATGATCAATAAAAAATGCATTCAATAAATCTGCTTCACGATGCAAATATTTCACAATCGGAGCTAGATTGTAACACTCCTCTTTATCTGGCTGCGTCTCGCAAAAATAATCCACAACAACTGCAATATTGTAAACCTCTTCCGCCCACTTGCTCAACTGCTTAAACTCTTTTGGAGTAATATTTAATCCGACTTTTTCCATACACGACCTCCTTCTAGGTGTCGTATTCATTACTCGAAGTCGAAAAACAATCAAGTATACTTAATAAAACTTAACAAAATGACATGTGTTAACAATCACAATAGAAAAGGCTTTTGAACACATTGGTAATAATTATGTTTTTGAGTATAACAACCTACTACAAAAATAATCTTGACAAAGATTATATTTATATGTTAATATATGTGAGTATAGGCACTTACGATTATAAAAACTTGAGGAAGGTATGAAAACAAACCTTAAAACTATTACAAATATTATAACAGGACATGTTTTTCGAAACAAGATAGAATATAGTACTGATGGGAATATTAATCTATTAAATATGGATTCTATTGCGACAACAGGACATGTTAGCTTGGATACTAATGATATTAAAAGAGTCGTTGTTTCCGATATGAAAGATGGCGAAATTATCATGCCAGAAGACATTTTATTTAAAGCAAAAGGGCTTAATAATACTGCCGTACTAATTGATAGCATTCCTTCAAATACTACCGTTACGGCTTCGTGTCACATTATAAGAGTTAAAGATAAAAATTTTTTACCGGAATACGTCTGCTCTTGGCTAAATAGTGCAGCAGCAAAAAATCATTTTTCGAAAGGAGCTGGTCAGGCTACAGGAGTTACAATTGCAAACGTCAGCAAAACAACGCTTGAATCGCTAGAAATTCCATTGATACCACTAAAGAATCAAAAACTCATTTCTGAAATAGAAGAATGCTCAAAACAAGAAAAGGACCTACTATTAAAAATTGCAGAGAAAAAAGAGATGTTAAATCGTGCAATTATTGAAAAAGAATTACAAAAATATTAGGAGATAAATTATGACAGTAATCAATCAAGATGAAGTTAACAACATTGTATGGAAAGCATGCGACACTTTTAGAGGTGTTGTAGATCCTTCCGAATACAAAAATTACATTTTGGTATTCTTATTTATCAAATATATCAGCGATGTATGGAAAGATAAATATGATGAACTAAAAAAAGAATTCGGTAACGATACCGAAAGGATAAAAAGACGTCTGGAAAGAGAAAGATTCAAATTAGACGAAACATGCACTTACGATTATTTGTTCCAACATAGAAACGATAATCAAATCGGACAGTTAATAAATCAAGCTTTAGAAAAGATTGAAGAAGATAACAAAGCTAAACTTGAAGGCGTGTTCCGCAATATTGACTTTAATTCGGATATGCAACTTGGTGAAACAAAAGAAAGAAACGCACGCTTAAAAAATCTAATAGAAGATTTTTCTGACCCGAGATTAGATTTAAGACCTTCCAAAGTAGGTAAATCAGATATTATTGGTAATGTTTATGAATACTTGATTGCAAGGTTTGCTGCCGGTGCAGGTAAAAAAGGCGGAGAATTTTACACACCATCACAAGTATCTGTCTTGCTTTCAAAATTAGTTGAACCAAAAGAAGGCGACAGGATTTGCGATCCTGCTTGCGGTTCCGGTTCACTTTTGATAAAAGCTGCAAATGAAGTCGGTTCAGATAATTACTCTTTATACGGACAGGAAAGCAATGGCAGCACTTGGGCTTTATGTAAAATGAATATGTTTTTGCACAGCAAAGATAACGCAAGAATCGAGTGGGGAGATACATTAAATAATCCTAAGCTTATAGAAGGTGATACAACTATGAAGTTTGATGTAGTTGTTGCTAATCCTCCATTCTCTCTGGATAAATGGGGTGCTGAAAATGCTACTTCTGACAGATTCAACCGCTATTGGAGAGGTGTTCCGCCTAAAAACAGAGGTGATTATGCATTTATTTCACACATGATTGAAACCGCTGTTGCTGACGGAGGTAAAGTCGGAGTCGTTGTGCCTCATGGCGTTTTATTCAGAGAAGGTGCAGAAGGTAAAATCAGAAAAGAATTTATTGAAAATGATAATTTCTTAGACGCAGTAATTGGTTTACCGCAAAATTTATTCTATGGTACTGGAATCCCGGCTGCAATTTTAGTATTCAAGAAGAACCGAAAAAATAATGACATCTTGTTTATAGATGCTTCACGAGAATATGAATCAGGTAAAAACCAGAATATATTGCGTGATTCGGATATCGAAAAAATCGTTCAAACATATAAAAAACGTGAAACAATTGAAAAATACTCTTATCTTGCAACTTTGGACGAAATTAAAGAAAATGAATACAACCTGAATATTCCTCGATATGTTGATACTTTTGAAGAAGAAGCAGAAATTGATATTCAGGCTACTCAAAAAGAAATTGAAAACCTTGAAAAACAGTTGGCTGACGTTCAAACAAAAATGAAAGGATACTTAAAGGAGCTTGGGATAAATGGATAAAGACGACGAAAAAAATTTACCGGAAGAAAAGAAAAATAATCTTATAAGTGCTGAAAATTCACTTGGCGAGTTCTTGATTTATACAACTCCCGATGGCGAAAAACAGATTCAGGTTAGATTAATTGATGAAACTGTTTGGCTTTCGCAGAAATTAATGGCAGAACTTTTTCAAAAAGATGTAAGAACTATTAACGAACATATACTTAACGTATTCGCCGAAAGCGAGCTGCCGCGCGACGAATCAGTTATCCGGAATTTCCGGATAACTGCAAGTGACGGTAAAAACTATGATACAAACTTTTACAGTTTGGATATGATTATATCTGTCGGCTACAGAGTAAAATCATTAAGAGGTACTCAATTCAGACAATGGGCAACTCAAAGAATCAAAGAATATTTGATTAAAGGATTTACTATAAATACAGAATATTTGAAAAATCCGGAAGGCAAAGATTATTTTGAAGAACTGTTGAAAGAAATCCGTGAGATTCGTGCAAGCGAAAAACGCTTCTATGCAAAGATTAAAGATATTTATGCAACAAGTGTTGATTATGATAAAACAGCGGACGTTACGCGTGATTTCTTTGCAATGGTTCAAAATAAAATGCTTTGGGCGGTTACAGGTCAAACTGCTGCAGAAATTATACATTCAAGAGCAAATGCTGAAGAAATCAATATGGGCTTAACAACTTGGAATGGCAAAAAATTGCTTGCTCCGGATGTTGTTATTGCTAAGAATTATCTCAAAAAAGACGAGATGGAAAAGCTTGACCGATTAACTGTTATGTATCTTGATTATGCAGAATTGCAAGCGGAACGCAGGATTCCTATGACAATGGTTGATTGGGCGACAAAACTTGATGGGCTATTAAGTCTTAACGAGATGGAAATATTGACTCATAAAGGTAAAATTTCTAAGGAACTGGCAGAAAAGAAAGCAAAAGCGGAATATCATAAATATGATGAAAAACGCAGACAGCAAGAAATCATAGACTCTGATATTGAGTTTGCAAAAGAAATTGAAGAAATTAAGCGAATAACTAAAAAGGATAAGGAGTAGTTATGCAAATAACTATTTAAAAGGTTATAATTATCAAAGGGTGGCATAATGGCAATATTGAGATTTTTACAACAGAATGCTGAATGGATGTGCGCAATAGCGATAGTTGGATTTACTTTTATTCAATGTTTACTTGCGTATCAACAGAATATGCAAAATATCAGAATGAAACGGCTTGAACTTGCAAGTAAACTTGATGAAGTTGCGGCACAATTTATGGGCGATAAAGAAGATGCAAAAATTGTCAGAACTTGGTTAGTTTCAAATGCAAGTAATTTCGGAGCACTATTAAACAACAAAGACATAAATTCATACAAAAAATTGTCGGTATTCATATATAATTACCTGAATGTAAATGTAATAAATCCTGAAGAACAGGTTTTAGCATTAAGACAATTTACTGACTTAGTTTCGGAATTGGATGCGGTGTTAATAAATGCAAAATACGGTTTTGTAAAAGCCGGAAAAGAATTTGAATCAACAAATAAGGAAAAATAATGACGGAAGTAATTGAAAAAACTGAAAATAAAAAATGTTATAAGAAAACCAAACTCGGCTGGATTCCTGAAGAGTGGGAAGTAGTTAAGTTAGGAAATATCGCTACTGAAATAAAGGATAAGGTTGGGACAAAACAAAGAACTCCTATGAGTTTGTCAGCAGGAAAGGGTTTTGTAGCTCAAGCAAAAAAATTTGGAAAGGATATTGCAGGAAAGCAATATGCTCAATATACTTGTTTACCTCCAAGAACATTTGCATATAACAAAGGGAACTCGTTGAAATATCCTCAAGGGTGTATTTATCAACAGCCATTTGATGAAGAAGTCGCAGTTCCAAATGTATTTATTTGTTTTGCATTGGACAAAAATCGTTGCAACAATAACTTTTATGAACAACTATTTAAAAATAATGCACAAGGCAAAGAACTTTTTAAATATATAAACAGTGGGGTTAGAAATGACGGTTTATTGAACTTAAACGATAATAATTTCTTTAAAATAAAATTAGTTTCGCCACCACTAAAAGAACAAGAAAAAATTGCGGAGATATTGTCGGCTTGGGATGACGGAATTGAAACTTTAGAAAAACTCATTGAACAAAAAGAAGTTTTTCATAAAGCTCTAATGAAAAATTTGTTAGTTGGCAAAAAACGACTAGCAGGATTTAGTAAAAACTCGGAATATAAAAGAACCCGATTGGGGCAAATTCCTGCTGATTGGCAAATAAAACCTCTTAAATTATTGTTTGATAAAAGAATGCAAAAATATTCAGGAAATACGGAACATAATATATTTACAAATTCAGCAACCAAAGGTGTTGTATTGCAAAATGAATATTTCGACAGAAGTATTGTAACAGAAGAAAATACAAGCAATTATTATGTAGTCGGAGAAAATGATTTTATGTATAATCCTCGAATTTCTCAAAGTGCTCCGGCAGGCCCTATCAATAGAAATAAATTAGGAATTACAGGTATAGCTTCGCCGCTTTACACTATTTTCAAAGCAAAACTTGATACAATTGTAGATTTTTATGAGCAATATTTCAGTTCTAATTTATGGAACAATTCAATGTTTATGGTTGCAAATCAAGGCGCAAGACATGACAGATTAAATATAACGAGCAA
>CACZFL010000026.1 GCA_902780525.1 uncultured bacterium | reverse complement strand
TGTACCTCCGTTTTGGTAGATACCTACGCTGTCATATGACTGGTGGCTTCCGTTATACCCTACGTATGCTCCCCACATACCGTCCCAGCCGTGACCTAACTATTTTGTTGATTGTTGCTTCTGCATTGTTTCCGGATGCATAGTTAGATATCGCACCGCCATAAGCAGGACGGTAGTTGTTAGTTGCGGAGTTATTCAAAAAATCGTCGGTTATACTGTCGATTTTTGCTTTTGCACCATCGCCTCTGGCAAAGTTAGATATCGCGCCGCCATGATCTGTATAAACAATTTCCAGGTGCGTGTCTTTTCAACTTCTGTAACAGTATAGAGAGAATTCTCCCCGAGTGTCGGTGTATAATCTTCTGCTATAACAGGTGACATAAGCGCAAAGCCAAAAATTGCTAAAGCCAATAAAAATCCCTTTTTTCCACTTCCCAAATTCATATTCTTAATCCTTTTTTTATTCAAAAACACTATATTGATTTGTTGTTCAATGATACCATAATTCAGCATTTCACAGAATAAATTTAAACAAAAATTTACAAAAACCATGACGCAGGTATATATCAAAAATCATGAAAATTTTTTTTGCTACATTTTTCGGCATGGTCAAATAAATAGAAACAAACTGTTCTACAATTTATTTCACAAAAATAGCGAAGAATTCCTTTTTAAATTCTTCGCTATTTATAAAAATAAGAATAATTGATGAATTATTTTTTATTTTCACCGGAAAGCTCGTTCAGGATTGCGTATGTTGCATCCCAACTGCTCAAACCACCTGTTGTTTTGTATTGAGCTAAGCTTTTTGCTCTTAAAGATTTTGCTTTTTCTTGTTCTTTATTAAACTTTTTCAATGCACTTTTGCTTTTGTTTCTTTTTTGAACAATCGGATCAGAATAAGCTAAAAAGTTTTTGTATTCCTGACATCCGTATCCGACTTTGATTTTGTCAGGATAGTTATATGTGATGTAGTTAAATGCATTCATTGCTCTTTCGGAATTGGCAGGTTTTCCCGTAATGATTTCTAAATTGCTTCCCGGGTGTTTTGTGATTACTACAACCATCGCAAGCGGGTTATACCCTGCATTAACCATTAAATCTATACCTGTCATATCAGCAACTTTCATATCACCAAGCGATGTTTTTGATGCAATATATTCACTGTTAGCAGCAGCATTTATTAAATTGGCTGTGCCTAATTTTTCAGCGATGGCAGTTTTTGCGGCGGTTCTGAATTTATCTTTTGCATATTTGCCGTTAACTATTTGACCGATTTCAGATACTATAACTGCAGCTACTTCATTATCGTTGCCTGCATACGTCAAATCTGTGCTTGAAATTTGTATTACATTTGTTGTTGATACCATAGAATTATCTACAGCACCATTAACTACTTTGAAAGTTGTTTTGGCAGGAAGCCCATTTTTTTCAACAACAACTTTTCCAACCGGAGCAACTCTGTCTGCGGCAACCCATGTTGCAGCAAAAGAAGTTCCGGTCATTAACACAACTGTTAAAATTGATAAAATAACCTTTTTCATATATAACTCCTTTTCTTTCAAAAAAAATATTAGCATGAAAAATGAAAGTAGTCGATAAATATTACGATTTTTGACTTAGAAAGAGCAGATGTCTATTTTTTGTACATTCCATCGTACCAAAAATCTAGTACTTTGGGATATTCTTTGTCATAATCTTTGTCCGTATAGCCGTTCATCATGAATAAACAAAAAAATCCGTAAAGTTTTTTCATGTCAAAAATCACCTGCATTCTTATTGACAAAAAGTTTTATTTTGTGTTTTATATTAGTAATATGAAAAATACATTTGTAAAAAATTTAATCTGTTGTTGCTGTAAGTCTTGTTGTTAAGAACTTACTTATTATTTTGCGTGCAGATTTTATACAGAAATATTATTTAGGTTCTTAAATGTTTTTTAAGAACCTTTTTTAACGG
The DNA here is from genome assembly GCA_902780525.1 of uncultured bacterium. Lineage (GTDB taxonomy): Bacteria > Cyanobacteriota > Vampirovibrionia > Gastranaerophilales > Gastranaerophilaceae > CAG-196. The sequence goes on along the minus strand of CACZFL010000026.1, from coordinate 5,711 downwards.
AGAAATTACATATGAGAATAAATACAATTGACAATACCCTTAATTTTAACGCTGCCATGGGCGGATTATCAAAAGCATTATATACACTAAGCAACAACGATATGCTGAATGCTTCTTTCGTGGATGTTTTTGCTATGGATACACCAAGAACAATCGTGGAAACAAAAAACAGAGGAAAGCAGGCAGGAATAGAGATGGGATTCAGAGAATATACCGGTACTTTTATTGCTGAATTTTCGGCAGCCCTTTTTGCAGTTCTTGCGTCAAAATTTATTGCTAAAAAGATAAAACCTGACATTAAAGTCAATTCAGGCTCATGGATTACAAATAATGGGTTAGATGTGTTCTCTGACTTATACAATAAATCCGATAAAACTCCTAAAAGTTATGTAGAGAACATTCTTAATTCAATGTCAGGACTTAAAGGAAAAGAAACAAAAGAGTTTTCTCAAATCGATAAAGATAAAACAAAATCTATTGTTGAAAAACTTACAAATCTGATAACAGATAGAACATCCAATTCAGCTGAGAATAAAAAGGTTTTAGAAGAAGTTCAGGACGAAATAATAAATTTGTTAGGGGCAGATAATAATATCACAATTAAAGGTGAAAAAAGTTCTTTATCCGCTAACTTAACTCATACATTGAGAGATATTACAGATTCCGGAAAAAATATTTTCTTTGGGATAAATAAACAAAATCCAAACAAAATTGTATCTAAATTAAAATCTATGAACAACTTGCGTATTGGTATTGCAATACCGCTTTCAATGGGATTGGCAATTACAAACCAATACCTGAACAGATATTTGACAAAACGAAGAACCGGTATTGATAATTTTGTAGGTGAAAATAACTATGAAAGTAATGTTGCATTCAAAAATGAAAAGAAATCAGAAAAAGGCTTATGGTGGAAAAAACTTCTATCGGCAGGAATTTTTGTTCTGATGCTTTCTAAAGTTATGGGTGTAAAAAAGCCTGCTGATTTTATTAAAAAACTTGAATTTGACGGACCTGTTACCAGCGGTAACACTATTAAAACAGTTTATGGAACTTTAATTTTAGGCAGAATATTTGCATCAAAAGATTCAACGGAACTCAGAGAAACAAATGTCAGAGATTATTTAGGTTTTTTAAATTGGCTTGTATTGGGTGGCTTTGTTGCAAAAGGAGTCGGACAAATACTTGACCCGAAACAAGAAAAATTGTTTAATATATCTAACAAAGGTAAGGGGGTTAGGCATTGGCTTAAAGATGTTTCTTTAAAATCTCAAAAAGAAATTCTTGCTCACGGCGGTAATGTAAAATCAAATTTAAGAAAACTTAATTTCGCTCAAGTGTCAGGAATTGCATACAGTACAATAATGCTTGGGGTACTGCTTCCAAAATTAAACATTTGGATGACAAGGGGCAAACATAATAAAAGACAAAACATTATAAACGCTTCAAAACCAAATAATACAACTTTCTAATCAAAACTAGTTTCTATGTAAGAAATCTCTTGAAAACGATAAGAAAAACAACAGGTGAAGAATGAAAAAAATTATATGTTACGGAGATTCAAATACTTTCGGATATAATCCAAAAGACGGTTCAAGATTTGACGAAAATACCCGTTGGACTTCTGTCTTGCAAAAAAAATTAGGTGCTGAATATGAAGTTATAAATGAAGGAATGTGTGATAGAACAGGATTCGTAAATAATCCGAAAGGTTTTTTATTTTCTTCCCCGGAACACTTTCCTAAATATATTGCAGAATCAGGAAATATAGACTTTTTAATACTTTGGATTGGGACAAATGATTTGCAATGTTTATATAATATAAACTTGAGTTCATTTGAAGACGGATTGGAAAATTTAATAAAGCTGGCTAAAACAAAAGCTGAAAAAATAATTATCATTTCTCCTGTAATTTTAAATGAAAAAATATTAGAAGGTGCTTTCAGTTATCAATTTGATCAAACAAGCATCGTTAAATCAAAAAATGTGGGAATATTGTACCAAAAACTCGCTGAGATTTATAATTGCATATATTTTGACGTTAATAAGCTTGTAAAACCATCCGACTTTGACGGATTACATTATGACGAAAACTCTCATAAAATTATTGCAGAAAATTTAGCTCAATTATTTTGATGGGAATTAGAGATGTGACAACAGGCTTAATTATTAAAAAATTATCATTTTTTGATTTTAATACTTGCTGCTACAATCATTAACTATGGAATTTTATTATACGGTCGTAATACAGAACACTTCTGGAAGTAAATTTAAAACGCTTGTTATGTCACTGTTCATAGTAGCTTTTCCCAAATAAACTTTAATCAAGAGCGGAAATAACATATTAGTTAGGAGTACACAAATATAAACAGAAGTTGCTTAATTAATTTTATGCAACTTCTGTGAAAATTTTTAATCAAGTAAAGCAACAGGAACTATTTTACAACTTTTTGTACATCAGCTGTGATATCATCTCCGCCATATACAACTACACCTTTTGAGATAACCATTGTATATCCTTTTGCTCTTGCTGTTGCTGAAATTGTATCTGTTATGCTCTTATCAACAGCCTGTAATCTTGTTTGATAATCTTTTGCAATTGCTTCTTTTTTCTTTGCAAATTCTACATTATATTTCTTCAAGAGTTTTTCCTTACCTTCTTGAGTTTTTTGCTTTTCAACGTCAGCCTGTGCTGTTTTTAACCATATTTCCAAATCCTGCATTTTTCCCTGTTGTTCTTTCTTTAACGCCTGAACCTGTGCAGATTTTGCAACAATTGCCGGAACATCAATGACTGCAATTTTTTGTTCTGCTGTTGCAATACCCGTTCCTAATATTAATGCTGTTAATACTAATGATAATGTCTTTTTCATAGTTACCCCCTTCTGTTACCTTTTATTATACCCTATCAATTTTGATTTATCATCCTTTGGCGAATATTTATTTTATATATTGGCTTAAGTAACTTTATTTATATATTATTAACCCATTCTTGTATGAGAATATCAAGGCTATATCTTGCATTTGCGGGACTTGTTGAGAGCATTTTGCGGCAGCTATATTTATCCAATAAATCCGGAAAATGTTTTTTAAATGCTGAATACGATTTAGCTCCGTTTAAACAAATTGTCTTAATATTGGGATATTGCTTCAATAGTTTTCTTATATCATTAGGGGTTTCGTCTTGAATATCAGAATCAAGACTCCCTTCACGTTTACAGGTTTTTATTGTATCCCAAAGTGCGATTTTATTTTTAAGTAAAGTTTTTAACTTTAATTCATAACTATATTCATACATTTTCGGTTCATTACAAACAGAAGTCATAACTTTCCAAAATCTGTTTTGGGGGTGAGCATAATATTGTTGTTCATTCAATGATTTTACCCCGGGCATTGAACCCAAAATAAGAATTTCAGAGTTATTATCTATTGATGGTTTAAAACTCTTGCAGTTATTCATAAGAAAATATTAACATTAAAACAATTTAAAGAAAAAGTATCAAGGACTTTGAGAGTAAATTATCAGGGAGTTTAAGAATTTTTATCAGTTAGTTTTGAAAGATTTCCCCCAGAATGTAAAAAGTTTGAGAATTCTCTCAAACTTCCGAGGGTACTTTTCTCAATCTCTCTGATAATCTACATTTGCATTTGAAATGCCTGACAGTTGAAATGCAAAACTTTTCCCCTTAACTGTTTTGTATCAGGGATTTTGACATAAAGTATCTCGAGTTTGATATATTTAGTCGGAAGTTTTTACTGGAGCTAAATTATAACGATCCTCTTTATTAGGTTGAGTTTTACAAAAGTAATCCACAACAACAGCGATATTGTAAGCATCTTCCGCCCATTTACTTAATTGCTTAAATTCTTTTGTAGTAATATTTAATCCGGCTTTTTCCATATATAATCTCCTTTGTTGTGTTGTATACATTACTCAAGTAGGACAAAAATTAAAGAGCAGATTATGTATTTTAATCCGCTCTTTACTAAAATTTTATCTGGATAATAATAGGTTTATAATTCACCCCTATTTCACAGATTTTTGTACGTCAGCTGTTATATCATCACCACCAAAGACTACAACACCTTTTGAAATAACCATGTTATACCCCTTAGCTTTTGCTGTTGTTGAAATAGTTTCTGTTATACTTTTATCAACAGCCTGTAATCTTGCTGCGTAATCTTTTGCGATTGCTTCTTTCTTCTTTGCAAACTCTGCATTATACTTCTTTAAAAGTTTTTCTTTGCCTTCTTTTGTTTGTTGTTTTTCAACATCTGTCTGAGCTGTTTTCAACCATTTTTCCAAATCTTGCATTTTTGCCTGTTGTTCTTTCTTCAATGCCTGAACTTGTGCAGATTTTGAAACAACAGCTTGAACATCTACAACTGCAATTCTTTGTTCAGCAATTGCTATACCTGAACCTAAAATTAATGCCATTAATGTTAGTGATAATACTTTTTTCATTTTTCTCTCCTTTTTTGTTTACTTTTTACTTATTTTCATAGTATTTTGTTTTTGCATATATCTGTATAGAATTTTGTTTGCAACATCAGGAGTTATATCAACAAATTCTACACCTGCTCTGTCACCGGTTATGCTGACAACTTTTGATTTTAGAGTTACATCCAAATCATCAAATGCTATTCTTACTTTTGTTTCATCGCCAACCTTTAGACCGTCAATATTCTTTATTGAAGCACCGGTTGTAGATATATCATAGATTTTTACATTTGATTTCAAATCAGCATCTTTAGTTGTATCAAATCTCATAGATGTACGTTTCAATTCTTCTTTATAATTTTGCTTATCAAATGCTTTGTATCTATCAACATTATCATTCAGGCTTTTGCTGTCCTTTCTGCTGCTGTTTACGAAGTTTCCTTCGCTTTGATAGTCATTTGCTAACATAGTAAAGTCATTACCAACAATAGGTGCCGTTGTTTTCATATTAATTGTATCATTAAGCTCTAATCCAAAAGAACCAGTTTTAGCAGTATATAATTGAGATTCAGCAGGGCTAAGTCTGCGTCTGTAATCATTATCAACAATTGCTTTTTTATTAACATTTCTAAATTCAGCATAATTATTAATATAACCGTCCATAACATTTAGTTTTGATGAATTAGAATCAATATAAGCATCGTCTGCATATATCGAATTCAGAACAACTCCTCTATCTGTAGAACTGTTATTATTAACTGATATAACAGCATTATTTACTCTATAATCGTGGTCTGTTATTTGATTATTAGCATTTGCAAACTTAGCATCTGACACAACAGGTGTCTGAATCTTGTAATTGCTTCTTGTTGCGCCTGTCGTATTTGCTTCAACAAATTCGCTGCTTACACCTTTTACATCAAGAACAAGCGGAGCACCTTCTCCATAAGAGTTGATACCTTGTGCTTTGTATATTGAATCACCGACAAGTCCAATTTGTGTATCAGTATATGTATTATCAGAATACAATAGTCCTTGTGAATTCTTTTTGGTAGAGACTTGTGCATGTTTTGCATTTGCTGAGTTTACATAAATATTATCTGCCATCAAACTTATATCAGCAATCTGTCTGCCATTTGAGTCATACTCACCCTTACCTTTATTTCTGCCCTGAACATAAGCAGTATAAATCTTAAGTGTTGAATCAGCATTACTGCCACCCATAGCATCTAGGACTTCAATCTCTATAGATTGAGGAACTGCAGCATTT
>CACZFL010000025.1 GCA_902780525.1 uncultured bacterium | reverse complement strand
TACTGTGTATGAGGGATTTTGAGATAAAGTATACCGAGTTTGACATATTTAGTCGGAAGTTTTCAAAAAATTTTAACAATAAATGCCGTTTAATGAGTGTTTTAATCGTGTTCAGATTTTTATTTTTCACTCATTTTTATGCTTTCGCCCAAGAGTGAAAATATACCATTTGTTACTACTGTTTCACCTTCTTTCAAGCCTGAGAGAATTTCTGTGTATTTTTCGTTTTTTAGCCCTGTTTCTACTTTTCTCTCCTCGTAAGTTCCCTCCTTAGTCTTAACATAAGCAAAATTATAATCGCCGTATTTTTCTATTGCACCATCAGGCACAACAAGCGTTTCTTTCTCTCCTGTATTTACAATAATTTCAGCATATATATTCGGTTTAAATTTAAAATCGGAATTTTCTATATCTGCTCTGACTTCAAGAGTTTTTGTTTCGTTATCCAATATCGGAGAAACATAGGACAACACTCCCTCAATACTTTCATTTCCGCTTTTGGCTTCAACTTTTTGACCGACAGCGAGTTTCGCTGAATCTTTTTCAAAAGCATAACCGACAAGCCAAATCGTTGATAAATCCGCCAGTGCAAATATTTCTTTGTTATCTTCTACAAATTCTCCCGTATTAACTTTTCGCTCAAGCAAAACTCCGCCGATAGAGGCTTTTAATTCAATATAAGGCTGCGCCTTTTTTGTTTTTAAAACAGTGTCAATGTTTGCTCCGTAAACTCCCAAACGACTGCGGTAAACGTTAATGAGTGCGCTGCGTTTTGATTTTAGGGAATTTAGTTTTGCAATATCTTTCTGTTTTTCAGCCAATGCTCTTTCATAATCTGCCCTTGAGGATATTTTTTCATTGTATAGAGTACGCTCTCTTTCGTATTCGCTGTTTGAAAGCGTGCATTGTGCGCTTTGAGTTTTAATGTCTGATTCAATATCCATAATTTTTTCTAAAAATTCAAGCTGAATTTGGCTTATTTCATCGGTTTTTAAAAGAGCTATTGTATCACCTTTTTTAATCGTATCACCTATATCAAAATATATTTTTTCAATTTTACCTTCCATTGGTGCATAAATTTTTTCCAACGATTTATTTTGCGCTTTAAATTGTGCCGGAAGTGTAATTTCGGTTTTCAATTTTTCGTATGTTACTTTTGCTGTTTCTATTTTTGCGTTTTCTTCTTGGCTCTGGGTTAATTTAATTATTTTTATAGCATCATGTTTTGTGTTTTCGATTTTTCCGCAGCCGCAGCAAATCAGGGAAACTATCAATAGTATTATTAAATTTCGCATTTTTTCTCCTTTGTCAGTTTATACAGTAGAGGTACTAAAAATATTGTAATAACGGTGCCAAAAGTAAGTCCGCCAATTATAGTAATTGCAAAAGGTTTCTGGCTTTGTGCACCAATACCGTTTGAAAGTGCTGCCGGCATTAGCCCGAGTATTGCAACAAGTGAAGCTGATAGGACAGGACGTAATCTTTTACACGCAAGACTTTTTAATTCCTCATCACCTAAGGTATTTGTTTTTATAAGCGAAGATAGAATTATTACGCTGTTTTGTATTGATACTCCTATTGCCGCAATTAGACCAACTCCGGCGGAGATTGAAAAATATGTCTTAGTTAAAAACAGAATAAAAATAGCCCCTGATAATACAGGCAAAATTGTGCATAAAGCAATCCCCACATAGCGTTTTTTCTTGTAATGGATAAAAAGAATTGCCGAAATTAAAAGAATTGTAAGAGGTAAAATTATTCCAAGTCTTATATTGGCACTTTTTTGACTCTCTGATTGCCCTGCCCATTTTATTCTGTAGTTATCAGGCAGTTTAAGTTCTTTTTTTAATAGCTTTTCCGCTTCATTTACGGTCGAACCTAAATCTCGATTTCTTATGTTAAATCTAATTATTGCTACTCTTTGATTTTCACTCCTTGTAATAATCATTGCGCCGTTGTCGTTCGTAATATTTGCTACATTAGACAAAGGAACAGAAATTCCGTCAGGTGTTTTGACGATGATGTTTTCGAGCTTTTCTAAACTGTTTCTGTCCTCCTGTTCAAGACGTAAAAACACATTAAATCGTTTTTCGTTTTTAATTATTTGAGTAGCATTTTTACCGCCGATTGCAATTTCAATAACTTTTTGGATATCGTCGCTTTTTAAACCATACCTTGCGGCTTTTGTCCTGTCCGCTTTTATTTGATACTGCGGCTGCCCGATTATTTGGTCATAAGAAATATCTACAATCCCTCGCACTTTTCCTAACAACTCAACCGCTTCATCTTGAAGTTTTTGCAGATTATATAAATCGTGACCATAAATTTTCAAGACAACTTGACCTTTTGAGCCGGAAACGGCTTCTTCCACATTATCCTGAATATATTGGGTAAAATATGTAGTAATTCCGGGAATTTCATTTAAACTTCTTTCCATATCATTAATCAGTTTTTGTTTATTTTTATGAAATTTAAACCGCCACTTTTTAGAAAGTTTTAAATCCACCATATTTTCTATATTTGATAATAAATTCGGGTCTTCGCCATCATCGGCTGAACCAATATGTGAAATAACATTTGTAACTTCAGGGTATTTTAGTAATGTTTCCCTTATTTGTCTTGCTACTTCAACGCTATGGTTTATTGTTGTACTCCTCGGGATTACCGTTACTCTGAGCCAAATATTACCTTCATCTAAATTCGGTAAAAATTCAGACCCAATAAATGGCAAAAGGATAAATGAAGAAATTAAAATTCCACCAAGTATGATAAAAAATTTTTTAGGTGATTTCAAAGTTTTATCAAGAAGTTTCTCATAAAACTTGCCGAAAATTTCAGGCTGTTCTTTTATTTTTACGGAATGCAAAAATTTTGATACTAAAACAGGAATTATAAATAACGAGGTTATAACGGCACCTATTAAAGAAAAACCCATTGTAAAAGCTAAAGGGTGAAAGAGTTTTCCTGCAACACCATTAAATGCAAAAATCGGCAAAAAACAGCAAAGAATTATTAATGTTGAAAAGAATATCGGCTGCCACATTTCTTTAACTGCTTTATATACTAAAACTTTTTTTCTGCATTCGGTTAGATTATTTTTATAACCGGATATTTTTGTATAAATATTTTCAGCTAAAATAACCGCTGCATCGACTAAAATCCCAAAATCTACTGCCCCCATACTCAAAAGGTTTGCAGGGATAGAAAATATTTTAAATAAAATAAACGCAAAAGATAAAGCAAGGGGAATGGTCAGTGAAGTGATAAGCGTCAGCCTTAAATTTTTGATAAAAGCGTACAAAATCACGACCACAAAAAATATACCTAAAATTACATTGTGCGAAATTGTTTTCATCGTGTTATTAATCAACGTGCTTCTATCATAAATTGGAACAAGTTTTACTCCTTTTGGCAGTTCAGAAATAATATCAGGGAGTGAGCGCTTTAAATTTTTGATTGTTTTTGAGGGATTTTCGCTCTTTCTCATTAAAACAATACCTTCAACCGTATCATCATTAAAGTTTTTACCGACTTGTCCGAGTCTTACCGCAGGCTCAATTACGACTTCTCCGACATCTTTTATCCTGATAGGCGTTCCTTTTTGAGAAGATATTACGGTATTCTTAAGACTTTCAATATCTGTAAATAACCCGTTTCCTCTTACAATAAAAGCCTGATTATTATTATCAATATAATGCCCGCCGGCTGTTGAATTTGATTGCTTTATAGCATCATAAACCTCTCTTACATCCAGATTATAAAACCTTATTTTTTCGTGGTTTAAAATGACTTTATAAGTTTTAACAGGCCCGCCAAAACTATTTACATTAATAACACCTTTTACCTGTTTAAAAGCTCGCTCCATATCCCAATCTTCAAGAGCTTTCAATGTCATAGGGTTATAAAAATCGGATTCTAGAGTATATCTGAAAATCTCACCGATAGGTGAAGCATCAGGCCCTAATTGCGGCTTGATATCCTCCGGTAAATCAGCCTGTGAAATCCGCTCTAATACTTGCTGTCTGATTAGGTTTGAGGGCATGTTGTCATCAAACACAACCTTTATAACCGAAAGTCCGAATAATGAATTTGAATAAAGCATTTTTTCATGGGGAATCCCGTTTAATTCTTTTTCAAGAGGAATTGTAGCAAGTCTTTCAACATCTTCGGCACTTTTTCCGGACATTTCTGTTATGACTTGAACCATTGGGGAAGTAAAATCCGGATAGGCTTCAATATCAAGAGTTTTTAGGCAAAACAATCCTGTAAGCATCATTATTACAGACAAAATTAGTACAATTTTTTTGTTTTTTAAAACATATTTTATTAATTTATTAAAGTTCATCCATTTCCTCTTGATTTATTGATAGTAAAAACTCCAGCCAATCTGTATAATATTGAGCCAACGTGTCCGAATACCCTAAAATAATATCCCTATAGTTTTGCTCCATAACAATTAAAGTTGTGAGGTTTGATTTCCCAACTTCATAGCTTCTTTTTGATAACCTTATAAATTCTGCTGACTCTTTTAACAAGGTTTCATTATAGTAATTTAGATTTTTTCTTGATGTTAAAAACTTTTCGTACTTTGCCTGAATATCTTTAGCTGCTTTGTTTTTTGTAGAGTCATAATTTAATTGAGCTTGCTCCAATTCCAATTTCGCATTTTTTATTTCAGGACTAAATGAATACAAAACAGGAATATTTACTAAATTCGCCCCAATATATCCACCGTTTTGGAATGTTCCGTCATCTGACATACCTTTAGATTGAAACCCATAACCGCCTTCAAGTTCAATATCAGGAACTCTTTGTCTTACTACATTAATCAAATTTTTCTCGGCAACCTCAATATTGTTTTTTACTATTTGTATATCAAATCTTCGCTCAAGATAATTATTTACAACAGTTTGAGTATCAGGCAAATTTATGTTTAAAGGCGGGGTTTTGAAATCACTTGTAATATTACTGTCAGTTAAAAAATTTCCTTCTATTTCATACTGTTCGTTTGGAACATTTAGTACTTTATTAAAATTTATATTTGCTACATCTATCTCGGTTTTGGCATTATTAATTGTCGTTGTCATTTGATTTAAGGCGATTTTTGCTTGCAAAACATCAATTTCAGCACTCGCTCCTGCTTCAACTCGCTTTTTTGCGATGTCAAGAAGGGTTTGTAAAAGTTGTTCTTGTTCTTTCAAGGTATGAAATTTTGTTTTTGCTCCAAGAGTTTCAATATAAGCTATTTTTACATCGGTTTTGAGTCTAAACGCCATATACAAAATATCGTTATCAGTCAATTTCAACTTTGCCTGCGCAAGTTTTTTTCGAGGACTTCGTTTTGCGATTTCTATAGTTTGTGTAATCCCTATTTGCTGAGGGTTGCCATGACCGGATTTACCAAAGTTCCAAAAAGTATAAATCCCCGGATTTTGAAGCCTGTTTGCAGATTTTATATTGTTTTTTGCAATATCAATGTTTAACTTGCCGCTTTTGTAGTCCAAATTATTTTCTAAAGCTATTTGGATTGCCTCATTTAAAGAAATTGGTTTTATTTCTTCTGCACTTGCACCTAATTGAATTATTAATAATAAAAAAAGCACAAATTTTTTCATAAATTTATGCTAATATAAATGTTTTTTATATTGACGTGACAAAAGTCATATATTATATCAACCCCATCTCAATCGCTTTTAAAACGGCTCTTGTTCTATCTCTTACATTTAATTTTTGAAAAATCGCTGAGGTATAATTTTTAACCACACCCGTTGAAATTGACAATAACTCTCCGATTTCTTTGTTGCTGTAACCGTTTGATATGAGCTTTAAAACTTCAATTTCTCTTTTTGTAAGCTCCTCTGTTATATCATCTATTGAAATGAACCTTGTATCCGCTTGAATTTTTTCTATTGTTTTTGGAGTTATCAAAGGGTTAATTATATGCTCGCCTTTCGCAGCCTTATAAATAGTATCAGATAAAATTTCAATTGACACATCCTTTAAAAGAAAAGCATTTGCACCCGCAACAAGTGCGTTTTTGTATAAATCCTCGTCGTTAAACGTTGTTAAAAGTATTGAATTTATTTTGACACCTGCATTATTCAATTTTTCCAAAACATCTATCCCGTTCATTTTCGGCATTTTAATATCCAAAAGCGCAACATCGGGTTTAAGTTCAATAATTTTATTATACGCATCAATCCCATCAGATGCTTCTGCAATTACCTCAAAATCATTGTTTAGCTTCAACAAACCTACAATTCCTTTCCTGACTAAATGTTGATCCTCTGCAACAATAATTCTAATCATTGTTACCCCCATAAGGGATTTTTATATTTGTAACAAAGCCGTTATTTTTTGAGGTTCTAAATTCAACACATCCAAAAAGTTCTTCAATTCTTTCTGTCATACCGCTTAGTCCGTTTGAGAGTTTTAAATTTTCACAGCCTACTCCATCGTCTTTAGCGTTTAAAATAATAAAATTATTCTCGTATTTTATTGAAATAAAAAGGCTTTCGGCTTCCGAGTATTTCATTGCGTTTGTAATAATTTCCTGAACAGTTCTAAATAAAACGTGTTTTATTTTTTGATTTTGTATAACAAGGGATTTATCCATATCAAAAGTGATTTTTGGCGATTTTATTGATTTTATAATCTTCGTTATTGCTTCGTATAAATCTAAACTTTTATCTTGTTTTAAGGCAGAAACTATTCCTCTGATATCATTCATTAAAACTTTTGATGTGTCATAAGCATCTTGTATCGGTTCTTTTGCTTCATCCTTACATAGAGCATTTGCAAGCTGAAGATTTGTACTTATTGCAGCGAGATGATGCCCGATGCTGTCGTGGAGCTCTCTTGCAATATCAATTCTTTCAGAGTTTCTTATTGAAATATCATCAATTTCTTTAAATACTTTCAATTTAGCGTTCGTTATTTCAAGTTCAAGCCTCTGTTTAATTTCTTGCGCCAACACAATCCCAAGAATAAACAAAAATATATGAAAACTGCAGGTTGAAACCGTATCAGCTAAAATTTGGTCAAGCAGAGTGCCTTTTACAATATCAATGAATTCAAGTTTTTTAACGTCGGGAACTAAAATATCAACCGTTAAACAAGATAAAATGTTTAACAAAACTAAAATTACGGAATATTTTTTCTTTAAAACAAAGCCAACAAGCAGACTTACGATGTAGTTCAAAGAAACACAGACAATACTGCCGGAAATTGCCATTAATAAAAGACAGCAGATGTTTTTGTACGATTTTACGTGAATTTTATTTTGCATTAATTTCAAAAATGAAATCAAATACACAATAAAGAAAAAACTTACAAACACAACGTTCAATATTTTTGAGGGTGAATAAAAAGGAAGTCTGTTTAAAATGTTCCCAAAACCATATACAATCATTAAGTCGGAATGATTTAAAATTATTATCAAAATTGACCAGATAAACATCAGGGCAATAACCCAAACCCCTGCAATTTTAATAAAACTTTCCGACTTCAGCATAATAAACCTCTCAAGGTTATTATATAACAAGAGTGCGAAAACATCTGTTATGTTTCGCACTCTTTAATAAAAATTCTTTATTCTCTTACTACAGATATTCTTTGTTGAATATATTTATCTTGAACGGCAATATCGACCATTGCAACGGCATAATCTGCGTAAGAAATTATGCTTTCACCTTTGCTGTTAGGTATTAATTCTTCTCCGTTTAGGATATATTTCCCCGTTCTCTCTCCATCTGCTTGAAAATCAGCCGCAGGGCTTAAGAATGTCCATTTAACATCATTTCTTTTTCTTAATTCCTCCAGTTCTTTGCTTTGAGCTTTTGCAAGCGGAATATAAACTTCAGGGAAATCAGGAGTTTGATATACTTGAATTGTATGTTCGGGGTTAACATACAAACTTCCGGCACCGCCAACAATTAACAATCTTTTATCCGTTCTTGCCAACAAATCACACAAATATTGTGAGCTTTTTACGTGTAAAGGCAGCGCATCTTCGCTCCAAGCACCAAACGCATCAATTATCACGTCAAAATCTTTTAAGTCTTCTTTTGTCAGGTCGAACAAATCTTTTAAAATAGCATTTTTAGCATTCGTTTGATTTTCGCCTCTTACAATTGCTGTAACATCCAAACCTCTTGAAACAGCTTCGTTTGTGATTAATTTTCCTGCCCTGCCGTTAGCGCATACAATAGCGATTTTTACCATAAAACTCTCCTTTGCTTTTTCATTTTTATGGTTTTATAATAAATTAGTCGGTATATATTGTAAAGTAAGCACAAAAAAGTAATATAGTAACTATTAGAAACTATTTAATAAATGAAAGGTTTTAGATTATGAAGAACAAAAAAGAATTACCGCCATGTCCTGTTGAAGTTACGTTAAGCATGATTTCAGACAGGTGGAAAGTTTTGATAATTAGGGATTTAATCACCGGCACAAAAAGATTCGGAGAACTTAGAAAATCAATCGGAAAAGTGTCGCAAAAGGTTTTGACAACAAACCTCAGAGGGATGGAGGAGGACGGACTTGTTACAAGAAAAGTTCTAACCGAAACAGGCAGAAGTCTAAAACCCATACTTGATGCTATGGATAAATGGGGAAGTGAATATAAAATTAAATGCAAATAATAGCAGGCATGACAATTGAATGTCTTTACATTAATCAAATACAACAATAATTTATGTCTAAAATATGTATAATATAACTTTCAAAATCTTTGTTATAGCGTTTGCCGGTTATGAGTTTTGATATGTAGCTTTCGGTTAGATTTAATCTTTTGGCAAGCATTTTTTGCGGTATATTTTTCTGCAACATTTTAAAACGTATCATTCTTTCCCTGCGGTACAGAAAATGACTTCCACCGTTTTTCTTATTATTCGGACTCTTTGACATTTTTTGCTCAAGTAATTCAACCTGTTTTCTTAATTCTTTTTTCATGGGGTAACTCCTTTAGGGTAGATGATTTGGGTACACACATTTTAACTCGTTTTAAAGAAACATCAAGTCCTTATTTGTTTCCGACTATGTGTCCGAATGATACAAATTAAGTCGGAAACAGTTCCAATTTTCCGAGTTCAGAGTCATTAATGGAATGCGTAGCCGGTGCGTAAGCACTACGATAGCGACGTAGGATAATTGAGGCAATGAGCCGACTTAGGCGAATGGTGCCGAAATACCCACAGGAGCCAAGATAATGACAGATGAAAAATACATTACAATCAAAGAATTAGCAGAACTCAAAGGTGTAAGTACACGAGCTATCAGGCTGTCAAAGGGTAAATACATTACCAGAGAAATCACTGTCAAAGGCGGAAAAAGTTTTGAGATTCTGTTATCAAGCATTGAACCGGAACTTCAGGAAAA
>CACZFL010000024.1 GCA_902780525.1 uncultured bacterium | reverse complement strand
CTATCGCTTTCAGTCAAGAACTATTGTTCATTTAAATAAGTTTCAATTGCATCTGAAAAAATATCAAAAGAATCATTTATTAATTGTCTGCCAATATATTTATTTTTTACATTATATGGGTGAATATATACTGTAAATTCATATAATTTAGTATTCTTTTCTTCTGATAAAATAGATCCTCCATTCCCATTTGGAACATATACATGTACTTGAGTTAATCTAAAACTGTGTTCCACACTTTGAGGTAAACATGAAATAAATTGATGGAATTTTATATCATCGTATACAGTAAATAAAAACCAAGCAGAAAAGAATCTTTCTTGTTCGTATTCAATGTCATTTAAAAGCTCGGTCCAATCAGCTTGGAAATAAAATTTATCCAAATTTTCGATGGTACAATTAACTGATCTAGTAACATTTAAAAAATCTAAATTTCTTAATAAATTTTCTAATCTATTGAATGCATTAATTCTATTATTCTCGTTTATTATTTTTAGATTTTCTTTATCACCTTGGTATTCATCCTGTTCTTTTTCTGTTCTAAACCGTTCTTTACCTTCTTTAAAATAACTATCATATGGAACATAATAGTCATAATGATCTGGATCAAAATGGTCGCTTCCTTTAAAATATGGAATAGTTCTAACATCAAATTGGTAAAACCTACCATCTTCTTTTGTATATCCGTCTCCTAATAATTCTTGAATTTTAACAGACGAGATACAGGGATTTTCAGAATTTGGATACATATAATCTAAATAAAAAGTGTAAGAAAAATGTTTATCATCAAAATACACTGATCTGATACGAATAAAGTGATCTTCATTTTCCATAGTAATAGATTTTATTTCTTCTATTATCTTTTCAATGTGATCAAAGTAATAATCGTAATCTGAACCAATTCTATTTCTTAGAAAAAAATAGAAACCGTCATATGTGACAACCCATTGATTTGGATATTCTGTGGCTGTCACATTTAATTTTTTGGACTCACTAGATATTGGCATAAATTTCTGAGCAATTCGCCATAATTTAGGAGTGGATAGCATTAGTTCTAGCTTAGTGGCATCCCAATACATGGCTGTAATTTTTCCTCTTTTTGATATCTCTTCTAGTCTTGTAACTACGGCAGCAGAAGGTTGTGTAGAACATATTAAAATATATCCTGTTGCTCCATGTTGTTCACATAAATCTGTTACTTCTCCTAAATCATTTATTCCAACAGAATTGTTGCTGTTAGCATAATGTTTACAAGACACCAACCAACTCCACTCCAATATGCTCGTAATCCATATGCAATAAGCAATTCTCTGACAAATATTTCAAATTGAGTTCCATCTTTTATTTCTTTAAAATCTAACATTGTTTAATCCTATATCTTTAATTTATAAATGTGCAAAATCATACATTCTTTCAAAACAATTAAGAGCTTTTTCAAAAGTTATGACTTCCGAATCTTTCGCATAACTCATTGAACTTACAAAATCGGAATATTCTTTTTTATAAACTTTATCATCTGTTAACTTATCCAAAGTAATTTCTATAAATTCAGGCAATGTATAATTATTATCAAAACCGCCGCGACCTTTGTCTGCTTCATATGATTTTTGCAGAAGTTCAATAAACTCTTTTGTATAAAGCAAATCTTCCATTGCTGCGATATCATGTAAATGGCGAACAATAGTCGGATCATTTTCTTTTGTGTGTAATGGCTTTGTTCTGTCTTTAATATAAACTCGCCACATTAAAGCACTATATTTATTTGCAATAACTTCAATCGGCTGAATACAATTAACGGGAATCGGTTTTTCATTAATAAATTGACCTATAAATGAAGATATTTCACAAGTTGTACTCGGTAAAATCAAGTTCTCGAAAGTAAACTCAGCTTTTATGTTTGGTCTTAAGTTAGAACCCTCATATAATTTTTCATACTCAATTTCAAAGCTGAAAAAATTGTTTTCATTACCCTTTTTAACTGATTCAGAAATAATATGATAATCTTCTTTATTATCAAGTTTTTCCAAAATGAAATTACAAAAAGCTTTCTTTTCTGCTCTTGTAAAAGGTCTTTCTGTGTGAACTCTGAAATCAATATCTTCAGAAAATCTTTGGATCGTATGGTATGCCTTGGATAAACATGTTCCGCCGGAGAAAACTATTTTTAAATCGGGATAATTTATTTTGCTTATTTCAGATAATACTTTAACGACATAATAATCTTTTTCAACAAAGTGCGGAGCGATACCAAATTCTTGAGAATAGTCATTAACTATATTTATAATATTTTTCTTTGTTTCTGACGGTTTCATAAGTGATATAAACCCCGTTAAATCCGATTTTCCTTAAAATAGTCCCCTTAATTGCAATAACTTTTCCGCTTGGGACTTGTGTTGTCTTGCCTTCATTATACCACAGTTCATACCTGCTTGGCAGAACCTTAATATTCAGTTTTTCAGCGACTGCCTTGCCAATTTCAACCAAATCTATCTGCGGAATAATTTTACCTGTCAATTTTGATTCTTTTGCTTTTACATAAACACCCTGACCGACTTTTATAATCAGGTTTTTTGCTATAAGTTTGCGTAATGCTCGCATGACCTGATCTCTATCAGACAAATCTAAAAAATCCGGCAGCATAAAAACGAAGTCCTTTGACTTCTTTATACGATATTGAATTCTTTTTTCTAAAATATCTGATATTGGCATAGTTTTCTCACTTTTATATTTATAAAATACGACATTATATATTTATATTATACGACATGTAAAATAATTTTTAAAGTGATATAAGTAAATATATTTAAAGAAAATTAACAATTTAATAAAACATACGAAATGTAATTTAATTATTTAACGAAATTGCTAAACCTTAAATCATCAAACATATAATTAGTAAGTCCAAGCTCCTGCTTTAATCTATAAAAATCTTTTCTGATTTTTCGTTTTAAAGACTTCTTCTGTTGTTCACTACCTGTTAAAAGGTCGTTCAATGATTGATTTTGGAGAATTAAATTTTTAATAATCGGAGTAAGATACGAATATTTTTTGTTTGTAATTTTAAAAAGTTCTGCCAGTTGTTCAGGAGTTAGAATTTGTATCTGCCTTTTTGGAATATTTACAATTCTTTTAATTTCAAATATACAGGTTTTTTCAATATAGCCCTCATTTTGAAAATGTTTAATTATTTGATTCAAGAGAGCAAGAATATTTTTAATTCTATATTCTGATACTTTATTTTCTTGTAAATATTTTCTAAAATTCTGAATATCCTGAATAGTTATATCTTTTAATCGAAATTTTGAATAAACAAAGGTTTTATATACTTGGAAAGACATCTCTGTCAGAGTATTCTGCTTAATTTCTAAAAATATTTCGCAAGCTTCAACAACTGTAATATCTGAATTTTTACTCGGGATATTTTTATCAATAATCCTAAATTTATCTTCTGCTTTTATTGTTTCAATATATTCAAACTTGTTTCCGACAGACTTTATATTCTCCGATTTTTGCAAAAATTTTCCGGCTGTTACAGCATCTATTTCGCAAAACATAACAATATCATCAAGAGTAAATGTTTTTAATCTTTTTGCAACCTTTAAAATTTTCCGTTATTTGTTTGACATCCGCATATTCAAATTCTGTAAATTTGTATATTTCAGAAATCCTGTCAAATAAATGCGTATGTTTTTTAAGTTTGTGTTTCGCCAGTTGCATTCCAACCAAAATTATCGGGACACCTGTTTCATCATGTAAATCGCGCAAAGTTTCTATTGTTCTGAAATCAGCAATCAGATAATCAATTTCATCAACTATTATAATCTGCGGATTTGATTTGGGTGCATTAACGCATTGCCTGAAAATATCCGCAGTATAAAATCTCGGGATTTCATCAAGCTCTTTAGCAATTTCTTCCAATAACCATTTCGGACTCATTGAGTTTGTTGCTCTGACATAAATTGCATCATATTGTATTGAAAGATAAAGTGCAGTCTTTGTTTTGCCTAATCCTGCATTTCCATACACAAGACCAATTTTAGATATATTATCCGGTTTGTTTTTTAGGTTATGAATCAGGTTAATAAATCCTTTAACATTCTTCGTTTTAACAAATATCGGTTTCATATTCTTTAAACTCCTTTGATTCTTTATATGCGGTAAGCCAAATTCTATCATCATTACAAGTGCAGCCATGTTCCATCAGATACTCATATCTTTCTCTGCTTGTTTTGAATAATGGCTTTACTGCAGGATTATATTTTTCCTGTTTTTCTTTTTTAATTTCTATTTTCAGAACAATCGGCGGAGGTAAAAGTTCTTCCTCTTTTTCTTCCAAGGTGCATTCTAAAATTTCTAAATCTTCAATATTTAAAAACTCTTTACAAGCTTTTATTGTTTTGTTTTTAAGTTGTTTTTGTTTTTGAATTTTCTGTTTGTAATCTTCTATGTCATTAATTTCTCCAGTATAGTGAGCAAGCGGATGAGTTAGTGTAATCCTTTCTGCTCGACATAAAAATTTACCAGATATTGTGTAGACATTGATATAACTTAAGTCAAACAAACTGTATTTTATTATGACTTTCTGCCTTAAACCATATAGTGCGTCGTTATAGTAATCTGATTTCAAAAATCTTATTCCCTGACTTGTTATAGTTTTGACTTCCTGCGCCAGCATCAAGTCATCGAGTTCTCTTGGATTTATTGCTTGTCGCTCAATACTATCAAGCATTTCTTTAATACTTTTTGTCCTATTATTCGGGCATGGCAAAGAATTTTTATACTCAAGCCAACTGTTTATCATCTGTATTGTTTGCTGAATTGTGGGAACGAACTCCTGATGAATTTCTTCGTGGAACTTTTCATTCCTGCGGAGTCTTGCCGGTTTATTTTCTATGCTTGTTCCGATATAGCTCGGGAGTAACTTTTCAAAACTTTCCTGCATTTCCAGGAAAAATCTTTCTATAACTTTTGCTCTTGCATTATATGGATTTGCAAAAACTGTTGTTATACCGAGTTTTTCATAAATTCCTTTTAAACCAATTTCGTCAAAGCGGCTTGGCGGCAGAGGACCGAAGCGTGAGCGTGCCCGTTTAGTGCCGCCAACCAAGCATTTTGCACTACCTGTGAAATATTTACCCCTGAAGGCTCTGCCGTTATCCAAATATACAAACTTTGGAATCTTACCTAAATTTAAAATCGCATTTCTTAAAGCCGAGGCAATATTTTGCGTATTTTCTTCTATCATTATTTCATATCCAACCAATGCTGTTGATTTCCAATCCAAAAATCCAATTAAAGTCGCTCTGCATGGTTTGCCTGTAAATGGATTTATTACTTGAAAATTTAATCTTTTTCCGTCAGCTACTAAGACTTCTCCGACTTCAATTTTTGAAATATCTCTTTTTATATGCGGAATAACATCTTCTTTAAGTGCTTTTTCTCCGTCACGTAGGATTGTCCATTTGTCAAAATAAGTTGATTTATACCAGTTCGCAAATCTTCTGAATGTCGGAGCAGCGGGAATATATTCTGCACCCTGGGTTTTTAAAACATACTGCGTTAGAGATATGGCTTTACCTATGCTAAATTTATTCGGGTGCAAAAGCAGCTTCAAAAATATTTGTTTTTCATAATCTGTCAAACAAGTTCTTGAATAATCTTCATAATGATAATTCGGAATCAAAAGTTCGTAGTTATTACTGTTACCTAAAATGCGTTTCCATCTTTGGAGTGTTCCTATTGAAACATTTCCGAGTTTTGCATAAATTTCAGGATACAAAACTTGTGCATTATACGCACTCAAAAAATCCTTATCAAATTGTGTTTTATTACTTTGATTTTTTCGTTCTTGTTTCCAGAGGTCCAATAAATCCAATCTTGCAAGTGCAATAACTTTTGCCTTATCAGGTTTGTGAAAATCTGTTGGTGCAGGAAGATGTTTAGTTTCATAAGTCGGAACAATTTTTGAATAATACTTTTCCTGAAGTTTTGGTTCAATGCTTGATAAGAGAATCTCAAAGCTTTTTCCGCCTTTGACTGTAATCTCTCGTGTAATATATTTCTTCAAAGAAAGTCTTATTGCTCGTGTACTTACACCTTTGAGTTCCGCTAATTCTTTGATTGTAATATATTTTTCATTATCCATACCACCATTAATGACTCTGAACTCGGAAGATTGGAACTGTTTCCAACTAACTTTGTATCATTCGGACACATAGTTGGAAGTGAATCAAGACTTGATGTTTCTGCAATACGAGTTAAAATGTGTGTACCCCAATGCCTACCCCAGTTTATTTTAAGGAGTTTTTATGCGTAAAGAATTAAGAAAACAGATTGAATTACTTGAACAAAAACTGTCAAAAAGCCCAAATAATATGAAAGACGGCGGAAGTCATTTTCTGTACCGCCGAGAAAGAATGATAAGATTCAAAATGCTGCAGAAAAATATGCCACAAAAAATGCTTGCAAAAAGACTTAACTTTACAGAAAGCTACATATCAAAACTCATTACCGGCGAACGCTATAACCAAGATTTTGAAAGGTATATTATTCATATTTTAGATGTAAATTATTGTTGTATTTAAAAATATTTAAATAATTAATTTTTTGTTTACAAAATCTGCATGTTTTAAGTCCTGTGATATAATCAAACCATGAAAAATACCGCTCAGGAACATTTTGAAAAAGAACCTCCGCATACAGCGATAAAGCATCGTTTATTTAAAAGTGTCTATGACAGTTGTATTTCTATATCAAGTTCTTTTAATAATAAGACTAAAGAAAAAAGGCAGTTTGTATATTTAGACTTGTATGCAGGGTGTGGCAAGTTCAATGACGAAAATTTAGGTTCACCATTAATTGCTCTAAATAGCTCTAAAACTCAATTAGAAAATCCTTCAAATAATATTAATAAAATAAATATGATTTTAAGTGAACAAAATGCAGAAAATGCAAAATGCTTATTTAAAAACGTACAAGAATATATAGATAATAATAATTTATCGAATAATGTTGTTTCAACAGTATTAACAGAATCATGGGAAAACTGCACAGAGCAATTTAAACAAGGGTTAAATAATTCAGACTGGGGAATGATATTTGCAGATCCATTCTCCGTAGAACTAAAATTACCAGATTTGAAAAGCTTAATTGATAATAATAGTAAATTAAAGGATATTCTTATCCTTATAAATACCAATGCTCACGAAAGAGTTTTAGGAAGAACTGATGAAGAAAGTCTCTCTAAAATAGCTGATTATTTTGGAATAGAAATCAAAATGCTTCGTTTGTTAAAACGGCAGGTTCAAGATGTCGAACAATTAAATAATGCTGTAGTAATAAGGCGATTAATTAGCAGAACATTTAAAGATATTGATAAAGACTTTGTAATAAATGTTGCGATTACTAGAACTAAAGAAGGAGCACTAGAGAATGCTGATAGATTTTACTTGTGTTTACTAACAAGTTCTGTAGGTGTAGCAAATGCATTTCTTGATACTTATTCAAATTTATTAAATGAAAAAATACAACAAAACAATAATGGACAATTGAGTTTATTTGATAGCAATACGGATTTTACTCATTTTGAACTGACACAAAAAATTAAAGATATTTCTAGCAATAAAACGATGTCTTTACTTAAATTATTTACTAAATTATATAACGATTTTTACTCTTGGAAAGATGCCTCTCCAAATGAAATTCCGACTTCTAAAAATATTAAAACTGCTATAAATAATTTGGTAGAACAAAATTATCTTAAAATTCTATGCACAGGAGATAATAAAGCAAAATATATGACAGCTGATGGCAAAAAATTAAAATCAAATGCATTTCAAAAGAAACAAAATTTAAGAGAAATATTCCTTCAGAATTAAACTGGTAATTCTTTCCATTGTCGTCCTTGTAATGTACAACCTGCAACTTTTTTATTTACACCACCCCATTGTTTAAAGAAAAATGGTATTTTATGTTCAATGCAATTATCTCTTATTGAAGTTACCCAATTTTCTTGAATTGGTCTCGCACCAGGACCGCTTTCACCACCTACAATTACCCAGTTGATATTATCTAATGATAAATCTTTTATTTCGCTTATCATTGGTTCAATAGATAAATATTTAACATGAGCCGGTGTATTAATCAAATATGGGATTCGTTTCTTTTGTTCATCGGATTCAACAGTAACACCTAACCATATATTTTGTGTCCAGTTGAGCTTTGGAGCAATTTTCTCTAACCTCTCGGCTCTTTTCGTTAACACCTGAAAAGTATGCCATGATGCCTTATTCATAACCTCAAAGACTTTGATAATGAACTCGTCTGGAACATCTTTATGAAATAAATCACTCATTGAACAAACAAAAATAATTTGTGGTTTTTTCCATGTCAATGGTTCTTCAAGACATTCATCGTGGATTGTTACGTTGAAACAATTTTTATATTTTTCTTGTCCCATTGCATGTAATCTTTTTGTCATTCTTTCAGCATAACAATGCCTACAACCTTCACTAATTTTAGTGCAGCCTGTAACAGGGTTCCATGTTGATTCTGTCCATTCAATTTTTGACTTTTCTGCCATAATACATTAGATTATACCTATTTTTGAAATTTATACAAACATATGAACAGAGGATATTTATTTAACTTGATTTTAGTTCGATTTTGAGTGATGAATGCGACACGTTAAAGGAGATTCTATGGAAAAAGTCGGATTGAATATCACTCCAAAGGAGTTTAAGCAATTAAGCAAGTGGTCAGAAAATATTTATAACACTGCAGTTGTTATTGATTATTTTGTTGCGAATCAACCAGAGATTGAAGAATGCTATAATCTTGCGCCGGTAATAAAGCATCTGCGAAATGATGCTGACGTTTTAAATGCATTCTTTATAGATCACGAAAAAGAAGTTGAAAATTTAAATACCATTTAAAAGGTGTTTAATCGGTGTTCAAAAATGTTTTAATATCTTTCATTACGAGCAAACATTTCCTGCAATTCCTGCTGAGTAATAAATCGGTTATTATTAACCAGATTATATTGATGAATGAATTTTGATGCATCTGATAGCATTTTTATATTATGTATATTACCTTTGCAATTTAGATAACTTGCATTTAGCCTATCAATTAATGTCTTTTTATCTTCCTCTGAAATTTGAGTGCTGTTTTTTATCAAATTTAGACGTTTTTGAAACTCAATATCTGTGCTGATATCTAAATTTTTGAAAAAAGCTTCTTTTAAAATATCTTTTATTAATTCATTAAACATGCTGTATTCCTTATATGTTGTTGCATTTGAATATTATAGCACATCTAAAATTGGACATTCATGACTTTTTGTATTGGAATGATACGTTTTGGACACATATACTTGATGTTTTTCCCCGAAAGAGTGATGAATGGTGTAGCTAAAAGGAGCATATTATGGTTGAAAAAGATTATAAACTATACGGAACAAAAATTTTAAATTTAAAAACACAAGAAATTGGGTTACTGATTTGTTTATGGGAGAACAAATATGCTGATAAAACTGTTGATTTTGCAACTTGCGTCGATAAAACCGGTAAGCGATACAACATTGAACTAGATAATATAAGAGGGTTTGAAGATGATTTTGAAAAATAAATTGACTAAAGAAACACTTGATATTCCGTATTCTGAATTCAGAATAAAGTTTGCAAAAGAAATTCAGGATGCATTTGAAAGTTACCGCAAAACGCAATTGAATAAATATTCTTGGAACTTCAAAGACGATAACTCTTTGGAGTTTAATTTTTACTTTGAACTCCATTGGAACTTCAATCATTTTGGCAATTCCAACTGGTATATTGCAAAGATGTAAATGTTTTTATAAAGAATATTTTGTAAGATAATTACTCCATTTAGTAGTCAAAAATTTATTAATGGCATTTTCTAAATCAGAAAAATGTCTTTCGTGAATTATAAACAAATAATCTCTTACGGAAAATCTTGATGCTCTTAAGTAGAACATTTTAGCATCTACTGTTTCTTTTATTTCCCTGAATTTTAAAAATCGTTTGATATATTCTGTTTCAGGTTTCCTATCTCTATGATTGTAAACTATTACACTTGAGCCGTTTTTATAATAATCAGCAACCTCTTTATATGTAGTATATTTATTTCCGTCTTTTGCAGTCGGTTTTGTACTTTTTACTTCAAGTCCGTTATCTGGGTCGCAAAAAATAATATCTTTACCATACAAAAATTTAAGTGCTTGATTATGCCATACAGCTCTATCTTTTGATTCCAAAATTTTGTCATAAAATAAGGTATTTACCCAAAATTTATTGTGTTCTAAATATTTTACAGCACGTTTTTCAGAATCTACTATTCTTTTTAAATGTTCAAATAATTCATAATCAGGAGTATCGCAATCACTTTTTAAATAATCTGTATATTTGCCATCTGTTACAGTTTTTGAATAACTTGGCTCATCAGGTGTCAGATACCAATTTATGCCCAAAGAGAACCCTGCTTGATTTATTGCTCGAAGCATTCCTAATTTACTATAATCACCAATATCACCAGTGTACTGATTTTTCATATAATATTTCCTTTTTATTAAATATTTTTACTTTTATTAAAAACTTAACAACGATTCCGTCTGCTCCATTCTTTGATTTTTTGCATTTCTTTGTCCCATTCTTCGCGTTTTTGTTTTTCCTCGGGAGTTTCGTTTTCTTTTGGTTTTGTCTGAATATATGGTTTGTTAAACATAAATTTTAAAATTAAAAAAGAAAATGTAATTACAATTACAAAAATTATAAAGAAATTATTTAAGCTAAAAAAGTTACCCTCAGCAAATAGCATACCAACTACTACAACTAATATAACATTCCAAATAACAGATATTATATGCATATTTAATCCTTTTAAATTAGTTATCTTGTAACGAGAGATTATTATATAAAATCTTATCTTTGTCTAAATGTAATATTTTACCATTTTCCCATCTTCCAACACATTTATCTAAATGTTCAATATTTCCTGTATATTTAAAATTTTCACCAAGATACTTATATGTATTTTTTTTAACATATTCAAATAAATGTAATCTTCTCTCAAAATCATCAACAAGATCTACATTTATTCTATTATAGCAGTAATCTGAAGGTAATATGGATGTTTCATTTTTATATACAGTGTTTACAATATCAATTATTTGTTTTCTTGTATAATTTTTTTCAAATATAAATTCATTTTTAATTTTTTTATATGCACATTCTATATCAGAATTTCTTTCACTTTTGACCATTAAAAAATCTCCTTTATTAATTATTCACTAGTTGTTATCAAATAAAGTCTCTATCTCTTCAAAGAGTGATGCACCAGTATAATTAGACTGCTTTTTGGAATGTTTGCATTCTTCATAAAAATCTTTTTTTATTTTATTGTAAACAGACCATATATATTTTTTGATATTTGGATTTATACAATATGATGAATAGAGTTCCCCCTTGAGCATTGGATTTATATAATCTTGAATGTAAGATGGTTTATTGTAGTACAACCAATCGTATAACTCTTCAAATTTTCTTAATTTATTAACAACTAATTTTAATTCTTCATCTTCATTATTATAAGCAATGCTACATACTTGTTTTTTAAAATCATCTTTTTTCCCTCGTTCTGCAATAAAATATTTCCAATAAATTCCTGTTATTCCTTGATTTTCAACTAAAATTTTTTTATTGACTAGTAACGTATACATATTTGACTTAAAAAATAAATACTCTCCTTTGTTATTGTAGATATATCGATATTTATACAAATCTAAAAATGATAATAGCATTGCTTGTTCTTTTTTAGAAAGCATGTTAATAACACGTTTTACTGCACATTTTTTGTTGTTTATTTGCATTTTTAATTCTTACAAAACTCCCTAATTACACATATTTCACATTTTGGATTATTTTCTGAACATATATTCCCAAAGCCGACAGAACAATAATGCCACAGTAAAAAATCAATATATGCTTTTGAGTATCCACTTGCAGCAGAAAGTTCTTCAATAGTTTCTAGAACTTCTTTTTCTTCTGATTCACAACCTTTGAGTAAACCTAACCTTTTAAAGATTCTGACAATATGAACATCCGGCTTTACTGTATCTATACCTACATTGCGTAAATATTCTAATGCTAATGGGAAACCAATTTGTTTTAATGCATATGGACTTTCCTTGCAGGCGAATAATGCAGATATAGCATTTGGCTTTAATCTTATAACAAAATCATCAAGTGAGCCGTACTCTTTTTCGATTTTTTCTAAAATAGAGATATTATAACTTAATGTTTCCATTTGTTTATGTATTGCTCTGTTACCCAAAGAATGGCTTACAAGTCCTTTTATAAAATAATGATAGTCAGTATTTTTAATTTTTTGTTTATCAAAATTAAAGAACAATTTTTCTATATACTGCCTATTTTTATGAATCTCGCTCCAATCTCTTTGGCTGCTTAATAATGAAAAAACCAAACCTTTTATATGTTCATTAAAATTAAAACTTTTGCCATTTTTTCTATCTTCTATGGCTTTTAATACTGTTTTATCAACATCAAAATCCTTTTTATCAAGATATTCCTCAAGAATATCGAACATTTTTTTGTAATCTTTTTTCATTTTTCCTCAATTTATATAAATAATTAAAAAACACTAAAACTACCAATTTATCTAGATTTTATCAAATGCTATTTCCATAGTCAATTTTATAACATTATTTGTTAAATGTAGTGCCAATACGCGTATTCCTTCTGTTTAAAAAATCCATTTGCTTATCATACAAAGTATTCCATTCTTCAACAGATTGAGGTCTTGGATCAGTCCTGTTAAAATTGTCAAAGTCTAAGTAAAAATTAATAGATTTATAATCATCTGAAACTAAATCATTTAAATAAAAGAAATCTACATAACCTTTGAAATCAATAAATAACTCAAAAAATTTAAAATCTTCTTTTAGGGCATCATACAATGGACTTTGTTTATTTTCGTAAAAAAGTCTTATGCATTCTAATGTTAAATCAAATCTATCTTTGATTTTCCCGTTATATCGTCCTCGTTCAACATTAATAGATTTAGGATACTTTGGAAATATTATTTCACCGCCTATGGTATAACTTTTTCTTAAATATTCTTCATAAAATTTGTTAAAATTATTTATTTGCTTTTTTATATCATCTATCAACCAATTTAAAGTTTTATGATGAATATACATATTGATTATAGAATCACTACCGAAACGGAAATCTTTCCAGTATAAATAATTTTTAGAACTATTACCTTGATGTAAATCAAAAAATTCTCCATTTGGTAAAACTTTACGATATAACAATTGTTGGTATTTTTTCATGGTTGGGCTACTTGAATCGGGATCAGGTCTATCAATTCCAGCATAAAAACATTCCCAATAGTTGGGGGTATCACTTGTAAAATCGAATGTAACATCAATTTGTGTATCCATGTTTACCTCCTGTTTATATTATCATAAATAAAAGCTATGTCAGATATGGACATATTATTTCACTCCCAAAATTTTTCTTTCAACTTGTCATACAATATTCGGAGTTAAACTTTTTAAACACAAGTAAAACACCTTTTAAGCAGCTATTAAATGCTATTTGAATTTTTACTGAGAGTAAATTTTTTCAAAAACTTCCGACTAAAATCTCAAACTCGCAATACTTTATCTCAAAATCCCTGATACAAAACAATCTAACTGGTATATTGAATGCATGTAATTTTTAAACACCGATAATGAACTGTACCCGAAAAAGTGGACATGTATTTTTTGGTATAGATTAGGAGACTCGAACTCCTAACCTGATTATTTAATTGTCATACACAATTTAACTCTGTGTTGAAGTAATATCAAGTGTCTTGATTATGTATTTACCCATTTTGTATCATTCCGACACATATTTTTGCAAATAATCGCCTAAATCATATTTCCTTTTTATAGAATCATAAGTCATTCTGCGGATTTTGCCTGTTATCGGATAATCAATAAAT
>CACZFL010000023.1 GCA_902780525.1 uncultured bacterium | reverse complement strand
CTGGAGTAAATTCTGCCATGCGTATGCTCCTTTGCATACACATTAATGTCTCTGTTTCGCAGAAACATCAAGTCCTGAATCTCAATCTCAGAGACATTTCGACACATATCAGAATGCGAGATAATTTATTTTTGCACTATATTGCATAATTTTGCACAGGGTAAAAATTCAAATAAATTAGTATTTTAAAGCATGAAAAATATTAAAAACAACAAATATTAGTGCAAAATAGTGCAAAAATCAGGACAAAAGTGCAAGAATAGTCCGGTACATCTCAAGACTATAAATCTGCCTCAATCTCCCTAAACGTCGGCATAGTTACAACAAAACTTCCATCACAACTGTCCGGATAAACTATACCTATATTTGAATAAATAAAAAAGAGCCTTTTAAAGGCTCTTTTTTATTAGCGGACGACGAGACTCGAACTCGCGACAGTCTGCTTGGAAGGCAGATACTCTACCAACTGAGCTACGTCCGCATGGAATGTTATTTAATTTTCAATTAGTGATAACGGCTCCGCTTCGACAACCTGCTCGTCTTGTCCTTCGACAAGCCGACACCGTTGTCTCAGCTCCGTCGGGCTTTGCCCTCCTCGCCTTACCGCTCGCCGCGGGGCAACTGAGCTACGTCCGCATATAGTCTTGTTCTTTGAACTACAAATACTATATTATATTAAACATTTTTCTTTTTCAAGTAGGCTTTGTTTTATTGCGGCAGGGGTTGAGTTGCTTTATTTAATGTATTACCGCCGTCTTCTGCCATTTCTTCCGTATCAACCACAATATCTTTATCAGGCTGTGTATGTGCATACAGGCGTAAGCTTATTGTTGACAATAAAATCTTTTTATCTTGCGGGTATGGAACAACTTCTATGCTGTTAATTTTAATATAATATGGATATTGATATAGATCTTGAATTAATTTGCCCAGGTTTACATAATTTGATACGATTTCCATGTTTACATCGCATACAAAATACATTGAACCTTTTTGCTGAACAAAAATATCTCCTTTAGGATTATATTTGTAATCAATAGACTTAATTTTAATTGTGTTCGCACGGACCATCTCTATCACATCACTATATAGAGTAAAGAATAGAGTATCGTTACCAAGCTTACTTTCCACAGGTGAATATATTTTCTTTTGAGAAGATAATACAGAATCCTGCATTTTCTTCAGTTTTTTTACAATAGTCATTTTTGCCTGTTTTTTTGCTTCAAGAATTTTTGTTGTTTTTTCAACCTTGGCTTTGAGATTTGTCCAGTCATTATATTGCGGAATAATAATAGATGCTGCCGCATATAACATGACGGCCACTGCAATAATAAATATAATTACACCTGTATATTTTTTATATTTGTCCATCGTATCTTATTCCTTTTAATTTATTGATTAATAACTTCTAACTCCGGTAAAGTTTCTTTTGGTGAACTTTTTTTGGAATTTTTTGTCTTTTTTGATTTCTTTGATTTCTTTGATTTAGTATTATTTGCATCTTCTTCATCTTCTGTAACAGCCGGTGCAGTATCGTCAGATATTCTGAACTTATAAAAATCGGCATCTAAAGAAGTAAGGATGTTTTCAACATCATCAGAATCCGCATCGCCAAAATTTCTTGGTCCTGCAGTAGCAAGACCTAAGTCTTGTAAAGAAATCTCTGAGGAAGGATTATAGTCCTTAATGCTTCTGAAAAATGCATAAATACTTTCAATGTTATCAGCCTGACCTTCAATTGTTGTTTTATCACTGAGTTTCAGATGAGTTAACCAAAGTTTTTGCGGAATTTCTGTTCCGACAATTGTATAATATGAATAAATATTTTTGTTATGAGTTAATCCTTGTTTTATTTCATCACCTTCGTCAAAAACTTCTGAGGATAAACTTTTATGTTTATCAAGGAATTGGTCGATTTTTGCAATCTTTTCTTCCATATAAGAAATATCTTCATTCATATTTGAGTTTTGAATAGTAAAGTAACTGGAGATTACTATTGAAATAAGTGCAATTACAGCAGCAACAATGACTCCGATAGTGGTAAGAAACCCGTTTGAAAGAACTATTTTACCGTTCATTATTGTTGGTGGCTGTTCTGTCAAATATACATCGCCCAATGTTTTGTTAAATAAATTAATTGCAGATGCTGATTTTACATTATGAAAATCATTGTAAATAGCTGCACCTATTACATCCAGCGAAATGGATTTTTCATATTCCGTGTCAACAAGCGGGGATATATTCAGCAGTGCTTCTTTTAGGTATCCGTTAGCTTCCTGATATATAATCGGAGCAGAATAATTTATTTTATTAGAAAGAATTTCTGCGCTTATAACATTGGTTTTTGAAACTACACATAAATATTTTGATGGCAAGTTCTTGAGTACGGGTTCTATCGCAGATATTACACTTGCATAATTTTCTGCGTCACTTAAAACTTCGCCGATACTTATTTTTTCTTCAAAACAATCAAGACATTCTTTACCAAGCATTGATATTACACGGCAGCAGCTGTTATCAACGGTAAGCAAAACCCAGTTTGTATCAGGTTCTGTGTTAACTCTGTTTAAATAAATTAATGCGTTGAGTACAGAATCTGCGGATGTATCAATGGCACAGATTTTGTATCCCATATCTTTGATTGCGAGAATTAATTCGATTAGGGTTGTCTTCTGAAGAGCCGTATAGACATATTTATTGAACTGAAGAGAAGGATTAACAAGAGCATAGCCGTAACAAGGCTCAGAGTTTCTTAAATACGGATTATCATACAAGTCTTCTTCTATTGCAGCTTCTACCTGAGCAAGTTCCATTGCTGACGGATAATCTGCAACTTTATAGGTTACTGTCGGAAAATTTAAAACCAGCTCAGAACCTTTTTGTATATTCATTTCTTCAAGTAAATCTTGTAATGTTTCTTTAAATAAATCCAAATCAGCTATTTCACGCTTAACTGCACTATATTCAACAGCTTTTCTTCCGTATTTCATAACGGTACCGGTAGGGTAATCAATCTCTGCTACTTCCAGTCCGGTTTCTGCTGATACCGATACGCCGATTACAGTTCTCTTCTTAAATGCTATCACAATATTCAATCCTCTCTTTTTTTATTGTACAATAAATCTTAAATTTTGTACATAAATTAAATTTAGTGGTTTAAAAATACATTAAACGAATGAGATTAAAATATATTTAGGTGAGTACAATAAAGATAATGGATAAGACTGTAATATACGGAAAAAATGCAATAATAGAGGCTTTGGAACAAGGCGAACGAGAGTTTAACAAAATACTCATTTCTGATAATTCAAGGTCTGATGCTAAAATAGAACAGATTAAAAGACTTGCAAAACAAAATGGCGTAATATTTCAATTTGTAACAAAAGAGAAACTTAACTCAATTGAGCCTGACGGAAAGCATCAGGGAGTAATAGGGCTTGTTGCACCAATTAAATACACCGAACTGGATGATTTTATTGAAAAGAACAGGAATGAAAGAACGGGTATTGTAATATTAGACGGCGTAGAAGATTCTCATAATGTAGGTGCTATTATTCGTTCCTGTGTATGTGCAGGAATAAAAGGAATAATTCTTCCCTCAAGAAGAGGGGTTCTTATAAATTCTACCGTCGAAAAAACAAGTGCAGGTGCTGCAAATCACATTTCAATAATGAAAGTAAACAGCCTGGTTAGTGCGGTACAAAAATTAAAAGATAACGACTACTGGGTAATTGCTTCTGATCATCATGCAGAGCAAAATCATTATGAGGTTGATTACACAGATATGAATTTTGCGTTAATTATGGGAGCGGAGCACGCAGGTATATCTAAATCCCTGCTTAAACTATCGGACTTTAAAGTTAAAATTCCAATGTTAACAAATTTTAACTCTTTAAATGTTTCCAATGCAACTGCTATAATATTATTTGAATATGTTTCTCAATTATGCAAAAAAACAAGGGGAAATAAAAATGAGTAGAAAACGTGATACACTCAATATAATGGCGGATGATATCTCTGATGAAGGTATTGATTTCAGCAGTATTGAAGCTTTAGAGGATGACGAGGATTCTATTGAAATTGAAGAACCAAAAACTCAGGAAAGTCTGAACTCTGTTAATTCTGATGATTCAGTCAGAATATATCTTCAGCAGATAGGTAAAATTCCGCTGCTTTCAAATGAGGAAGAGCTCGAAGTTGCAAAGAAAATATATGAAAGCCAAAGCGAATTTGCAAGAAAAGTGTTGATAAATGCGAATTTAAGACTTGTTGTAAGTATTGCAAAAAAATATATAGGAAGAGGGCTCTCATTTCTTGATTTGATCCAGGAAGGAAATATGGGCTTAATAAAAGCTACCGAAAAATTTGATTATACAAAGGGATACAAATTCTCTACGTATGCAACCTGGTGGATTCAACAATCTATAACCAGAGCCATTGCGGACAAGGCAAGAATTATTCGTCTGCCCATCCACCTGATTGAATCAATAAACAAAATTAAAAAAGCTACAATGGATTTGACTACAAAACTCGGAAGAATACCAAATAAGCAGGAAATTGCTGATGAGTTGGGTATATCTACGTCAAAATTGACATCAATTATCAAGTCAACACAATCAACGATAAGTATTGATACTCCAACCGGACAAAAAGATGACTCGAACAAGATAATTGATTATATTGTTGATGAATCTACAATTGCACCGGATAATATGGTGTCACAGGAAAGTATGCTTGAGGATATCAAGAATATGCTTGATCAGTTGAGTCAAAAAGAGCGTGATGTATTAATCTTAAGATTTGGGCTGAATAATGACGGCAACAAAAAAACTCTTGATGAAATCGGCACAATATACGGTGTTTCCAGAGAACGTATCCGTCAGATAGAAAACAGAGCTATCTCAAAACTTAAAAAATTGTGTAAAAACAGAAATTTAACCTCTGGGCTAAAAAACTACTTCGGCGGATAGCGATAAATATAAGGGGTAAATATACATAGAGGATTAGAATGGCTGATATAGATAGAATAAATGAACTTGTCGGAAATAAAAACTTTGAAGAAGCATTAGAGCTTGCTGCGGCAGCACTTCTTGAAGAGCCGAATAATATTGAACTTATTAAACTGGCGGGGCTTGCTGAAGTAAATACAGAGAATTGGACAAATGCAAAATTTCATTTTGAAACAGTTGTTAAGTTTGCTCCGGAAGACGCTACATCCTGGTTTTATCTGGCGAATTGCTATAATAATCTGGGTGACTTTATATCAGCAAAAAATGCATACTTAAAAGTAATTGAGCTTAGAGAAGAATATGAAGAAGCATATAAAAGTCTTTGTGTGGTTCTGTTAAAACAAGAGCAGCCTGAAGAAGCAATTGAATATGCAAAAAAAGGTCAAAAATACGCACCTGATGATTATATGTACGATTTTATTATCGGAACATCATATATGAAGCTCAAAAATTTTGAAAACAGTATTGAACCATTGGAAAAAGCTCGTGAAAAGGCTCCGGATAATTTTGGAGTTTACAACAGTTTGGGTACTGCTTATGTTGCAACCCAGCGTAGTGATGATGCAATAAAATGCTACCTGCAACTGATTGAATTGTATCCTGAAAATCCAATGGCATACTTTAATCTGGGTTCTGTCTATCAAATACAAAAAAATCACACAGAAGCTTGCAAATATTTTGAAAAAGCGGTTGAACTTGATGAGGAAGATGAGGTTTTCAAAACATCATATGCTTTGTCGCTTGTAAAATCCGAAAAATTTAACGAAGCAATAAACATATATAAAAAACTTCTTGTTCAGCATCCGGAAAAAGAAAGTTACAAATACAATCTTATAAATTGTTATGAAGCAATAGGGGATAATCAGACGGCTATGATAATGCTTGAAGGCATTGTTTATCTTAATCCGAAACTTATTCTTCCGGCTCAGAAGCTTGCTAATTTATATATAAAAACAAATAAGCTTGCAAGGGCAAAAGAGCTTTATGACAATATTATTCTTAAAAACAATCCAACCGCAGAAGTTTTACATCAGTATGCAGTTTTGTCTTCCAGTTTATCTGATACCGATACGGCAGAGAGGATACTTAAAAAAGCTGTTAAAATGAATCCTAAAATGGCAAAAGCTCATAAAGATTTGGCAGTAATATACTTAAACAAGCGTCTGTTCGATTACGCCGATGATGAATTTAAGATTGCAATGGAGCTTATGCCGAATGATTTTGAAATATTGTTTGAATACGGAAACTTTTTATACTCAACTTCTAAAAATGCAGAAGCGGAAAAATACTATTTAAAAGCCCTGGATATTGAACCTGAAAATGTTTTGGCACTTACTTTTATGGCGCTTAATAAACTTGTTATGAATCAGCTAGATGAATCAAAAGAGTATATTATGAAAGCTTTGCACATAAATCATCATCATGAATACATACAATATTGTGCGGGCAGAATATTGTTTGCAAGAAGAGAATATGAAGATGCAAAAAGATATCTTGTAAAGGCAGTTGAGCAAAATCCTGATGTTGAAACTCAAAACACCCTTGCTCTAACATATTATGAACTTGGTGAATACACGCAGGCTGTAAATATATTTAATAACCTGCTGTCCAAATTTCCTGAGAATGTTTCTGTTTTGAGGAGCTTGGCGCAATGTTATGAAAAAATGGATGATGGCGATAAGGCCCTTGAATATTTGTACAAATTGACTGACATTTTACCGGAAGATGAAGAAGCACAGGAACTTATAAGAAAATTATCCTGATTTAAGTAAAAAGAAAATCCGCAAACAAAGAATATATAATGTTGAAATACGCCATATATCATGTTATAATATAAACAGCATATATAAAAAGGATGTTTTGTATGAAAAAATTTATGGCATTAGTACTCGTATTTGGCGTAGCTATGTTTGTTGCACCTGAAGTTAGGGCAAGTTATGTAATTCCGGCAAAAGCAGAGACTTCCGTAAGTAATTATTCTCAGGATTTTGTATCAGAAACAACAAATGTAGCCGCTCATCCTAAGAGAAGGCAGTCAACTACAAAATCAAAGTATTATGAACCTGTAACAACGGATAATAATATTGTCGCTGCTCATCCTAAGAGAAGACAATCAAAAACGAAATAGTCTGCTGTTTAACTCCACTAAAAAATATAAGCATAAAAAATGCTCCCGGCGAGAGTCGAACTCGCGGCAGACGCGGTTTAGGAAACCGCCGCTCTATCCTACTGAGCTACGGAAGCATGTTTGTTTTGCTGTTTTGAAAATGGTTCCGCTTCGTCAACCTGCTCGCCTTGCACTTCTGCAAGCCGTCGCCGTTGGCTCAGCTTCGTCGGGCATACGCCCTCCTTGCCTCTGGCTCGCCGCAGGGCACTGAGCTACGGAAACATTTACCTAATCAGTATAACATAAAGTTGTATTCTTTGCTTAAAAATGTTAAAATCAACATAAGATGAGAGAGAAAAAACACATTTTGGCAATATTGCCCGAAAGCATAGGAGGAAGACTTACAACAAGCAGTCTGATATCGGGTTTTGAACAGAACGATTGTAACGTTACTGTTTATGACGAACTCTTTGATAATAACTTTGAAGACGTCTTAAAAAGTAAATACGATTATATTGCAGGGTATGATTTTTCAGGGCTTAAAATTAAGGTTGATAACAAATTAGATATTCCGTCAATTAATTATTTTTCTGATGATATAAGAAGTAATACTTCAGGGAAATGCTGGGAAGAATATCTTCCGTATCTTGAAGAGGACGATAACTATACTTTTTATTGGGATAAACAGCTTGCGGAATGTGAAAACTTT
Organism: uncultured bacterium; assembly: GCA_902780525.1. Lineage (GTDB taxonomy): Bacteria > Cyanobacteriota > Vampirovibrionia > Gastranaerophilales > Gastranaerophilaceae > CAG-196. Next base: position 10,057 of record CACZFL010000023.1, on the reverse strand, counting down.
AAAAATCTGCACTATTTACCGCACTTTGTAAATATGGATGTTTACCGAGATTCCGGAGTAGAACCGGAATACGATGTAATGTTTGCAGGGCGTCTGGATACGGATTTCAGGCTTAGCTTTTTTGAAGAACTTGTAATGCGTATGCCTCATCTTAAAATAGCGTGGTATGCGATAAACAGACATTATCAGGATGCAAGGAAAAGAGCCCGTTATCCTGAAATGATAGATTTATGTTATATGGGTTTTATAGATAATGAACCCGACATGGCAAGGGCAATAAATAAATCAAAAATAGTGTTTAATATGCATTCGCAAGGGTTATCCTCATTGAATTACAGAACTTTTCAGACAGCTGCCTGCAACCGTCTTATGATAAGTGATTATAGAGAAGAATTATCATTATTTGACGGTTATATGCCTTTTTATGAAGATATGTCGGATTTGATTTTTAAAATTGAAAACTATCTTGAAGACAAAGATGCATATTCAACAATTACTAAAGCATGTGAAAATATTGTCCGGCAGAACCACAATTCAAAAGACAGTGTTGATTATATTCTTGATATAGTAAAATAATAATATCAGAGTATGGGGAAGAGGAATGACAAGAGGTTTATTTATTACATTTGAAGGTGCCGACGGCTGCGGAAAAACAACCCAGATAGAGCTTTTGGATAAATATCTGAAAGAAAATGGCAGACGAACTCTTTTGACAAGAGAGCCTGGGGCAAAAGGTCTTGGTGTAAAACTCAGAGAAATATTACTCAATTATGACGGCGAGGTTTCTCCTCAGTGTGAATCTTTTTTATTCCTTGCAGACAGAGCACAGCACGTTGACTGTATTATAAAGCCTGCTCTTAAAGAAGGAACTTTTGTTCTTTGTGACCGTCATACCGATTCAACAGTTGCTTATCAGGGTTATGGCAGAGGACTGGATTTGGACAGAATAAATATGCTGAACGATATTGCAACGGGCGGACTCAAACCTGATTTAACAATTATTTTTGATATTGATGTCGAAACATCAATGAAAAGGGTCGGAAAAGAAAAAGACAGAATGGAATCAGCAGGGGTTGAGTTTTTCAATAAAGTTCGCGAGGGTTATCTTGCGATTGCAAAAAAAGAGCCGGACAGGGTTAAAGTTATAGAATCTTCTGATACAATAGAAAATATACACAAAAAAGTTGTGGGGTTAGTCGAAAAATTATGAATATTGAAGAACTTTCAGACCGCATAAATAAAAACAAGGAGTGTCTTTGACCGGGACGGTTTAAAGAAAGAACTGGCTGAACTTGAAGCTAAGTTGCAGTCTCCCGAGGTCTGGTCTAATCAGAACCTTGCGAATGAGCTTGGACAAAAATCCCGTGAAATTAAAGAAGTTTTAGAAAAATTTTCCCGTTGGGAAAGTATTATTGAAGATGCTCTTACAGCAAATGAAATTGGCGATGAAGAGTTGATTGCGGAAAGCGAAAATCAACTTGTTCAACTTGAAAAAGAGCTTGATAAATACGATATTCAGAAAATGCTTTCGGGTGAATATGATGAAGCGGATGCTTTTTTGACGGTTAATGCAGGTGCAGGCGGAACTGATGCTCAGGATTGGGCAAGCCTGTTACTCAGAATGTACACACGCTGGGCAGAAACGAAGGGTTGGAAAGTTGAACTTATTGATAAATCCGACGGTGAAGAAGCAGGGATTAAGTCTGCAACTATAAAAATTACGGGGAAATATGCTTACGGGTATGCAAAGGCTGAAAAAGGGGTTCACCGTCTTGTAAGGATTTCTCCCTTCAATGCTAACGGAAAACGACAGACAAGCTTTGCGTCGTGCGAAGTTTCTCCGATTATCCCCGATTATGAAAAGACAATTACCATTCCCCCCGAGGATTTGGAAGTCGATACAATGCGTTCTGGTGGTGCGGGAGGTCAAAACGTAAATAAAGTTGAAACGGCGGTAAGAATATTACACAAACCGACCGGTATTGTAATTAAGTGCCAGCAGGAACGCTCTCAGCTCCAGAACAAAGAAAATGCAATGCAGATGCTTGCATCAAAACTTCTTGAACTCCGCCAGAGAGAACACGAAAAGAAACTGGCCGAACTCAAGGGCGAGGCCTTTGATATAAACTTCGGCTCACAAATCCGTTCATATGTTTTTCACCCTTATAAAATGGTTAAAGACCACAGAACAGGGTTTGAAGTCGGAAATGTAGATGCCGTTATGGACGGTGACCTTGACGGTTTTATTGAAGCTTATCTTAAAGGTGCGTAAAAGACAAACAGTTTTTAATCGGACATGATTATTTTTTGCCGTTTATTGCTTTAATAACGTCGTCTGTTATATCTTCTTCACCATATACAACGACAGCTTTTGCTATAACCATTGTATAGCCCTTAGCTTTTGCCTGAGCAGTTATTGTATCAGAGATACCGTTCATGATGTCTTGCATCTTAGTTTGACCGTCGCTGATTATAGCATTTTTCTTCTGTTCATAAGTTGTTCTGTATTTATTAAAAAGTTTCTCTTTACCTTCTTGGGTTTGCTGTTTATCAACGTCTTTTTTGGCAACTTCAATCCATTTTTCAAGCTCAAGTATTTTCTTTTCCTGTTCTTTATTCAGTGCCTGAACTTTAGCTGACTGACTGACTACTCTCTGAACGTCAATTGTTGCAATTTTTTGTTCTGCTGCGTTTACAACACTATACATACCCATTGCTAAGGTAAATAGTAACAATGTTTTTAAAAAAATCTTTTTCATTTTTACTCTTTTCTATTTTTTATAGTTGAATGTAACTTTGGTATTTTCCATTTTCGGGTCTGCTTTTTGGCTTACGTTGTATGAGCCTTCTTTATCGAGAGCATACTGTCAATATATTGCAAAGATGCTTAGTATATTGTAACATGGTAGAAAGAGAAAACTCTTTAAAAACCAACTATTGTAATTATTAATACTCCAACTGTGTTTGTGCCGGCTGAATGAAAGGTAAAAACTATGGGAATCATTTTTCGCAGAACATTAAAATGTGAAACCTGCTGTTATGAATACCGCGGAAAATATGGCGGACATGTAATAGCTAACGGAGAGCATTACAGTATATCTCAATACTACTGTAAGAATTGTCATAATATTATTGATTTGGAATGCTATTCGTCTTTAAGAGAAAACACTGAAAAATATTTTTATCCTGACGGAACAGAAATTTCGTATAATATAGAAAAACAAGAAGAAGAAATTAACCAGGAAAGTGCTGAATATGAACTCACAGGTATTAAAAGAGAGTTACCACCTCTTTGTCCCGAATGTGGCGGTCATTTGTTTAAATTTGATATTGATAACAATAAATATGTATGTTGTCCTGAATGTGGTAATGATTCTTTAAAACAGACAGAACTACATGTTGTTACGTACGTAGATTAAATTATGATTTTGCGGGTATGTCAGGAGTTTCCATAATTTAATGTTACTAAAAACAGTACGAAAACTGATGTGCTAATATAATTTTAGCTACAAATCTTATTTAAAAATTTTTAACACATGTACCTAAATTTGTACCTTTTGCCTATTTTGGGGTAAAATTTTGCAATAAAAAAGAGGGTTGAAATTCAATCCTCTTCTTTATTTGGGTGTGGTGTATGTTTCTTTCAAACAAAACTGCTCCAGCCTCTGCTCGCTCCTCGCTCGAACCCATGAAATAGAGTTCTCGTCCTCTGCACAAAATAAAAAAGGCTCTTAAGAAGAGAATGTAATTTTACATCCAGAACAAGATTAAATTAACTGTTAGATTGAGATATTTTTGTTGTTTCATTTACGATTGGTAAAATGAAACCAAAAATATTGTGATTGTCTTCAAAACTTCTTGCATATATTTCGCCATCGTGAGCATCAATTATTTGTTTTGATAGATATAAACCAAGTCCAACCCCGACTTTATTGAATTTTGCTGCGTGAGAAACATACTTTTTAAATAAATTATTCATGGTTTCAGGATTTATATATGCACTCTGATTTTTAGCCTCAAAGCTAATACCATTTTCATCTTGCCTTATAGTAACATCTATCTGAGTATTATCGTATGCGTATGAAATAGCATTCCCTAAAATATTTGTAAGAACTCTTTTTATCTGCATTCTGTCACATTCGGTATTAAATTGGATGCCCTCTGTATGTATATGAATTGTTGCATTCTTTTCTTTGAGCATTGCTTCAAGTTCATTTATAGATTCTTCTGCAAGAGAAATGATATTACAATTTTCAATATTCAATGCATAGTCGCCATTTTCATATTTATATGTGCTTAGAAGAGTTGAGAGCATTTCAAACATAAAATTACAAGAATCTTTTGTTAATGTAAGCAGTTCCTTTTGTTCATTATTAAGCGGGCCCATATGGTCGTTCAGCAACAAATCAAGAGCTTTAATTTGTGCAATTGTCGGAGTTTTCAGGTCATGAGTTAATGTTGCAACATAAGTTTCTCTCTGTTCTGCAGCTGTTTTTTCCGCATCAATATCTCTGGCAACACTGCATATACCGATTACTTTCTTTTCGTGATTGATAATAGGACATTTTGTGACTTTAAACCAACGCTTGTCATTGTTTTTTAGTGTAATCTGCTTTTCTCTGCTGATGCATTTACACTCATTTATTATTTCACTATCTTCATTTGAAATTTCATCTGCTCTTTTTTCTTTGTAGTGCCATTTGTTGGCATTGTCAGAATCGGATAACCCAAGAAAATCCATTGCCATTTTATTTTCATATGTTACATTACCGTTTAAGTCTTTTAAATATGTTGCAATAGGCATCCCCTGAAGTACGGAGCGAAACATTTGCTCTTTATCTTCAACTTCACTTTTTAATTTTTCTTCCTGTGTAATATCTTTTGCTATTATTAATGCTCCAAATACACCTTTGGTTAAAACTAACGGAGTGGCTGTTATATCATATATATTTTGGGTGTTTTCCATTTTTATTTTTTTTCTGATAACTTTTCCTTTTAAAACTCTTCTGCTTATTTTATTAAGTACAGAAGCTTCTTTCGTAGAAAAGAAATCTGCTTCGTTCTTTCCTTTTATCTCTTCGATAGTCTTATTTACAGTATCTAAAAAAACCTGATTACAATATAAATACTTACCGTTAAAATCTTTATATACAATTAAATCTTGAGAGGAATTACATATAGCACTTATTAATTCTTCATGATCAGCCTGTTTTTCATTGATAAATTTTAATAAAGCTCTGTTTTCAACATAACTTTGTAGAACGTAAAAAATCAATAATAAACTTATTGCTATAATAGAATGTAGTTTGGTTTGCGGATGAAAAAACACCCAAATTATAAAAACTGCAATAGCAATTTGAAATGTCCATTTAAAACTCATTAATACTTTTTCATTGTTTCTGAATAAATTTTTATAAATCATATCTTGTCGCCTTTACTGCTGCTTGTACTCTGTCTGTTACAGAGAGTTTATCTAATATATTGCAAACATGTGCCTTTGCTGTATTTGGACTGACAATAAGTCTGTCTGCAATTTCTGTATTTGAAAAACCCTGAACCAATAAGTCTAAAACTTCTTTTTCTCTTTGAGTCAGATTAAAATCTTCTTTTTCTTTTGGTTCTGCTTTATAAAAAGTTTTTTGAACAACTTTCGTAATTCTCGGGTCAATCCATATAGAACCTTCGTTTACCGTACGGATTAAATTAACAAGTTTTTTTGTTTCAATGTCTTTCAGTGCATATGCATTTGCTCCGGATGCCAAACTTGATAATACTTCGTCATCATTTTCGTGCGAAGTTAAAATAATTATTTTTATATCAGGATATTTTCTGTGAATAATTTTTGTTGCCTCTATTCCCGTCATGTATGGCAGCCCAAGATCCATAAGGATAACATCAACTAACTGTTTCTCTAATGCATCAATGCATTCTTCTGCTGTTTCAAAATCACCTTTTATGTCTATTTCAGGATAATCTTTCATTGCTTGTTTGTATGTAACTCTTGTAAGTAAATAGTCTTCTACAATATACAGTGATATTTTTTTATCATTTTCCATTTCGTTCTCCTTTCCAAATGATTATCCGATTTTATCGGCCAAACGGCTATTACCCAACCGGGGGATAAATTTTATATTCCCCAATTGTAGCATATACATATATGGTCGGTCATTTTTTAATCAAATATGAAATCAAATTGATTTTCAGGGAGAGATATATATTACAGGATAAAATATGAAAATAGAAAACAACACCCCTTCGCATTTACCTAGTTTTGGCTGCACGTACATAAATATGTTATCATTACACAATTATGGAATTACCCACAATGATAAAAAATGTATTATAAAAGCATTAAAAGATAAAAACACTCCATTAAGAAAATTTATTTCTGAAGTCTTAAATACAAAACAATTTGAAAATGATATGGGTGATTGCTTTATATCCTTTAATCAGAAGCAAGATTTTTTGCATTTGTCAGATATAATACATTTTTCATTTCCTAAGAAATATCAACAAGCTGTAAAACATACTCACAATTTATTTGAAAGTGATGAGTATCAAACAATAAAATCATATAAAGAAGAAATGGCAAGTCACATAGCCGAAAAAACATCTTTCAAAGCTAGATTTATTGACTTTAATTTTGACAAAAAACAAGGAGTAGAAAAGCTTGCTGAATATATAAAAAGTAGTAAAATTGTCGAAGATTTAAAAAAACATATAGAAGAATTTAGGCATAGATATACAATATAAAACCATTTCATTATAGCAATATCTATTTATTCCCCAACTGGGGAATAAATTACATTTGATATTTTGTATATTATCAAATTGTTGTAGTTGGTTAGAAAGAAAGGAAGCAAAATGAATTTATCTATACAAAGCCATATGATGAGTAATAATAATCGTGTATTAACACAAAGAACAACCTTTAAAGAAAAATTTCTGACACCAAGTGCATTTGCAGCAGAACCTGAAGTTATTGCAAGAATTAAAAAATTACCTAATAATGTATTTATGGATTCTATAGCATTCACGAAATTTTGCAAAAGCATAGATATTACTCCTAAAATATCTAGTGTAATAAGAAATAGACTTGCTGAAGTATGGCAAGCTAAAGCTAGTTCTAAAAGTTTTATTGGGTAGAGTTTGTGTTCATTTTGACACATAATTTAATAAAACAACATAAAAAAATTATCAGAGAGTTTTGCAAAAATTATCTTTTGCATTTCAAATGTCCGACAGTTGAAATGCAAAAAACTTCCTCTTAACAAAAGGCAAAATTAAAATATTTGCATTTCGTGTCCGACTTTTTGCATTTCAGCTGTCGAACGATACATACAGAACAAGAAGATTACAGGATTTTTAACAATTAATAAATATTTAATAGTTCAAAACAACTTTGGTTTTTTATATTATAAAAATTTTTCTTCATTTTATGATATAATAAATGTACTAAATATAAGTGTTTTGGAGTGTTTATGGCAAATACAGTTTCTAAAATTTATGGTGATATAGCAGAGTTATTAAACATTGCTCGTGCAAAAGCTTATCATTCTGTAAATTCTATTATGGTAGAAACATATTGGAAAATTGGGCAACGTATTGTTGAAGAAGAACAAGGCGGAAACTCAAGAGCAGAATACGGAACAAAACTTATTGAAAATTTGTCAAAATACTTAACAGACACTTTCGGGAAAGGCTTTTCCGAAGCAAACTTACAGAACATGAGAAATTTTTATTTGGTTTATCCTGAATTCCCTAGACAGTGTCTGGGAAATTTAAGTTGGTCAAATATGGCAAGGATTATAAGGATTGATAATCCTGAAGAAAGAAATTATTATTTGACAGAAGCTGCATCGCAAAATTGGTCTTATCGTCAATTGGAACGGAATATAAAAAGTGGTTATTACCATAGGCTTTTATCAACTCAAGAAAAGTCAAACGATGTAGAAAAATGTTTGCCGGCAGTTGTTGACACAAAAGAATTTATCAAGGATCCTTATGTTTTAGAATTTCTTGATTTACCGGAAAATATTGAAGGCAAAGAAAGTGCTTTGGAATCAGCTTTAATCAACAATTTACAAAAATTTTTACTTGAACTTGGCAAAGGTTTTTCATTTGTTGCACGCCAATTCAGAATTAGCACAGAAATAGATCATTTCTATGCAGACCTTGTGTTTTATAACTATCTGCTCAAATGCTTTGTAGTTATTGATTTAAAGACCACAAAGTTATCTCATGCTGACATTGGACAGATGGATATGTATGTAAGAATGTTTGACGAATTGAAGCGCGGAGTTGATGACAACCCTACTATTGGTATTATATTATGTACTGATAAGTCAGAAACAATGGTTAAGTATTCTGTGCTGCAAGAAAGCCAACAAATTTTTGCAAGTAGAAAATACCCTGCTTTTAGCATCAGAAGAATAATGAGTATAACATGTGGTTATTTTCAAAATGGAAATAACCACTTTTTGTTTGAAAATTTTAAGTTGCGTTTAAGTGCTATTTAATCGCTATTTACAAAATAAATGTGTTGAAATGATACGAATGCCCAACATTACACTTGATGTTTTCCCAAAACCAATCGATTAATGTAAAAAATAGTAGAAAATACTGACGAAAAATAACTATGTTTAAAGTAATTATAAAGGCTGTTAGTCATAAACAGGAAAAATATCTTAATATTTGTATTTTTTTAATATATTTTCCTGTATAATAAGAAAGGAGAATTAAAAATGACAGCAGTAGAACCTATTCGAAACATTAATGACTTGAAAAAAGTTGAAGATGTTTTGTCTAAAAATGAAAGAGATTTATTGTTTTTTACAGTAGGCACAAATTGTGGTTTAAGAATCTCAGACATTCTATCTTTAAATGTGGGTGATGTTCGCGGAAAATCACATATTCAGCTCGTTGAAAAGAAAACCGGAAAATTTAAAAAGTTTCCTATTAATGCAAAGCTGAAACCAATGTTTGAAGATTTTACAAAAGGTAAAAAAGCTGATGAACCTTTGTTTAAAACTATTTTTCAACATCGTCTTGAAAGAGTAGCAGCATACTATATTATTAGAAATGCTTGTGAAAAAGCGGGTATTGAGGAAAAAGTCGGAACTCACACTATCATCATTATCAAAAATTTAAGGATGTCGCGATGCTTCAGAAAATGTTCAACCATTCAAGTCCTCAAATCACATTGAGATACATAGGAATAGAGCAAGACCAAATCGAAGAGAGCTATTCAAATTTTATTTTATAGCATAGCAGACTTTAGATAAAAGTTTTGCTTTTAATATTCCAACCTCTAAAACAAACCCCGATAAAAATTTTTAATTTAACGTTATAGCTAAATTAAGTTAAGCAATTTAATAAAAAATAAATTGGCTTTTTAAAATAAAAATTATAAATCTCTTTACTTTTTATACAAAAAGTTAAATGACTATAATAATCTGCCTAAATAGATAATAACATAAACATTTTAACATAAGTAATTTTGTTAAAAAATGTAATATTTTTTCATTTTTGCAAAAAATTATCACCCTAGGATTTAAGTATAGCCTGAATTACAAAATCTCTTTACTTTTTGTATATAAAGTCATGAGATTTGCCCGCGAATCAAGAATATACAACTACTGCAGAGTCGAGGAATATATCTATGATTAAGGTTTTACCAATTAAAAATTTGGACGACATTGAAAGAATCAAGGCGAAATACAGAGAAAAAGAAATGTATTTGGACCTTTTAATGTTTTTGTTGGTTATTAATACCGGACTAAAAATGTCTGTAATCTATGACTTAAAAGTCAATCAAATTAAAGGCAAAAAGTATATTCCTATTGCAAAAGGGATTACGTTTTTGCTGACTAATGAAATGAACGAGCTTGTGAATATTGTCACAAAAGACAAAGAAGCAACTGATTTTGTATTTACAAGAAGAAATAAGGACAAAGCATCTAGATATACATATTACGTTAATTTTAAAGATGTTTGTGCGGAACTGAATATTTATAACACGTCAGTTGATTCTTGGAGAAGAACTTTTGGATTTCAC
>CACZFL010000022.1 GCA_902780525.1 uncultured bacterium | reverse complement strand
GCGTTTCGGTTCTGTTCGCTACGAATACTTACGTATTCTGACGCTCACTTAACATCCAGCCTCTGTTCGCGTGGTCACTATTCTATTGTCAAGGTTCAAGCAAAAGCGACTTGCGCCGCTCTTTTAAATTTCTAACCTGATTGCTATTTATCAAAGTTTTAAAATTTCGGGTTTTGATTCGTGCTGACACTTGAATACTTCATACTTCCTCAAGTTGTACCCTCAAAATTTTGGGGACCTCGGTCTTCCCGATAACAAGCCGTCTTAAACGCGACTCTTACATTCTTGGGAACCCTTCTGCACCCATAAGGTACTCTGTCTGCACCGGCGGTTTCCTCACCGACAAATCCAATCATATTACATCAATTTTTAAAGTCAACATCTTTTTTGTAAATAACGTTACAAAACTTAAAGTTGTTGTGATCATCTGTCTTTTTGGGCAATCTGAACTCTGTAGCCGGTAGTTTTGCCGGCCTTTGCATTTTCCCAAGCATTCTTTAAGTATGTATATTCAACACCTTTCAGAGATTTTAGAACAGTACGATAATATCCGTTCATTTTTTTCATTGCATCGTCTCGTTTTGATGGAGTTAAGTCTGTAAGACCGGATATAAATCTGTAAATATTACGTCTCCTTAGCCCTCTGTTTGGAGTGTTCATGCGTTTTGTATCACAAAGTGCAGCGGCATAATCACCTTTTTTCAAGTCGGACTTTATATTTTTTGTACTTTGGTTGTGATATGGATTCAAAAAACCATCCCAGATTCCTTTATTATATGCCACATCAACAATGGCTGATCTCACCGAAGGCGGGGCTTTTTCATAATTTTCTTTACCAAGATATGCCATAACCATTGCTTCATGCTTCAATAAATCTTCTGCTAGAATTTGGAGAGCATCTGTTTCAGTTATATTTATACGTTTTTTTAAACTCAGCGGTTTTCCGTCAACCTTTCCGGTATGACCATAACCTATTGTAGGCATGCCATAGCCGTCATTATATGTTCGCAAATCAGGCTTTCCGGGATGATGTGGATTTACTTCAATTACCGTAAGTAAGTCTTCAATATAACCTCTTGAAAGTCCTGTTATTTTACATAAATCATTAAAATTTTTTACGGAGCCTTTTTTCACTGAATACCTTGCAGGAATAGTAATTGTCGTTCCTTCTTTGATATAACAACTCATCGTTGCAATATTATTTTTCCGGTAATGAACTTTATAATCAACGCCCGCTGTGAGCTGTGGATTAGCAGCAATAATCTGATATGTATCAAGTTCATAATCTTTTGCCAGGGACATGAGTGTATCGCCTTTTTTTAGCGTATATTTAAACGGTTTGTTAACTATAATATTGTTATTATTAAAGACTGTCGAACCAGCTGACACTTCGGGTGTCTGTTGACAGGCTTTATCTAAATCTGTTTGATTATCGTATTTAAAACTTAATACCGCGCTTGTTGAAGGTTTTCCGTTTGTAATATATGCTGATATTTTATTTTCTTCCTTGAAAGCTTTTGGATTATGAACCTTATATTTCCCTTTAAGAAACTCTCTCAAATCCACACCGAGTTGTCCGTTTGAATACTTTTGAATTGCGATATCAATATCTTTTTTACTTAAAACAATTTCGTCACAATTATTTTCGTTAAAATTATTTGCAACAGCCTCAAACACCTGCATTTGATAGTTATTCATCTTTATCGTCATGCCATCTTTTTCAGCAGTATAGATTCCGCCTTTGTTCTCAAAAGACGTACCCTTTTCCATTTTAATAACTTGTGTTTTCTGCCCGTACCTGACGGTGACCGTCACAAATATATTATCTGCCATTCCTCGGTATCCTCATTTATATATAAGTATTTATCTAGGAAAAAATTGCCACATATACAAAATAAAAGGCTGATAACTGTCAGCCTTTTCAAAATTTAAGTGTAGAAAATATGTGTGTACGAGATTCAAAAGTTTTTAAAACATTCCAAGCAATTTATCCATTAACTCATCCATTTTGCCTGGTGCTGCTTCCTCACCGAAGAGGTCAACCATTTCAGAGTATACCAGCTCATATACTTCAATTGAGTTTGCTACTCTTTCTGCCATATCAGGGTCAACTGTACGTGCCTGAGATGCTTCAGATACCTCATCAACAGATGCAGGCATAAAATAGTTATTATTTGTCAGGAACTGTAATACATCATCAGGATTCAGCGTTTTATTTTGCTGAGCAGACGCCTGTTTTTGTTCCTGAGCGTCATTTTTATCAACTTCATTGTTGTTTGCACGATTGTTATTCCAATTTACACCATATCCGCTTCCACCACCTGAGATTGCGCCAATATTGTTTGCCATTTTTCTACTCCTTAATTTTTCTTTTCTTTACACATAAGTTATCGGCATTTTTTTGAAAAACTTTAGCTTTTTTAAGAAAATTGTTACAAATCGTTACATTTAGTCAAATTTTCACTGAAAAAATACTTTATATAAATGTGTAGAAGTAATTTAAAGGTGTAATTATGAGCGTTAATTTTGGCTATGGCGGATATGGAATGGGGTCACCTATGATGAGCTCTTCTATGGGTGTTAATCAGGGTGGAGGAATCTATCAGAATCTTGCGAATCAATATAGCTGTCCTGTCTGCTACCAAAGAGGAACAGTTCCTTATAACCTGCAGACAAATGTAAATCCGCTGCCACCACAGGCATTCCATCATTCATGGTTAAGCAGATTTTTCGGAAGAATTTTCGGATAATATCATAAATTTAGACTGCATACTTTCTGTTAAATGTTATTTAATTTCATGATAATATATTTCATGTAACTAAATAAAGGAGTTCGCCATGGCTAAAGATTGCAGTTTTGATATTGTTTCAGAATTTGACAAACAAGAACTTGTTAACGCAGTTGACCAGGTTAAGAGAGATTTAACATCAAGGTTTGATTTAAAAAATTCAAACTCTTCCATCGATTTGGAAGGTGATAAATCTATTACCATAACAACAAATGACGAAATGAAACTGAGAAATATTTTCGATATTCTCCAGACAAAACTCGTTAAAAGAGGTTTAAGTATAAAAATTCTTGACGCTCAGCCAATGGAAAATGCATTAGGCGGAAATGTAAGACAAATTTACAATCTTAAAAAGGGTTTAACTCAGGAACTCGCTAAGAAAATTGTTGCAGACATTAAAGACAGTAAACTGAAAGTTCAGGCATCTATTCAGGGCGAACAAGTCAGAGTAAGCGGAAAAAGCAAAGATGATTTGCAGGAAGTTATCGGACTTTTGAGAAAAAATGAAGATAAATACGATATCCCGCTTCAGTTTACAAACTACAGATAGTAAACGTGGACAAAAAAATGCTTAATATCGAAAATACCATAGACAGAATAAGAGAACTAATAGAAAATGGTGATAATGTTCAGCTAAGAGAAGAGTTGGAAACTTATCACTCTGCTGACCTTGCAGATATTTTTCAGGAATTAAAACCTGATGAACGTCTTATTTGTATTACGAATATTAACGAAGAACTTGCCTCAGACGTTATTGAATACTTAACACCTCAATTACAGGTTGAAATTTTAGGAGAGATTGATGAAAGTTTGGCATCAAGACTCGTATCAAAACTTCCTCACGATGATGCTGCCGACGTCCTTGGTAACATGGAAGATGATGAGACAGAGGCTTTCCTTGAAAACCTGCCTCAAAAATTCTCATCTGATGTCAGAGAACTGTTAACATATAACGAAGATACCGCCGGTGGTATCATGAACCCGTTAGTACTAACAGTTTACGACAACATGACTGTTCAGGAAGCTCTTGATACAATCCGTATTAAAGCCGAAAGAGAAAACATGGAGCTTTATTACGCATATGTTGTTGATAAAAACCTGCACCTTGTCGGGGTTTTATCACTAAGAACACTTATGACAGCACCAGTTACATCAAACGTTTCGGACATAATGATTAAAGATTTGGTAAAAATCCACGTTGATGATTACCAGGATTATATAGCAGATGTCTTTATGAAATACCAGTTTAACGCACTGCCTGTTATCGATTTATACAATCATCTGAAAGGTATCGTTACTTGGGATGACGTTCAAGACATTGTTGAAGAAGAAACAACTGATGAAATCCTGCAGTCTTCAGGTATCTTAACCGACCTTGGTGAAGATGATGATGACATCCTGACAGGTAGTATCAGACACGCTATAAAAGCTCGTGTCCCCTGGCTTTTGATAACGCTTATCGGAGAATTTATAGCAGTATCTATCACAAGCAGATATGATAAAACTTTTAACGCACTTCCGATAGTTGCGGCATTTATGCCTCTGCTGGCAGGTTTGGGCGGTAATATCGGTACTCAGTCAATTACACTTATGGTTCGTGGTATGTCAACAGGTCAAATCACACTAAGTTCCGGCTGGCACTACATTTGGAGAGAAACAGTTACCGGATTAAGCATCGGTGCTTTATTCGGACTGGTTGTTATGCTTGTAACATGGGGCTGGCAGGGACACATACAATTAGGTCTTGTTGTCGGTATAGCAATGTCACTTAATATGACAATCGCAACAATGATTGGTACCTGCACGCCATTAATCTTAAAGAAAATGGGGGTTGACCCGGCTGTTGCATCAGGTCCGGTAATCGCAACAACAATCGACGTCATAGGTCTTGCAGTTTACCTTACGCTTGTCACTTGGTATTTGGTCAGCATATAAATATTAACCTATCAGACTTTTGTACATATCTAAGTATTTTTTCGCGCTTTCTTTCCAGCTAAAATCTGCCTGCATTGCAGAACGGCGCATTGCATTAAATGTATATTGATCTTTATAAACCCACAAAGCACAGTTTATAGCATCCTTCATTGCCCAGCCATCATAACCCCAGAACTTGAATCCTGTTGAATTATCAAGCGGATAACCTGTAACAGTATCTTCTAACCCGCCTGTTGCTCTGACTATCGGAAGTGAACCATATCTCATAGCTATTAATTGAGATAATCCGCAAGGCTCAAACTTACTCGGCATAAGGAAGAAATCAGAACCTGCATAAATCTGATTAGCCAAATCACCGCGATATCCGACATAAGCTCTGATATTAGGAGTATTATTTGATAACCATATAAACAGGTTTTCATAAGACTTGTCACCTGTTCCGAGGAATATGAAATCGGCCTCCATATACCTTAAATCATTTTCAACCTGTCTTATTAAATCCAGTCCCTTTTGGTCAACAAGACGGGAAATAAGAGCAACTAAAGGTCTATCCGGATTATATTTCAAGCCAAAATACTCAACAATTTTCTTTTTGTTTTCAGCTTTGTATTTAAGAGTATCTATGTCGTAATTTTTACAAATTGTTTTATCCGTTTTTGGATTAAATACAGAATAATCAATACCATTAACAATTCCTACGAGTTTATTTGTATGACCTCTTAAGGTATAATCCATACCTTCACCGTATTCGCCTGTCAAAATCTCTCTAGCATAAGTCGGTGAAACGGCAACAATTTTATCTGAATAATTTATTGCACCTTTCATCCAGTTTACTCTGCCGTAATGTTCACAGCCCCATTCATTGAACACAATATCTTTTCTCATGTTTGCATAATCTAAGATATCTTCAAACCAGACCCCCTGATAAGCAAGGTTATGAATCTCAAACACATTCTTTGTCTTGCACCAGAACTCATCAAACTTATAATTAGCTTTTATATACAATGGAATCATTGCAGTATGCCAGTCATTTGAATGTATAATATCAGCTCTGAAGTTTAAATCTTTTGCGTACTCTAATGTCGCAAGAGAAAACGCAATATATCTTTCATGTTCATACCTCGGATCTAACCATCTCGGGTAAACTTCTTTAAACGGAGTAAAATACCAATCGTTCTGAACAAAAAATACATTGATATTTGTTCCGGGGAGTTTTGTCATATGAAGTTTGAATTTTTGCGGTGAATAACCACCAAAGGTTATCCATTTTTCAGAATTTTCAAGTTCTTTTAATCCCCATTTATTGTAGTCTATACAACCATGTAATGGTGTAAAAATAGCAATTTCTGCATCTTTTTCAAGCGCTTTTGGTAAACTTCCCACAACATCAGACAATCCGCCTGCTTTAGAAAACGGGGCAACTTCGGCAGCTGCAAACAAAATCTTCATATCTGCTCCTTCTTATTTAACGATTTGTGATGATTAGATTATAGACTATAATCATCAGTTTTGCAATGTTTTTTGTTGACTTTAGCCGTAAGAACTGATAAAATAAATTTTTCAACAGGAGCTTTATATGAAATATTCAACAGACGGAACACAATACCACATAGGTTTAAAGGAAGGCGATATCGGAGAGTACGTAATACTCCCCGGGGACCCCAAAAGATGCGAAAAAATAGCAGCATACTTTGATGAACCTAAGCTTATCGCTGACAGAAGAGAGTTTGTAACTTATACAGGCTATCTGAACGGTAAAAAAGTCAGTGTAACATCAACAGGTATTGGCGGACCGTCTGCTTCAATTGCACTCGAAGAACTCGTAAAAGTCGGGGGTAAATATTTTATCCGCGTCGGTACAAGCGGCGGCATGCAAAAAGAAGTTAAAAGCGGTGATTTAGTAATCGCAACAGGCGCAATAAGAATGGAAGGAACTTCTAAAGAATACGCACCAATAGAATTTCCGGCAGTTGCAAATTATGATATTATAACCGCACTAAAAAACTCAGCCGAAAAACTAAAATTACCCCATCACCTCGGAGTAGTTCAGTGCAAAGACGCTTTCTACGGTCAGCATAACCCCGAACTCATGCCCGTAAGCTATGAACTTGAAAACAAATGGCAAGCTTGGTTAAGAATGGGAACTTTAGCCTCTGAGATGGAATCAGCTGCTTTATTTATAGCAGGTCAATTCCTTAAAGTAAAAGTCGGTTCAATTTTCCTTGTTGTAGCGAATCAGGAACGTGAAAAACTCGGACTTGAAAACCCTGTTGTTCACGATACGGATTCGGCAATTAAAGTTGCGATAGAAGCTATTAAAAGTCTTATTTAACAATATCACCGTATTTGGTCATCAAAACCGAAACAATTCTCTGTTTTGTTAAGGTTTTATGCTCCTGCCCTAATTTTGTTTTTACGTAGTAGTCATCAAGCAACTTGGTAATTGCCGTAAGTCTTAGAATACCTTTTAACGAGTTCACGCTGTCTAATATTTTGTTTACAGTATTAGACTCATCGTATCTGAGATACATTGATTTTTTTTGTCCGGGCTTACCGTATTCGTCTTCCACTCCGTCATATATTCCTGTAATACGCAGTTGATTTGGTTTGTGTTTGTATATTTTTATCGGTTCAAGCAATCCGGAAAAAGGATTTCCCTTTTCCTTTATGCGCATAGTAAAATCACTTAGGACTTCCAAATCAAAAAATTGAGTTCCCTCAAGCTTTCTTCCTGCCTCAAAGAATTTCGATATTAATTTAGTATCTGCACTGTCAATCAGAGTGCTTTCTATGCCATAGTTAAGCCTTAACGATTTAAATGCAGGTTGGTTTTGTGTTTTGTCTATACTTATTACTCTCATAAAATCCCTTATTAAATTATTATAATATACAGCAATCATTGTCAACATAAATACAACATTAATTATCCTCATAAATTAATAATTTGATAATTTAAACCTATACCTGTATAATTTTTTTCATGGAAATTCTTGGTCTTTCTTATAAACATTCAGTAAATAACGTAATGCATCCTGCTCAGCATGTTTTTGATTTTTATTCAGATAAAGACAAAATAAAAGCAGGCACTCTGGTATGTCATAAATCTGAGATAAAATTAAGACCAAATTATGACAAACCCGTACTTGCAATTGATTTTTTAGAAGTAACAAACAAAGTACAGGGTATCGGAACAAAAATATTAAAATTTGCGGAAGAATTCAGCAGAAAAAGTGGTTGTAATGGGTTTATGACTTTAAAATCAGACGTTTCCTTTATGCCGGAAAAAATTCCGCATACTTTTTACCGCAAATTCGGATTTTCGACACTTGAAAAAAAGACTGATAAAAAATTAGATATGTTTATCAGGCAAAACAAAGATGCAACACATAAAGATTTTCCGTGCTTATTAATGCATTACCCTCCCATGGCAGAGAAAAACAGCTTTAGCTTAAAAAATATTACATTACTTTTAAAACAATTATTCAGATTAAAATAAGTAAAATTTGCCAAATTATTTAACGCCTTAAAATGCTCTAAACTAAAAATTTACACCCTGACTTTTTTGTAATATAATACTCTAAGAGAGTTGTTATAAAAAGGAAGAGTAACGAGATGAAAAAATTTGTATCTTTTGTATTAATTTTATTGATTAATTTTATTACAACAGTACCTGCTTTATCAGAAACAAATGAATACGGGGAAGAGAATCAAACGGTCTTTTCTACATCTGTGGAAGATGAAACAGTTTATTTAAGTCCGAAAAGCACGTTTGTACTGGAAACAGAATCTGACATTGACATAAACGAAGCAAATGTAGATGATGAGATATACTTCAGACTGGCATCACAAGTAATAGCCTCTAACGGAATGGTTGTTCCTGAGCATACAAGATTTGTCGGCAAGTTTAAAAAAGTTAAAAAAAGTGAACCTATGTTTAAAAGAGCAAAGGCTTATATTTTAATTGATAAAATAATTTTCCCGAATGAAAAAATTTATACAATCAGAATGGAACCCAAAAACGGAAGCAGTTTAAAATCTTCTCAACTCTTAAATACCATAAGAGCATTCCCGGCCGGCATCGGAATCATTACATTCTCTGTAATAAGTGTTGCTGTTGTTGCGATAGAATCCGTAACTGTTGTAGGTTTGGTTGTAGTTCCGAGAACCTGCAGAGGTTTTGGAGTCTTAATCAGTTCAATGGCAAAAGGTTTGAATTACAAACTAAAAGCAGGAAGCAAAATCTCGTTTAAGTTAAATACTCCTGTTTATGTAAAAGCAAGTGACATAATGTCAAAATAGATAAATTAATGTAAATTGTACATCAAATAAAAAACAGTATGACTTTTGTCATACTGTTTTTTATACAGAGGGGATGGGATTCGAACCCACGGTATAGTTGCCCATACACAACCCTTCCAAGATTGCACCATCAACCACTCGGACACCCCTCTATGATTGTTATAAACATTATATATAAGACATATTACCTTGTAAAGATTATTTTTTTTGTGCTATAATCGTTTTGCAGATACACTGGCAAAAATATTTTTTTTTATTTTTTATTAAGGCAGGAGATGTAAATAAAAATGAATATTGGAAAAATTGACAAACAAGTCTTGAAAATAATAAATGTAGCAAAAACCGTTCGCAAAGTCAGTCTTGGGGACAGGGAATCTAAACTCAAACAGGAAGCATGCTACAGAATCAGCGGAGTAACAGGAATCCCCTTATCAGAACTTCAACAGCTAACGGTCAATGCAAGTTTTGATAATATAACATTCTTAAAAGCTTTATCCAATAAATTTCATTACAACATGGCTCATTCCATAAAAGAACAGCCCGAACATCTGCTTAATATTTATTCTAAAGTAGAAAAACCTACCGCTCAGCACCTTAATATTCTCAGAAAAACCAATGACTCTTTTGAATCTTTAGAAAAGATTTTTTCTCTGGCAAAAGACAAAGAAGCATTACAGTTCGTTGAAGATTTGCAATATAACGAATTAAGACATTCCAACTTTGCATCAAAAATAATTGTTGATTTACTAAGTTCAAGAAATGCCGACAGATATATCGCAAACACGGAAAGATATTCTTCTTATCTGGAGTTGAATGCTGATAACAAAGACGCAGCCAAAAATCTGGATAAATTGATTGAAACAGGTAAATTCAGCCGTTTCCGTTTTGACGCTCAGCTTGCGGTTAAAAATCTGTTCAAAAAACAAAGAGTAGAAACCGCAATGGCTGGAAAAACCAAAGATTTGGAAATTATGTATTCAAAAGACAGAGAAGGATTCCTGAAAAACATCATTAAAAACTTCATGCCGGCAAAATGCACTCCAAAAGAAGAAACAAAAGCTGTTGTTGTTGAAATGTACGGTTCTTTAAACTCCGCAAACTCACAATTAAGAAACGCAATTGTTGAAAGATTTAGAAAACCTGCTTCTGCTGACAATACAAAAGAAATTGCCGAAATGCAAAAACTTTTTGCAAGAATTGATACAGACAAAGACGCAAATATCTTCATACAGAAGGCAATATCAAAAGATTTAAGATTAAACTCTATTGCAGAACTTAATGAAATAATAGATACCGTTCCGCTTAAAAAGGCAAATATTTTCTTCAATAACACAAAAAGAATCATTGAAAAAACAGAGGGCGAAGAAAGAAAAACAGCCTTAATCTTAGAAATGGAAAACCCGTTCTACGAAGCGAAAAATCAAAAAAAACATTCGGCTAAAATGGTAAGAATGTTTGCCGACAATACTGTTGAAAAAGATGATATTTTTACAAAAGCATATAAAATTATTGAAAATAAAATCAACCAGTACAGATACAGCAAATTGTCCGCATAGAGTTCTAAGGGTAATTATCTGATATATTTAATAAAATGTATTTACCACAAAATATTTACCCCCTTGAAATAGTGTTATTGTGATGATAAACTCAATGTTATCAGAAGAGAAAAGGAGTATAATATGGTTTGTTTACTATCACAAAAAAATGACACTAAACTTGTAAGTGAAGCTTTAAAAGTACTGGGAAAAGATAATTTTGCTCTTATAATTCACGGAAGCAGTTTCCCTTCCGTTGACGGAGAAGACACAGGTTTTGGAACTTTTAACTCAACTGCCGGACATTCATTAATTGATTATGCATCAGGCATTTTTAATGCACTTCAGCTTGGTCCTGCAGGTAAGACAAAAAGTTCTGACTCATCACCTTATACAGGTACAATTTTTTCAGGAAACCCGTTGTTTATTGACTTAAAACAATTAACTGATAAAAAATGGAATTGCATTTTATCTGAAGAAACATTTAATAAGGTAGTTGAAAACAATCCGAAACAGAACACAGGAAGAACATGCTACTCATATATATTCAATGCTCAGACAGAGGCTTTAAAAGAAGCATGGGAAAACTTTAAAAACGGTAAAAAACTTAAAAAAGATTTTGAATCATTCAAAAAAGAAAATGCTTTTTGGTTGGATAATGACTCTTTATATGAAGCTTTATCAATAGAAAACGGTAATGACTATTGGTATATTTGGAACAATGAAACAGACAAAAGATTGTTAAATCCAAAAACGGCTGATGAAAAGAAATCTTTTGCAAAAAGAATTGAAGACATAAAAACAAAATATGAAGATGAAATAGAATTTTATAAATTCTGCCAGTTTGTACTTGAAAAACAAAACGAAGAAACCAAAAAGTATGCACTTAAAAAAGGAATAAAAATGATAGCAGACCGACAGGTTGCTTTCTCTGACAGAGATGCCTGGGCATATCAGTCATTATTCCTGGAAGGCTGGTTCCTCGGCTGTCCTCCGGATTACTTCTCAAAAGACGGACAAGCATGGGGCTTCCCGGTTATGGACCCTGAAAAAATGTATAAAAAAGACGGTTCATTAGGTGAAGGCGGAATCTTAATGAAAAATCTTTTCAAGAAAATGTTCAAAGAAAACCCCGGCGGTGTGAGAATTGACCACATTGTAGGATTGATTGACCCGTGGGTCTATAAAGCAGGCAAAAAGCCTATGTGTGAAGACGGAGCAGGCAGACTTTATTCTTCTCCGGAACATCCTGAACTCAAAAAATACGCAATTGCAACAGAGGCTGATTTAGACCTGACTCTTGAAGCAGATAAAGAGAAAAGAGTTAAAACATTATCAGACAAGCAAATTGAACTCTATGGCAGACTGATAGAAAAAATTGTTATCGGTGCTGCAAAAGAATGCGGTTTGGATAAGAACGCTATTGTTTGTGAAGACTTGGGAACCCTTACAAACCCGGTTGATGCTGTTATGAAAAAATATGAGCTTCAGGGTATGAGATTAACTCAGTTTGTTCTTCCTGACAAACCGGAACACCCATACAGATGCAAAAATATTACTGAAAATGTATGGAATATGGTAGGAACTCACGACAATAACCCGATTGAAAAATGGGCAGAATCAATGATTAATACACATGAAGGTTATCTGCACGCAAAAAATCTTGTAGAGGATTTGTTTGCAGATGCAGAGAATAAAGATGATATTATCGTAAGAATGACAACTGACAAAGAGTTTCTGAAATTTGTTAAACTTGTTGAAATTTTTGCATCAAAAGCAAGAAATGTTCAAATTTTCTTTACCGATTTCTTCCAAATCAATGAAACATATAATACTCCTGGAACATCTGGCGACCAGAATTGGTCACTCAGACTTCCGAACAATTATAAAGATATGGACGCAATTGATTTGCAGGCAATTTTGAAACAGGCAATACTTTCAAGAGGTAAAGAATTTGCGGATAAACATTCAAAATTAATTGCAAAACTGTAGAGACAAGGGGATATTTCTATAGTAAAAAGACGGACTTTTGTTCGTCTTTTTTATTAAATAAATTTTAGAAGCATTCACATTGCACCAAATGTAAATTTTTGTAAATAAATTTATTAAACTCAAATACATTTATCCCCTAACACTGTTGACTACAAATTATGTTTGTTTTACGATTTAAATGCTATAGTCGAAAGTAATAGCGCGGTGCGGAAACAAAAATTGGCTGGAACAATTGGTATGATGCTAATTTAAGGTTTATTACCGAAAAAGAACAGACGCTAAAGTAGCCGGACCTATTCCTTTACCAACAAAAAGACGTATTTATTGTGTATTACGTTCACCACACGTTGATAAAAAATCACGTGAACACTTTGAGATCAGAACTCATAAACGTATTATCGATATTTACGAACCTACTCAACAAACTACTGAAGAATTGAGTAGATTAGACTTACCTGCTGGTGTTGATATCGAAGTTAAGCTTTAAGGTTTAATTTTTCAAAACACTAGTTCCGAATTTGAAAATTTAATAATAGCATTATGCATATAATGTGAACTACACCGGGGGTGAATGTACAAGGTAAGCAAGAGTCCCCCGCGGGTTATAAATTAACCCAAACGATTGGTAAAGAGACTAAAGGTAGCGCTCGCAAGATGAAAGGCATATTTGTACGACAGAATTACTCTGTGCGTATATATGTCGGAAAGGAAGAACACATGACATTAGGTGTAATAGGTAAAAAAGTTGGAATGACTCAAATCTTTGATGCTGAAGGTTTGGCAGTTCCTGTTACTGTAATCCAAGTTGGTAAAACAGTTGTTACTCAGGTTAAAACTGTTGAAACTGACGGTTACAATGCAATACAGGTTGGTACAATTGAAGCTAAAGAAAAACACTTAACAAAGGCTGAAATTGGTCACTTTAAGAAAAATGGTCTTGACAACTTCAGACATCTTCAGGAATTCAGAGTTGAAAATCCTGCAGATTACAAAGTTGGTCAGGAACTCGATTTATCTGTATTGGATAACATTCAAAAAGTTGATGTAACAGGTATATCAATTGGTAAAGGTTTCCAAGGTACAGTTAAGAGATGGAACTTTGGAAGAGGACCGATGGCTCACGGTTCTAAGAATCACAGAGAACCTGGTTCAATCGGTGCCGGTACAACTCCGAGCCGTGTTATCAAAGGTAAAAGAATGGCTGGTAACATGGGTAACGAAAGAGTTACAATCACAAAACTTAAACTCGTTAAAGTTGATTCTGAAAACGGTTTAGTATTAATCAAAGGTTCAGTTCCGGGTTGTGAAGGAAGATTGGTTACAATTGTTCCTACAAGAACAAAATGGAATGCTTAATAACAGATAAGTTTTAAAAATCCCGAGTTGCCATATAAAACTCGTAAGAGAAAGGGGTAACAGGCACATAAAGAAAAGGAAAAAGGAAAATGTCAAAACAATTATTAAATACAAACGGTGAAGCATTAGGCGAAATTACACTTGCAAAAGAAGTTTTCGGTGTAGAGCCTAACTTACACGTAATGCATTTAGCATTAAGAAGACAATTAAACAACGCAAGACAAGGTTCAGCTTGTGCAAAAACAAGAGCAGAAGTATCTGGCGGCGGTAAAAAACCTTGGAAACAAAAAGGTACAGGCCGTGCAAGAGCCGGTTCACTTCGTTCACCTTTATTTGCCGGTGGTGGTGTAGTATTTGGTCCAAAACCGAGAAGTTTTGAAATCAATATGCCGCAAAAAGCAAGAAAGTTAGCTCTTAAATCTGCTCTCTCAGCAAAAGAAGAACAACTTGTTATCGTTAAAGATTTTTCAGCAATTGATGCTCCGAAAACTAAATTGATGGCAGGTATTATTAAGTCACTTAATCTTACAGGCAAAATTTTAGTTATCGCTGATACAACAGCTGAAGAAAATAAAAATTTGAGTTTGGCAGCAGGTAATATTCCTTCAGTTAAGTTATTATTACCTTCAAACTTAAACGTAAAAGACTTACTCGAAGCTGATTTTGTTGTAATGACTGAAAAGGCTGTAGAAACAATAACAGAGAGGTTAAAATAATGGCTAGAACAAATAAAGAAAAATTATATGATGTTATTAAAAAACCTATCATTACAGAAAAATCAATGATGGCAACAGCTCAGGGGAAATATACATTTGAAGTACAAAAAGATGCAACAAAAGTTGAAATTGCTCAGGCAGTTGAACTTGCATTCCCTGGCAGAAAAGTTAAGAAGGTACAAACTATTTATATGCCTTCTCACGAAAAGAGAATGGGTTTAAAATTCGGCAGAACAGATTCTTCAAAGAAAGCAATTGTTACTGTTGAAGGTGATCCAATCGAAGAATTAACAGCTATATAGTATAGCGAAAAGCCGGAGTTGAGTCCGGCACAGTAAATAGCAAGTTGAGTTTAACTCAACAAACAATAGCCAAAAAAAGATAATAATAGGAGAAAGAAAAATGGCAATTCGTAAAATTAATCCGACATCTCCGGGACAAAGAGGTATGATGAAGAGTGATTATCAAGAAATCACTACTCAAACTCCTGAAAAATCTTTATTGATGAAAATAAAAAAGACTGCCGGTAGAAACAATACAGGTAGAATAACTTGTCGTCATAAAGGTGGCGGTGTTAAACAATCATACCGTGTAATTGACTTCCGCAGAGAAAAATTCGGAGTACCGGCAACGGTTAAAACTATTGAATATGATCCGAACAGAAACGTAAGAATTTCATTAGTATTCTATGCTGATGGTGAAAAAAGATATATCTTAACACCGGAAGGCTTAAATATCGGTGATGTTATTGTTTCAGGTCCGGAAGCATCTGTTCAGACTGGTAACGCACTTCCTTTGGAACTCATTCCTCTAGGTACAATCGTTCACAATATTGAAATGATTCCGGGCAGAGGCGCTAAGCTCGTTCGTTCAGCAGGTAACTTTGCACAAGTTATGGCTAAAGAAGGAAACTATGTAACAGTTAAATTACCTTCAGGCGAGATGAGAATGATTCGTAAAGAATGTATGGCAACAATCGGAACTCTTGGAAACTCAGAATTCAAGAACTTGAAGATTGGTAAAGCAGGCCGTAAGAGATATATGGGCGTTAGACCTACCGTTCGTGGTGTAACGATGAACCCATGCGATCACCCACACGGTGGTGGTGAAGGTAAAACAGGTCCCGGCGGACATCCTAAGACACCTTGGGGCAAACCGGCTCTTGGTTATAAGACAAGAAAACAAGGTAAAGCTTCTGATAAGCTTATTGTAAGACGCAGAACAAAATAAAACTAAAAATAAAAGGAGAAATTAATGGCACGTTCATTAAAAAAGGGCCCATACGTAGAAGAAGCTCTTCAAAAGAAAATCAACAAGATGAATGAAAATTCTGAAAAGAAAGTTGTTAAAACTTGGTCAAGAGCATCCATGATTATTCCTGATATGTTGGGACATACAATTGCTGTTCACAACGGCAAGACTCACGTTCCGGTATACGTAACAGAACAAATGATTGGGCACAGATTAGGTGAGTTTGCACCTACAAGATTATACAAAGGACACGCTGGTTCTGATAAAACAGCAAAAAGAGGTTAAGCCTCAATTAATATAAGGAAAATAAAAATGGAAGCTAAATCAAGACAAACTGATATTAAAATGACAGCAAGAAAACTTCGCAGAGTAATCAACGAAGTAAGAGGTAAAGCTGTTAATGAAGCTCTTGATATGTTGAGATTTATGCCGTATTTCGCAGCGAAAGTTGTTGAAAAGAATGTTAAAGCTGCTGTAGCTAACGCATTTGAAAAAGACGGTGTAAAAGCAGATGCATTAAAGATTTCTGAAATCTATGCTGATGAAAGCGCAACATACAAAAGAGGAAAACCAAGAGCTCAAGGCAGAATATACAAGAGACTCAAAAGAACTTCTCACCTCACAGTAAAAGTAAGTAATGAAACGAAATAGAGGAAATAAAAATGGGACAAAAAACACATCCAAAAGGATTTAGAGTAGGTATAATCAGACCTTGGGACAGTACTTGGTACGCTAACTTCAAAGATTATGCCGCAAACGTAGCAGAAGATGCTAAAATCAGAAAATTTATCAAAAAGAAACTATATGCAGCAGGTGTTGCAAATATAATGATCGACAGAAAGTCACAAAACGTTACTATTACTGTTGTTACAGCTAAACCAGGTATCGTAGTAGGCAGAGGCGGTCAAGGTATTGAAGAACTTAAAGCAGAAGTTTCTAAATACTTAGGAAAACCGGTTGTTATCAATGTTGTTGAAGTTGCAAGAATTGATGTAGATGCACTTTTAGTTGCAGAATCAGTTGCACAACAACTTGAAAAACGTATCGCTTTCAGAAGAGCAATGAAACAGGCTATGCAAAGAACGATGAGAGCTGGTGCTCAGGGTATCAAAATTATGGTATCAGGTCGTTTAGGCGGTGCTGAAATCGCTCGTTCAGAATGGGCTAAAGAAGGAAGAATTCCTCTTCAAACTCTTAGAGCT
>CACZFL010000021.1 GCA_902780525.1 uncultured bacterium | reverse complement strand
AAAGTTACCGGCACAGGAAAAATCACAAGAAGACATGCAGGTATCGGTCACCTTCTTCAACACAAATCTGAAGGAAGAAAACGTAAAATCTTTGGAGATGTTGCGGTTTCTGAAACTCATGTAGATTTAGTTTCAAAAGAGTTACCTTACAAGAAGTATGCAAGATAGGAGTGTTGAAAAATGAGAATTAGACGTGGTAATGTATGTCGTAACAGACACAAAAAAATATTAAAGCTCGCTAAAGGTTTCAAGGGCGCAAGAAGCAGAATATTTAAGGTAGCTAACATAGCTGTTATGAAAGCTCTTAAATACGCTTACAGAGACAGACGTGCTACAAAACGTAACATGAGAAGACTTTGGATTGTTAGAATTAATGCAGCAGTTAGAGAACAGGGAATGAGCTATTCAAGATTTGTAAATGCTTGCAAAAAAGCTAATATCCTTGTTAACAGAAAAATGCTTGCTGATCTTGCAGTTAATGATAAAGAAGCATTTGCTCTTATCGTTGAAACAGCAAAAGCTGCTTTATAGTTTTAATTGAATTATTTAAAACAGTAAAAATCCGCCTAACGAGGCGGATTTTTATTATCGAAAAAGAGAAAAAGAGAGATTCTGAGTTTTAAAAATCTGCAACAAATTTTTGTCCCAAATTACCTTCGGCTGCTTCGTTAGATAGAGCCCATTTTGTATAGAACAATTGTTTTGCATCAGACTGAATTGCAGAATTAAACATGTTTTCCGTATAATAGACTTCGTTTTCTTCAAGCCAGTCAAGGAATGGCTGTACTGCTCCGGTAAGTTGTTTAATTGCTACATCTGAAAATTCCTGTAATACACGTTCAGGAATCATTATTTCCTGAATTTTTTCCTGAAGGGTAAGACCAAGAAAACCTTTTTGAGCTTCAAGAGCTTTTTGAGCATTCTCAAGCTCACGTTCTGCCATAGCAGCTTTTCCGTTTTCTCCGGCTGTATATTTACGTTGGGAGTATGTGTTTTGCTCCTTTAATACTGTGTTTAAGTTAAACGATTCTGCCATTTCCTTAACCCTTTATATGTATTATATATATCGACATTTTTTTGAAAAACTTTAGGATTTTGAGTTATATTGTTACAAAAATTTACAAATTGTAAGTCCGTGTATTGTGCAGGTTGTTCCGGGCAGTGGTTTAATATTTTATTTTAATGGTACAATTGTAATATGCTTTGGAGAGATGTCCGAGTGGTTGAAGGTGGCGATCTCGAAAGTCGCTGCAGGGGTGACTCTGCCGGGGGTTCGAATCCCCCTCTCTCCGCCAGTTTTTTAATTTTATTATTGCAAATCACATTGTTTTTTGTACAATAAAATTAGAGATTTATTTTAACGAGGCTGACTTACACATGCTGAAATTAAACTGCAAGTACGCTGATTACAGAATAATCGGAGAAGAACACGGGCTTAATCTCGAAGAAGAATTTAATAACTACTCCGAAAGAATAGCTGAAATAATTAGAAGTCTTAACCAGCGCAAAGACAAACCAAACGAGTGGCTGCAATGGATGAATTTGGGCTACAATGAAGAAACTGCCTGGTATGTTAAAGAGTTTGCTTCAATGGTTGAAGGAAGATTTGAAAATATTCTTGTGTTGGGTATAGGTGGCTCTGCATTAGGCGGGATTGCTGTTACGGAAGCTCTTTTAAAACCATACTGGAACTTTTTGACGCAGGAACAAAGGAATAACCTTCCAAGAATATTCTTTTTGGATAACATTGACCCGGATGCAATTAACGGTATTCTTCAAGTTTTGGATTTGAAAAAAACTCTTGTAAATGTAATCACGAAATCCGGAGATACTGCTGAAACTATGTCGCAGTTTATGGTTATAAAAGACCTTATGCAAAAAGCTCTCGGCGACGATTACAGAAAAAATATTATAGCTACAACTGACAAAAAGATGGGTATTCTTCGTCAGCTTGCAGACCAGGAAGGGTACAAAATATTTTATGTTCCTGATGATATCGGTGGACGTTTTTCAGTATTTTCATCAGTTGGTCTTGTTCCGTTTGCACTTGTAGGATTAAATATCGACAAGATGATAAACGGTATAAAAGATATTGATTTGGAGCTTAAAAATACTGACATAAGACAAAATATTGCTGCACAGTTTGCACTTATTCATTACCTTATGGATACCAAAAAGGGGAAAAATATAACAGTTTTGATGCCTTATTCTTCAAGGCTTAAGTATATTCCTGACTGGTATGTTCAGCTAATTGCAGAATCTTTGGGTAAAGAAGTAAACAGACATGGTGAAAGAGTTAACACAGGTTTAACTCCTGTTAAAGCACTTGGTGCAAGCGACCAGCATACAAAATTACAGTTATTTAATGAAGGTCCTAATGACAAGGTCGTAACATTTATTCGTGTCGGTGAATTTGATACAAATCTGGAAATACCAAGAATATTTGAATATACAGGCATCGGGTATTTGGGCGGAAAAACCGTTAACGATTTGATTAATGCAGAAGCTGATTCTACGCTTGTATCTCTTTCGGATAATCAAAGACCGTCACTTACGCTTTCAATTGATAAGATTGACGAATATAATTTGGCACAGCTGTTATATATGCTCGAAGTTCAGACTGCAATTTCCGGCGAACTGTACAATATTAATACTTTTGACCAACCCGGAGTTGAGCAGGTTAAGAATTATATTTATGCTTTAATGGGACGGGCGGGTTTTGACGGCTCTGCACCATATTTGCATGAAAAGCTTAATTCAGAAATAAATATGTAATATTTCCCTTATGCTGTTGATTATTGTATAATATGAACAAAAGGGAATTTTCGTTCGTTTTAAAGGCGTAAAGGATATAAGAGCGTTTTGAAAGATATATATAAAAAATTTTTGACAGCTGCTATCGCCGGAGTTTTTATTTTTTCGGCAAATGTTTATGCTGCCGATAATAACGCTCAGCCTCCAAAAAAATCTGTTTTTAGTAAATTAAAGTTCTGGAATAATACAAAGGCCAAGAAGGTTAAGAAAGCAAAAATTACAGAGATTGTATTACCTCCTGTTCAGGAAAAACCAACAGTTCCTTTGAGTCAGCTTGAAGTTATGACAATTGATGATTGTGTTCAGTATGCGCTGGAACACAATCCGAATCTTAAGGTTTCCGAGGAAAGAATAGAAGCCGCAAAGGCAGGAATTGGTAAGGCTAGAGCAAATTATGCGCCAAAATTTTCGGTAGGTTTTAATATTTATCACAAAAATAATCAGGCAACTCAGGTTGTTCGTTCTTCTGATAATTCTTTAGGAGTGACAGCTAAAGTATCTGAAACAATTTGGGATTTCGGAAAAACGACCGCAAAAATTAAAATGGCAAAATATGATACCCAGGCTGCCGAATATGACCATGCCTTTGAGACACTAGAGGTGATTTATCTTGTTAGAACAAATTATTACAAAGTTCTTTCCGCTCTTGCAGATTTGGATATTTATGAACAGAATGTACGTATCCAGACATTGAACTTTGACAGAACAAAAGCAATGTTTGATGAGGGGTTAAAATCAAAAATTGATGTTGTTAATGCTGAGGTTAATTTGTCTGAAGCAAAGATTCAACTTTTAGAAGGACAAAATGCTCTGCTTAACTCTCTGATTGATTTACAGGATTCTATGTTTTATCAGGAAAAGAAACCGTTTGTTGTAACTAATACAGAAAACTTTAACTTCTTGAAAGCTGATTACAAAAAGAAAATTGAAGAAACAAGTGATACAAATGTTCCGGCTCCTGTTATGAAAAAAAATGTTGACGGTCTTGTCTTGATATCATCGGGAATAGAACACAATGATATTATACAGGATTATAAACTCAGCCCGCTGAAACTAACAAAACAGGAGGCCGTAGATAAGGCTTTAGTACTCCGCCCTGACTTCTTATCAGACAAAATGCTTGTTAAGGTTCAGGAAGAATCCCTTAAAGCTATAAAAAGACAGTATGCACCTTCAATAAATGCGGATTTATCCTGGAGTTACACAAAGAATGAAGGCTCTTACACAAGCCCCCTTCAGGTAGGTGCCGGAATCGATTTAGGTTCTGTTAATCCATATGGTATTCACTACCAGATAAAAGAGGGAGAAAATTTATTAAATATAGCCAAACACAATGTCAATATATCTAAATCAACTATATATTGGGATGTTCAGGATAATTATATAAATATGCGTATGATGGAACGGAAAATTCCGCTTATGAACACAAAAGTCAAAGCAACGCTTGAAAACTTTGAGCTTGCAGACGGAAGATACAGTGTCGGTCTTAATAATTATGTTGAACTTCAGGATGCACTAAGAAGTTACAATCAGGCACAGCTTAACTTCGTGGAAGGTGTTTTAAAATACAATATAGCCAGAGAAGCTTTATTAAGGTCAATGGGTATTGGATTGGATAAAGATGGTCATCTGGTGACAGAGTTATAGAGGTAGAAAATGAAAAAAAGATACATAGCTATAATCGGAATAATAATTGCAGCGGTTGTTGTGTTAATCTTCGGCTTAAAAGGCAGTTCGGCTAAGTATATTACAAAAGATATTGCAAGGGGTACTATTACAGAGTATGTTGAAGCATCAGGTACAATTAAGCCGATTAATACAATTGCTGTCGGTACTCAGGTTTCGGGAACTGTTGCGGCAATATATGTTGACTATAACTCTCAGGTTAAAAAAGGTCAGCTTCTTGCAGAACTTGATCCGAGTCTTTTCCAGTCAAATGTTGACCAATCAACAGCAAAACTCAACAATGCTCAGGCAGCTTATTCAAAAGCTATGGCAAACTTAGAATATAAAAAGAATAATTATAAAAGGTATGAGCACCTTTACGCAAAGAACTATGTATCACGTGATGATGTTGAGCTTGCCCGCTCAAATTATCTGACAGCGGAGGCTGACGTAGCTGCCGCAAGGGCAGAAATGAATGCTTCAAAAGCTACATTGAAGAATAACCTTACAAACCTCGGGTATTCAAAAATAACATCACCTGTTGACGGAACTGTTATTTCCCGTGCCGTTGATGTGGGGCAGACAGTTGCTGCAAGCTTTAATACTCCGACATTGTTTGAAGTTGCGGAGGATTTAACAAAAATGCAGATTGAAACTTCTGTTTCAGAAGCCGATATCGGTAAAATTAAAGTAGGTCAGGAAGCTGATTATACACTTGACGGTTACCCGAATAAAACATTTAAAGGTAAAGTTACACAAGTACGTCTGGCATCAACAACTACAAACAATGTAGTAACATATACGGTTATAGTTTCAGTTGATAACTCAGGTGGTTTTGCTATCCCAGGCATGAGCGCGAATGTTTCTATTATTACCGGTCAGGCAAATAATGTTCTTGTTGTTGATAATAAAGCATTAAAATTTTCACCATCGGATAACAAACAAAAATATGATACTCAGGGAATCTGGGTTTTAAAGAAAGGCGAACCAGTAAGGTATGATGTAGAACTGGGACTTTCTGATGACAGTAAAACACAGATAATATCAGACAAAATCAGCGAAAGAGATAAAGTTATTGTCGGAACCACCGAAAAAACAAAGAAAAAGCAGGCACAATCAATGCGTCGCCCATTTTAGGGGGAATTAAATAAACAGGAATTGATATGAAAATACAAGGCATTAATAACAATAATACTAATTTTGGAATGGATTTCAGGCTGTCAGGCAAGACATTGGATTCCATATCAAAAATAACTAATCTTTCTGTTAACGAACTTAAAGAACTGTCAATATCTGAAGCGACAAGATTAATGAAAGAAAGAGGTTCAATTAAAGAACCAAGCAAATTTTGGCAGTGGCTTTCCGATATATACAAAAAATTCGGAGAAAAGACCGGATTATTGAAAAAAGAATATACAATATATTCTGACTATGACTAATGTAGTTCTGATTAACCCAGATCTTAGGAAAATAAAATGACACTGATAGAAGTAAAACATGCAGTAAAAACGTACCAAATGGGTGAAGAAACCTTCTATGCTATGAATGATATTTCATTCAGCATTGAAAAAGGTGAGTTTGTCGCGATTATGGGAACATCAGGCTCGGGAAAATCTACCTGTATGAATATGCTCGGAACTCTTGACAGACCCACAAGCGGTGAATATTATCTTGACGGTGTTGATGTTTTATCGCTAAGTTCTGATCAGTTATCCGATATCAGAAACAATAAAATCGGGTTTGTTTTTCAGGGGTTTAATCTTATATCAAGAACTTCTGCTATAGATAATGTTATTATGCCTATGATTTATAAAGGGATACCTGAAGAAGAAAGAATAAAAAGGGCAAGAGAAGCTTTAAGGATTGTAGGGCTTGAAAATAAAGAAAACAACATGCCGTCTCAAATGTCAGGCGGTCAGCAGCAGAGAGTTGCAATTGCCCGTGCGATAGTTAATGACGCACCGCTTATCCTTGCAGATGAACCTACAGGTAATTTGGATACAAAAACAAGCATTGATGTTATGGAATTTTTTGTTAATCTTAACGAAAAATTGGGAAAAACAGTCGTTCTTGTTACTCACGAACCTGATATTGCGCAATATACTAAACGTATAATTAAGTTTAAAGACGGACAAATTGTTTCTGATTTACCAAAAGAAGGATGGCTGAAACAGAGGAACAGAGAAACATGATAGATTTTAAATCCACATTAAAAATAGCTTTAAAGTCGCTTGAAGTTAACAAAATGCGTTCAGCTCTTACTTCACTGGGTATAATTATAGGTGTAGGTGCGGTAATTATAATGCTTGCACTCGGTTCAGGTGCAAATAAACAGGTTCAGTCAAATATTGAATCAATGGGTTCAAATGTTCTTACTGTCCGTTCTGCGAGTGCAAAAACCGGCGGTGTTTCTATGGGTATGGGTACAAAGCCGACTTTAAGCGTCAAAGATGCAGATGCTATTCAGAAAAATGCTCGTGGAATTGAAGCTGTTGCACCGATTATGAGTTCTTCAAAACAGGCAATGTTTGGAAATCAAAACTGGCAAACTACTGTATATGGTATTACAACTCCGTATCTCTATGTAAAAAGTTATGAAATTAAAGATGGCAGGGCTTTTACATTGGATGATGACAGGAATGCTGCAAAGGTAGCAATTATCGGTTCTACAGTAGAATCTGAATTGTTTGGTGATATAAACTCAATAGGTAAAACAATAAGAATAGGAAATGTGCCTTTTAAAGTTATAGGAACACTTGTATCCAAAGGTGCAATGGGTCCGATGGACCAGGATGATATTATATTTATTCCGCTTACTACTGCGCAGCGAAAAGTTTTTGGAACAGATTTCCCCGGCTCAGTCAGCCAAATTTTAGCTAAAGCATCTTCTGTTGAAGAAAGTGCTATTGCACAAAAAGACATTGAGGAAATTTTACGTTCACGACATAACTTATCCAAAACACAGGAAAATGATTTTGAGATAAGAAATTCGGCTGAGTTCCAGGAAAAAATGAAATCTACTATTCAGACATTGTCTTTATTCCTTGCTTTTGTTGCTTCAATATCACTTATTGTGGGCGGTATTGGAGTTATGAATATCATGCTTGTGTCTGTAACCGAACGAACAAAAGAAATTGGAATTAGAATGGCAATTGGTGCCAGAGCAAGTGATATAAGACTGCAATTCTTAATAGAAGCTATGGTATTGTCCCTGATAGGCGGTGTAATAGGTATTATATCAGGAATAATAATATCCCTTTTAATCGGTGTACTTACAAGCCAGCCTATTGTATTTACGCTGTCTCCGATAATACTCTCGTTTACAGTTTCGGCTTTGGTTGGCGTAGGATTCGGATATTATCCTGCATACAAAGCTTCTCTCTTAAATCCTATTGATGCTTTGCGTTATGAGTAATTCTGTTTGCGTTTACGGCTCTCATATAATTTTTTAAGAATGTAGTTGTGCCGTTTTTTACGGTTTCATCTGGATTGTTAATGTAACTAAATTTTTCGCCGGCGCGAATTGCATATCTTTCAACTTCATCACCGGAGGTCTTTGGTTCAATTCTTGCGTATCTGAAGCCATATTGACCCGGTTCTGATATTGTTGCTACTAATTTTTTGTCTGTTCCTTTTGTGTATATTTCGTTAAATCCGTTTAATCGTTTAACATCATAATCTTTTATATCCATATTTAGGGTCTGCATACATTTTTCCAGAGTATTATCTTTTTTTCTTGTGGAAAAATTGAACAACGGTCGGTCAAGTTTAAACATAGCCTTGAGTTCTGCAACAGTTGTAATAATATTATCTTTATAGCTGGCTAAAATTTTTCTTGCATTATCCGGCTGCTGGTCATCAAAACCTGATTTTGTGCTCAGTCCCGGATAGTATTCAAATTTAGTCTTGCTGTGAGTTAAAATTTCCGCAACTTTTCTGTCAGTACCTCTTCTTGTTATATATAAAACATCTCCGTCAGGAGAAAAATTATTAAAAACCTGTTTTTTACTTTTTGATAAAGTATGTGTCAGTTTGTTTTTAATGGTGTCTTTTGGTTGATGTAATAAAAATGCGCCTTTAAAATTTATATTATTATTCATGTTGGTTAAACCCTTTCACACATATTAAAACGTGTAAAAATTTTTTTTGCTATTCTTGTTAAAAATTATTATAATAAAAAACTCCCTTGAGATTCAAGGGAGTTTTAAGAAATTATACAAAGATTATTTATTATTCGTATATATAACCGTTAGTAAGGTCGATTTTCAACGGTCCTAACAATCTGATGTTAACGATTTGATCAGGTTTTGTAAGAACTGATCTGTTCTTAAACAGTTTAGCCCAGAAACCGTTTACTTCAGGATCCAGAGTTGCAACACCATATAACATTACAGCCTGGTCATTAGGAGTAACAAGAACTTCGTTTTTGATTATGATTTCACCGTTTTGTTTGAATCTTTTTCCTCTTTGAACATATTTTATCTGACCTTTTAAGTCACTACCCTGTTCAACGAGTAAGTATCCTTCTTTGGTAACAATGTTTTTAGGAACTTTTGCTGTGTATAAATCAGCAACGTTAGAGAACTGAGAACCGATTACTGTTTCCATTTTAATCGGGAATATAGCACCCGCAGGGATAACACCGATAGAACCCTGAACTCTTACGTTATCCAAGATATAACCTTCAGCTGTCCTCTTTTGTAGATTTTCAGCCAATTTTGCATTCGGGTTAAGTTTAGCTTCCTGCATCATTTTGTATAGTAATGCAGCAACTTCAGCTCTGTTCATAGGTCTGTTTGGTTCCATTTTACCTTCACGGCCCGGTTCAATTACGTCAAGGTCAAGTAACTGAGATTTTGCAGCTGCCATTAAGAACCATGCAGGTAATTGTGTATAGTCTTCATAGCTCTTTTCAATGATACCCTGTGCTCTTTGTTCGCTAATGTTTGATGTAGTAAGAGCGTTAACTGCAATAGTGATAGCTTCTGCTCTTGTTACAGGGTCATAAGGTCTGAAGTCTGCACCTCTGCCGTTAGGGATAAGGTCGAAATATACAGCTTTCTGAATGATATTATATCCCCAGAAATCAGGTTCAATATCCGCATAATCAATAGGCTGAGTAACTGTTGTATTTTCCTGCCCTAAAGATTTAATAACCATTGAAGCAAACTCTGCTCTTGAAACAGGGATATCAGGTTTATAAGTTCCGTCAGGATAACCAACAAGAACTCCGATTTCTGTTAAAAATTTAATTGATTGATAGCACCAGTGACTTTCATCCATGTCGGTATAAAAAGCATTCGCAGGAGCGTTAAATACACACAGCAAGCTAAATACAATTAGTCCTTGCAAAAATTTTTTGAACATTAATGTCCTCCTTTTCCTAGGGCAGATGAGCTATTATTGGGATTTCCGTTTTAAATTTACCCCCATTTACCCGTCTTTTCATATTTCCTTTTAAACCTATAATATATTAAATATTATAATTATGCAATTTTCAGAAAATTTCTTTTAACAATTCTACATATTACTTTGAATACAGCTTAATCCTCCTCAAGATAGGTTCTGTATTTGTTTATGCAGGCTTCTTCTCTCAGTTTTTTTATTGCAAGACATTCAAGCTGACGTATTCTTTCTTTTGAAAAACCGAGGACATTTCCTATTTGTTCAAGAGTTTTTGGTGTTTCCGCATCAAGTCCGAATCTGTATTTTATTATTTCTCGTTCACGTTTATCAAGTTTGTCCAAAAGGTGAATGACGTCTTTTTGTTTCAGAATGGTATGTGTGTTGTTTTCAGGGGTGCAGTATGAGGTGTCAGCAACATAATCCTGTATACATAAGTCATCTGTAACCATTGTGTCAAGACTGACAGGTTCTGTTTTTATCGCTGCACGAATCTCATCTATTCTTTTCTTGCTCAGTCCTGAAAGCTTTGAAATTGTGGCATCATTGCTTTCAAGGTTTTCGTCGAATTCTGCCTGAGAACAGGCTCTTTTGTATTTTCTTATTTTTTCCTGCATATGAACAGGGATACGAATTGTTTTTGACTGGTTTGAAACAGCTCTTATTATTGTTTGTTTAATCCACCAGGTTGCGTAAGTTGAAAATTTGAAATTCTTTTTGTAATCAAATTTTTCGGCAGCTTTAATAAGCCCCAATGAACCTTCCTGTACCAAATCCATAAAAAGTACTCCGTGTCCTATGTATTTTTTTGCAATATTTACAACAAGTCTTAAATTTGCCTGTACAAGCTCATTAATAGCTTTTTCTTTTTCTTGCGGGCTTCCTTCTTGTATATTTTTCCCGAGTTCTGCTTCATCATCTTTTGTTAAGATTTTTTTTCTTCCGATTTCTTTTAAATACATTTGCAATATGTCGTCGTTATTAACAATGTTTGTAAATGTTTGTGGGCTTTCATATTCTTCTTCTTTAAAATCAATATATTCCGCATTGCTCAAAACTGCATTCATCATACTTCCTCCATTACTCTTCTCATGTAATAAGACGAAATATTCCTGAAAAAGTTCCGTGTAGGTGCAGGGTAAATGTAAAAAAGGGTAAGTGCAAATATATAAGTACACCTTCTCAAAACTCACTATAAAATATAGTGAAAAGTGAGAATATTCAGCTCTTTGGTGAACATCGTTCGAGGCCTCTATTTAACCCACCCATTTTTTAGGGTCAAATCTTAAATCACTTACTTTCATCCGCAAAGATTCAAGGTACGGTTGAAATTTCTGGAGCAAAAGAACTTTGCGTAAAGAAAGCTCCTGAGCAATAACAGGGTTTTTGCATGCTATAACCATAACTCCGCCGGGAAGCATGGAAAAAGGTCTCGACTTTTGCCTGAATTTTTCAGGCAGAAGCTTGTCCCACATATTAAAAAGGTTTGTTCTTGCTACAGCCTTTTTCAACTGTGGATTATCCATCATCGTATCGATAATGGAGTCTAAACCTTCAAAATCCGTATATAAAACTTTACTCAAAAAACCTCCTAATGTTGATTGAACTGTATTCCGGCAATAAATCCCTGCTCATTAGCCTCTTTACCCATTTATCCCTTTGTGCTAGCATACTAATTATGGTTTGTAATTTAGATGATATCATAAAACAATCAAAAAAGATACTACTTTTATCTCATATGAATCCGGATGGGGATACACTGGGTTCCATGTGTGCAATGTATTCTATGATTTATAACAGGTTTAAGATAAAACCTGACATGAGTGTCGTATCTAATATCCCCTATAACTATAAATTTTTACCAAATGTTAATTTAGCACAGAGGTATTTTGAAAAATCTCTGGTATATGATTTGGTAATTACGCTTGATGTCGCAGCCATAGACAGGGTATTAGATTCAAAAATTCTTTTTGACAAAGCAAAGTGTACGGTTAATATCGACCACCATAAAACTAATCCTGGGTTTGGTGACTATCAGATTATAGAGCCGGAATCAAGTTCTTGCGGTGAAGTTTTGTATAATTATTTTAAAACCAATACCTGGAAAATTGATAAGGATTCAGCAGTTTGTCTATATGCTGCAATAATGACAGACACCGGTAATTTTAAATTTGAAAATACAACTTCAAACGCCTTACGTGCTGCCGCAGATTTGGTAGATGCAGGAGCAAATCCTAATTATATATACAAACAATGTTATGAAACAAAAACAAAGAATTTTGTTTTGTTCCAGAATTATTGTGTTAATAAAGCAGAATTTTTGAATGATAATAAAATAGTATATACAACCGTTTATAAAAAAGATTTGGAAAAATTCTCCGCAGGAGATGACTACACAGATGGTATTGCAGAAACCCTCAGAGCTATTGATACTACAGAAGTTGCTTTTGTGGCGAAAGAGGTCGATACAAAACTTACAAAAATATCAATGAGAAGCAAGATCATTGATGTTGCGGATATATGTTCAAACTTCGGAGGGGGCGGACATACTTACGCAGCAGGATGTACAATAAAGGCTTCTGTAAAAGAGTCTATTAGTAAATTGCTGAAAGAGATAAAGCTGTGAAAAGTAAATTTGAAACAACTAAAAATGTAATAAAAGCTGTTGTTGATAACGATTTGTTCGGAATGGCAGCAGAAATGGGCTTTATGCTCGTTATAGGTTTCTTCCCGTTTATGCTCTTTCTTATGGCAGTATTTGGATGGCTTGGGAAACATACATTTATGAATCCTCTTTTGGATTTTTTCTGTAAAGTTATGCCTGGCGATGTTCTGAACCTTTTGCAGATTGTTATGAATGAAGTCTGGTTCTTCTCTAAAGGCGGTTTAATTGCTGCATTAGGCTTTATCATAACCGTAATTCTTTCAACAAATGCTCTTGCAATTGTTGCAAAAGGGCTTAACAGAGCGTATAAACTCGAGGATACACGCTCCTGGATGTATAACAGGCTGCTTGCATTAATTATGGTTTTTGTTAATGCGCTTATATTATTTTTGAGTATTGACCTTATTGTATTTGGTAAAGTTATTATAAAATTCTTTACAACATATCTTGGCTTAACGGTTCATGTAGGTAATATAATACTGTTTTTAAGATGGCCGGTTGCATTTATTGCACTGTTCATAATGGCTTATCTGCATTATTACATTCTTCCTGACCTTCAGTGCATTGAAAGATTACGAAGACGCAGTGCACTTCCGGGAGCTTTCTTCTTTACAATATCCTGGTTAATAGGTTCATGGGCATTTTCTATATATATTAATAACCTGCATACCTATAACTTTGTTTACGGCACAATTGCCGGTTTTGCAATCCTTATGATTTGGCTGTATTATACTTCAATCCTTATTCTTGTCGGCGGTCAAATAAACTCTCAGCTTTTTGACAGACTGGAACGCAAAGAAGAACTTATGGAAAAAAGGCACAGGACAACTTCCAATGATTAGCAGATATAGGAAATATTTGGAAATCCTTGACGTGAGACTTTCTCACATGTTTGAAAAGCAGGCTCCTTTTATTAAATGTTCAAAAGGGTGTGCCTATTGCTGTAAAGAGGGCGAATACCCTCTGTCTGAACTTGAATATGTCAATCTTATGCTTTATTACAATTCTCTTTCAGGAGATGTTAAAGATATAATAAACAGAAATATAGCTAATTTGATAGAACAAGACCGTCAAAAATTTTATGAATGTCCGTTCCTTGTGAATAATGAATGTTCTGTATATCCTGCAAGACCGATTATATGCAGGGCTTTTGGATTAATTTCATATAAAGATGACGGCAAACCAAAAATGCCTTTTTGTGTAGATTTGGGATTAAATTATTCTGATGTTTATGATAAAGACAAAAAAATGCTTGTAAAATGCGCTGATGACGGTACTGAGCCTGTGGCATATAATGTTGACAGAAGGACACTCAGGGACAGTGAAATACAAAACCTTTTTGATATATATTTTGGTGAAGATAAAGCATTAATTTCTTGGTTAAAAGAGGACGATTTTTTTACAGAAAATGATAAAAGTTCTTTAACGAAATCTTTTGCGATTTTTGAAAGTGGTCTGTTGTCAATTTTGTCAAAAATAGCGTAAATCGGGTCACCGCCGTTGTTGAATCTCATCTGTCTGTCTTTTTTATTCAGGTAGTAAAAATCAAAGTCAGCAGGGATTTCTAATGCTCCGACCGGTTTTTTGTTTCTTTCGATTGCGCTGTATAATTCTGTCATTTTATTATCTCTCTATGTTTATCTCTTACATATATATAAAGTATATAACTTTTAAAAAATTGCTTTTTTTCTTCACTTTTATTAAGTTTTGTAAAATTGAGTTTTATTTTCTTTTAAAATCTTAATAATTGAAATCCTCACGAAAATTGCTGTTTGCCTTAAAGCCAATAATAATGTATGTTTTACACTTATTATACCTCTTTACAAATATACTCGTTTGAGTTAACATGTGAGCATAGAGAATATAAAGAAAGTGTGTGACAATGATTCAACCTGTGAATGCCTTTACCCCTAAGGTGTTGTTTAGGGGCGATGTGGAAATTGACTCTAAGGAGTCTGTTAAAAAAGAAACACGTAAAAAATTGGCATTGGCAAATGCAGCTGGTATATCAGTTGTGCTTGGTGCAGCAACAACTGCTATTGCAAGGAGTAACACTTCTTCCTGGAAGCATGCCGGATACTTTGGTATCGGCGCAGCGTTAGTTTCTATGATGTTTCTAGGACCGGGTTTTTTGTATAAATCAGGTATAAATACTACTAAATCCTCCGAAAAAGATGTTTTTACGCGTGAGGTAGAAGTGCCAAAAAAGTTGATGTCTGATGCCGGTGATATATCAAGTGCGGCAAAAAATTCCACAAAGGTAATAATTAAAAATATGCCAAAGGTATAAAAAATTATTCATCAACCGGTGATGTCTTACCAAGTCCAAAGCCTTCTTTGGCAAGTTGGTAGATACCGTATATTGCAAGTCCCCAGCCACCTGCCTTTTGAATTTTACCTTTTGTTCCGATAGCTAAAGCAGAAAG
This sequence comes from uncultured bacterium, assembly GCA_902780525.1. GTDB lineage: Bacteria > Cyanobacteriota > Vampirovibrionia > Gastranaerophilales > Gastranaerophilaceae > CAG-196. The sequence continues at coordinate 6,430 of CACZFL010000021.1, read as the reverse complement.
AGTTGTCGGAATAATATTATCGGCAAGCGAGGAAATAAATCCTTCTATAAATCCCCTGAATTTTCCAAATATTGGCACGATAGGATTTTTCATTCTGAAATCTGCAACTTTGTTTTGCATTGCTCCTGTCAGGTAACTTGCGGTACTTGTTGAACGCTGCGCAGCAATAGCTTTTTCAAAAATGTCGGCAGATATTTCCGCAGATGCAGCGTTTGAATGATGCTTTGCCATTGCATAAGCATCATATGTCACGGCGCTAAGTCCTACAATACCTGCTGTTTTACAAACTATGTTTGCTATGTTTACCATTTTATGCCTTTATTGTTCCTTTTTTTCTTTTACTGAAGGATTTGGAATGTTTTTTACTTCTACACCTGCTGACATTTTAAGGAGTATGTCTGCAGCCTGTAATACATCTTCTTTGTCTGAGTTCGGATTTGATTGTATGTTATGAAGCAGTTTTACCGTGTAATCATTTCCGCTTGCCAGCTGTGAACTGAATGCTGAAAGTGCCGCTATTCTTACCAGCTTATTCGGATCCTGCATCATTTTATTTAATAATGCATTTAATGCAGCATCATCATATCTGTCTTTGTCTTCATCAAGTCTTGTCAAAACCTCTTTTGACGCCATAAGTCTTATTTCATCATTAGGGTTATTCAGATAATTTTCTAATGATTTTATATATTCATCTGTTAATGCTACTATTTTTGTTTCTTTTGTATTTTTCTTTTTTTCTTCAATATCTGCTTCTCTTTGAGCCAAATCTTCTTTTATATTTTCTGATCTGGTCATATCATTATCTTTTTGTTCGTTCTCCTGAGCATAAATTTTGTAAGAATTGGGAGTTACATTATTTTCTGCGTGAGTAACAGATGCAGGCTTATTCTGATTTTCGTAAGCATCGCTTACGTCATTTTGTCCTGCCAGATTTGTTCCGTCTGCATTTGCTGGGTAATTATAGTTATTCAAATAGTATTGTGCCGGGTAAGCGTTTGGATATTCCGGCTTTTGATTCGGATTAGAAATTAAATTAACAGTTTGTGGTTGATTATCATGTATTCCATTCGGATAAACCTCGTAACAACCGTTGTTTAAACAAGATTTATTCTTCCCGTTATTCGGACAAACATTAACAGCGGGGTTCATTATTTGAATTGTAACTCCGGAATAGTTCGGCTGTGGGCTAAACATTGGATTTGTCATACAAAATCACCTTTTCTAAACACACTATACCTATATAAAGTAATATTCTAACGAAAAATTGCTTTATATAGGTGATTTTGTTACAAATTGTAAAGCAGAATTATATTCCGGCAATAAAAATACAGGAAACCTGTGTAAAAAAAAATAAAAATTTAACCTAATAATTCAGATAAGATAGTTGCATTTTCTTCGGCTCTAAGATTGTTAGAGATTTTATTTCTTTTTATATAAACACGGAGAGCTTCCCTAATCAATTCACTTCTCGTTCTTTGTTCAGAAGAAGCTACATTATCTACTCTGCTTAAAAAATCATTTGACATTGAAATTAAGACTCTAGCCATATTCCCTCCATATCACAACCTATTATATCATATAAATATTTTATCGCAATAGTATATCTATTTTATATTACTAATTCTTAACAATTAAATATTTAATTTATTAAGTTTTGTTAACATTGCTCATGAAAATAAGCAATTTTGTATAAAACATGAACTTTATATATATAAGGATATTAAAAAAGAGGTATAAAATGAATCCGTTTATGATGTCAAACATATTTTTTGGCCCGATGGGAATGAGCATGTCGCCAATGTGCTTTGGCGGAGTTAGTATGCCATATTACGGACAGAATGATATGTGCACATTTATGAATTTTCCGATTTTCAGAAATACGGCTGCTGATTTTTGGCTTGATCCGAGATTGGCTATGATGCAGTCACAACAATCTATGATGAATGGCGGCAGTATTTTCGGAAACAATTTCCTGCCTTTGTTTAATAATTTCCCTGGTATGTCACCGTTTGCACCCTGGATGACTCCCGGAAAAACCGAAACTCCCGAAGAAAAAGAAAAAAGAGAAGCTCGTGAAGCTGAGGCTAAAAAACCTGAAGCAAAAAAAGCAGCTTCTTTAAAAAAAGTTTTTGACAGTGTAAAAAAATTATCAGAAAACAGAAATAACAGATTCCCGAAAATCCCGGATGAGCTTACAGAAAAAGTAAAAAAAGCTATGGAAAAGGAAACTGCAAAAGAACAGCTTGATGCAATGAAGGAAGTAATGGCATCAATTCCTGAAGATGTTTTAAGAAAAACAATTCTTGCAGATGATGAAGTAAAAAAACAGTTAAAAGCTGCCGGATATAATTTTAATCTTCTCAGCAATAAATACAGCTTAAAAGGTGATGATGTCAATGAAAGTGATATCACTCATGAAAAAAGATTAGCAGCTATCAGAAGTGATATTGAAAGTTCTACATATAATTATACAGAATTCCAGAATCTCTCATCTCAGTTAGACGGAGCAAACGCATCAAGAATTTTGGAATTTGTAAGTGCCTGGAACAGTAAATTCTCAGAAAAATTATTTGATGTAATTGCTGCTCATATTCCGGATGGTAAATCTGAAGTAAAATTAAGCAGCGCACAGAACTGCGTAACTACGATTGCAAATGCTCTTGTTATAAAAGCTGATGAATACGACGGATATCCAGAAATCTCAAGACTTAAAAAAGATTTATCAGAAAAAATACAAAAAATCGCATCTGACAGCAGCGCATCAGCAGAACAAAGAAAAGAAGTCTTTACAAAAGAAAATATAGCTGATATATCGAAGACATTTAATGAACTTTATGCGCGTTTAAGAATGCAGGAAGCTCTTAAAGTCAGAGATTATATAAAATCAAATGATGATTTCAGAGCATTGAATGAAATAAAAGAAGGTATTATCAATGACAATATGGTTATTGAAGAAACTATGAAAGACCTTGAAAGCGAAGGAATAAAAAATTATCCAAAAGTTGATGAACTTGATAAACAGCCTGTAACTGAAGAAATTATAATCTCAAATGAGCTTGAAGCTGAAGATGCTGATGAACAGTATAAAGACGATAAGCAGGCTCTTGTTGACGAATATTTAGTTGGCAAAAAAGGAGCTCTCAGCAAAGTAAGTGCCGATTCAAATGTTTACAAGACAAAATCATATGATAATAAAGATAACGGAGTCAAATACTATACTGTAAAAGACGGAAAACTAATCGAAGTTAAAAAGACTGGCGAAGGTAAATTTGAGGCAACAAAAAATGCCAAGGAAGTGACAGCCAAAGAAATCGCAGGGTATGACAAAGTTATCTCGAGAATATCAAATTTATTAGCGAATAAAACTATAGCACCGGTAGCAAATACAAAAAATCTCTTTAAAGCAACAGGTGCTGATGAATATTATGCATTAGTTGATAATAAATTTGGTAAAGTAAAAGCTTCTGCTGATATAACAAAACCTGAAAATCTGAAAGCAGAAGATTTGGAAGATTTTGAAGATAATAAAATTAAATCAAAAGCAAAAGTTGAAGAAGAAAGAAAAGCAGAAGCAGAAAAAGACATAAAAGCAGTTTCTGAAAAAGTATATGATACCGTTTTAGATATAGATAACGCCGCTCTTGAAGAATTGGATAAAATAACAGGAATATCAAATGATTTTCAGGAAACGGCAGTAAAAGGCTACTACTATTGCAAAAGCAAAAACAGATATTATGCATATAATCAGTCAACAGGTAAACTTGATTATCTGAGAGGGGTCACTGAAATCTCAGATACAGGTTATATGATTAAAGATAAAAAATGGCTTCCTTGTACAGAGATTATAAACACAGGTAATGCTCCTGCAGGTTCAGAAGAATTGCATACTGCAATACAAAACTATGCAAAAGATTTTGCAAAGGATTTGAATGGTGTTACAAGTGATGAAGAATATGTCGATGCAAAAAGAAGATTAAATACATTTACATCATTAACTGATGTTGAGTATATTGTAAACTTTATAAAAGGATATAAATCATACGGCGGATTCTGGTCCAATAGTGGAATGTGCAAACAAATTGCTTCCGAATATGGTCTTCAGGACGGTGAAACACATACAGATAAAGAATCAAAACGTTATTATCTCAAGTGGATTGCAATCAGAATGAAAGAAGTTGTAAACAAATCAAGCTTCAGCAAACGCTCTGCAGAATATGCACTTCTTGACCAAATTGCAAGAGGTGAGCTGGTTTCAGCAAGTATTTCATATACAGCAGAACAGCTTGATTTGATAATTAATAAAATCATCGAGGCTTATGATGAAAAACAAAATTCATAAAATTGGTTAATATAAGATGTAAGGTGGTTAAAAACTGAACCTCTGGTTCAGTTTTTTATTTTGTATATGCTAATAAAAAACTTTATATAAGTGCGATTTTGTTTCCTGCCGAATCGACAGGTGGGTGAGTGCCTTTAGAGTTCCGTTTCCCGCTGGCGATTTTGTATCGGCGGGTATACTTCTGCAATAATAGAGCTTACTCTCCCTTTTATAAAAAATGTAGGAACAAAATAAACACCTATATAAAGTAATGATATTATGACATATATTTTGCAGATTAGCAACTAATAAGATGTGGGATTTTGTTATTTAAGGTTTTGTTAATTTCCCCTTATCCCTTACCCCTTGCACGGCAATATGTTTGTGTTAGGATGTTTTTATAAGGAGAAATATATTATGAAAAATTATGAATTATTGACAATTTTTAAACCGAGTCTTGACTCTGATGAGTTAGACAAAGCTGTTGATAAAATCTCATCAGACATTAAAGCTGCAAAGGGTGAAGTATCATCAGTAGACAAAATGGGCAGAAAAAAACTTGCTTATGATTTACAAGGATATCGTGACGGTTTCTTTATGACTATGATAGTTTCACTTCCGGCAGAAGCTATTGTTGAGTTCAAAAGAAATCTAAAACTTAATGATAACATTCTCAGATTTATGTTTATGGAAGCAGCTAAGAAAGCTGGGGTAAATGCATAGGAGTGTTTTGTAATACTCAATAATTGATATTGTAAGAGGACAATTTTATGACATTAGCAAAGGCAGTTGTAACAGGCTCGATATACAGAGCGCCAGAAAAACGTTTTACTCAGAACAATGTTCCTGTTTCATCATTCGTTTTAAACATTGGTGACAGGGAAGAGATGTTATTAAGAGTTATTGCAAAACGTCAGTCTTTGGACGAGGTTGTTTCATCACTTGGAAAAGATGACAGAGTTCTTGTAGAAGGAAGACTTCAGATTACAACCGTAAAAAATGAAAGCGGTGCTGAAAGAAGAATTTTTGAAATTGACGCAAATACAGTCGAACCTATATCTGCAACAGCCGGCATTGGTGCATCTTCAGCAGCTTCTTCAAATGAAGAAATTGTTAAATTTCCAAAAGAAGAAGAATTTGCTGATGAGCTAATCGGCGAGGATGAAATTCCGTTCTAAGGTGTAATTGGAAAAGAATTATGAGAATACAGCCGATATGTAGTTACAGTGACTCTTATAAGGGTTCCAAGACAAAAATCCCTCAAACTTCAATGATAACCGGCCGAAATAAGTTAAATGAGATTAATGTTCTAAAATTGGCAAGTTATTTTGAAAAATTTGAAAAAGACCTTAGAACAACAATGGAAACATTTATATACATGATAAAATATTAAATAAAGGCTAGAAAGGCAAAATAGAAAAATGGCAAAACAAGACGCAGCAGATAGAAAGAAAAAGAAAACATGCAGTTTCTGTGCTGAACATGTTGATTCTATCGATTACAAAGATGCAGCAAAACTTAAAAGATACTTAACAGAAGCAGGAAAAATTATTCCGAGACGTGTTACAGGCAATTGTGCAAGACACCAGAGAATGATTACAACTGCTATCAAAAGAGCAAGAGAAGCTGCAATCATCAGTTATGTATTTGATTAATACATAGTAAATTTTTATAGGAATGGCGGACTCTTCTGCTATTCCTATATTATTAAGAAAAAGAGGAGTCAAGTATGACAACACAAATTACTATCAGATCAGACAGAGATACTGATTACGTTTTTCAGTATAAAGGTGAAGATGTTACGCTTAAAGCCGGTGGAATTTTAAGTATTGCAGATGGTTTGGATGAAGTAGTTCTTCCGACTTGTGCAATGAAAATCGTTAAAAATCTGATTGTTATTAAAGGTGATGTAAAATAGGGGCAATAAATAGGGATATATTGGTTGATTTTACCAATAAAAACCTAAAGTTACTCAAGCGGCAATTGATAAACATGCCGTTACTGATTGACAACACATCTTTATTGTATAAAATTGTAGTATAACTTAGTAAGGTATAAGTTAACGTAGTATATTTAATCAAAGAAGGAGATTAATCTCATGGCACGTGAAAA
>CACZFL010000020.1 GCA_902780525.1 uncultured bacterium | reverse complement strand
AGACTCACAGGTCACTTCCAGACTTACTTCACTAACGGCGGAAGAAACGGTATAGGCTTGCAGGCAGGTCTGCGTTGGGCTATTGGTAAAAAAGGTACAAGTGAAATCAAAGGTCAAACTCCTGAACTAAAACCCGCTAAAGTAACACTGAATAATCATAAGGGGTAAAAGGGTAAATATAAAGGGGGAAATGTATAATTACAGTGAAAAAATCTCACCTGATTTCAGGTGAGATTTTGTTTGATTAATTAATTAATTAATTAATTAAGTTATAAGTTACATTAACATAATTATGTGTATGTAGAATACTAACAGGAGATGTCTGTAAATGTTTTCAAATCCTGTTTCAATTTTCTACAATATATAATTAACAATATTTTCTTTTATCTGTATAATTATATTGGGAATAAAATTTATGCTCAGGGATTTATTAAAAGAGAGAATACTTATATTAGACGGTGCTATGGGTACAAATATCCAGAAGTACGGTCTTACTGAAGCGGATTACCGGGGTGAAATTTTTAAAAACCATTCGGTTGATTTAAAAGGAAATAATGATATCCTTGCGCTGACTTGTCCTGATGTAATAAAGGATATTCACAGACGTTTTTTAAATGCAGGTGCGGATATTATTGAGGCGAATACGTTTGGTGCAAATAGAATCTCTCAAACAGAATACGGGCTTAAAGATTATATAAAAGAACTCAACCAAGCATCTGTAAGGTTAGCAAAAGAAGTTGCAAAAGAATATTCAACTCCTGATAAGCCAAGATTTGTTGTAGGCTCAATCGGGCCTACCGGAAAAACTGCTTCGATATCACCGGATGTTCAGAATCCTTCTTTCAGAAATATAACTTTTGATGAGCTTGCAGAAGCTTATAAAGAACAGGTTGAAGTTTTGGTTGAAGAATGTGTTGATGCTTTTTTAGTCGAAACGATTTTTGATACGCTTAACGCCAAAGCGGCAATTTATGCAATAAATCAGGTACAAAAAAATAAAGGTACAAATATTCCGATTATGATATCCGTTACGCTAACGGACAGGTCGGGAAGAACTCTCTCAGGACAGGAGCTTGAGGCTTTTTATTACAGTATTGAATATGCTCATCCACTCTCTGTCGGAATAAACTGTGCATTGGGAATAAATGATATGAAGCCTCATATTATTGAGCTTTCAGATTACGTAAATTGCTATATAAGTTTATACGCAAATGCAGGGCTTCCTGATGCGTTCGGAAACTATAAAGATTCACCAGAAGTTATGGCAAAAGGGTATCTTGATTTGGCTAAAAACGGGTATATTAATATTGCAGGCGGTTGCTGCGGTACAACACCCGAACACATAAAAGCTATTGCAGATGCTCTAAATGGTATAAAACCGAGAAAACTTCCAGAGTATAAAAACAAATGTGCTTTCTCGGGACTAGAACCCTTTGTTTTTGAACGTGGCAACAATAATTTTATCGTTGTAGGTGAAAGAACAAATGTTACAGGGTCTAAAATGTTTGCCGAACTTATTGAGAACAACAACATTGAAGAGGCGATTAATGTTGCACGCAGACAGGTTGAAAACGGAGCAAATATTATTGATATCAATATGGATAAGGGGCTTATTGATTCAAAAAAAATGATGGTTGAGTTTTTGAATTATGCCGCAACTGAACCCGATGTTTCAAAAATTCCGTTTATGATAGACTCTTCAAAGTTTGAAGTTATAAGAGAAGGCTTAAAATGTGTTCAGGGAAAAGCTATTGTTAACTCAATAAGCCTTAAAGAAGGCGAAGAAAAATTTATTGAGCACGCAAAAGAGATTAATAGTTTGGGTGCAGCTATGGTTGTTATGGCTTTTGATGAACAGGGGCAGGCAGCAACGACTGAAAGAAGAGTTGAGATAGTTGAAAGAGCATACAAAATCCTGACCGAAAAAGTCGGCATAAAAGATGAAAATATTATTTTTGACCTTAATATTTTCCCTGTTGCAACTGGAATGAAAGAGCATAATATTAATGCAATCTCTTTTATAGAAGCTGTAAAAATTATTAAAACAAAATATCCCCGTGTTCTTATATCAGGCGGAGTTAGTAATCTTTCTTTTTCTTTCAGGGGGCTGAACAAGGTCCGTTCTGCGCTGCACAGTGTTTTTCTTTATCACGCAATAAATGCCGGCATGGATATGGGAATTGTAAATGCAGGGATGATTGAGGTTTATGACGATATTGAAGAACCGCTAAGAACATTGTGCGAAAATGTTATTTTGAACAAGTCCGATGATGCAGGAGAAAAGCTCCTTGAATACGGGAGGGATAAATATAATAATGAAACTGTAAGTGCAAATGATAATAACAAAAGAGAATGGCGGAACAATTCTGTTGAAGAGCGTTTGCAATATGCACTTATGAAAGGCGATACAGAATACCTGAAAAAAGATGTTTTAGAAGCCCTAAATATTTACACCCCTCTGGAACTTATTGAAAAACCGTTAATGGCAGGCATGGATAAGGTTGGTGTTCTTTTTGGCGAAGGTAAAATGTTTCTTCCTCAGGTAGTAAAAAGTGCCCGTGTGATGAAGCAGGCAGTTGATATTATAAAAGAATATATGCCAAAAAACTCGGAGCAAAATCATATCGGAAAAATCGTTCTTGCAACAGTTAAGGGTGATGTTCATGATATCGGCAAAAATATTTTGTCGCTTATTCTAACTTGCAACAATTTTGAAGTTATAGACCTTGGCGTTATGGTAAGCTGTAAAGATATTCTTGAAGCAGCCAAAGAAAATGATGCAGATTTAATAGGTCTTTCAGGACTTATAACGCCATCTTTGGATGAAATGATTACGGTTGCCGAGCACATGGAAAGCGAAGGACTTAATCTCCCCGGGCTGTTGATTGGCGGAGCTACAACAAGTAAACTTCATACGGCATTAAAGATTGCGCCAAAGTATCACGGAGTTGTTGTACATACATCTAACGCTTCCGAAGTCGCTTCTGTTGCACAGAAGATTATTAGCGGAGATAAAGAGTTTATAAAATCAATAAAAGAAGAACAGGAAAGATTAATAAAAGAATATGAGCAGAATAAACATAATTAAAAAAATGACAGAAACACCGCTTGTGTTTGACGGTGCTATGGGAACGGTAATATATGAAAGAGGCGTTTTTATTAATGCCTGTTTTGATGAACTTAATCTTACCCGTCCTGATTTAATAAAATCTATTCACAGAGAATACATTGATGCGGGTGCTGATGTTATTTTAACAAATACTTTCGGTGCAAACAGATTTAAGCTTGAAAAATTCGGGCTTGGGAATAAGGTCTATGACATAAATTTTGCCGGAGCAAAACTTGCACGGGAAGAAGCAGGTGAGGATATTTATGTCTTAGGTTGTGTAGGACATTGTCTTGGGAAAGGTGCTTCAATAACTGTTGAAAATATTGATACGCTCAAAGAAAATTATGAAACACAAATTAAAGGACTTTTTGAAGGCGGTGCTGACGGAATAATTTTAGAAACGCATCACAATCTGGAAGAAATTGACCTGGCAGCTGAGATTGTAAAAAAATATAGGTTACCCCTTATAGTTTCACTTGCGTGCAGAAAAGAAAAAGAAACGCTGAGCGGATTAAACATTAAAGATGCGATAAAACATCTTGATAAAAATAATAATATTGATGCAGTAGGGATGAATTGTATCGTCGGGCCTCACGCAATGCTATCGTTGCTGGAAGATGTAATTAACCTAACATCAAAACCGTTTGTAGTTGAGCCAAACGCAGGACATCCGCAGAATGTTGATGGAAGAATGATTTATATGTCAACGCCCGAATATTTTACAACGTATTCCCAAAACTTTATAAGGCTTGGTGTTCGTGGTGTCGGCGGCTGCTGCGGAACTACACCAAAGCATATTGAAGAAATGTCCAAAGGTGTAAAATCGTTAACGGGTGTTAAACAGCATATTAATATAGAAAAGGTTGAAGCAACAAAAGAAGTGGATATAAAGGTTACACCAAAAGAAGAAAAAAGTAACTTTGCACGTAAACTGTTTTCTGGTGATAAGGTTGTAACAATGGAAATCACTCCTCCCCGTTCAGTTATTCTTGAACCGATTCTAAATAAAGTTCGGGAGTGTAAAGAATCAGGAGTCGATGCAATTAATATTCCTGATGGCCCGAGAGCAAGTTCAAGAATATCATCACTTGTAACTGCAATTATGATAGAGCGTGAAGTCGGGATAGAAACAATTTTACATTATTGCTGCAGAGACAGAAACTTAATCGGTATGCAGTCTGATTTATTAGGCGGATATGCGGCAGGACTTAAAAATTATCTTATAGTAACAGGCGACCCTCCAAAATTGGGTGACTATCCCGAAGCAACTGCTGTTTTTGATATTGATGCTGTCGGGCTTACAAAAGTTGTGCATAACCTGAACAGAGGGTTTGATGTTGCAGGGAATGTAATTAATCCTCCGACATCTATTCTTATTGGTGTCGGTGCAAACCCTTGTGCCGTTGATATTGAAAAAGAAATTAGTCACCTGAAAAACAAATTTAATGCAGGAGCTGAATATGTAATTACTCAGCCAGTTTTTGACCCTGATGCGCTTATCTCATTTATTGAAAAAGCAGAAATAACTGGAAAAGATTTATCCCTGCCCCTTGTAGCAGGTATATGGCCGCTTGTTTCACTCAAAAACGCTCTGTTTCTAAAAAACGAAGTCCCCGGAGTTGTCGTTCCTGACTCTGTTATTGAAAAAATGGAAAAGGCAAAAACAAAAGAAGATGGTGTAAAATACGGAGTTGAGATAGCACACGATATAAAAGAAAAAATCAACTCATACGTAAACGGCTACCAGATAAGCGCACCGTTCGGCAGAGTTGACATAGCGTTAGACGTTGTAAAAGATTAATTTATGCAAAAATGCTGAATTTTTTAGCGTCTTCTTTCTGCTGTTTTTTTATTTGTTCCAGCATAGCTTTTGCGTACTGATATTGCAGACTGTTTGTCAGCATATCAATTTCCATTTGTGTATCCATTGCACACAAAGCTTCAGGAGAACAGCCAATGCCTCCGGTTGTATCACTACCCGGACAGCACATTAATCCCATTCTTGCATTATTGATGTTCATCATGTTCATCATTGCATTATTTTTTGCATTGATATAATGCATAGCTGATATTGCTAAAATTGCTGACATATTTTCTCCTAACCTTTCCTTTACCATGTTAACATATTTTTTGAACTTGTCTATCCTTCCAAAAGGTATAATTTTAAAAAAAAATTGTTTGTGTTACGATTTTTTTGAGGAAGAAAAAATAATTTACGCAGAATATAAACACAAGAGAAATGAATAGTTTGACAGATAACAAAAAAACAATAGGAATACCCAGAGCTATATCATATTACAGTAATTATCCTTTCTATTACGGATTTTTTACTGCGCTCGGTCTCGATATTATTTTATCGGATAAAACAACTTCAAAAACGATAAATGATGGTTGCAAATATGTAGTATCAGACACTTGTTTGCCAGTAAAAGTTTATGTTGGGCACGTAATTAATTTACTTGAAAAAGGGTGCGAAACAATATTTATTCCTTCTCTTCAGGCCTCTGCATATAAAGTCAATAACTGCAGCAAAATAAGAGGTTTGCCTGAAATTATCCGTAATGTTATAGATAAGTCGATAAATATTATAGACCCTGAAATTAACAAAACAGAAGGAATCTCTTTTAAAGATTTCTGTTATGACTTTGCTGCAAGGTTTGATATAACAGATAAAAATATTATTGAATCAGCAATCAAAAACGGTTGGGAAGTTTATAATAATTTTCACAAAATGGCTAACTCAGGACTCGGATTTGAAGACGCTCTGAATAATGCCATAAAAGGTATAATGGTTACAAAGCCTGTACAGGTAGTAAAACCCCTTTCTGTTGTAATTATGGCACACGGATACAATTTGTTTGATGAGAGAATCTCACTTAATTTAATCAAAAAACTTGATAAAATGGGAGTTAAATCTTATACGGCTCTTAATGTTACAAAAGAAAATGCAATAAAATCAATAGAAGATATGGGTGAAATTCAATATTGGGCAAATGAACTCGAGCTTACGGGAACAGCAGCATACTATATGATAAACAATAAAGTTGATGGTATTATTGCCCTTTCTGCTTTCGGGTGCGGACCGGATTCATTGATGGTAGATGAAGTTCAGTATCACGCTAAAGAAAAAAATCTCCCTATGATTCATATTAATATTGATGAACATACAGGCGAAGCAGGATTTGTTACAAGAATAGAAGCTTTTGTTGATATGTTGTTCAGAAAGAAAAGAAGAACACTAGAAAAAGAAAATGTTATTAACTTACTCCATACAGCAGCTAACAAAAGTAAAAATAACCCAGAAAAAGAAAAACATAAAGAAGAAGTTTTGACAAAATAATAGGGGATAAGGTATGTTTCAGTATTGTGGCGCTATACATATTCATTCACTATTTTCTGACGGAACGGGAGATTTAAACGCAATAGTTAAAGCTGCTAAAAAAGCAGGCTTAGACTGGATAATCGTTACTGACCATAACACAATGGATATAGACGAAGGTATTTTTAACGGGGTCTATGTAATAAGAGGGGAAGAAATTTCTCCGCACAGCGAAAATCATTATCTTGTGTTTGGAACAAGTGAAGTTATAGAACCTTGTGATAATCCGCAAATATACGTTGATAAAGTAAGAGAACTCGGCGGATTCGGTTTTGCAGCTCACCCTGACGAGGGGGTTACTGTTGATAAAAACGGTAGTTGTATTCCACGAAAAAACTCAAACCATTGTATCCCGTGGACAAATAAAAATGTTAAACCTGACGGAGTTGAGATTTGGAACTGGTTTTCTAATTGGGCTGATAACTATGATGACACTTCTCTTTTAACCAAAGCTTACTCGTTTTTCTTTAAGCATAAAATTATAAAAAATCCTTCACCTTTGACATTGAGCTGGTGGGACAGTTTGAATAATGAAAGAGAAAACATAGTTCCTGCGCTTGGCGGAGTCGATGCCCACGCACTTCTTATAAAAGATTATTTTATACCGCTTTATATTTTCCCTTATATAACTTGTTTTAAAACAATAAATAATATAATTAATCTGAAAGAACCTTTATCAGAAGATTTTAATATTGCAAAACAACAAATTTTATCAGCCGTAATTAAAGGTAACAATATCATTATTAATAAGAATATATATAAAGATATCCCTGATTTTTCGATTTCAGACGATAATAATATTGCATACTGCGGAGAAAGTATAAATTTAGAAGAAAATACAACTTTGAAAATAAAATTAAATAAAAAGGCTGATATAAAGATTCTTTTAAACGGAAAAGAAATTTTTAAAACAAAAGATAAAGTTTGTACTATCAAAGTAACAAAAAAAGGAAAATACAGAGCCGAGTTCACTTACAAAGGAAGAGGATTTGCATATACAAATCCGATTGTGGTTAAATAGGTTTTGGAAGCATAGCTGAAATGATTATTAAAGATAAAAACGGAAATATAACAATATCACAAATGGATGACACAATATCGGCTAAGGAAAGAATAATTGCCTGGCCGAGAATGGGTAATATTGATTTATCCATGGAAGCTCTTGTAAGTTCTTTGGGTGCAAAAATTGTTATGCCTCCGCCAAATACAAATCAAGCACTTGAAATAGGTGTCAAAAATAGTATCGAAGGGATTTGTCTTCCTTACAAACTCAATCTTGCAAACTATGTTATGGCGTTAGAAAAAGGCGCAAATACGCTTATGATGTTTCAGGCTCCGGGTTCCTGCCGTTTTGGAAACTATACAAAAATGGCCCAAAAAACTCTTAAAAAAATGGGATATGAGTTTGATATGTGTGTTTTTGATATGTATCAAAGCAAGATGAAACAAACACTTAAAGCGTTCTGGCACGTAACACATTGTCTTAATCCGTATAGATATTATAAAGGATTCAGCACAGGATTTAATAAAGCATTTGCAATTGATACGGCCGAAAGACTTCTTTTTTATACACGCCCGAGAGAACTCAACAAAGGTGACGCAGAAAGATGTTATAAAAAGTGGTATCAGATTATTCACGAAACAACTTCTATTTCGGGGTGCAAAAAATTAAAAAAACAGGTTATTGAAGATTTTCAAACAATTCCGATTGATAAAGACAGAGTTGTACCGAAAGTTTATCTACTCGGGGAATTTTTTGTGCTTCTTGATCCATATACAAATCAGGAGATAGAAAAAACTCTGGGTGACTTGGGTGTTGAAGTTGAAAGACAGATATTTTTTTCTGACTGGCTTGAACACGTTTTAAAACCTTCTTTCTTTTATAAAAAAGAATCTCATCGGGAACGCTGTGTCAGATACGCTCAGGATTATATGAAGCGTGCAATCGGCGGCGAATGTATTGAAACCGTAGGGGATACAGTGTATGGTGCAAGAAATGGTATTGATGGTATAATACATATAATGCCGTTTTCCTGTATGCCGGAAATTGTTGCTCAAAACATTTTACCTAAAGTAAGTAAACAAGAAGATATTCCTGTTTTGGAACTTGTTTTAGATGAGCAAACAGGAAAAGCCGGAAATATTACAAGAATAGAAGCTTTTATAGATTTAGTAAAGAGAAGAAAATTAAAAAGAGGAAAATAAGAAATGGAAACAAAATCAAGAAATAGTATGAGTTTTGAACGTTTAAGATATTACAGACATCTTATCGGCGGAGCTGTAACCTGTGTTAAAAGCAGACTTTCAAAAACACCAAAGCCACTTTGTCTTTCTTTAATGGTTACAAATGTTTGTAACTGTGACTGCGATTTTTGTTACTGGAAGCATAAAAGTGACCACGAAGATATGAGTCTGGCTGAAATCCAAAAATTAATCAAAGACGCAGGTGAAATAGGTTATTTAGACAGTATTTTCTGGGGCGGCGAGCCTTTAATGCGTCAGGATATTGACCAGATTTGTAAAGCATCTCACGATGCAGGACTTTATACAAAAATGGCAACAAATGGGTGGTACTTAGAGGAAAATCCTGAGTTTGCAAAATATACAGATTTGATTTTTGTATCCTGTGATGCAATAGGAAAGGCTCACGATGATATAAGACACTGCCCGGGGATTTCTGAAAAATCTTTAAAAGGTATTGAATATCACAAAATTCATTCACCAAAAATGAGAATATTTGTTTGCTGTGTAGTTTCAGCAAAAACAAGTTTTGAACAGATTAAAGAAGTTGCTCAATACTGTAAAGATGCTGATATTTTGATGTACCTTTCAGTAAACAAATCTAATCAGAAACTCGAAGATGCGCAGAATGTTAAAGATACGGAACTTGAAGCAGACCAGCTTTCTGAAACTTTCAGAAAAATTAAAGAACTTAAGCACAGCGGTTATCCGATAAGAATTTCAGATTACTTTATGGACTATATTATTGATAAGAAAAATTACTATGAATGCCATTGGCCGAGAATAGCAACCGTTATTTATTCAAATGGTGATATGCTTCAATGTTATGACAGACAACCTTATATAAATGTAAGAAATAGGTCTTTAAAAGAAGTAATAAAAGACCCTGTATTTATAAATTCTGTAAACAAATGTAAAGATTGCAAATTAGCTTGTGTAGGTAACTATGCGCTTGATGCATCGGGCTTATGGCGTTTAGAGTGGCCCGCAATAAAATCACTCATGCAGATTGCCATTACATAATCAGCATGTAATAATTTTGTTATAGCTATCACAAAATACTGGAAGGGTTTTATAATGTTGAAAAAGTTATTTACATTTTTTATATTATTGGCTTTTTGTTCTATGCCAAATGTTTTGGCAGCAGACCCAAATGCCATAAATCCGCAAAGCGGTAGTGCTTTTGAAGATAATCAACAAGATTTGAAAAATTTTAATACTGTCGCTTTTGCTTTAAGTCCTATTGAAAAAATATACAATGGCAAAGAGACTGCTGGTGCCGGTTCGGTATTATACCAGGTTGGATATGGTCGTTTTCAGACCATACTTGCCGGCAATCAAACTCCAGGGAAATATGATAGTTCATACAAGTTGAGTATGGGTGATAAATTGAATATTTTTTCTTCCGGAGATTCTGTTGATGTATTGGCGATGTCAGGCTCTAACCTGATTTTACCTCAAACAACAGTTGAAATAGGTTCAAGCGGTGGACTATTTGTTCCTGGTTTAGGCTTATTTAAAGCAGAAGGAAGAACACTTGGTGAATTGGAGAGTGAGATTAATCATATTGCTTCAACAAAATATTCAAATATGAAGGTAAAACTTCAGGTTGCAGGTGGCGGATTCTCAGTGTTTATATATGGTGAAGTAAACAAGCCTGGAAAAGTATTCATAAATAATAATACTACTTTGTTTGATGCTTTAGGTGCAGCAGGGGGTGTTAAAAAAACAGGTACTTTGAGGAACATCAAGTACAATAATAAAAACGTTGACTTATACGACGCCATGTTTTTGGGTAATGATCATAACATAATACTTCACGCAAATGACAAAATTTATGTTGATACAATAAAAAATACTATGGCAATAAAAAACGGTGTAGCAAACCCTGGTATTTATGAGTTTAAGACAGGTGAAACAATAAATGATATTATAAAATTTGCAGGCGGATTACTTGTAACAACCCAAAGGGACAACGATGTTACCATAGTAAGTTTTGATAAAGCAAAAAAACAAAAGACTGCAAGAAATGTTCCTTATTTAACGGCAAAAGCAACAAAACTTGCTGACGGAGATACTGTCCAGTTTAAAGAACTGTATAATGACGTAGAAAATACAGTAACTCTTCAGGGTAATATTAAACATCCTGCAACTTATGCGTATAAAGAAGGTATGAGATTATCCGATATTTTAAAATCGGAAGATGAACTTATGGAAGAAACCTTTATTTATCAGGCAGTTATAAGAAGAATCTCAGGACCCAATAATGTTGTAGAAACAATTCCTGTTTATTTAAAAGAATTCTTTGCAGGAATGAACGACCCTATATTACAGCCACGAGATGTAATTACAGTTTATAAGAATACAAATTCCTATTTTGTTGATGTTTATGGCTGCATCAACACTCCTAAACACATTCCTTATAAAAAAGGAATGACTTTAAAGGATATTTTATCTGATATACAATTTATGGAATCTGATATTAGCAATGCGAATAATACACAAAATAATACTTCTGATTCTTCGCCAATCTCAACTACGGAAAAAGATGGTGATAATGTTAAGATAAAAGTTTCTACTGAAAATTCGAATGAGTTGATTCCGATAGAAAAAGTTGCAGTTGAGGTAATGAATAAAGAAGGCACGGTAACAGGGATGTACTACTTATACGATATTATGGTTCGTAATGATAATACTGGTAGTATAGCTATTGGACCGGAAAACAAAATTTTCTTTAGAACACTTCGGGAAAACGAAGTTATTAAAACAGTAAAAATATCAGGCTACGTAAAAAAACCGGGTGTATATTCATTTATTAAAGGACAGAAATTAACAGATATTATAGAAATGGCAGGCGGTCTGGATGAAGATGCCGATTTGAGAGGTGTAGTGTTTAGACGTGCTAACGTTCGTGAAAAACAAGTCAGCACAGCTATTAAAAATAACGAAAAGGACATTAGGCTTCTAGAAGGAAGATTAGCATCAGGTTATAAACAAGATGACTCCATGCAAGGACAAAAATTAACAATGTTAGAGCAACTGAGAATGGATAGTGATTTTATAAAAAAACAATATAATGGTCAAATTGCCTTAAACATAAGCAATAATAACTTAGATAAAATTCATGCAGACGATAACATTGTATTACAAGACGGTGATGATATTTATATTCCAAGGGTATCTAATTTTGTTTCAGTTATTGGTGAAGTATACAATGAGCAGTCATTTATATATATTAAAGGCTCTAATGTAAAAAAATATATTAAGCAAGTCGGCGGATACACACCTAATGCAAATCGATTTAGGGTATATAGGGTTGGTATTAACGGAAGATCAGAAAAAGTTCATATGAGTACAAAAATCGCACCAGGTGATACTATTGTTGTTCCTCGTAGAATTGCCGGCAATGACTGGTTAACTCCTATTTCTCAGACATTAGTCGGTTTGGCAAACGCTGCTGTTCTTTTATTTGCAGTTCACAAATGGTAGTATAACGTTAACAAAAGCTTATGTTTAATAATTCAAGAAAAGAAAAACGTAATTATAATAGAAGATTCCCCGAGGATTACGGATTTATAAGAACACTGTATATAACATTGTTTTTGTGGTTTGTGGTTTGGCCTGCGGCATTCCTTTGGTACACGGCACGTGTGGAAGGGTGGAAAAATGTGGATAGGCGCAAGCGTTATGTCTATACTTCTAACCACCAGTCATATATTGACCCACCTCTAATCTCTGTTGTAGCTAATGCTCCGGTTGCTTATATGGCAAAAAAAGAACTATATGAACACAAAAATCCGCTTATAAGATTTTTGGTTATTAGTCTAGGTGCATTTTCCGTTGACAGGGATAACCCTGAAAAAGCGACTTTAAAAACTATTATTGATATAGCTAAAAAAACAAAATGGAATCTTGGAATGTTCCCGCAAGGCAGGCAAATTAAAGAGGGTGAAAAATTTAATGATATAAAACCGGGGTTTGTTGCAATAGCAAAACTTGCAAAAATGGATATTGTTCCGATTGCAATATGTGGATTTAGTGGATATACCTGGATTCCTTTCAGAAAAAGCAAGCATCTTACTTTGAAAATCGGTAAACCCATATCCTATGAACTTCCTGAGGAAGAAATTGTAAAACTATGGGTTGATTATATGAAGGAAAACGTTGAGGAGTAACGCTCTGACAAGTTGAATAAACATTACGCTTGTGGTAGCCTATAAATAGCATTGAAACACAGAGGAGAAATATAATGAGAGTAAAAGAGCAAAAAGCCATGTGGCAGTCAAACTCTATGGGTGCTTTTGACAGACTTAAACTTAATTTGAATAATTTTGTAATTGATCAAACGATTAATTATCTGGGACACAATTTTTCTAAACAAAAACTTATAAATCTTGCTAAAATATTTGAAAAAATAGCAGGCTCAAAAGGTGGTATAAACCACGCACGAAGAATGCAGTGGCTTTTTGAATCCGAACACGCACAACTTTTCTGGTGGAAAAAGATTTTAACCGAACTACATCCGAATTGCAGAAATAAATGGATTAAAAACTTTTTCGTAAACGGATATTATGGCGATAACCTGAGAAAAAGAACAGAGTTCAATGAAAAGAACGGATTTTTCCCGCCGACAGTTTTGCTTGCAAGTATTACAAAGAAATGTAACTTCAATTGCAAGGGCTGCTGGGCTCACGAATATTCTGTTGACGAAGATTTAACAAAAGATAAATGGAGAGAAATTTTCACAGAAGCCCGTGACGTTATGGGTATTCATATATTCCCGATTGTTGGCGGTGAACCTTTCTGCAGAAAAGAGTTTTTAGAACTTTGTGAAGAGTTTAACGATTGTACATTCATTACTTTCACAAACGGTTCTCTGATTACCGAAAAAACAGTGAAAGAACTCCAGAGATTAGGCAATGTTCAACCGATGTTCTCAATAAGCGGTTTGAAAGAAAATACTGATGCCGTAAGGGGCGAAGGTACTTTTGATATGGTTATGGAAAAAATGGATATGCTTAAAAAAGCCGGAATCTTTTTCGGTGTATCCGTTGTTGCAACTTCTCAAAACTGTGACGAAGTAACATCTGATGAGTTTATGCAAATGCTTTCAGACAAAGGCAGTTTGTGGACCTGGTTCTTCCATTATGTTCCGGTAGGTGACAGCCCCGATATCAGTATGACACCGAATGCAGAGCAAAGAAGACAAATCCTAAAAGCTGTTTATAATGCAAGAAATACACTTCCTATGATGACAGTTGACTTCTGGGGTGACGGACCTGAAATGATGGGTTGTATTGCAGGCGGTCGTCAGTATGTTCACGTTAACCCGAGAGGTGATGTTGAACCTTGCACGTTTGTTCACCTTGCAACTCATAACGTTAAAAACTGTACACTCACGGAAGCTCTCGCTTCACCATTTATGAGTGCAATAAGAAACGGTATTCCATACGAAGACGGTAACATGCTGAGACCCTGCATGATTGTTGACAGACCTGATATTTTAAGAAAATATTATCAGGAGTTCAAACCGTATGAAACTCACGAAAACGCAGCAGCATATTTAACTGATCCTAAGATTACATCTGAGATTGATAAATATTCTTCAGAAGTAAAAGAAATATTGGATAAAGACTGGAGAGAAAACCTCTGGATGACATTATTCCCGCTTGAAGGTGAATATTATATTGACAGAGACCACTTCTGCTCAACAGAGCGCCAGGAAGTAACTGAACACTCCTGCGACGGTCATTGTGCAGGCTGCGGTTGCCACTAATTATTTATCCTACATATGATGCATTGTTTTATTATTGTTTTATTCTAGAATAAAACTATGATGAATTGCGTCTTAATAGTAACAAATTTTAATGCCGGACGAAAAAATGCGATAAGGTATAAAAAACGTGTAATTGATTTTGTGTTAAAGCATACAAAATCATTTAAGTTTGTCGATATTGACGAGTTCAGAGAAACTGACCTGACTCCGTATGACACAATTTTTGCAATGGGCGGAGATGGTACGGTTAACAAAATTGTTCCGTATATTGTTAATACTGATAAAGTTTTGGGAATAATTCCCTGTGGTACGGCAAACCTTCTTGCCGCAAAACTCGGTTTGTCGGGAAATATTAATAAGACTTTAAAAATACTTGATAAACAGAATGTAAGAATGATTGATGTTTTTGATATTAATGGTTATAAGTGTGCTTTAAGATGCGGTTTTGGGTACGATTCAGATATTATATGCAAAACTCCCCAGTCACTGAAGAATCGTTTTGGGTATTTTGCTTATTTTATAGCTGGAATAATTTTCGGTTTCAGACTTAAAAACAGAGAATACAAAATGATCATTGACGGTAATAGAAAAGAGATCAAAGCGTCTTGTATAATTTTTGCAAATGCTGCTAACATGTATAAAAATCTGGTTACGCTTGGAAATGACGCCGAGCCTGATGACGGGTTGATGGATATTTTTATGCTGAAAGTTACAAATCCTGTAATTTTCTGTCTTGAGTTTTTAAGTATTATTTTGGGCATAAGGAATAATAACAGCAGGGCAGAGTATTTTAAAGCTAAAAACATTAAAATAGAAAATAACTGGCTTGTATGCCATATTGACGGAGAGAAAAAGAATCTGAAAGGCGATATAGATATAAAGATTCTGGAAAAATCTGTCAGGATATTCCGTAAAAAATAAAAAAACCTCTTTACAAATTTTTTTTAGCAAGGTATATTAGTTATGCAAAGCGTATGGGAGCGTAGCTCAGTTTGGCCCCAGTGAGGCAAATGCCGAACGGATCCTGAAAAAGGCTCTAACCAAACTGAAAAACGAAACGACATGACAATTAAATATGGGAGCGTAGCTCAGTTTGGTTAGAGCGCATGCCTGTCACGCATGAGGTCGCGAGTTCGAGCCTCGTCGTTCCCGCCATTAAAAAGAGAGTCCGTCAGGGCTCTTTTTTTAATGGCTGAAATGATAGTGGTGAGAATCGCCTATGCGAGTGTTGTGTATCAGGGATTTTGACATAGTGAAAATAAAATACCTTTACCCTTAAAAAATGAGGATAGCTAATGCTACCCTCAAAATAACGTTATTTTGATTTCTACTTGCTTATATCAATTCATCCAAAAGTTCATCTACTTCACGGTCTGTCATTTGGCTAATGCTTTTTCTTGCTGTTTGATTATTTGGATATGAACGATAATATCCTGATACTTTTGTACCATCTCCTCTTGTATATTCTGAAACATATACCAGTTCTCCTGTTTGAACTCGCTTATCTAATGCTTCTTTTGTTGGCATTGGTTTATATTCCAATGCTTGATCTAAAAACGCATCTCTTAATATAGGATCATCTAAATCCTTCATTGAGACTTCATTTTTATGAAAAATTCGATTTTTAATATCAAAAATTGTATCCA
The DNA here is from genome assembly GCA_902780525.1 of uncultured bacterium. Lineage (GTDB taxonomy): Bacteria > Cyanobacteriota > Vampirovibrionia > Gastranaerophilales > Gastranaerophilaceae > CAG-196. The sequence continues at coordinate 1,332 of CACZFL010000020.1, read as the reverse complement.
TGAATTTTGTATCATTAAATTTTCGAATATCTGTAAATGGGTTTGTTATTAATTTTCCGGCTCTCATTTTTATCATTACTCTTTCGGCAATTATATCATCCATTTGTCCAGTCTTTATCAATATTTTAATGCTTTCTTTTGAATAATCTTTTCTAATTTCATCAGCAATTTTTCTACCTTCTAAATTATTCCATATATCCATATTTTCTTCATATGATGGATTACTTTTTTGTTGAAGTTCATGAAAATCTGTAATACCTTTGCTTATTCCAGATGTTGTTTTAAGGGCAATGTCAGCAGCACCAAATGTATGCTTAAAAGCATCTGCTTCATTATTATGAGTATCACCATCTAGGCTTTCCAATTTAAAACCATATCGTTTTTGATAAAATTTCGTTTTTGCATATAATTCTTGACTATATTTATTTCCTATACTGTCTTTTTTCATGTTTACATATCCTCATTTTTATATTAAAGTAACACTTATGAAAAAAATAAATGATATATTAACCAATTATTTTTCTCTCAATTTATTATCAATATTGGGTAATTTAAGTCTTTTTATAGTAATATTTTACTTCTTTATCTTGTATCCCATTGAAACATCGCATCTGCCCAAAGGAATTGATTCATTTGATGTTCTTTATGGTATTGTAATGGAACTAATTAAATTATTTGAATATATATCATATCTTTATTTTATTTTGCTTGCAGGCATATTAATAGAACTTATAATTCAAAAATTTATTAAATACCAAGTCTTTAAATTAGCACAAAATAAAATTTATATTACATTTTTCTACTTAGGATTGCTAATTTCCATAATATTGATAATTTTTTTTATTAATTGTTATTAATGCTTTATAGCTATAGTTTAGCTATTTACATCAATTTTATTTAATGCAACATTTTCTGGCATAAACAACCTCCTTATCTAAGTTCTAATGTTTATGCAAGAAACTAATATATCAAAATCTCGTATAGTCTTTTTAATTCATAAACTCTTTCTTTAATAACATTGTTTTTTACACCAACAGCAGAATTTTGAAACATAGTACCTTGCTTTTCTGAAATAATACTTACTGCTTCAAATTCGGCTTCTTGATATTCACCTAAATTTCTTTTCATATCAAATGCAATCTCTCTACCCATTGCATTGTTCCACAAATCCATATTTCTTTCTCCTAATGGTGCACTAATATATTACAATTGAATTGTCCGAAATAAACCACATTAAGACGAAAAACTAATTATATTTACCCCTCGGAAGTTTGGCGAATGTATTTTCTAATCCGATATTTTAAAATCTTTAAATGCCAAGAATCATTAAAA
>CACZFL010000019.1 GCA_902780525.1 uncultured bacterium | reverse complement strand
CGCGCGTCTTTCTCGCTCGCATTAAACGTGCCTGCGTATTTTACTTCAAAGAACTTACGTTCTTTTCGTAAAATCATTCCACACTCTGCTCGCTCGCGCTTCTTTCTCGCTCGCATTAAACGTGCCTGCGTGTTTTACTTCAAAGAACTTACGTTCTTTTCGTAAAATCACTCCGCACTCTGCTCGCTCGCGCTTTCTTGGATTATTGGCGGTTCAACCGTTTACATTCGTTTAATTTTGCTTTCGCAAAATAACCACTCATTCCAACGGATTCACCGGAACGAGTTTCGCTATCGCTCACTCTTGCCAAAATCCGCTTCTTTCTCGCTCGCATTAAACGTGCCTGCGTGTTTTACTTCAAAGAACTTACGTTCTTTTCGTAAAATCACTCCACACTCTGCTCGCTCGCGCGTCTTTCTCGCTCGCATTAAACGTGCCTGCGTATTTTACTTCAAAGAACTTACGTTCTTTTCGTAAAATCACTCCGCACTCTGCTCGCTCGCGCTTTCTTGGATTATTGGCGGTTCAACCGTTTGCATTCGTTTAATTTTGCTTTCGCAAAATAACCACTCATTCCAACGGATTCACCGGAACGAGTTTCGCTATCGCTCACTCTTGCCAAAATCCGCGTCTTTCTCGCTCGCATTAAACGTGCCTGCGTGTTTTACTTCAAAGAACTTACGTTCTTTTCGTAAAATCACTCCGCACTCTGCTCGCTCGCGCAAAAAAAAGCCGGGTGGTTTTCCATCCGGACTGTTATAACATTAAGTTGATTAGCAAGCGTAATTACAACCGCCGCCGCAAGAAAAACTGCCGCCGGTTGAAGCGATTGAACCGCAGGACTCACCGCTTGTAGAATATGCAATAGAGCCGCAAGATTCACCGCTTGTTGAGAAAGCAACAGAACCACAGGTTTCTCCGCTTTCACCAAATGCAAAAATTGTACTGTCACTTGGCCCGAAGTAAAAGCTGCATGTATCGTAACCTTCACCTTCAGGTGTTACAAGAAGTGATGTTGTATTACAAATAAGTCCGCCTTCGCTCTTGGAATTACCTGTTAATCCTAAAAGCTTTGCGCATTTTGAATCTTCGTTTGTTGTTACTGTTAACATATCGCCTGTCCTTATACCATTGCTTACATATATATAAAGTTTTTTTATTTGTTCTGATTTCACAACTTTAAATTTTGTTTACAAAACTTTACATATATATCGATAAGCTCTTCATAAAAAGAATATTAATCATCTTCTTCTCTGTGTTTTTCATAATCATAAGTTCCGGGGAATGCATCTACTCCGGTGGCTCTGCGAGTTACATAGTACTGGAATTTTGGTATAAGTGTTGAAAGGAATGTTGCTGCAACGACAAATCCTGTTGCAAAGTTTATTCCGCTGAACAAGATGTTTTTGTTGCGAACTCTGTCTAACAAAGCTTTGTTAACTTTTCCGCCTTTTGCTTCATTGCAAATATTTTCAACGTATTGTTCCATTTGTGATTTTAGTTTATATAGCTTTTTGTTTGAAACAAATCTGTATTCATCATTGTATTTCCCGCCTGAAAACTCTACTTCAGATCGGATGACTTTTCCTTTTTTATCTTTGCCTATTACTTTTCCTTTGCCTCCAGTGAACTCTGAAAATACGTTGTGTAAAAGTTTTGTGTTATTAATCTCAGCTTTGTTATAAGCGTCAATAACCTGTTGTTTTGTCAGAATTTTTTCGCCGAGTTTTTCAGGCTGTAATTCTGCCATTTTACGTGCTCTTTCAAGTACGTCCGTTGGGATGTCATTTAATTTTTCCAATTCGCTTAATTTAATAACCTCAAGCGATTTTTTATTCATTAATTTTGATAACCAACCTAATTTCTGTGTTTCAAATTTTATATCTTTAGGCAGGTCAGCTGCGTTCGGATTCCCGAGAATCGCTGTTTTAAACTCATTTACATTCATTTCTTGTTTGCCTAAAAAGTCTTGTAAATGTTTATCAAGAATTAAAGCAGTGTTTGGGTTAAGCCTCGTTGCTTTTCCGCTTTCAATCATGTTCATTAGGTTGCCGACATGTCCGCTTGCCCACATGTAGAAGTATATTGAGCCAACATCTCTTATCAGGATTTCCCTGCGTTCTTCCGGACGTCTGGCGTTATAAGTTCTCCCGGCAACAATACCTGCATCACTTGAAAGTAATTTACCTGCGTTTGTGTTTTCAATCAGGTTTGTAAACGCATTAACAGTATTCATTCCGCCCTTGAATGCCAAATCTTTTGATTTAAGCTGTGATGAGAATAGCTCCTGCTGTTCTTTTTCAACCTTACGTTCATGTCTGATTTTCTTTGTTAATCCCTGATTAACTTTCGGAACAACAAACCCGATAAACAGGTTTGCAAGAACAATAGCTGTAAGAACTTTCGCACTCTTTAAGCATGCCACTTGTGTAGGTGTATATTTGTGGGTTTTGACCTTGTTCATGAAGTTTTCAAAAGGCGTTCTTAAGATTTTATCCGTTCCGACATCAAAATTCTTGCCGTTTGATTTAAGAACTTTGGCAACAATTTTATCTCCGAGCCAGTTAAGTGACAAAACTCCGCCTAACCAAGTGATAGAACCCATAATCTCTTCTATAAATCTCTCACGTGCTTCGTCCCATTTCCCTCGTTTATATGCCTGATATGTTCTTCCCGTAACAACGCAGCCTTCCAGCGCAATAACCGGAGCAAGAGCGTCGGCTTTTGTCATTCCGGTAATGACTTTCGCCAATCTTTCCGTATTTTTTGCACCTTTAAATGTTATATTATTATCGCTGCTATTTATTCTGAGGGAAGTCAAAATTTAACCTTTCTACACTTCGGCTGTTTTTATTAAACAATGTAAAGGATAAAAATTGACCAATTCAGTTCAAAATGTTACAAATTTTAACATTTATACCCTTTTACATTTACCCCCCCCTTTACATTTATCCCTGTTTTTTTTATGATAAGTGTATATGTACAGTAGTCAAAATATAAAGGAATAGCAAAATGAATCCGATTATTAAGAATTTAGAATCTGAATACACAACTCGCGAGTTGCCTGAAATCAATACAGGTGACACTGTCAGAGTTTCCGTAAAAATCGTTGAAGGTAACAAAGAAAGACTTCAGGCTTATGAAGGTACTGTTATCGCTCAGCACGGTTCAGGTATTAACAAAACAATTACAGTAAGAAAAGTATTCCAAGGCGTTGGTGTTGAACGTGTGTTCTTGGTATATTCTCCACGTATTGACAAAATCACTGTTCAGAGAAAAGGTGATGTTAAACGTGCTAAATTATATTACTTAAGAGAACGTTCAGGTAAAGCAACAAGAATTAAGGAAAAAATTGAAAAAAGATAAGCTGCATATTCACTGGTACCCGGGTCATATTGCAAAGGCTGAGCGTCAGTTAAAGGAAAAGCTAAACCTTGTTGATGTGATTATAGAGGTACGGGATGCAAGAATACCTTTGTCAAGCAGTTACAGTAACATAGAGAAGCTTTTGGGAGATAAACCAAGGCTTCTTTTGTTGAATAAAGCTGATTTAGTTGATAAAGATGAGCTAGCAAAATGGTGTGAATATTTGAAAGAATCAACAAATTGTCCTGTCATTGTTACGGATGCAAAGGGTAACAATGAACTTTCTGCTGTTGTAAAAACGGCAGTCGAACTTTCTGAACCGAAAATTCAGGTTCTTATGGCAAAAGGACTTCTAAGACGACCTGCAAGAGCTATGGTTGTCGGGATGCCTAATGTCGGAAAATCAAGTGTTATTAATAAACTTACAAAATCCTCAAAAACAAAAATCGGTGCAAAAGCCGGGGTTACCCGCCAGCAGCAATGGGTAAGAATTAATCCTAAGTTGGATTTACTTGATACTCCGGGTATTATTCCGACTCGTCAGGATGACCAATTACAGGCAACAAAGCTTGCTTTTGTAAGTTCAGTTTCTGAAAATGCTTATTCTCCTGAACCGGTAGCTAAAGCGTTACTAGAGATGCTTTCAAATAGTGAAAGAGCAACCTCAATTAAAGAACATTACAAAACCGAAGAGTTGACTCTTGAAGCCATTGCAAACAACAGAAATTGGATTATAAGAGGGGATAACCCTGATACTGAAAGAACTGCAATTTACGTTCTTAAAGACTTTAGAGAAGGCCGATTGGGTAAGATTATTTTGGATGAGTTCCCGCTAGCTTAGTATTATTGTAATTGCTCCGAGTATCATAATAAATGATGCTATTAATTTTCGTTTTAAGTCTTCTTCTTTGAAAATATTCACTCCCAAAAATACGCTCAATAAAGTTGATAACTGAAAAAGAGCAAGTGCATAAGACACATTTATTTTAGAAAAAACAAAATTTGTTGAATATTGCATTATTGCAACAGAGAGGATTAATAGCAAAAGATATTTTATATTCGGAAGTTTTTTGTCAGGTTTTGATTTAATAACTAATGCCAGTGAAAATATCAAACCTGAAACAGCCCAGAGCATAAATGAAGTTGGAATATTTGTCAGCAAAATAATTTTCTTTATAAAAACAGCTTCCGTTCCTGAAAATATCAGTGCAAGAACTCTGTAAAAGATTGCAAGTTTATTGCTGCTGATACTTTTATTCAGAATATATGTTCCGAAAATTATAAACAATATGCCTGAAATTGCGAACAAAGACGGAACTTCATTAAGATAAAAATATGCAATTATTAAAGCAACTACCGGCTTATATGAGTTAATCGGAGCCAGTGAAGAAAGCTCGCCAACAGAGAGAGCCTTTATAATAAAATAATTCCCCAGTGCTCCCAAAATGCCCATGCATAAAAAGTTAAAAACAATTTCTGCCGAAAATTGTACGCAGATAAAAGGTATTAATAAAATGCCCAGTATAGTTAAGCCCAAATATGTATAAAAATTTACGACAGAAGGTTTGTTACCGTCGTTTGTCAAAATTTTCTGAAAAACATTAAGGTATGAGTTTGAGACTATTCTTGCACCAATTCCTGATAATACATAAATCATAAGTTAATTTTATCACAATATACTAAGTACAAAGTACAAATAAATTTATGAATATTACTGCCAAAAGGTAATTTATGCCTGCGAAAATAATGCAACCATATAATTATGAAAATATACAGTTTTTTACGGTTATTGAATTACAAAATAAAGCAGTACGAAAAGGCTGCTTCAAATCAGTTCGGGGGCAGATACAAATACCCCAAAACGGTAATTTGGGTGGAAGATTTTCCTACAAGTGAGCGTTCTTCGGAACAACCGTAACTCCGCCTTCGGATACGTAGAAGCCTCTTGCTAAATCGGCTTCTTTATTAACACCGATTCTTGTATTAGGAGGAATATCAACATTTTTGTCTATAATTGCTTTACGTATGATAGAATATCTGCCTACGTTAACATTTTCCATCAATATACTGTCAGAAACAGATGAATAACTGTTTATTCTGACCTCAGGAGAAAGAACGCATCTGGATATTGTGCCGCCTGAGACGATACAGCCTTCTGATACCATTGAGTTTGTTGCCATACCGATACGGTCATTTTCTTCCCAGACAAATTTTGCAGGCGGATAATTGTAGTTAAAAGTTCTTAACGGCCATTCTTTTGAATACAAGTTAAGTTCAGGCCTGTAATCCAGTAAATCCATATTTGCCTGCCAATATGCGTCAATACATCCTACATCTCGCCAGTATCCTTTTTCCTGTTCAGTCATTCCCGGGAATGTGTTTTCACAAAAATTATAGATAAATACCTTTTTTCCCTGTTTTAAAAGCATAGGTATAACGTTTTTACCAAAATCGTGGTTTGATTCTTTGATTTTTGCATCTTCTTCAAGTGCATTTAATAGAATATCTTTGTTAAATATGTAGTTGCCCATCGAAGCGAGGCACATATTTGGGTTATTTGGCATAGCTTTTGGTTTTGTTTGAGGTTTTTCAATAAAGCCTGTCAGCTTCCAGTTCTCATCAACCTCTATTATGCCGAACTCGTGAGCTTCTTCTATCGGAATAGGAATTGCCGAAATAGTTAAATCTGCTTCTTTTGTTTTGTGATATTTGAGCATTTGATAAACATCCATTTTATAGATGTGGTCGCCTCCAAATACGCAAACAAAATCAGGATTTTCATCGTGTATATGAAATATATTTTGATAAACTGCGTCAGCTGTTCCGGTATACCAGGAGCCTCCGGTTCTCATCTGAGCAGGAACAAGGTCAACGTACTGATTCAGAAACGGTGACAGCTGCCAGCCTTTGGCAATGTGTTTGTTAAGCGAATCGGACTTGTATTGGGTTAAAACCTTTATTTTAAAGAATCCCGAGTTAATAAAGTTGTTAAGTACAAAATCAATAATTCTGTATCTTCCGCCAAAAGGTACCGCAGGTTTTGCCCTGTCCTGGGTCAGCGGATGCAGTCTTTTCCCTTCGCCGCCGGCCAAAATCATAACCAAAGTATCATCAATAGACATAAACACTTTCTCCTATAACATATAACATATTGTACCAAATTTATTCAAAGAAATAAATAGCTTTTTTTTTGGTACAATATAATTGATAGCAAAAAGGACAGAGGATAACAGGATGAGCGTAAATCAATCACTAAAGCCCATAACAACTGAGGTAAACGAAGCAGGACATATAAGCATCGGCGGTTGTGACCTGAAGGAGCTTGCCGAAAAATACGGAACCCCTCTTTATGTTATTGATGAAGATACTCTGAGAGATATTTGCAAAGATTATAAAGAGGCTTTTAAGGGATATCATAATATTAAGATGATGTATGCTTCAAAAGCATTATGTACTTCTGCAATAGCGAGAATCCTTGATGAAGAAGGCTTTGGTTTTGATACGGTATCTGCAGGAGAGATTTATACAGTATATAAATCCGGTGTTAATATGTCTAAGGTTTTGTTCAATGGTAACAACAAGACACGAAGTGAAATTGAACTTGCGCTTAATGTTAAAATTGGCAGATTTTCCGTCGATAACTTTTATGAGGCTGAGCTTTTAAATAAAATTGCGGAAGAAAAAGGGGTTAAAGTTGATGTTCTTTTAAGGTTAACTCCCGGGATAGAATGTCATACTCACGAATATATCCAGACAGGTCAAATTGATTCAAAATTCGGATTTGATTTATCTCAGGTTGACGATATCGTATCTCTTATAATTAATAAATATAACAATCTCAATATAAAGGGTGTTCACGCTCATATCGGTTCTCAGATTTTTGAGCTTAAATCTTTTGAAGATGAGGTTGAAATTCTGATAAAAGAGATGGCAAGAATAAACAAAAAGTTTTGTCTATCTCTTGATGAGATGAATATAGGCGGCGGTTTAGGCGTAAAATATACAGAAAAAGACTGTCCTCCTGATGTCAAAGCATTAGCTGAAGCTGTAACAAACGCAATGCATAAACAATCTACATATATTCCAACTATTTATCTTGAGCCGGGGAGAAGTATAATCTCAACTTCAGGCGTTACATTATATACGGTCGGAAGCTCAAAAGAGGTTAATCTTGATGGAATAATCAAGCGATATGTTGCAGTTGACGGAGGAATGGCGGATAACCCAAGACCAAGTATGTATCAGGCTGAATATACCGCAGATGTTGTTAATAAACCCGACGAACTTAAAAATGAAAAAATAACTCTTGCCGGAAGATATTGTGAAAGCGGAGATATTCTGATTAATGATATTGAACTCCCTCATCTTGAAGCCGGTGATATTATATGTGTTTATAATACAGGTGCATATAATTATTCTATGGCATCAAATTATAACCGGGTAGAAAAACCTGCAATGGTACTTGTAAAATCTGCACAATCTGATATTATAGTAAATAGAGAGAGTCTAGATGATTTAATCGCACGTGATAATATCCCGAGCAGGTTGAGAAAGTAATGATAGATACGTTTGTTGCAGTTCTACAAGGTATTATGGGTCAGCTTAAATGGTCGTTGACCTGGATTAACGTATTTGAAGTTATCATTATTGCGGTAACACTTTTTCTTTTTTATCGCAAATTTATTAAAAATACTTCCTCGGAAAAACTTGTTAAAGGGCTATTTATCCTTGTTTTTATGTGGATAATGAGTGAAGTTTTGGCTCTCATTAACCTGACTATTCTGGGACTTTTTGTAAAAGGTCTTGTAATGGTTGTATCTTTGAGTTTAATCGTAATATTTCAGCCTGAACTCAGACGATTTCTCGGTTATCTTGGGCAACCCGGGTTTATAGGAAAAACTCTTTTTTCAAAAGATATGGGAAATGCCCGTAATCAGGATGTAGATATAATTAAAGAGGTCATTGAAGCTGTAAAATATTTAACAAAAACAAAAACAGGTGCTCTGATTGTTTTTAATAAAGGTTTTACAACAGGAGCGTATTCTGATGTAGGTACCAAAATTGACGGAATATTATCAACAGAGTTGATTTTAACAATATTCCACCCAAATACTCCACTGCACGATGGCGCAATGGTAATTGAAGGAAATAAAATCCAGTCAGCAGGAGTTCTTCTTCCGCTTACTGAAGATCCTAAATTAAGCTGGAAATACGGAACACGTCACAGAGCAGCAATAGGTATGTCTGAAGTATCTGATGCAGCATGTCTTGTTGTATCAGAAGAAACAGGTGATGTTTCAATTTGTATGGATGGTATGCTAAAAAAATATGAAGATTTAAAAACTTTAAAAGAAGATTTGGAATCGATTTTGGGTTTAAAGAAAAATATAGAAGAGACTGATCCAAAACACAAAAATTTATTTGATGTTTTGCGCCATAAATAACCGGGGAGTACAGGATGTTTTTCCACAGGAAAAAGAAAATTGAGCCGAAAAAAAAGACAAGAGCGGAGCTCGTTAAGGAATATACTGCCCGTGCATTATTTATAACGTTAGGTGCTTTTATTACTGCAGCTGCGTTGGAAACGTTTTTGCTCCCAAATAACATCATCGATGGTGGTGTAATTGGTATATCAATGATGGCACACTATATTACAAAATGGAATTTAGGTTTATTAATCTTTTGTATAAATATACCGTTTATTCTTCTTGCAATTAGAAAGCTCGGGGTTAAATTTATTCTTCATACTCTGTTTGCAACTGCAATGCTTGCGTTCGCAACAAATGTTTTTCACGGCTTCCACGTTACGGAAGATTTAATACTTTCCGCTATTTTTGGCGGTATAATTTTAGGCTTTGGTGTCGGGCTTATTCTTAGGAACAATGCATCGCTTGACGGAACTGAAATGTTGTCAATTACGATATCAAAAAAACTCAGATTTATATCTGTCGGCGAACTTTTGATGGTTATCAACCTGTTTATCTATACGGGTGCCGGTTTTCTTTTAGGTTGGGACAGAGCCTTGTATTCAATTTTAACTTACTATATAGCATCTAAAGTTATTGATGCGGTTCTCGAAGGCTTGGATAAGTCAAAATCCGTAAGGATTGTATCTGAATACCACCGAGAAATCGGCGACGCAATTATGAAAGAGCTTGACACAAGCGTAACCTATATGAAGACGACAGGCGGATATTCAAGGCAGGAAAAGATTTTAACATACTGTGTTGTTAATAAATTTGAAATGCCTAAACTTAAAGATGTTGTACATTCTCTGGACCCAAAGGCTTTCATTGTAACAGAGGATGTTCATGAAGTCGAAGGTGTAAGAGTACGCAAACATCATTAATTTAGTTTGATTTAATTCCGTTTTTCTCATATAATTACTTCGGACATATCAAGGGGAATATATTATGAACGTTAGCAAAGTATCGTATGGTTTTATTGCTTCAGCTTTTATGGCTGCTTCTCTTTACGGCTGTGTAGAACCGAGGTTTGAAGAAAAAGCAAAATCACAAGCTGTTAAGTATTTAAAAGGAGAGGAATTTCTTAAAGCGGAAAGATTTTCCATGCAGCAGCATAATTACGATAAATATAGCGGTGAAGCTGTTGCTTATTGGGATAGTTTGACAATTGAAGCAAAAGCAAAAGAGGCATATTTAAAAGGTATGCAGGTTATAAAAGACAGTGCAGACGGTAAATTTTTTAGAAAAGAAAAATTTAAGGCGCCGCTTGATACGATATGTTCTGAGGATTTGATAAATGATGCAAAAATTGAGTTTGCTAAATACTCTACTGCCGAAGAGTTTGTAAAAGCAAGGAATAATGCACCAAAGGATTATGTTACAGGCGCATACAATAATCTTGCTGCTTCAACTCATTACTGGAACTTAATAATAATGGCAGGAAAACAAAACGAAGCCTACAAACAAGGTATGGCAGATGCAAGGAATGAACTAATAAGAAAATAAAAAAAATCAGGCATTATGCCTGATTTTTTATGCCTTAAATAAATTTTTAAATCTTTCCATTGCCTCAATTGTATTTTCTTTTGAGCCGAAAGAAGTCAGTCTGAAGTATCCTTCTCCGTTTTTACCAAATCCTGCCCCGGGAGTACCCACTATTTGAGCATTATTAAGTAGGTAATCAAAGAATTCCCAAGATTTCATATTATTAGGACATTTTAACCAAATATACGGAGAATGTTTTCCGCCTGTAAACCATATTCCGCATTCTGTTAAAGTGTCTGAGATAACTTTTGCATTCTCTTTATAGTATCCTATGTTTACGGAAATCTCTTTTTGTCCTTCTTCCGAGAATACTGCTTCCGCTCCTCTTTGCACAATGTAAGGAACTCCGTTGAATTTTGTGGTTTGTCTTCTGACCCACATTTTGTTAAGTTTACCTAAGTTTTTAGGAACTATTGTATATCCGCATCTTGTTCCCGTAAATCCTGCTGTTTTAGACAATGAGCAAAACTCAATTGCACAGTCCTTTGCTCCTTCTATTTCATAGATTGAACGCGGAAGAGAGCTGTCTGATATAAAACATTCATAAGCTGAATCAAAAAGAATGATTGCTTTATTTGAAAGCGCATAATCAACCCATTCTTTTAATTGTTCTTTGTTATAGACTGCACCAGTCGGGTTGTTCGGTGAGCAAATGTAAATAATATCCGCTTTTACACTTTTATCGGGCAATGGCAGAAACTCATTCTCTCCGTTTGCATCAATAAATTTAACCTCACGCCCTGCCATAATATTTGTATCAACATAGACAGGATAAACCGGGTCTGGAACGATAACTGTATTATCTTTTGCAAACAAATCCAGAATATTACCCAAGTCACTTTTAGCACCGTCTGAAATAAATATTTCATCAAGTTCCAGGTCAACATTGTGCTTTTTATAATAACCCTGAACAGCCTCACGTAAAAAATCATATCCCTGCTCAGGACCGTATCCTCTGAAGGTTGACTGAACTCCCATTTCATCAACGGCTTTATGCAGAGCGTCTGTCACCGCTTTGCAAAGAGGAAGTGTAACATCGCCGATTCCGAGCCTGATAACTTTTTTATCAGGATTATTTGCAACATATTCACTTACCTTCTTGGCTATTGTTGAAAATAAATAACTTTGTTCAAGATTATCATAATTTGTATTAATATTCATTTTACCTTTACCCCTTTATCCTCCATAAGCAATTGTCACATCGCCTGTTACTACCAGTGCTGTCACAACAAGCAGCATAACAAAAAAACTAAAAACAAACATAAAGCGTTTTTTTACCTGACAGTATTTTACTAGTACTATTTCACAAATTAACAGTACGCTTACCAAGATTGAGATTAATGTAACCATAATTTTCAGCTCCTCCTATTTTTACGGACATTGTTGGTTGTAATATTTTCTATTGGTCTGATTCTTCGTGTTTACCCTTCATAAGTTTTTCAAAGTCCGAAGGTTTAATATTTTGTATAAAGTCTTTAAATTCCTGAGCTTCTTCAGCATCTTTTGCGGTGTCTGTTGAAACGGAGCCATTCATAAGAACATTTGCCGTAACAAAAATCGGCGCATCACATCTCATTGCAATTGCAATTGCATCACTCGGTCTTGCATCAAGCTCAAGTGTTTCTTCGCCTTTTTTCAGAAACAGAGTTGCATAGTATGTTTCTTTTTCTACATTGTTTATTTCAATTTTTTCTAAAGTATATCCTGTTTTTTCCATCAGATTTGCAATCAAATCGTGAGTCATAGGTCTTGCTACAACAAGTCCCTCTATGCATCTGATTATTGCGCTTGCTTCGGCGGAACCTATCCAGATTGGTAAAGCTTTTCTGTTATCTAAATCATGGAGAACAACAATTGGCGAGTTTGTTCTTACGTCAAGCGCAATCCCCATTACTTTCATTTCTATCATTTATCTCTTCCCCTTTTTTTTATCATATATATCATACCATAAAATCCCATTCTGTGCTATAATCAAACCGTATGAGAATTAACCTTATTTTTAACAAATATATACCTGATTATAAAAAGGCTCTTGAAATAATAGAACAGGCTCTGTTATCCTATAATGTTGAGTTTGAAACATTTGACCTCGAAAAAATGGAATATTTTGGTGATATTACTTTTGTAATTGGCGGTGACGGAACACTTCTTCGTGCGGCAAGATTTTATGCAAAAGAAAATGTTCCTGTCCTTGGTATAAATGTCGGCAGACTCGGTTTTCTTGCACAGGCAGGCGTTGGTGAAATAAAAGGTGTTATAGAAGCCGTTCAGGACGGAAGATATTGTATTGAAGACAGAATAATGCTTCAGTCCGGTGAATATATCGCACTTAATGATTTTGTAATAAAAGGATGTAATCCGAGCAGGACTTCAAAATTTTTCCTTGAGATTAACGGAAAATTTGTATGTGATTATATAGCTGATGGATTAATTATTTCTACTCCGACAGGATCAACGGCGTACGGACTTTCAGCAGGCGGTCCTGTTTTGCATCCCGAACTTGATGCAATAGTTATTGTTCCTGTTTGCCCGCATACTCTGAATGCAAGACCTCTGGTTGTTCCGTCAGGAGAGCATATTACGGTTAAAACAAGCGATGAACTTTTGTCTGTATCAATAGACGGTTTTGTTACTACCAAATGCGTTGAAAAAACTTCCGTAAAACTAGCTTCCGATAAAGCAAAACTGGTCTTTTTAAAGAAGGATAACTTTTATTCCGTTTTAAGAAACAAACTCCACTGGGGAGTATCTCCCGAGGGGTAAAGGGGTAAAGGAGTAAATAATAGTCAAATATTATAATTTTCTTCAAAAAAAACAGCCTTTTTAATAAGGGCTGTTTTTTTATTTCTTACTAATTATTATTTCATTGCATCTGTTGCTTTTTCTTCAAGCTCTGTTGCTGCATCTTTTGCACTTTCAGCAGCTTTTTCAGCACCTTCCTTGCTTTCTTTTGCTCCTGATTTAAATGGTGCAAAGAAATCTTTTATCTTTTGTAATAGTTTGTTGCCGCAGTGATTTTTACCAAAGTATTGATTGTTGCCTTCCTCAGCTGCTTTTTCTACTTCTTCCATAGCTTTTTTTGCTTTTTCGTAATTCGCAACAGCATCTTTTGCACTCCTTTTACCCCAACTGTGTCCTCCCCAAAGAGCCAGTCCTGCAATAACAGCTCCTGTCAATAAACTTGCACCGAGTCGTGATTTTGAAGCGGCTCTCATTTGTGCTGCATTTTCATCATATACTTCAGGCTGCATGCTGTAATCTTCTGCGTAATTTTCTACTGGATATTGTGACGGTTGATACTGAGCGGAATCTACTGCTCCTATGTTTTGTACATCAGGCATATTAAACCTTCTTTCTTATTTTATCACACTATTTATACTTCACATAAAACAGGTGAAGGTATAGAATTGCTTTAATTAATAAAAATGTAACAAAATTGTTACATTAAACCTGTATTCCGGGCTTTTACTATATTATATTCTTGTTTTATTTTTGCCTTCTTTTGCACGTTTTTTACGGCGCATTAAGTCAACAAAAGCTTCAAGACGAGTAATGTATCCTGCTCTTCCGGTTTGCTCATCCATTATTAGAGGAAGTATTGGAATTTCATGCTCAGTTCTGATTGTCGGGAAAATATTTTGTGACATAATTTCAGGCATGCAGGTAAAAGGAGATATATGTATAATTCCGTCTTTGCCTTTTTCATCTGCAAAAACGACGTCTGATACACATTCTAACGCATCACCGCCAATATCACGCATTAAATATGGTTTAGCCATACGCTCTGCTCTCTGCAGGTGAGTTTCTTTATTCTGGAAAGCTTTTGGAATAATAGCATCTTTTAAGAAACTTCCGACAGTCAGACTTCTTCTTGTCTGAACACCCATTCTTCCAAGTTCGCGCTCAATGTTTTGGTTGGAGAACTCATCATTTACAAGGAAAATTTCTCCCGTTAAATCAACATTCAAAACTTCTCTGTTTTCATCAATTTCGGTTTTTTCGATTTCTTTAAGTGCTATTTCATAAGCTTTGCCCAAATCATGCGTAGAATCTGCTTTATCAATTATTTTGAGTGCTTTTTTGTAATTTTTTTCTGCATCTCCTATGTGAATTTCTCTTGCTCTGTAGTACGAAAGAGCCTTATCCAAATCGTCGATGGCAAATATTTTTCTGATGGTTATATTTATTGCTCTTAAGATAAGAATAGGGTCGTTCTTTCCTGAGATTTCCTTAAGAAAACTGTACAGCCCCTTAATTCCGTCATAGAGAGAAAGTTCTATGTAATTAGCGTTATACCCTAAATCTTTTAGTGTTGTATAAATATTATTACCGTATTCCCCGAGCCTGCAAATACCGGGTGAAGTAATCATCGCAACGTAATCAGCTCCGCCTTCAATTGCTTCAATAAAATTGCCGAGAATAAGTTTATATGGAAGGCAAATTGCTTCAGGAGAATTTTTTGTTCCGTAAGAAAGCGTTTTCTTGCTTGTATAAGGAGGAACAAACGGTTCAACACCTATTTTTCTAAGTCCTGCAGCCCAGGCTATTGATATTGTTCCCATATGAGGGAATGCTACTTTGATTTTTTTGTTTTTCTCTCGTTTTATTGCCATTTATATTACCCCTGTTGATCATATTATACTCCAAACATATTTTGATGTATAATAAATCTATACAGAGGGTTTTTATGGGGAGAATAATTCAGCTATCAAAAAATGTAATAAACCAGATTGCAGCAGGTGAGGTTATTGAACGCCCAAGTTCTGTTGTAAAGGAACTTACAGAAAACTCTGTTGATGCAGGCGCAACAAGAATAAGCATAGAAGTTGAAAATGAATGTAGAAATATCCGTGTTGCAGATAACGGCTCCGGAATACATCCTGATGATATTTTGCTTGCTTTTTCAAAGCATGCAACAAGTAAAATCAAAACAGGTGATGATTTGTATAATGTTACGACTATGGGTTTCAGAGGAGAGGCTCTTGCAAGTATTATATCAATCTCAAAATTAACCTGTATTACAAGGACTGCAGAGTTTGATTACGGAACAAAAGTTGAGTGTGAAAACTCAGAGGTTAAGCATTCAAAGACTGGCTCTGCGGTAGGTACGATTATGGAAATTAAAGATCTGTTTTATAATCTTCCTGCAAGGCTTAAATTCTTAAAATCTTCAAAGACAGAGTTTGCATATATATCGGAACTTGTTCAGTCACTGGCGCTAATACACAATAATATTGCGTTTGAATTGAAAAATAACGGCAAAACAACGCTTAAAACAACAGGTCAGGGAAATCTTGCACAAACGATGAAAGAGCTTTTTGGTGAAGAGGTTAATAAAAATTTCAGAGAAGTTCTTAAGACTGATAAAGTTTCTAATCTTAAATTATCAGGGTATATAAGTACACCTGATTATACAAGGTCAAGCAAGAAAGATTATTATCTTTATGTCAACTCACGCACTGTTAAGTGTCCTGTTTTTCAAAAATCAGTTGATACAGCATATAAAAATCTTGTAGGAGGTCGATATCCGTTTATTGTTCTTAATCTCGAGCTTCCGCCAGAAGATGTTGATGTAAACGTTCACCCTTCAAAAAAAGAAGTCAGATATAAAAACCCTAACCAGATTTTTAATTTTATATATTCTGCCGTAAACTCCGCATTGAGTAATCTGAGACAAGAACTTCCTTCTGATGTTCCATACTTGCACAAAATTATTACAACTCCTGAGGAAAATCTAGAGAGGACAAACGTGCCGGAGAAAGACGATATTTATGTTCCGGAAGGGACAAATATTGCATCAATGTTCAATCGTTCTGTTTATGAACAATCTGTTGTAAAACTTTTTCCTGATGAAAAATCAGAACCGGAAAAACTGGCTTCAACATATTCACCGCAGAAAAATTTTATCTCCGATATTACTGCTACGTCTGAAGATGTTATTATTGGTCAGTATAAAAAAACGTATATTCTTATTGAACGTGAAGAGGGACTGGAAATTGTTGACCAGCATATTGCCGAAGAAAGATATATTTATGAACAGCTTAAAAAGTCTAAAAATATAGACTGTCAGCTTTTGTTTATATCTGATGTAATAGAAGTTTCTCCCAGTGATAAAGAATTACTGGAAAACAATAAAGATAAATTACTGCGCTTTGGGTATGATATTGACTTTCTCTCAGACCATGAAATTATTTTCAGAAAAGTCCCTCAATTGTTATCAAAAATTTCACCAAAGGAAATACTTGCAGATATTCTTGAGCATATTGCAGGGGATATAGATAACATAGAAGAACAAATTTTAATAACAACCTCCTGTAAAGCTGCCGTAAAGGCAAACACAAGTCTTAATATGTTCCAGATGCAGGAAATTATAAGAAATTGGCGAACCTGTGAAAAACCGTTTACCTGCCCGCACGGACGCCCGATTTCAAAAATTCTTGAACATAAAGATATTGCAAAATTTTTCCAGAGAAATAAATAAATGCATTTTTTTATACAAATCCGCAGACAATTACTACGGGTTTTTTAATTGTAAACAAATGTAACAATATTTCATAGATTATTAAAGTTTTTTAAAAAGATGCCGATAACTATACCAAAGGGAAAATAAAAAGGAGTTTCACGATGACTGACAAAGTGAATAAAGAAGAAAGTATCGCAAGAGTTTACCAGTTTTTAAACAAACAAAAAGACTGGAAAACTTTAGCGGATAAAAACGGAAACGGAACAATCGTAAAAACGGAGTTTCGTACTTATTTACTCGGTTCAGGTTTCAAGTTTAATAACGGAGAGAATAAGGAAGATTTAATAGATGCATTTTGGAAGTCAATTGATACAAATACTACCGGCAAAATGGGCGGTGGTAGTAAAACAAGTAATAAATGCGCTCTTGATGCAAATGAGCTGGCTAACGCTGAAAAGACGATAGAAGCTACAAAAAAAATTATATCTTTTATTCAGACAAAAGAAGCTCCGCAAGATGTTAGAAATGCAGGAAAAGAAAGTGACTGGAAAAAATCCGTAAAAGAAGGATTAATTTTCAGAGCGTCGGAATATATTAAAACCGGCGGAGAAGTAACAGAAGAGTGGCTTAATGAAGCATATAAATTATCATCTGTCAAAGCAACTGCTGATTATTTAGCAAAATCACTTCTTGAATCTGAGAATCGTGATGTAGAAGGATATAGACCAGGTTCGGATGAAACATTCAATGCTATTACTGATGAATACGTTGCACAACTGGAAGAAAATCCAAAAGATGAAGCAACAGTAATAAATGAAATCAAAAATATAGTTTCAGCTTATATAGATACGGCAAATACAAACAGCAAAACATCAACAGATTTACTTGCTCAATATGGTTACGACCCGTATGGTTCGCTAAATGAACTTCAGGTTACCACATTGGTAAATGATATAACAGACAAAGTATTGGATTATTTGAAGAATAATTATAAGGATATATATTCTGATGATTATGAGGCTCAGGCAAAGGCATTAGTTAAAGAATATTTGGAAGAATATTTGAGCGGCAGAACTGCTGATGAGTTTAATAAGTTGAAATCAATGGATATTTCAGTTGTAACCGGAACGTCAGAGTTTGAAACATTAATATCAGAACTTAAAGATGCCCAAAGTCAAATTCAGAATGCAAGAAAAGAATTGGATAAATATGTGGCAGAAGTTCTTGCAAAAAATGATGCAGAAAAAACAGCTGTTGTAAAAGAAGTAATCGGAACAACCAACGCAACTGAGGTTATGAATAAACTTCTTGAGCTGAAAACACTTGATGAAATTACAGCTAAGCATAATGAGTTAAAAACAAGAATTGAAGAGATAGATAACAGGCTGGATGGTAATTTCTTCAGTGCGCTTAGCGATACAACGATAAGTTTAGGCGAGTCAAAAAATATAAATTTACCTAACTCAACAGCTAAATACTCAACAAATGAACTTAGTTATAAGGTTGAAAACGGTAACAGTAATATCTCGGTAAATGAAAACGGATTGGTTACTATACAGGGTAATCAGGTCGGAACATTCAAAAATATAACAATTTCAGTATATGCAAACGGAACATTATTGGGAACATCACAACCGATAACAATAACGGTCAAAGAAAGCAGTCAAAGTATAGTTGACCGAATAGTAGATTGGAATGGTGAGACAGCACAAAATATAGAGGCTGTTTCCGTAACAGGTAATGATTCCTGCACTATAAATAAAAGATTGACAGATAAGAGCTTTAAAGACCTTTATAACAATGATGATATAGTCAGATTACATTTGAGTATGGATGACAGTGAAAGCTGGGAAAGTGCCGGAAAAATTATTAACAGCCGCTTGGATCAATTAGGTAATTTAATTTTTGAAGGCTTGTCAACTGCCGGTATAAGCAGTGATATTCTCAGAAAAGCTGTTGATAATGTTATAAAGACATATAAAGATGGTAAGTTCGCAAACGGATCACTTAATGATGATGATGACGGAACAGATGGCTATGATTTAACAAACAACCTTGTTTGGAGAATGCGAAATGACAGAACCGGAACCGGACACAAAGTTGTAGGAACTCGTGATGATGATGGAAGTGATTCATGGGTATGGGGTGTCCGCTTCAAAGATATAGTTGATGATATTATCGCAGAATATCATAAGCTTGGCGGCTAAGAATCAATAAAAAATATAAAAAAGAAGTGTGAACTAAAAGGTTCACACTTCTTTTTATTTAATCTTATATTTTTTCAAAGTCTTCAACACCGTGTTTGCACAAAGGACAAATGTATCCCGGCGGAAGTTCTTCTCCTTCATAAATGTATCCGCATATTTTACAGCGCCAGCCTGATTTTTTAGGCTGCTCCGGTTTTGGCTTAATATTCTTCTGATAAAAATCGTAAGTTACCGTCGGCGTATCAGATAAGACTTCAGATGCAACAAGCTGGGCAATAAATAATGTATGAGTTTCAAGGTCAATTTCCTGTTTTACATAAGCTGACATAAAAGCGTTTGTATCACGAGTAATATACACAAGACCATTTGGTGAACGCTTCGCATCAGAATAATTTTCAAACTTGTTTACATCTTTACCTGATTGAAAACCAAAGTGTTTAAATGTATCAAATTTGGCATTCTCAGAGAGAACGGATACGTTAAATTTCTTTGTTTTTTGTATCATTTGATTTGTATAATTCATTTTATTAACAGCAATTGCAATTTGGCATGGATTTGATGTAACCTGCATAACAGTATTTATAATACAACCGTTATCTTTTACCCCGTCATTGGCAGTTAAAACGTATAGACCATACCCTATTTTAAATAATGCATTCGTATCCATAATAAACACTCCTTTTTATTAAAATTAACATTAATTGGGGTAAATGTAAAGAATTTTCAGGCGAGAGTTAACTCCTGTTGACATAGAACTTCCTTTGTTTTTTAATAAAATTAAGCCGAAGTATAGTGCTGTGGTATGCCTTTCTCGGTTTGCAGTTTAAACCTTGCTTATTTGGTTATTACCACTTAAGCGCAAGAAAAAAGGAGATACATAAATGCCAAAATTAAAAACACACCGTGCGGCAGCTAAAAGATACAAAGTTACCGGCACAGGAAAAATCACAAGAAGACATGCAGGTATCGGTCACCTTCTTCAACACAAATCTGAAGGAAGA
>CACZFL010000018.1 GCA_902780525.1 uncultured bacterium | reverse complement strand
AGAAAGTTGGAATGAGTAGCTATTTTGCGAAAGCAAAATAAAACGAATGAAAACTTGCGAACTGCCAATAATCCAAGAGGCGCAAGCGAGCAGAGTGCAGGGACCTTTACCCCTTTTAACCCTCTACTTTTGTAGCAACCGCTTTATAAAAGTTGATGTAATCTACCATACAGCCAAACTCTGTATTATAAACCATTCTCTGTACATTCAAAAGATTTTCTTTTTGTTGGTCTATATCAAGCTTTGCAATTACGCCTTGTACATATTTTTCTTCCGTAAGCTTAAAATCTTTTTGTTCAAGAGATTGTATTTCTTTCTGCTTAGCAAGTTTTTCTCTGTCCATATTCACTGAAACAAGAGAGTCATTAACTTCCTGCATAGAAGTCAGGTTAACTTTTTCATAATTTCTCAGGCTTTTTTCATAAGCAATTTTCTTTGCTTTAAGGTTAGCCGTAAGTGAGAAACCCTGGAATAGAGGTTGAATAAGACCACCGCCGACACCCCAGAGCATATTTGATGTTGTAAATAAACTGTCAAAATATTTGCTGTTGAAGAAAAGCAGACCGCCGAGATTTATATGCGGAAGCATTTCTTTTCTTGCAACCCTGACATCTATACCTGCTTTTTCAAGCATTTTTTCTGCTTTTTTGTAATCCGGTCTGTTCATAATTATTTCAGAACTGACTTCTTCCGGAATATTACCTGAGAAAACAAAAGTTCTGTAATCTGCACGTTTATAATCCTCTATATTATTAGGGCTGTCACCGACAAGAACTGCAAGCTGGTTAAGAAGCTTTGTTCTTTCTTTTTTGAGTTCAACCAGGTCTGATGTTCCCGCAATATATGCCTTATTTGCTTTTACAAGGTCAGATGTTGAAACAATACCCTCATGGTTAGAAATTGTCATAATCTCTGATATCTCTTTTCTGAGTGTTACAATCTCTTCCTGCAGATCAATCAGAGCATCCAGTTTAACAATGTTTACATAAACCGTTCCGACTGCTGAAGCAATAGAAATATATGCAGCCTGTTCATCAAGAATAGAGGCTTCATATAGTTTTCTTACTCCGGTTGTTTTATTATGGTTTTTTCCGAATAAATCAACTTCGTAACTTGCAATAACCGGGATGCCAAAGCTGCCTTGAGAACTTCCCGTCATCGGATTTTTTCCATATGCCGGCATAAATCCTGCCGATAGATTTGGTAATTCCTTTGAACGCTGCATTACAACATTCTGATAATACTCATCAATCGTGAGTGTTGCCATTTTTAAGTCTTTGTTGTTTTCGACGGCACGAATAATATAGTCATTCAGATACTCATCATTAAACTGTCCCCACCATGCCAGATTTATGTAGTCATATTTGTTTTTTGTAGGTTTAACTTTTTCTGACTTATGTTTTTTAATATCTTTATAAATATTTTTCTGTATATTTTCTTCCGTACTTGCATTCAAGACTGTTTTATCTTCCACTGCATAAGCAGAAGATGAAACAAGAATTGACAATAACATCGCAACTGACAGTATTTTCTTCATAACATTCCTTTAAACTAATACGGAGTAACCACTCCCCCTTGATTTTTATTAATATAGATGATACCATAAATATGTTGCATTTGCAACATGTGGTAAAATAAACATAATCTATATCGGAGATTATTTATTGGGACAGGAATATTATACGGATACAATTTTTTATCAGATTGAGCTGACTGCAAAATATTGCAAACTTCTTGGGCAACAGGTGTTTGATAAATACAGCACCGGCATTTCAGTAGAAGAGTTCGCCGTTTTGGATATAATTTTGTGTAACGGTGAGCTGTGCCAGAGAGATCTTGCAAAACTGATTCTGAAAGACAGGGCAAATACAGGAAAACTTCTGGATACATTGGAAAACAAAGGGCTTATTTCAAGAGAACTTTCAAAGAAAAACAATCGTCCTGTAAAACTTATAAAACTTACTGATGAAGGGAAAAACAAACTGGAAGAAGCTATTTCTAAAATCAGACCACATTACAAAGAAGTAAAAGAAAAAATTGCTAACAGTGATCTGGCAAAAGTAAAAGATTTGTTAAAAGAACTGAGATACATGTTAAACGATACATTAAAAATACAAATATAAAAGGATAGAAAAATGAGTGATGAAAAAAGAACAAGAGAAAGGAATTTACCTGTAAAAAAACGCTATATTTTTACATTTCTGACAATAATAGCAGTCATATTTGGTGCATATTACATATACCATATACTGGGATATCAGACAACAGATGACGCTTACGTTGAAACAACAACTGTTTCTGTTTCTCCGAAAGTTGCAGGTCAGATAGATAAGGTTCTGGTTGTTGATAATCAGCCTGTAAAAGCCGGTCAGGTTGTTGCAATAATTGAACAGGATGATTACGAAGTAAAATTGGCACAGGCTCAGGCTGCTTATGACAGAGCAATATTGAACCAAAATAATGCACATGCGAATTTAAATGCTGCAAACTCGGAAATCGAGCTTGCCCAAAAAGATGTTGAAAGATATGAAAATCTTTATAAAGCAGGTGCAGTTTCCAAACAAACATTAGATAAAGCAAGAACAAACTTAGATGCAGTAAAAGCAAAACAAACAGTTGCGGAACAATCAATTTTTTCATCAAATCCTGCGAATAATGCAAAAGTTGCAGATGCAGACTTAAATGTTCTAAAAGCTCAATTAGATGCAGCAAAACTTGCAATGAAATATACTGAGATAAAAGCACCGATTGACGGAACTGTTTCCGGCAAAAGAGTAGAAAAAGGTATGATGGTACAACCGGGAACTCCTTTGTTCGTAATTGTTCCGAATGAAGTTTGGGTTGTTGCAAACTTTAAAGAAACACAGTTAGAAAAAATGAAAAAAGGTCAGCCTGTTGATATTAAAATTGATACTTATCCAAAAAAAGTTTTTAAAGGAGAAGTCGAAAGTATCCAAAGATCTTCCGGTGCAAAATCAAGTTTATTTCCACCGGAAAATGCTGTCGGTTCTTTTGTAAAAATAGTTCAGAGAATTCCGGTAAAAATTGTATTTACGGAAAAAATTAACCCGGAAGAATATGCTATAATCCCTGGTATGTCAGTTGTACCGAAGGTTAAAATAAGAAATTAAAACACGGTAATAATTTATAACAGAAATAGCAGCAAGTTAGCTGCTATTTTTTTAGTATTGTGTCAAAAATTATACTTGGTTCCTGAGGAATTTCTTTACCAAAAGCCTTTGATTTTGATGACGTTGTAATATACAATTTTTTCTGCGCCCTTGTTATAGCAACATACAAAAGCCTCAATGTTTCTTCCGAATTAAATTCTTTAAGCTCCAACTCTGACTTACTTTTATATTTGGGGTTAAAAGCTTTTACATCCTCCATAAATGTTGATGAGCTTCTGAGTTTAGCTTTGCTTACATCGATTGATAACATTTTTTCCGTGAGTTCAGGTAAAAACACATAATCAAACTCATCACCCTTTGATTTATGCATAGTCATAATCTGAACTTTTCCTTTTGCGGCTTCTTTGTCCTCTTCCTCCGAGAAGAACTTAAACCCGCTGAGCGACGGCTTTTTAGCAAGCTCTTCCAGGCGCTGAAGCGTTAAATCAAAATTACCTGATGTATTAAGTCGTTTTACGAGAATTGCAATCAGATAAACATTTGATTTTTCTATATCGCTTGTGTAATAAAAAAGACCAATTCTTATTACAAGCTCTTCAAGAGGAAGCGTTGAGGAGTTTAACCAATACTGCATATCCCACAGAAACTGAGCAAGAGAGTTATTTTCTACATCTTCGCTATTCTTACAAATAAAAGGGGCTTCAGAATTTTTGATTTCAAGCTGTAATCTTTGTTTGTAAAAACCAAGCTCGGAAAGTTTTTCATAAGTGGAAGCCAAAACATCATTGTCAAAAGGAGTCTGAATAAATTGTAATATCGAAAAAATAGTATTAAATACTCCTTTTTGCCCCAGAGATTCGCTCCTTGTTATGGTTTTTAACCCTGAGTCATTGATAAAAGAAGTCCAGGAGGAAACCTGGAAATTCCATCTTAAAAGAATTCCTATTGTTGCATTTTTATCCCTCGTCAAAATGTTTTTGATTTCTTTTAAAATGTAATTTTTTTCCGCAAAAGGATTATCAAAGACATAAGAGTTTATCGCATCCGGTGAAATTGGATTTTTCCCCTCAACTCCTTTCATATAACTCTTAAAAAATGCCTTTGGCAAAAGCCCTGAACCCCAGTCAACAAGTTTGTTTGCAAGCGTCATAACATCTTGGGCACATCTTTGGGAATGATCCATTTCAACAGTATTATCTGCATTTGCTATAAAATGTCTGAAACCTTCCACGTCAGCATTAGAAAACGTTGTCGTAATAGCCTGATTTATATCACCGCATCTTATCAGATTTTTGTGCTTTGAAGTTAGTAAACTTATTAACCTTTGCTGAACACCTGAGGAATCCTGTGCTTCATCTTCAATAATATATTCACATATATCCTGATAGTACGTAAGAATATCAGGATTGTTTTCCAATAGTTTTACAGACAATATCAAAATATCATCATAATCTATCATATTGGCTTCTTTAAGCTGATTTTGATATTCTTTATAAAAGGTCTTGAATTTCTCTATTTTCTTATTTGTAGTCGGTGTATCAATGTTACCTTCCTGAAGCTTAAGCACTGATATTGCCCTTTCAAAATCCTCCACATCCGTTTTGGATATTTTTCCGCTTATTGCACGGATTATTCTCATCCTTTGGGTATCATCGCAAATCTCAAAATCGTCAGTCAGATTCAACCTTTCATAATTTGAGTTTTCTTTTAATATTTTAAGAGCAAGTCCGTGTATTGTACTGATATTAGGAAGCAGAACCGACTCCGGACACATGTTTTTTATACGTTCCCTGAAATTTCTTGCAGCAGAATCCATATATGTCAAAACAAATATATTATTCGGGTTAATTCCTCTTGACATTAATTTGATAATAAGCAAAAGAAGAATTGTTGTTTTTCCTGCCCCCGGAACGGCTGACACGGCCATTGAACCTTTTTTGTATTCAAGTACAGGCTTTTGGTCATCTCTCGGAACAATTGTATATGCAGGTTTTGATTCATAAACTTTGCCGGCAAAAGATTCAATGTATTTTTGGATCCCCCCCAAATTTTCAACTCCGGAAGCATCAAAAAGGCTTGAATATGCATAAGTATGAACCTCTGCAAGCAATAAAAGTTTTCGTAAAATCCTGGCTATTTTTTGTTTTGATAAAAAGATATCATCTTCTATTGTATATTCATCTTTTGACCAGTCCTTCTGCATAACCCAGGCATTATACAAAGGACCTGTATCCGTTTTTACCCAGTCGGAATGTGAAACATCAAGCCAAAACTGGTATTTCGTTGAGATTTTATTATCAATGATTTTTTGCGGAGTAGCAACAATTAAATCGTCCTGTTTTATCTCCAATGTAGAGTTTGGATTTTCTGCAATTATCGAGTTCTCGAAGTGGACAATGATATCATTAATTCTTTCCTTTACTGTATCTGCTCCCAAAACATTTTCAAAATCTCTTAACTCTTTTATAAAGAAATTAAATTTGTTGATTTTGTCTTTTTCAACAAAATCCACAACCGCTTTAAACATCTCATAAACTTTTAAAGATATTTTTTTATTTTTGTCTTTTAGTTCACAAAAAGATTTATAAAACTTTTGATATTTTTCATTAAATTTTTCTGTTTTTACGGGTAAGGTTTTTGTTTTTGTGTACGTATCAATAATTTCCCCTGCATGAATAAGCGGAATACCTATATAATCTGCAACAACACTCCTCAGAGAAATCTCATCCACTTCAATCCCATGCATCAGTTTCAAAATATTTAAACTTGCCCTTACAAGAGGATTGCTTACGAGTTTTTCACTTCCGCTGAGAAAAACAGGTTCACATATATTCGATAAATTCTCGTTCAAAGTAAACCTCAGCATGTCATCCTGAAGCGGAGTAATTATAGTAATATCTTTCGGGTAAACATTATTTTGTGATAATAATTTTTTTATCTCTGATATTGCAGAATCAAGTATCTCTGCTCGTTTAGAAAGGGCTGTCAAAGAAAATCTCTCTAATTTGTCCTGCTTGTCTTCCAAAATGTTTGAAAAAATAATTTCGCCGTTTGTAAAAACATCATCCTTATCAGAAATAACTTTTTCGTTAAACAGACTCTTTAACTTGTATTCAATTGATGTATCTGCACTCAAATATCCGCACCTTGATGAACCTAATGCATCAAAACAAATTACCCAGTCTTTCAACTGCGGTTTTAAGTATTCAATAAAATCAAAACAAACTGGAGTCATTTCATCTGCGTCATCAACGAGCAGATATTTTATACTTTTAAAATAATCCGTATTTTTACATACAAAATTGAAAACCAATGTTTGACGAAGATAATCAAAACTTCTTGTTTTTAAAGTTACAGACAAAAGTTTTTTAATTATGAGTTCTGCATCATCAGCAAAAGATTCCTTTAAAATTTTTGCCCTGTCTTTCACATCATCATTTGATAAATTGTTTTGAACTATCAAAGAATATCTTCTGAAAATTTGATGAAGAAGCGATTTTTTTGAATTATATCCTTTGACAATTATATTCTTCAAAAGATCCTTCAAAAGAAACTGCGAAACTTCTAGCCCGACAAGGTTTGGGAGAATAAAAGATTTTTCACCTTTTATTGAATTTTCTATAAAACACCAGTTTTCTTGCAGAGTATTATATACAATGGAGAAAAAAGAATGAACATTTATTTTTTCTGTTGCTTCAATATTCAAATTTTCCGCTATTATATTTTGAAGCTTTTTTTTCGATGCGGAATTTTGAACCAGAACCAGTATTTCTGAGGGTTTTACACCCTTAGAAATAAGTTCAAAAAATTTATTTGTGAGTACATGCTCACGATAATCAGCTTTAATAGAATTTAATAACATACTCCGTACGTATTATTTTAACATAAATTGTAGAAAAAACACTTGCAAAAATTTAAACTTTTTTATAAAATAAATTGTGAACAGAAATGTTCACAAAACGCACACATAGAAGGAGATTTAAAATGGCAAAAATTAAAGAAGTAAAAGGCATCCAAGAACAAATTATCGAATCAGCTGGTACAATCTACAACTACCTTAACACTAAAGGTGAAGTTTCAATCAACAAAATGAAAAAAGATTTGAGCTTAGCTGACAATTTTGCTGAAATGGGTTTAGGCTGGTTATCAAGAGAAGACAAGCTTGAATACACTCAAAAAGCTAAATCTGTAACAGTAAGATTAAGATAATTAAACTGAAAATTTTACAAAAAACTCTCCGAGAATATTCGGAGAGTTTTTTTATTATCAAAACATATAATTTTATTGACCAAAGATTAATTTTTTTAGTTGTAATATTTCTTTTGTTGTATTATCGTCAAGTTTCTTTTTCATTTTATCCAAAATATTCTGAACATTTTCTATATAATTAGATCCTGATTCAAGATTTTCCGATAATAATTTAATAAAACTTACATCACTACTTACAAGTTCTCTTTCCTTGTTTGATAAAATGCCGTATTTACCGACCGAATTGCTCGCTTGTTCGTTTTTAGTGGCATATTTTTTAATCAAATCAGCTCCTACATTTCTGTAATAATTTAAAAAGGCTTGCTCTTCTGCCTCTATCTCTCCGTTAACATATAAACTCAAATTATGATTATTTCTTTTTTTTAGCTCCAAAATATCACTTTTTCCGTCATATAACAATGTATTTACCGCCTTGACAAAGAATCTGTCCTGATTTTTTATTGCACTGTCAAAAGACTGCTCTAAGACAGCATTTGGCAGAATTTTTGATTTAAAATTTGTCTGAAGATTTATATTACTTACCTGCATACAAAACTCCTTTTTATATTTATATTATCTTAAATGTACGAAAAAAAAATTATTTGCTATCGTAATAACTCCTTTATAGTATAATTATATTAATTGAAATATAAACGGAGAAAAAGATGAGTAAATATTTATTTGAAGTCGGCGTTGAAGAGTTGCCTTATAAGTTTATTCCTATGGCAATAGACCAGTTAAACCAGGGGTTTGAAAAATTTTTGAATGATAATAATGTAAGTTTTTCCAATATAAAAGTTATGGCAACACCCCGAAGACTTGCTGTTATTGTTGACGGACTTTCCGCTTCACAGCCTGACGTTGAAAAAGTTGTAAAAGGACCGATAGCAAAAGTTGCTTTTGATGAACAAGGTAATCTTACAAAAGCAGGCGAAGGTTTTGCTAATAAAAACGGTGTTTCAAAAGATGATTTGTATATTGAAGACAATTACGTTTTTGCAAAAATATCTATAAAAGGTAAAAATACAAAAGATTTATTACAGGAAAATGTACCTCAGATTTTCTCAAAACTTCAGGGACCTCACTTTATGAGATGGGGAGCAAATGATGTTAAATTTTCACGTCCTATAAGATGGGTATTATCAATCTTAGACGGAGAAGAAGTTAAAATCAGAATAATTGATAAAGATTCTTCTAATGTTACTAACGGCCACAGATTCTCTACTCAAAATATTGTTATTAACAATCCTGATGAATATGTTGATAAATTGAGAGATGCCAAAGTTATTGTTGACCAGGATGAACGTAAAAATAAAATAATTGAGCTTACTAATATTGAAGCTGGCAAGCTTAATGCCGTAACAAAAATTTCTGATGATTTACTCGAAGAAGTTACATTTATTGTTGAATATCCGGTAGCCGTTACCTGCGATTTTGATACGGCATATCTTACTATTCCGCAGGAAGTTGCAGTAACAGTTATGGAAACACATCAGAGATATTTTGCACTATATGAAAAAACAGGTAAATTAATAAATAAATTTGTAACAATTACAAATTATATCGGTAACGAATTTGAGAACATTAAAGCAGGTAACCTTCGTGTTATTAAAGCCCGTCTTGATGATGCAGTTTTCTTCTTTAATGAAGATACAAAAAAACCGCTTGAAAGCTATGTTGAAAATCTGAAAGGCATGACATTCCAAAAAGGTATGGGCTCTGTTTATGATAAAACTCAAAGAATTATTAAACTTTCAGAAAAAATTGCATCTGCTCTTGGCGTTAATAAACCTTCAATCAAGCGTACAGCAGAACTCTGCAAAGCTGATTTGGCTACAAATCTTGTATTTGAGTTCACAGAATTACAAGGCTTTATCGGTGCTGATTACGCCCGTGTAAGCGGCGAAGAACAGGGTGTTCAGGATGGTATCAGAGAACACTACTTCCCGCTTAACGCTGACAGTGAAACAGCAAAAAGTATTGAAGGACAAGTTGTTGGTATAGCAGATAAAATTGATACAATTTGTGCAGTATTTGCAGCAGGCAAAAAACCGACAGGTTCTTCTGACCCTCTTGGCGTAAGACGTGCAGCGTTAGGTATTATTAAAACAATTTTAGAGCATAATTTAAAATTAGATTTATCAAAGATTATTGATGAAGCGATAGCAT
The DNA here is from genome assembly GCA_902780525.1 of uncultured bacterium. GTDB lineage: Bacteria > Cyanobacteriota > Vampirovibrionia > Gastranaerophilales > Gastranaerophilaceae > CAG-196. Next base: position 45,765 of record CACZFL010000018.1, on the reverse strand, counting down.
TACTTCCCATATCTGCTGATGTTAAAGCCGATGTAGAAGAGTTCTTCGTTCAGAGATTAATTATTTTCTTAAACTCAGATTATTCAAAGAATGTTCTTGAAGCATGTGCAGGAGTAAATCCTTGCAAAGACCTTTGTGACTACTTGTTGAGAGTTAAAGCAATAAGCACATTGAATGACGAAAAATTATTGGAAAATGCAAACCGTGTACTTAGAATATTAAAAGACGAAGTAAATGTTTCAGTTAATGAATCTTTATTTGTCGAACAGGCAGAAAAAGATTTATTTAGAGCCGTTCAGGGAGTAAACTTCTCAGGTGATTATAACAAATATTTGTGCGATTTAATCTCAATAAATCCTGTCGTTACAAAATTCTTTGACGACGTTCTTGTTATGGATAAAGACGAAAATATTAAAAACAATCGTATTGCTCTCTTGAACTGTTTAAAGAATAAGTATATAATGTTAACTGATTTTGCTAAATTGTAGGGTTAAAATTTAATCCGGATAGATAATTGTAAATAATTGTTACGATTTAAAAAAAATTAGGCAATTTCTTCCTTGAGTGAACTTTATATAGATACAAAATGAAGGTAGTAGTAAAAGTGAGGTCTGTATGACAAACTTAAAAAGATTTATCAACTCAGTAAAAGAAGCACTTGACCCAAGAGCAAACTTAAACGCATTTGCTCAGAATCAGGCGGCTGAAAGAGATGATTTTATACAATCATTATCAAGTAATGAACTTAAAATAAAAGCTGACGAACACAGGCTGGAAGCAATGGTCAGACAACAATTGAAGGAAGAATTCCCGAACATCGAGAAAAGTTCTTCATACGACTTATTGGTTGACGCAGTCATCCACAACTACAAGTCAAAACAGCTTCAAGCCACAGATGATATCGAAATTAAATAGGTGTAAACCTTAAATAGAGAAAGAGAAATCATCAATCATTACTAAAATAAAAAGAGAACGGTAACAACGTTCTTTTTTTATTGGAAAATAAAAATAACGTTCTTTTATTATATTTTCTTCTATGGTATAATACCCTTGTGTCTTATTTAGAAAGGGAGATAAAATTATGGCAAAATATGTATGTTCAGTATGTGGTTTCACAGTAGAAGGCGAAGCTCCGGAAACTTGTCCGGTTTGCGGCGCAGTAAGAGAAGTTTTTACAAAAATGGAAGACGGCAACAAAGAGTATGCTGATGAACACAGAGTCGGCATCGCAAAAGACTTAGACCCGCAAATTATGGAAGGTTTAAGAGCAAACTTTAACGGTGAATGTGCAGAAGTCGGTATGTACCTTGCAATGTCAAGACAAGCTGACAGAGAAGGGTACCCGGAAATTGCAGAAGCATTTAAGAGATATGCTTTTGAAGAAGCTGATCACGCTTCAAGATTTGCAGAGCTTTTAGGTGAAGTTCTTACAAACTCTACCAGAAAGAATCTTGAAATGAGAGCAGAAGCAGAATTTGGTGCTTGCGATGGCAAAATGAAGCTTGCAAAACGTGCAAAAGAACTTAATCTTGATGCTATCCACGATACAGTTCACGAAATGGCTAAAGACGAAGCTCGCCATGGCAGAGGTTTTGACGGACTTTTGGCAAGATACTTTGCTGACTAATAAATATTAGTTAAAAAAAAGACCTCTCTTTTTGAGAGGTCTTTTTTTATTTGTAAACATTAATCATACTCCAACGGGGTTTACCGGACTCATCAATAAAAACAACGTAAGTTATTCTGCACTTTTTTCGTCCTTCTTTATCCTTGAATTTACACCTCATATCGCCCCAACCGTAAACAATTTTCTCTCCGGATTTCTGTTGGTATTCTGCCGAATATTCTTTTTTCATGTTAATTTGAACTTTTTTACAATTATGCTTCTTAGCGTATTCTTGTTCGGCAAATTTTGATGCTGTACTGGAATATGCAAAGACCGGAATAAAATTAAGACATATACAAATTATGATAAAAAATATTTTCATTTTTTTATAATACAAAATTATAAAATTATTACATTCTCTGATTATGTAAATCTTATGTAACAATATCTAAAAAAAATAGCAAATTTTGTTCTTTTAAAATCTTTAATAATATATAAATAAGTCAGAAGGAGTGTTGTTTAATGTCAAAAATTTATAGCGAAGCAAAGATGTTGAAATCAATATATGATAAATTAATGAGAAAAGTACAAGGTAAAGTCCCGGTACAGCAAGGCGAAAAATTAGTTCATGTATGGAGATTTGGAGAAAATACCCCGCACGCAGGCCAAATATATTCTAAAAAAATATTACCAAACGGAAATATTCAGACAAGAATAACATCTGCGTCAGGTTTTGATTCCATAATTGCCACAGATACAAGGGTGTATTCACCATCAGGAGAACTTTTAAAATCATATTTTGGCATAAGAGGACCCAAATGCGCTATTACAGATAAAGAAGGTAAACTACTTAAAGAACTCGAACCGACAAGGGTTTATGCGAATAACTTAAATGATGTTTACAAAGCAATAAAGAATGAGCAAAGTTTTAATCCGGATTTTAAATCGTTAGGTTTTTCATAAACAGTATTATGTTACTTGATTTTATGTTAAACTATCTTTGTAATAGTTAGGGGGATCCACCCATGCGCAGCCGGTGTGAAGTCCGAAAAGTGTTATCGGAGGATAATACTTTGGAGAACAAAACACTACGAGGGGTAAATACAAATAGTTTGTAATAATACATACTAGAGTATAAGCCCGGTACGCCGTTGCGAAGTGAATGTATATGAACGAAGCAAACAAATCTCTGATTTGACAGGCGGAAAGAGGTAAATATTTAAAAGGTTATTAAATATTTATACGGCTACCGCAACAAGGATAGAAAGAGAAAAAAATGGAAAAAAACAACGAAACTTTGAGAACACTCAGACACTCTTGTTCTCACATCATGGCACAAGCCGTACAAAAGCTGTTCCCACAAGCAAAGTTAGCTATCGGGCCGGCAACTGATGACGGATTTTATTACGACTTTGATTTAACTGATGGTTATGCATTTACACAGGATGACCTTCAAAAAATCGAAGATGAGATGAAAAATATCATCAAAGAAAATCTGACATTTGAAAAATATTTTGTAGAAGACGTTGATGCTAAAATCGCTGAATTTAAAGCAGAAGGCGAAATTTACAAAGCAGAACTGCTAGAAGAACACAGAAACGACAACCCGACTTTATACTTAACAAAAGACAAAGACGGAAACGTTCTGTTTAATGACCTTTGTGCAGGACCTCACATTCCTAACACATCTTACATCAAAGGTAACGCTATTAAGCTTCTGAAGGTTGCAGGTGCTTACTGGCGCGGTAACGAAAAGAATAAGATGTTACAGAGAATTTATGCCACTGCATACTGGAATAAAGAAGATTTACAGGCTTACTTAACTTTCCTGGAAGAAGCTGAAAAACGCGACCACAGAAAATTAGGCAAGCAGTTAGACTTGTTCTCAACTCGTGAAGAAATGGGCGGAGGGCTTGTTTTATGGCACCCGAACCTTGCATGTGTTCGTGAACAAATAGAAAACTACTGGAGAGAAGAACACAGAAAAAGAGGATACGTAATCGTTAATACTCCTCAAATTGCTAAATCTACTCTTTGGGAAATCTCAGGTCACATGGACCACTATAAAGAAAACATGTTCTTTGTACAAAAAGATGAAGATTCTGACGACCAGTTTGTAGTAAAACCTATGAACTGTCCATTCCACATTTTGATTTATCAGGCAAACAGATATTCATACCGTTCGTTACCGCTAAGAATGGCAGAACTCGGTACTGTTTACAGAAAAGAAAAATCAGGTGCATTATCAGGCTTAACTCGTGTTCAGGGATTTACTCAGGATGATGCTCACATCTTCTGTACTCCTGAGCAATTAGTTGATGAAATCAACTCCATTATTGATTTTGTTGCTGATACAATGGCAATTTTCGGTATGGAATTTGAAGTTGAACTTTCAACCAGACCTGAAAGCTATGTAGGTGAACTTGAAAACTGGAACAAAGCTGAGGCAGGTTTAAAAGAAGCAATGGAACGCAGAGGAATGAAGTACGACATCAACGAAGGTGACGGCGCATTCTACGGGCCAAAAATTGACTTCAAAGTTAAGGATGCTATCGGAAGAACTTGGCAGTGTGCTACAATCCAGCTCGACTTTAACCTTCCTGCAAGATTTGATATCAAATATCAGGACAAAGACGGCAGTATGAAGACACCTCTTATGCTCCACAGAGTAATCTTCGGTTCAATGGAAAGATTCCACGGTATCTTAATTGAACACTACGCAGGCTGCTTCCCTGCATGGCTTGCTCCAACGCAGGTATCTATCGTTCCGATAAGCAACGAAAAACACGTTGACTTTGCAGAACAGGTTTACAAGAAAATGCGTGAAGCCGGTTTAAGAGTAAATCTTGATGATCGTTCTGAATCTATGAACTACAAAATCAGAGAAAGCTTGCAAGACAAGAAAATCAACTACGTTTGCGTAATCGGTGATAAAGAAATCGAATCAAACTCAGTTGCAGTCCGTGCAAGAGGAATAGGTCAGGTCGGAACTATGAGCGTAGATGAGTTTATTTCAAAATTAAAAGAAGAAATCTCATCACGTTCAAATAACTCTTTTGCCAAGGGGTAGTAATTTAATATTAATAATAAAAGAGGCGGATTTGGTAAAACCAAATCCGCCTCTTTTAGTTTTGGCAAAAATTATTTTTACACGTTTTCATATATTCATATATAGGAGTTTTTATATGAATTTTTATCTTGCCTCAAAAAAAGTTATTCCGACTACAAAAAATGCCATTGTTATAGGTAACTCTCTCGGACACGACTTAACTCTTAATAAAGGTCAATACCACCACGTTAACACAAGAACGCTGGTTGAAGGTCTCGGACCGTGTATAAAATTAACCGCGTGGGGCGGCAAAGATAAATTTGAAGCACACTCGGCACCCGAACTTGAAAACCTTAACAACATAGGACAAAGAGTCAGCGATATAATAGAAGGCCTCAGGGGGCGTATGAAAAAGTCTATGGATGAAATACACGCTTTCATCACGGGAGGAATCGAATACAATCCGCATAATCCTGTTTCTGAACAAAGCATGGATTTAATAGAAACAATTTATGAAGCACTGCAAAAAGAAGGAATTCCGACTTCTGTTATTGCTGCACAACGTGGCGATGGAATAAAAACAAGACTAAATACACTTGTTCTGAATAACAATATGTACATTTTTGGAAAACCTGTTGATGACGTGCTTGCTTCTGACAAAAGCAACTTAAAAGAAGCTTTGGAAGATCATTTTGATTTTGTAGAATTTTCTAAAGATTTTTCAGTAAATACTTTAAAATAAGATTTTATCTAATAACTTTTGGGTAGTTTTCGTTATAAAAATCTTCAAATCTGTCTTCTAAAATCGCTTGTCTGCAGCCTTTAACAAAATTAAGCAGGAATTTTATGTTATGAATAGACATTAATGCTTGTCCTGTTCCTTCTCCGCATTTATAGAGGTGTCTTATGTATGCTCTTGAATGATTTTTACAAGCGTAACAATCGCAGTTTTCGTCAAGAGGAAGCGGGTCTTCCTGGAATTTAGCATTCTTAATCTGTTCTTTTCCATTCATTGTAAAGAACGAACCGTGCCTTGCATTACGCGTAGGAAGTACACAGTCAAACATATCTATACCGCGTTTTATTCCGTCTAACAAATCTTCAGGCGTTCCGACACCCATAAGGTAACGTGGTTTGTTGTGAGGTAAAAGCGGTGCAGTCAGTTCGACAAATTTGTTCATTGTTTCCTTATCTTCACCGACACTCAAACCACCAATTGCATAACCTACTGCGTCAATATTTGAAACATAAGCTGCGCTTTCTTTTCTGAGGTCATCATAGAAAGCACCCTGACAAATCGGGAACAAAGCCTGATCTTCTCTTGTTTTTGCCTTAATACACCTTTCAAGCCATCTGTGAGTTATTCCCATTGCTTCTTTTGCTGTATCGTAATCACATCCAAACGGTGCGCACCAGTCAAAAGCCATAATTATATCAGCACCTATTGATTGCTGAATCTCCATTGAAATCTCAGGACTTATAAAATGTTTTTTACCGTCTTTCGGGTCACGGAACTCAACACCTTCTTCCGTAATTTTTCTTAAATGCGCAAGAGAAAAAACCTGAAATCCGCCCGAATCAGTTAAAACGGGTTTTTGCCAGTTCATCCAGCTGTGGATACCGCCAAAATTTTCAATTAATTTATGTCCGGCCCTTAAGTAGAGGTGGTAAGAATTGCCTAAAATTATCTGAGCTCCTGTGTCATAGAGATTATTGTTTGTTAAAAGTTTAACCGTCGAGTTCGTACCGACAGGCATAAAAATTGGTGTTTCTATATCACCATGCGGAGTATGTAAAATACCTGCCCTTGCGCCTGTCTTTTTATCCTCATGAAGCAACTCATAACTGAAATTATCAAATACTGACATTATAAATCCTTATATTTCCCCTAAATTTACCCCCTCATTCTAACAGAAATATACAAGATTCACCACTAAACTTCGTATTCAAACATGCTCTGAACAGGTTGTGATGCACTGCGTGCGTAAGCATTAACAGCTTTTCCGCTGCTTGATGTTCTAAATACTCCGCTATCAGTTTGTTCAACTCTGGTATTTGATTTTTGCTCGTTGGTTTTGGCATGTTCTACGCAGTAATCAATATACTCTTTGTAGGTAATTTTATCATCAGCATTAGTATCAATGGCTTCGTCGTATTTGTCATCGCCGCGTACTGCGTATATCTTATCATCATTTTTAGAGTTTATTTTCTCTAATAAATCACTAACCTGAAAATTTACAATAGTTTTATTGCCATCGTTTTTCTTTATCTGGTCCATTAACTCACGGTATGAGTTCCCCATCTGAACCATTTTTTCCATTTGCTTTGATGATATACCTTTATCCTTGCAGTAATCTTTAAACTCGTCAAAAGAAACGATACCGTCTTCATCGGCATCCATTTCCTGCATATACATCGGCTCACCTTTTTTAGCAAAATAAGCATCACTTAAGCCATTGGTCCTGGAATTGCTGTTAAGAGCCGGCACTCTTGAATTCAGAGCGCTTGAAGGCATGCAAAAAGCATAATCTGAAGATGTACCGACGGGTGATAGTGCCATAATTAAAATCCTACTACATATCTATATAAACATTATATCATATTTTATTTGCTCCACAACCCTAAAAAGAATGAGTCGGGTGGAATTCCCGACTCATTCTTTATTCCAGTTTTTATATAATTTCTATATTCCCTGCTGGTTATATCTTTCTTCGTCATAAGCTATAATTTCTGACATTGATTGCCAGTTATCATAGATTTCTTCAGGCTTAAAGTAAATATTAATTTCTCTTTCGGCACTTGCCAAAGAATCAGATGCGTGAACAACATTATATTCCATAATTTGTCCAAAGTCTGCACGGATCGTTCCGACATCAGCATTCATTGGATTTGTTGCACCAACAGTATGACGAACGCTTTCTACGGCATTGTACCCTTCTATAACCATAGCAACAATCGGTGCGCTTGTTATATAGTAAATAAGCCTTTTATAGAATGATTTACCCTGATGCTCTTCATAGTGCTTTGCAGCGAGTTCAGGAGTGACCTGCAGCAACTTCATTCCTACAATTTTGAAGCCTTTATCTTCAAATCTCTGTATAATTCTTCCTATTAAACCTCTTTTTACTCCGTCAGGCTTAATTGCAACGAATGTTCTTTCTTCTGATGCCATAATCTCTCCTTTTATTTAAGTTCCTCACCATGTCCATTAGAGCATAAATCAGGGTAAATGTAAATATCATTAAGACTATTTACATTTGTCTATAAGTTCTTTTGCTGTTTGTATCGCTTTTTTCTGAACTTCTTCGTTATCCCAGAAATCTTTTTGCGATACAAACGGTTTAACAATTTTTCTTGCCCATGAGCCGATTGCTATACCGTAGAAATTTATACCGCACATTTTGGCAAGTTCAGCGGTTTTGGAGTTTGTGCCACCTGACAGCATTATATATACGGGTAAATCTGCGTTTTGGATAACTTCTGCCATAGCAACAGCCTGAAGCGTTGTCTTAAAATCATCACTTCCGCCGCTCATCGGAACGCCGTCCGCCTGAATAATTGTTGTATAGGGTTTTCTTAAAGATAACAAGTTATTTATTCTTTCTAGCACTTCTTTATTCCCGAAATTTTCCCTGTCTATACAAATTGAAGCAAAATTCGGTTCACATTCATTTATAACCTGCCATTTTTTTGACAAATCATCTTTGTCATGTCCCATAATATGAAGCTCAATTATATCAACTCCGTTCTTCACCATATAAGGAAGAACCTCACGGTAGTTTACATCCTTTTCTTCCATAGAGATTGCACCGGCTGGACATTTCTTAAAACAATTCCCGCAGCCTATACATTTTTTTTCATCAATTATTATGGAAGAATATACGGCATCATTCGGACAAGACCTCACACAATTGCCACATTTTGTACAATAATCTTCCTTAATTTTTGCCTTTGAAATATGTTTATCACCTTTTATTCCAATGCTTACACAGTACTTTACATCCGTTCTGCCTGATAATTTAACACCTTCTTTTGCAGCGTCTAAAATTTCTTTTCTGGCAGACAAATCAAAAATATCGCATCCGGCTGATGCATAAACATACGTCAGCTTTTTTACGCTTTCTGCATCTTCGTTTCCCGCACCACATACAAGCTTAAACATCTAAAAACCTATTGCATGGTTAAACACGCGCTTGTGCGAAGTATTTTTTCCTGCTGTTTCCATTGTTGGCTGAACTTCAGGTGTTTCAATAACCTGTCCCGGTCTTTGGAGTAAATTATTTTGCTGAAGAGTTTTGTCAACATTATTGAAAGACTTCAGACTGTCTAATTTATTTTGTAACTCTTCGTTCTCATTGTTTAAGATAACCGTCTGACGGCTGATATCATTAAGTTTTATTTCGCATGAAATTACAAAATAATAACTTATTACAACAACCATAACCAATATACTTAAAATTATGCAAAGTGACTTATTTACTCTTTTTATTGCCATATCTCTTACAAGATTCTCCTTTGGGAAATACCCTTCTATTATACTATTATCAACCAGTTTTTGAACAGATTTGTCAACAAAAGATTTTTGAGCAACGTTCTCGACATAAACGTATTCTCTCTTTGCTTCACCCGAAAATTTCTTTATTAAATCGTCCAAACCGGACTTGTTATTAGCATTTACTTTAATACCAGCAACCAAAAGTAAATCTCCTCACTCCCGCAACAGAATTCCAACCTTGTTTTGTTTTATTTTTAAGGTAATACTTAAAATACTTTATATATACCCCAACCGCCGAATATCAGTTAATACATCTTGCGATTCTTAACTTGGCACTCCTTGATGGCGGATTTTCCTTTAATTCAATCTCCCCTGCCATTATAGGCTTCTTGTTTACAAGCTCTATCTTTGGCGGTTCACAAGTGCAAATAATGTTATTACACCTGCACTTTTGGCTTTCACTCTTAAAGAATTGCTTAACTATTCTATCCTCCAGAGAATGAAAACTTATGACACTAATTATACCACCAACATCCAGTAATGCCAATATGTCATGCAACACTTTCTTAACATTTTTTAACTCACCGTTAACTTCTATCCTAACAGCCTGAAACACCCTTGTAGCAGGATGTATGCCAGACTTAATATGAGGAGTCGCTTTAATAATAATATCAGCCAGCTCTTTCGTTGTTCTAATTTGCTTTCCCCTTCTAGTTTCCACAATCGATTTTGCAATCCGTTTTGAAAATCTTTCTTCTCCATACTCACTAAATATCCTTACCAAGTCATCCTCTTTATACGTATTTATCACATCATACGCACTAAAATCGGCATCCATGTCAAATCTCATATCAAGCGGAGCGTCCTTTGAAAAAGAAAAACCTCGCTCCTGTTTTGTAAGCTGATGATACGATGCCCCGAGGTCAAGAATTACACCGCCTGTGATTTTTTCTATTCCGAGTTTATTCAGCTCCTGTTTAATATTTGTATATGAAGATTTAACTATTGTTAAATTATGATAATTTTTTAACCTTTCTTTTGAATGATTTATTGCTTCTTCGTCAACGTCAAAAGCAACCAGCCTTCCGCTTGGTTGAATACGTTTTAAAATAAGTTCACTGTGTCCGCCGCCTCCAAGAGTACAGTCAACATAAATTTTACCGTCTTTACACTCAAGCGCATCAACAGCTTCATTGAGCATAACCGTATAGTGCTTAAAATCATCCATAACTAACAGTTTATCATAAATCTGCACAAAGAGTTTGTAATATTTCATAAAAAAAAGACAGCCAACGCCGTCTTTTTTTGCTCTCTTCATATCTTCGTGTTTTTTTAGTTCAATCCAAATTTGAAATCTTCCTGAATATTGCTTGAAAGCATTGATTTCATAGATTCCATATATGCATTTACTTCTTCAAGCTCTGCACTGTTTGTTGTAATTTGTGCGTCTATTTGAGTTTCCCAAGCGGTTAATTCATCTAACTGGTCCTGGTATATTGCTGCAATCTTATCCATTTCTGCTTCAAAATCGGGGATTTGAGTGTAGTCTTTATATTTGCCTTTGTATTCTTCATCACCTTCATATAAAGCTTTATAAAAGTCTCTGATTTCCTGTTCATCCTGTGCTCTGATTGAACGAACATCAGCCTGAGAATATGCAGCCAGTGTCTTTTGTGTCTGATATTCGGAAATCTCAAGGTTTAACTGGTTCTTTCTTAATGTGTAGCTTAATAATGTTTCGTGTAAATTTGCTATTGCCATCTTTGTTCACCATCTTTTTAAATCTTACATATATATAAAGTATTTAAAAAATATCGAATTTCAGAGGACACAACATTTGTTACAAAACTTTACATTTCTTACTTAAGCCAGTCACCAAGGCGTTTTGCGATTGTATCAAAACCTTGCTCTGTGCCCAAAGATTTTGGTTCTATATTTTTTGAATAATAAATCACTGGAACCTGTTCTCTTGTATGGTCAGTACCCGGAACCGTCGGATCACAACCATGGTCAGCGGTAATCACAAGCAAATCGTCTTCTGTTATCAGAGGAAGGATTTGCTTAAGATATGAGTCAATCTCTTCAATTGCTCTGCCATAACCAGCCGCATCATTTCTGTGTCCGAAAAGCATATCTGTATCAACAAGGTTTGTAAAAATTATTTCCCGTTCGTTGTCCGTAATGTTTGTGTCTTTGTACTTAATACTTTCTAAATCAAGCGTACCGTTAATCGCTTTTATTGTAAGTTCAAGACCTTCTTTATTTGAGCCTGTATGAATTGCGTGTGTAATACCCGCTTTTGAAAAAATGTCTTCAATTTTTCCGATACCTATTACTTTTACACCTGAATTTTTGTATTTATCCAGAACTGTATCTTTAGGCGGAGCCATTGAATAATCACGTCTGTCCTTTGAAATCCTTGTCGGTTTTCCGTCAATGATTTTATAAGGTCTTGCAATTACTCTTGCAACGTTATAATTTCCTTCATCAAGAAGTTTGCGCGCTATGTTGCACCATTCATACAAAGTTTCAAGAGGTATCATATCCGTATCAAGCGCAATCTGAAAAACGCTGTCTGCCGAAGTATAAACTATCGGGAATTTTGTTTTATGGTGTTCGTCGTTAAGTTTTTCAATTATTGCGGTTCCGCTTGCCGGAATATTCGCCAATATTCCGCCACAATTTGTTTCAGCAATAAATTTATCAATAAGTTCTTTTGGGAAACCTTCAGGGAACGTTGCAAAAGGTTTTTCAGATATCAGACCTGCAATTTCCCAGTGACCTGTTGTAGTATCTTTTCCTTTGGATTTTTCTCTTAAAATACCATATTGTGCAATCGGAGAATTTGTTCCGAAAATTCCTTCAAAATCACCTATATTCCCGAGCCCCATCATTTCAAGTACGGGAACATTCAAACCTTTATTAAAATGTGCAACATTCTTTAACGTATTACATTCGGCAACATCACCAAATTCCGCATAATCAGGCATAGCCCCGCAACCCATTGAATCTATTACTATAATAATTGCACGTCTTTTACCCATAAATAACCTCCTAATGTAATCATTATATCATATATCTAAATTTAAAACTTTATTTTGTATTAAATTTAAATATTTCGTGTTAACATATATCTTATAATTGATTATAGGAGAACTATTATGCAGGCAAGACGTGCTGCAAGAGAACTTGCACTTATATTATTTTCACAATTTGAAAAAGAAATAACAAAATATTCAAAAAAAGACTTCGAAGAAATTATGGTAAAATCAGTAAGAATTTTATCAAACTCTGCAATGGAAGAGCTAAACCTTACGGTTGGTTCATTGATTGATATAAAGGAATCTCTTTCTTCTTATGAAGCAGAACACGAATCAAATCTGTCAAGACCAATGGGTGCAAAAAACAAGCCTGTTCAGATTCCTATGACAGATGAGATGATACAAAAAGTTGATACAATGCTTGATGTTGCGGAAAAAGCAATATTAGGTCTTGAGATTGCAGAATTTTCAACCTTAGAAAACCAGTCAGAGGTAAAAAATTATACAATAGAAATTGCAGAACAGTTTAAAAACAATCATAAAACCGTAGATGAACAAATCCAGAAATATTCAAACGGCTGGGATATCTCAAGACTTGTAAAAATCGATAAAGATATTTTAAGAATCGCAATAACAGAACTTCTTTTTATAAAAGATACTCCGATTAAAGTTATTGTTGACGAAGCCGTTGAACTAGCAAAAAAATATTCTACAGAAGACTCTTCCTCTTTTGTTAACGGAATTTTGGCAAAAGTAATTGTGGAAAATGGTTTGAAGGGATAAATATAAAAACTGCTCCCTCGCCCGTCGGGAGAGGGTTAGGACGAGGGATAAAATGTTCAATTTTTTTGATAAACTTAAATCTACTGTTTCAAAAACTGCACAGGCACTTGTTGGAAATATCGTAGATACCGTTTCAGAAGAAGAAGAGTTTTCTGAGTTCGTACTTGATGATATGGAAGATATGCTTATAAGTGCAGACTTAGGCGTAGATTATGCCTCAGAACTTGTTGACAAGCTAAGAGGACAGGATATGATTAAGCCGTCTCAGGTAAAAGAATTTTTGCAGAATGAATTTTTAAAAATTCTTGAAACAACCGGTTCTTCAGAGTTAAGTTATAAAGAAAACGAGTTGAATATTTATTTTATAACAGGTGTAAATGGCGCAGGAAAAACTACATTAATAGGGAAACTGGCTTATAAATTTAAGCAGGAAGGCAAACGTGTACTTATCGCTGCAGGCGACACGTTCAGAGCAGCTGCGGAAGAACAGGTTGATATCTGGTCAAGACGTTCCGGAGCAGATATCGTAAGAAGAGATAAAGCAGACCCCGCATCAGTAGTTTATGAAGCAATCCAAAAGGGAAGAAATGAGAACTATGATGTAATCCTTGTTGATACAGCAGGAAGACTTCAAAACAAGTTTAACTTAATGGAAGAACTTTCAAAAATAAAAACCGTTATCGACAAAAATGCCCCTGAATCTTTGAGAGAAAGTATTTTGGTAATTGATGCAAATACAGGTCAAAACGGATTACAGCAGGCAAAAGTCTTTAAAGAGTGTGTCGATCTGACATCAGTTGCACTCACAAAACTTGACGGCTCGGCTAAAGGCGCAATTGTATTGGCAATAGCAAAAGAACTCAGCCTGCCTGTAAAACTCGTAGGCGTTGGCGAAAAAATGGAAGACCTGAAAGATTTTGACTCTAAAGAGTTTATACAGGCATTGTTTGAATAAAACACAAATTTTTGTATATTTTGTTGTATAATCATGTAAAGAATAAAGTAGCCGGATAATCGCGCGAGGTAAATTAGTTCCTTGTGAGGAAAGTCCGTGCATCCAAGGACAGACTGCCGGAGAAACTCCGGACGGCGTGAGCCGGTGGATCGGACCACAGAAAGGGGTCGTGGGTAAATATACCTCTAACCCAAAAGACTGCCGATGGATTTTATATCACAGGCGATGGTGCAAAGGTGAGGTAAGAGCTCACCGGATATACTGAGAAGTATATGCCAGGCAACCCCCAGTCGGATGCAAGATTGAAACAAGCGCTTGAGGTGTCCGCCGAGCTTGAAAAATCGCTAGAGATTAGGAGTAATCCTAATACCAGACAGATGATTATCGGGGTAAATAATTATCCCCTGTTAACAGAGCAAACTACCGGTTTGAAGTTAGCAGAAAAACAGAACACGGCTTATGAGCTGCTTTATTCTTTTTTAATTATTACATCTCAGATATGCATAAGCATTAAAATCTAAAGAACCGTACATAATCCTGATGTAATCTTCGTTATAAGGCTCTATCTTTACAAAATCCAGATGTTCGTCACCAAAATCATTATTTGTTGTTTTTGCTTTTACTTTACCTTTAAAATAGTGAGCTTGATAAAAGGATAAATAAACATCACCGTTTTTATCCTTTTCTCCAAAAACGTTATAATACCCTCTTTCCAGCACTTTCCCGTCAACAATAAAATCAACCGGCATATTTAAAAGCTGCCCGTCAAATTCACCCTTTTCCTTAAGTGCTTCCTGTGCGGATATTTCACTCATTGGTTCTAAACCTTTATGTAAACTTGTTCCGCCACCGCTTATTTTTTTTATTTTTTTCTTTTTTGCTTTCTCTTCTTTCTTCTTTTGTTTCTCTGTAAGAGTATTGATTGCTTTTTCAAACTCTGCATCCGTAATCGGTTTTTGCCCGTCCCAGGCGTGCTCTATTATCGCATTATTAGACGAAAAATCTTCCGGCATAGCTTGCGGCATAACTAAAAATGATAAAAAAACGGCTGTTACTGCTAATTTTTTCATATTATAAATATAACGTTTTTTTCTTAAAAGTAAACCACCAAAAATATGACATTGTCAAATGTCGTTTTAATTTTAAAAACACTCTGTATTTTGTTTCTATCTGTGTTTTTCTCTAATCTATTTGCATGAACTCATTTCCATTTTTTCAAATTATAATATATAATAATATTATTGTTTACATAAAATGAGAAAACTTAATGATAGACTCAAATGTTGTACTAATTATAACCGCTGTATCAGTTGCCAGTGCCGCAATGTACGCACTCTATTCCATTGTTTTGTTTAAAGGAATTAAACCAAAGGGCGAAGATTTACAGCTGACAACAAAAAATATTCTTGATCAGGTAGATATACTGTACAGTAAAAAAGAATACGCGCTTGTAGAATTACTGGCTACAAAATATTTGGAGAGAGTTCCTGACCACCTTCCCGTCAGAAAATTTCTGGCAAAAGCGTATTTGGAAGACAAAAAATACAATCAGGCAATAAGACAGTGTAACCTAATACTTGAAAAACGCCCTAATGACACCGAAACACACCATATTCTCGGTAAGTGTTATGTGAAGAAACGCTTTTACAATAAAGCACTTATTGAATATAACACTGTTTATGACAGACACAAAAAAGATACAGAAGTTGTTTTGACACTTGCCGAACTTTATACACGCACAGACCAGTTGTTTATGGCTATTACAGCATATAAGGAGCTGGTAAGCTTGCTTGATAAACCGGCTGAAATAGCTGATTATCAGTCTATCATTGCTGACCTTTGCGAAGAAGCACACGATTATCCGAACGCTTTTGAAGCATATAAAGCAAGACTTGAAATATATCCAAAAGACGTTGACACAAACAAAAAACTTGCAGAACTTTACATAAAAATAGGAAACCAGCCAATGGCTATTGAAACTCTGTTACTAATGCTCAGTTTTGTCACAGAGTCAAAAATGCTTTTATGGGTTTTTGAAACATTGGTTAATTTATATGAGGAAACTGAAGATTATGAAAAGGCTATCGCATACGCCGAAAAGCTCTTAGACACACCAGGATCTGATAAATTTAATGTAAGAGACCGCATTGCTCACTTTAACCTTATGCTTGGAAGAGTCAGCGACGGCATAATGATATTGGAAGACCTGGCAATGATGTCACAAAATGCGTATGAAATAACAATAAAACTTGCCCAGGCTTATTTGAGCTGTGACGAATATCAAAAGGCTCTGGATAAATACCTCATATTGCTTGATAAAGCTTCTTCAAAAGAGGTAAAACAAATTAATGCCTACATTGGCGATTTATACATCACTTGGTCATTGCCTGCTGCTGAAGCAAAAGATTTCCCCAGAGCAACGGAATTGCTCGATTTAGCTGCACAATACTCACCGGTCAATCCTGAAGTATTTTATCATTATGCACTGAATCATTTTGAACAAAAAAATTATTCAAACGTTGTTGAGTTTATTACAAAAGCACTTAACTATGATAAAGATAACCAGTACACCGTAAAATATCTGCTCCTGCTTTCACAGGCACAGCATGAACTCGGAAACTTCTTTGAAGAGAAAAAAGCTTTGTCTGACCTGTTAAACATTGATAATAAAAATGCAGAAGGATTATACAGACTTGGTCTTATGTACGTGGCACATCACGATGTTAAGAATGCGGAAGAGTCTTTTGAAAAAGCAATAACTTATGAACCTGATTTGATTCAGGCAAAATACAACCTTGCTCTGCTTTGTGAAGGCAACAACAGAGACCGTGCAAAAGAATTATATATGGAAATTCTTGAACAAGACCCGAATTTTGTCGAAGCAAAGAACGCTCTTGCAGATATAACCAACAGCGGCGGCTAAACATCTTCCGGTATGTAAATAACAGTATTTTCCAGCACATCACGGATTTGTATATAATCCGGTTTTTTACTTATATACCTCTGATATTCCCTCACAACAGAAAGAATGTCATCTGTTGAAAGCTTTATCATTCTTCTGATACAATTTTCGGATTCAATTATTCTTGCCATATTATTCTCCCGTTAACAATATTGTTATCGGTTATATTCACAGAAACTTGAAAATTATAGAACTTATAAATTAGAAAAGCTGTCTCCTTTTTGAATATAAATCTCAAATGTTTCCTGATAGTTTTCGCTTACGGCAGTTATCATATAGTTTTCAAAAGAGGTTTGCAGAATACTCTTATATTTATCCCTGCCGCCAAGTTTATATTCAGCTTCATACTTTGTCCATTCAGCATAAAACTCTTCAAGATTGGAGGCATTAAATCTCATCCGTTCAGATATAGCCTCATAATCACGATTTTTCATATGTTCAATATCAACACCACACTCATTGTCCGAAAAAACCAAAACAATGTATTTATTGCTGTGACTGATGCTGAAAAACTTTTCTCTTTTTTTTAAATAAGGCTTGCCTTTAACAAAATCTATTTCCCGATTTTCGATTTTATAAACTTCTCTCAATATTCTGTCTGTCATCAGGTAAGAAAAACAATGCTCTGTTTTTTTCTTTGCATTTGAAAAGTCTTTATGCATGAACCTTTCAAGAAGTTCAGGCTTTATATTATTCGCATCTGATATGTTTATAACAAAAATATCCATACCTGTATTTTACAACAAAAAGCTATTAAACAGTAAACGATAGCTCCCCCTCTTTACTTTTGATTATCTTTATAATACGATTTTATTGGTTTTATAGCCGGATAGGTTCGCCCTAGTCAGGAGGGGGAAATAAACTCCCGAAAATTAGCCGAAATTTAAAGTTTTAACAGCAAAACAGGTTAATACTGATGCGGTTGTATTACCCGTAGTAAAACACATTAAAAAAAAGGAGACACAAGATGTCAACAGCATCACTTAGCATCACTTATCGAATTACTCGAAGCAGGCGTTCACTTCGGACACCAAACACAACACTGGAACCCAAAAATGAAACCGTATATCTACGGCGCAAGAAACGGTATTTATATTCTTGACCTTAGAAAAACTACAGGTTTATTAGACGCTGCATATGAAGCAGTTAGAGAATATGCTGCTAAAGGCAGAAATGTTCTTTTCGTTGGTACAAAAAAACAGGCTGCTGAAGTTGTAGCAGAAGAAGCTGCTCGTTCAGGCGCATACTATATCAACAGAAGATGGTTAGGCGGTATGTTAACTAACTTTGAAACAATCAGAGGCAGAGTTAACAAATTAAGAGAACTTGAAGACTTCATCAACTCAGGTCACGCTGAAAAATTACCTAAAAAAGAACAGGCACAACTTAACAGACAATTAGCAAAATTAAGCAAAACTTTAGGCGGTATTAAAGAAATGCGCGGTTTACCGGATATTATTTTCGTAGTTGACCAAGCAAAAGAAGATATTGCTATTGCAGAAGCTAACAAGCTTGGTATTCCTGTTATCTGTTTAGCTGATACAAACGCTAATCCGGACGGCATCAACTACATCATTCCCGGCAATGATGACGCTATCCGTTCTATCAAGTTAATCACTTCTAAACTTGCTGATGCAGTTCTTGAAGGTAAAAAACTCAGAGAAAACAAAGCAGTTGGTGCAAAAGCTGAAGCTATTACAGCTGCAGATGCAGGTGTAGAAGAAGCAGAAACCACTAACGTATAGGGGTAAATATTAAATTTATCTCATATCAATGTAAAAAGAAATGTGATTAGAGGGAATTAATTTCCCTCCACGCATAAATAAGGAGAAAATAAATGGATATTACAGCTACAATGGTTAAAGAACTTCGTGACAAAACCGGCGCAGGTATGATGGATGCTAAAAAAGCTTTAGTTGAAGTTGACGGTGATATGGAAAAAGCTATGGAAGTTCTTCGCCAAAAAGGTATATTATCTGCTGATAAGAAAATGGGCAGAATTGCTGCAGAAGGCAGAATCGCATCATATATAGCTGACGGAATTGGTGCGATGGTTGAAGTTAATTGCGAAACAGACTTCGTTGCTAAGAATGCTGAATTCATCGAATTAACAGAATGCTTAGCTAAGAAAATTGCAGAATCAAATCCTGCTGACGTTGATGCACTTCTTGCTTCAAATTGTGAAAAATGCGGAAAAGCAATTGCTGATATTATCAAAGAAAAAATTGCTTCTATCGGTGAAAAAATTACTGTTAGAAGATTTGTAAGATACGAAGGCAACACTGCAACTTACATTCACAACGGTAAAATCGGTGTTCTTTTATTAACAGATTCTAAAGATGAAACTTTAACAAAAGACATCTGCTTACACATCGCTTCTTCTGCTCCTGAATTCGTTTCAAGAGCTGATATCCCTGCTTCTGTTATTGAAGAAGAAACAAGAATCGAAATGGGTAAAGAAGACCTTCAAAAGAAACCTGAACAAATCAGAGCTAAGATTGTTGAAGGACGTGTTAATAAATTAATGGCTCAAAGATGCTTAATCGAACAACCGTTCGTTAAAAATCCAGACCAGACAATTGAACAACTTATCACCGGTAAATTAAATATCGTTAAATTTGACAGATTCGTTCTTGGCGAAGGTCTTGAAAAGAGAAACGATAACTTTGCTGATGAAGTTATGAGCCAGCTTAAAGGTTAGTAAATAAACTTTATAGAGAAAAAGAACTCCTTTTTTTAAAGGGGTTCTTTTTTTATATTGATATCAACTTTTTAATCAGCTTCTGTTCAAACTCTTTTGTCCAGCCTAATAATTTTTTATCTTCTTTGGTTAACATATCATAAATCGTATTCAACTTAATAGGAAAATCTGATTCCGCCGGCAAAATTTTTGTTTTAATTTTTCCTTCAAGCATAGGATTAAAGAAATCATTCAAGATAAGAGCCACATCTGTATCATTTGAGCCGTGTTGACAACCGATATAAATATTTCCTTCCTGCATTTTCTTTAAAAAATTCACAAGCTTTGAGATATTAGTTTTCTCAATAAGTGCCGTATCCCACCAATTTTCATAAATGTTATAAACAAAATAATCCATGCCGGCTTGTTTCACTGCTTCTTCATATGTCTTTCCGTAACCGACCAAATCAATAATAGTATTTATTCCTTTTTGTTTAACAGCTTTTATGCAGTCTGCTTTTTCGACCAAAGTCTGTCCTCGGTATATGTTATTACTCCCTTCAATCCTCTGCATTTCGTGGTTTTTTTCCAAATCATTAATAATCAGCTGAATCTGATAATCAGTAAGACGGTGTTCTTTTTCGTATATACTTCTGTAAGGCATGTACCAGCTGTTATAGTGCATGCGGATATAATTTCTGTTAGCCTCAGACACGGCATCATCATATCCTATTATGCCGTCATCGACATAACTTTTAAATGCAACCCGGGGTAAATAATTTATTGGCTGTATATTCATATTATTTGTAAAAACCATAATAAAAAATTTTGCTAGTATAATTTAGTTATGTATAAAACATTAACTTTTAATCTTGCAAGAGAAGCTCTTGGATATATAGTAAATACTTACAACATCAAAGAGATAAAAATCCCGTATTATTTATGCGATGTTGTAAGACACGCTCTGGTAAAAGAAGGGTGCAAGCCTCTTTTTTATCACATTGATAACAACTTTTTCCCCGTTGAAGAATTTAATAAAGATGATTACATACTGTACCCTAATTACTGGGGAATTTGCGGAGACAACGTAAAAAAACTTGTTAATCTATACCCTAAACTGATTGTTGATAATGCCCACGCATACTATAATAAACCTTCCGGATTTGCCTGTTTTAACGCAGGACACAAATTTGGGCACAAAGACTCTTTTTTGTGGATAACAGATTACAACTCCAATACAGATAATGATATAACAATAGGTAACCCGGCAAAAGAACGTCAAAAATTATTTGCAAAACTCCACGAAAAATACAACGCATCAAATTTATTAGATATTAACACCGATTCAATATCATTTATGTACCCTCTCATTTACCCATATCTGGCCAAAACAACAGAAGAAGCGGATACATTAGCCCGACAATTAAAAGAAGAAGGCAAAACAGTTTATCGTTACTGGAATCCTCTTCCAAAGAACTTTTTAGAATATAAATTCTACTCAAGACTAGTTCCGATACCTATTCTGCCTTATTAATATGATTAGTAGTATGTTTTTTGACTATATTGAATTGTTTAAACTGAATAACAAGAAGATGCCATATTCGCTTTCAATTTATTCAAAGCTCTCATTTCTGTTTGTCTGATACATTCTTTTGTAACACCAAACATCTTGCCGATATCTTCTAATGTTGTTTTAGTAAAATTTTCTAACCCGAATCTCATTTTGATCACCGTTTGTTCTCTGTCTTTAAGAACTGATATTACCTGACGTAAATCATTTTTAAGTTCTTCATATTCAATATTTTCTTCAACAGTTGCTTTTTCATCAGCAACAACATCAGCGACAGACATTTCACTGCCATCTTTACCGTCATAACTTCCCTCAATAGATACGGTTGAAGTATATGCAGATAAGAAAGAGTCAATTTTTTCAGGTTCAATGTTCATTTTTTCAGCAACTTCTTTTGTTGAAACAGTTGTATTATATGCTTTTTCCATTTGAGCCTTCAGTTTGGAAAATTTTGATAATGTTTCCTGAACATATACAGGAATTTTCATACAGTGTCCTTGTTCAGATATAGCTTTGAACATAGCCTGCTTAATCCACCAAGTTGCATAAGTAGAAAATCTGTAACCTAAGCTCGGATTAAATTTTTCTACAGCAACCATTAATCCTAAATTTCCTTCTTGAATCAAATCGATTAAAGGTAATTTTGATACGTGAATTGCTTTTCTTGCAACAGTCAAAACCAATTTTAAATTAGACTGAACCAAAATTTTCTTTGATTTTTCATCACCCTGCTGTGCTCTTGTTGCAATAACCTTTTCTTCTTCTGCGCTCAGACTCGGATATGAGTTTGCTTTTCTGAAATAAGCATTGTACTCATTATCTGTACTCGGTGCTGATACATAATCTTCTCTAAAAGGGTTTGAAGTTCCTGCTTTTTTTACATTGATAACTTGTTCTTTCATACTTTTAAACTCCGTTAGGTAAATGTAATATTTACTTTCTTGTACAACTGCTTTTCAGTTGGATAATCTTTCATACTCTGGGGGTAAATAATCTTGGAAACGAAACACATTCCTTATATACTTATGATATATCAAGTATATATAAAAATCAATAGAAATATTAAGTTTTATTACAAAATATGCCCGTTTTTTAGGATATTTTTACAAAACTTAACACTTTAGTCTTTTATAAATTTGGTTAAATCGGTTACTATTACCTGTTTTTCCGACTCTTCACCTTCTTTTTCATTTTCTTGTTCTGGTTCTTCGGTTATTTCTGCAGGCTTAATTTTATTTATATATAAAACACACTCGGCTATTCTTGTATCAAGTACCTTTATCAGGGAAGAAAACATCTCTTCAAGTGTCTTTGTATGTTTGAATGAAGTATAAAAGAACAAAATATTTGATATATTATTACTGATTTCTTTTTTTAAATCAACTATTTTAGAATAAACCAAAGGATCAACTATTTCCTTGTTTTCGCATAGTTCCGTAAAAATATCACCGAACCACCATTGTGTCTCTTCAACATTTTTTGACTTCAAACCCTTTTTTGCATTTTTCAGATACTTTGAAATTTTGGAATAAACATCAATAAGTTTTTCCTTTTTTGCAGGCAGGACATCACTAAAATACTTCATTGTTTGTTCATAACCTAAATTAATCAGTTTTCTGCGGGAGTCTTTATCAAGATTGAAATCTGCAAAGAATACATCACCCGTATTTATTCTTATAATGTCATATCTGTCATTTGCACCGTAAATTTCAGTAACAAATTCTGTTGCCACGTCTGTCACACAACTGTATATTGTGTTTATAAAAGATATTGGGTTTTTATCATCTTTGTTATAATCACCTTCAAGACGAAATTCCAAAATCCTGCTTTGCGATGAATTTAGCGCATCCGACAATTTCCACATCGGAGAAGCTTTTTGCAAATCACCATCTACAAGTTCTTTTTCCTCATATGTGAACGGAGCCATGAGTCCCGGCATACTGGAAGATGCTTTTATTGCACGGGCAACTTCAAAATCAGGAGTTAATGTTTTTGAGAATATATGCGGTGAAAAATGTTTCAAATCCGTAGTTAATACTACCAAATCGTTTTTTATATCCCTGAAAGTTACGTATTCGTTAAAACAACCTTCAACCTTATTTTTTAATAATTCATTCAGCCAGTCCATGAAAATTTCGCCTTTAGAAATAGCAAAAGGTTTTCCGAGTCCGAAGTGAATATCTTTAAAGAGTTCAAAATTAACCTTCATAAAATAATTTTCAATCTCATAAGATTTATACCCGACGGCAACAAGTGCAGCAATAATAGAACCGACAGAAGAACCACCGATAATATCGTATTCTACGCCGAGTTCTTCCATGGCACGAATTGCACCTGCGTATGCAAGCCCTCTTATTGCACCGCCTCCAAACAAACATGTATATTTTAACGGATTAGTCATCTTTCATCCCTGATTATAAATTGATTTTACCATAAAATTAAGTTCATATATACCCAACATGTACAAGTTTATGGTAGAATAATAATGTTGATAAGGAGAAGGCTATGGGATTAACTCTGGTTGAAAAAATAATATCTGAGCATGCCGGTAAAACAGTACACGCAGGAGAACTTGTTATATCGCGTGTTGATGTAACAGCTGTTCAGGACGGGACAGGACCTTTGACTGTTCAAGAGTTTAAAAAACTCGGAAAAACAAAATTAAATAATCCGGAAAGGACTATTTTATTTATTGACCACGCTTCTCCGAGTCCGAGGAAAGAGCTTTCAAATACACATATGGTCTTAAGAGATTTTCACAAAGAATATGGTGCAGTTTTATCAGATACAGGCGCAGGTGTCTGCCATCAAAGGCTTGTAGAAACATTCGTTAACCCAGGTGAAATCTTAATCGGTGCAGATTCTCATACTTGCACTTCAGGTGCTTTGGGAGCTTTTGCGACAGGCATGGGGTCAACTGATATTGCAGTCGGAATGGCACTCGGTAAAACCTGGCTAAAAGTTCCTGCGACATTCAAAATTATCGTAAGTGGTAAATTAAGAGAAGGTATTTATGCAAAGGATTTAATGCTTCACCTTATCGGAATGATTGGTGCCGATGGTGCAACATACAAAGCACTTGAGTTTACGGGCGAAACCATAGACAATATGACAATGTCTGAACGCTTTACTTTGGCAAATATGGCTGTTGAAGCGGGTGCAAAATGCGGTTTATTTATTGCTGACGATAAGACAAAAACTTTCTTAACCGAAAGAGGCAGAGGGGATAAATTCAGACAAATTCTTCCTGACCCAGATGCTGAATATGAAAGAATTATTGAAATTAACGCACAAGACATTCCGCACACTGTTTCTTGTCCTCATACCGTTGACAACACTCGTCCTGCTTCGGAATTAAAAGATGTTAAGGTTAATCAGGTTTATGTAGGAACTTGCACAAACGGAAGAATAGAAGATTTACGGGTTGTTGCAAATATTCTTAAAAACAAAAAGGTCCACGAAGACGTCAGAATGTTAATCTGTCCTGCCTCTAAAGATGTTTACAAACAGGCTCTAAAAGAAGGTTTGATTGATATATTCGTTGATTCAAATGCATCTGTATTACCACCCGGCTGCGGGCCTTGTGTCGGTGTCCATGCCGGAATTTTAGGTGACGGAGAAGTTTGTCTTGCGACACAGAACAGAAACTTCCAGGGCAGAATGGGGAACACAAAAGGATTTATTTACCTTGCTTCTCCCTATGTCGCGGCATATACAGCTCTGAGAGGATATATCTCTGCAGAGTAAACCTGAATTATAAAGGAGTCATTTATGAACTTAGTCATACTTAAACAACTTGCAATATTAAGCGCTTTTGCAGGCATTGCTCTCGGTTTGGTTACAATAATCCCTTATATAAGCTTTATAAGTTTTATGATATTGTTATTATTCCTGTCTGCATTTATTCTTGTATATCTCAAACAAAATGAACTTATCGGAATAATTAACATTAGGGAAGGCTGTATATATGGTGCAGTAATCGGATTCGTATCTTTTATTGCATTTTCTGTTGTATATACACCAATAAGTATGCTTTTGGGATGGCTCATACCTTCATACACTCAGGGCTTCCTGAGGTTTTTCCTTAACAGTTTCGGCTCTCTTATAGTTATGTTTCTGCTAATGATTCTTATGGCAGGAATAAGTGCATTGTTTAACGGCTTTACAGGGCTTGTTACGGCTTGGGTATATGAACTCATTACCGGAGAGAAAAAAGATTATGAGCAAAATAACAGTATAGATTTTGAAATTAAATAGCAAAGGAAAGAGAATGGAATTTAAATCAAAAATCAAAACAATAGAATGGATAGATAATTATTCAAAAATGGTTGACCAGACAGTTGTACCATATGAATATAAATTTATTAACGTTACAACAGGTGACAACATGTTTCACGCAATAAGAGACATGATTGTAAGAGGCGCTCCGGCAATCGGTATTGCTGGAGCCCACGGCGTTGTTTTATATGCACAAGAAGGCAGGGATAAATTTACAAACATAGAGGATTTTAAAATTTGGTTAATTGATAAAGCCGAATACATGAAAACCTCTCGTCCTACTGCAGTAAACCTGATGTGGGCATGTGAAAAACAAATAGAAATTATCAGAGACTCAAAATCTGACATCAACGGTTTGATAGAAGAACTAAAACAAAACGCCATTAAATTGGAAAATGAAGATATTGAGATTAATAAAAAAATAGGCGATTATGGTGCGGAAGTTGTTCCAAAAGGTGCAACAATTCTTACACACTGTAACGCAGGAGCTTTGGCGACTGTGGGATACGGAACCGCTCTCGGCGTTGTTCGTTCTGCTTATGCAAAAGATAATACCATTCAGGTTTTTGCTGATGAAACCAGACCCCGCCAGCAGGGAGCAAGAATAACAACCTTTGAACTCGCAATGGATGGAATACCCGTAACGCTCATTACAGACGGAATGTGCTCGTATTTTATGAGCAAAGGCATGATAGATATGGTTGTAGTCGGAGCAGATAGGATTGCTGCAAATGGGGATACCGCAAACAAAATCGGAACTTATACTGTTGCAATAGCAGCAAAATACCACAACATTCCGTTCTACATCGCAGCACCTCTGTCAACAATTGATACTTCAATTGCATCAGGAAAAGATATTCCGATTGAGGAACGCTCGCACGAAGAAGTTACACACATAAACGGAAAACGTATTTGTGCAGAAGGAGTAAAAATTATTAACCCGGGATTTGATGTAACACCGCACGAACTTATTGCAGGTATTATTACGGAAAAAGGTATTTTAAAACCCGATTACAATAAATCTATATCAGAAGCATTTAAGGGGTAAATACAAAAGGGGTAAATATAAAAGGAGTGAAGTATGAAAAAAATAGTAGTATCATTAATGGTTTTAGGCATTTTGTCAATGACCGCACCGGCTTTTGCAGGAACTCATGGTGTAAACGGAAAAGTAAGCGGACGTTCTGTCGGCGCAAGTTTATTATCACTGATTATTTGGCCTGGAATTGGTCAGGCAGTTAACGACTGCTCATATGAAAAAGACGTCACACATGCGGTTTTGGGATTAACCGGTGTATTCAGAATCTGGTCTTTCTATGATGCATTGGTTGACAGAAAAGGCGGAGTTTGGAATAACAGAATATAAGTTTAAGGCGGGATTTATTCCCGCCTTTTTTAATATAAACAATATTTAATAGCTTCCATCATTGATTCCGGATTTGCAATATTTTTGCCTGCAATATCGAAAGCTGTTCCGTGACTTGGTGAAGTTCTGATAATATCAAGTCCGATTGTCATATTGACTGTTTTTTCCGAAGCAACAGATTTTATCGGAATAAGCCCCTGATCATGATAACACGCTATATAACAATCATAAGGAGGTTTTTCACCTTTCAGGTATTTCTGAACACCACTGATAAAAAGCGTATCTGCCGGAAGCGGATTTGTTATATTTATACCTCTGTTACGGACCGCCTCAATTGCAGGAAGAATAACTTTTTCTTCTTCGTCACCTATAAGTCCGTTCTCGCCTGCATGAGGATTTAATGAACAGATAGCAAAAGAGGGTTTATTTATATACAAACTGTTCTGGAAATAACTCCTCAATCGTTCAATTTTTTCCAGTATAAGTCCCTGCGTAAGCGTCTTGCTAATATCTTTCAATGGTAAATGGCGTGTAAGAAGCAAAACCCTGAAGTCTTTTGAAACAAAAAGCATTTCTGCTCTCTGACCGTCGTGTGCAAGGTATTTTTCCAAGACCTCTGTTTGTCCGCTGAACTTGTGTCCGGCAAGATTCATAGCCTCTTTTGAAGTCGGCGCAGTCACAATAAATTTTGGTTTTATAGCGCACGCCATTTCAAGCAATCTGAAAGAAAAATCTCCGGCTTCTGCAGTAACTTCACCAGGGCGGACTTTTGCATCATAGTCAACCTCAATTATTTCATAGTTATTTTGAATATACCCGTATGTATTCAAAACCTTTGAGTTAGAAATTATTACAACATCTCTTGGCGGAATATTGAGCGCGTTTAGTGCCTTGATGGTAATCTCAGCACCTATGCCGTTTGGATCGCCTGTTGTTATTGCAATTTTATTTGAATAATTTTTCATTTTCACCACACTACAAAATAATTACTCTTCATGATACTTAAAATAATCAAGTATATCTATTAAAGTTTTGCTCTTGCCCAAATTCCCCGATTTTGTAACTATCCATTGGGCATTTGAGTCCGAACAGATTGAAATTGCAGGTGCAACTTCATCAGCAAGTTTAAGCATTTTAGAGTCAATTTTTGAACAGCATTTATAAGATGTTTCACCACCTAAAGTTATCAGAATTACGGAGACTTCTGCCAAAACCTGTTTTGTAAGTTCAGCAAGATAATCCGTAATCATTGATGCAAACTTTTCTTTTGTAAGTTCTGCTGCCAAAGAGTCGTCCGAAAAACCATCAAAATTTGTAATAAGATGTGATGTATGTACACATACCGTAACACCGGATTCAAGGTTTGTAACTATTCTTGCGACAAGCTCATCATCAATGCCGCATAATATATCACGCATCTCAAGAGGTATAAAGTTTACATTCTGATAATCATCACAATCCTCTAGTTTTTGAATTTGCTCTGCTGTTATCTGTGTCGCTGTTCCTGATATAATAAGCTTTGGTAATTTTGGAAGCTTCAGATTTTCTTTCTCTCTTTCTATATCAGCAAGCCAGAATTTTCCAAACACCTGTGCACCTGCTGCTGTTCCTGCCGGTAAAAGTTTTTTATCACTTTTCTTTACGGCAAGAGCTATTTGTTCAATATCAGTAATTGAAGTTGAATCAGCAACTATTAATTTTTTACCTTCACTTACTAACTCATTTATCTTCATAAGAATCGGACCTGCACCATTCATAACGGTTTTTAAATCCAAAACTCCGACAAGCCCTTTTTGTTCTTCCTCTAACTGTGATTTTAAAAGAGCAGGAATATAAGATTCCGTTATTGGAGAATGAGGGTCCATTGCAATTTCCGTTCTTCCTATCGGAGTACCCTTCAGAAGATGATAACCGCCAACCGTAATCCGTCCTTCCTGAGGAAATGCAGGAATAATAATCGCAGCATCATATTCAAGAATATCAAGCATTGTAAGTGTTTCCGGAGCTATGTGACCGCGAATTGTTGAATCAATTTTTTTGTAATAATATTCAAAAGAAAATTTATCCGCAAAAATCCTGACAGCATTTTCAACTCTTTTTACAGCCTCTTTGCAATCACAATTTCTTGATTCGCTTGATGTTGCCCAGACTTCTGTTAAATCTTTTTTGTCGGGAACGTAAGATGTATCAAGCAAAATCTTTGTCTTTGCCCCAAGATTATGAAACTGCAGAGCAGTGTCATTCGCACCTGTAAGGTCATCTGCTATTATTCCTACTAAATCATTAAATATCATTGTTTATATTTGTTCCTCGGCATCTCGTTTTGAGCCTAAAAGCCTGATTTGATTTGCAACGATTAAAAATCTTTCTCTTTCTTCGCCTGTCTGGTCAGTCCATTTGCTGATAGATATTCTTCCGTCAACAGCAACCTGCCTGCCTTTTTTTACATATTCACCTGCAAACTCTGCCTGCTTATCCCAAACTTCAATATTAAACCAGTCAGGAACCTCTGTTTTTGTTTTTGAATCAAAACGGTTTACTGCTAACGAAAACGTCGTTTTTACCTTTCCTGATTCAAAATATTTTATTTCTGCATCTTGTCCTGCTCTCCCTATGATAGTTGCTGTATTCATACTTTCTCCTTTTCAATAATCTATGCAGATATTATAGCATAGAATTTTTGCCATGTCTTTTGTATAATTAATCTGGATATGGATGAAAAAGTTTTTGTAATTTTTAATACTACAAGCATTGGCGATGTTCTCGTTACGAATACGCTTGTTCAGAATATAAAACTGTATTATCCGGATTCAAGAGTGGTTTTTGTTTGCAATACTCCTATGTCAGATGTGGCAAAATATCAGGCAGGAGTGAGTGACGTAGTTGCTTTTGATAAGCAAAAAAACAATACGATTAAAGGGATTTTTCAGTTTATAAAAAGCTTTCCTTTTAAGAAACCTTTTGCATCATTTGTCACATACTCAAATGAAAGAAATTTGATAATAGCAAGGCTCATCGGCTCAAAACATATTATTTCACATCACAAATTCCCTTTGTGGAACACCAATGAAAAATATGAGATGAGAGAATATACCCATATGAAAGACAAGTGGGGCGGACTGATTGAACCGCTCACAAATGAGCATAAAAACCTGCCGATAAAATATATATCGCCGGAAATAGACAATCCGCTAATCCAAAGCATCAAAGAATTAGAAAGACCTGTTGTACTTTCCACAACAAGCAATTTTGAAAAAAAAGACATGAAAATTGATGATTGCAAAGAACTTATACATCTTTTAAAAATTAACGGATTTACTCCTGTTATGACAGGTGCAGGAGAAGTTGCAAGAAAATTTGTTACTGACCTAAAAAAATCCGGTTGTGTCGATTTTATTGACATTGTTGACTGCACATCTTTTGTAGAGCTTGCAAACATAATGAAAATATGCGGAAGCTGTATCTCTGTTGACACAGGAACCCTGCATTTTGCAAATGCTCTAAATGTACCTGTTGTCGGAATTTTTTATACCTGGGGCGCACATATGTGGGCACCCGATACAAATCTGTACCCTGCTAAAATACTCGAAGCCAATGAGAATAATCCAATAATGCCATTGGATATTATAAACGCTTACAAAGAACTTATGGGGATTTGTGTATGAAGTTAATGCAGTATTTTGACGGACATTTTGTAATTAATTTTTTTGGCATAATGATAAGGATAAAAAAAGAACAAAAATATAATTGTCCCGAAATACACAATATCGGAACGAATACCGTAGAAAAAAATAATCCCGAAATCATTGTATCTCTGACAAGTTTTCCTGACAGAATAAATACAGTTATCAAAACAATAAAAACTTTGTTAAACCAGACAAAGAAGCCCGATAAAATTATTCTTTGGCTTGCTCCCGAGCAATTTCCGAACGGAGAAAAAGATTTACCCGCAGAGCTTTTAGGGTTACAGAAATACGGTCTTACAATAGACTGGTACAAAGATATCCGCTCTTATAAAAAAATTATTCCTACACTAAAAAAGTATCCTGATGCAGTTATTATTACAACTGATGATGATATTTATTATGCGCCCGATACGGTAGAAAGTCTTTATAACTCATATCTGGAACATCCGACAGAAATACAAGCTCACAGATGCGACTGGCTCAACATTGGCACAGATGGTAAAATAACCTGGGATAAAACAAGAACATTGTATAAAGACCTGCACAGAGGTGAAGCAAGTTTTCGTCAGCGTCTTACAGGTTACGGTGCTATACTTTATCCACCTCATTCATTGTATAAAGATGTTACAGATGAAGAAAAAATTGCAAGAACCATTCCGACTCATGATGATATCTGGCTTTGGGCAATGGCGGTTTTAGCGGGCACAAAAACAAGACTTGTTAAAGGATACTCTGAATCAATAAATTACATAGAATGTTCGCAGCAGTACGGCTTATGTAAAATTAACAAAAAAGGGGTCGGTATGGGATTAGGCGAAGCCTATGATATAATTTTAAAAGAGTATCCGCAAATATATGAGGTCTTAAAAGAAGAATGTTCTTAAAATCGTTGTTTTGGCAAATAATAAATAGTTTAATAAAAATCTTTTTGGAAATCTTTGTTTTCAACAGAAAAATAAGAAGAATTTTGAAAGGAAACTGGGCTAAGTTTTATTTGAGAAAATACGTTAGGGGTAAATATTCATATATAGCCCCCTCTCCCTTACCCACTATCCCACAGGTTGAGGGAAAGGTAATCTGGCAGTATTGGGAAAGTTCTGACGGTTCTGTACCACCACTTGTACAAGCTTGTTTAAACAGCGTTGAAAAATACAGGGGTAAATGTAAAAGGATTTTCTTAACACCTGAAAATGTCAAAGATTATGTTAATATTCCCCAATTATTTTGGGATTTAAAAGAGAAGGGTAAAATAAAAACTGCATTCTTTTCTGATATTTTAAGAACTTGCCTATTGATACAACATGGCGGAATATGGATTGACTCAACCGTTCTTTTAACGGAAGAACTGCCTTCTTACATAACTGAAGCTGATTTGTTTGTATTCCAAAATGATTTAAAAATTGACCTCGACGGACTCAATATGGCAAGTTATTTTATCTCTGCAAACAAAGATAACAAAATACTTAAGGAAACTCTTGCTGCACTTATTCAATACTGGAAGGAAAACAACTTTCTTGTTAACTACTTTACCTTCCTGCACACCTTTACAATGGTAACTCAGGCAAATAAAGAGAATAAAGAATTGTTTTCAAATGTTCCTTTCTTCAACTTTCTTCCCGTTCAGCAATTTCAGGGAGAATTGCTAAACCAATTCTCAGAAGAACGCTGGAATGAGATTAAGAAAATAAGCGGAATACACAAATTAACACATAAACAATCAGTCCTGACAAAGAAAAAAGAGATTAACACAGAAGGAACTTTCTATGAATACGTTATAAAGGAGTTTAATAATGAAGTTTAATATAGCTTATGCGCCGGATGATAATTATCTAAATCAAACAATTGTTTCTATGGTTAGTGCGGTTGAAAATAACAAAGAACACGAAATAGAGTTTATTATTATATATTCTAAACTTTCTGAAAACAGTATTTCTAAACTCAGAACCGTTAAAAATTGTACACTTAGACTATTGCAGATTGATGAAAAATTATTTGATTCATTACCTTTGTCACATTGGGTAACTGTTCAGGCATGGTTTAGAATAAAACTTCCGGACATGTGTCCGGATCTTGATAAAATTCTTTATCTTGACTGCGATACACTTGTTTTAGGCGACTTATCAGACCTGTTTAATACAGATATAAACAATAAATATTATGCAGGAGTAAAGGATGTTTGGAACGTAGAAAAACATTGTAAACGTTTGGGTATAACCTCAGGAGTATATGTTAACTCAGGCATGCTATTATTAAATGCTGAATATTGCAGACAAGAAAAATTCTTTGACAAAATTGTTGATTTTGCAAATAATAACACAAAAATCATACAATACTGCGATCAGGATTCTATCAATAAAATTGCTGATAAGAAAAGTATTGTATTAAATCCTAAGTTTAATTTTATGGATACATGGTGGAGAGGCGGTTATTATGAGTTCTGGGGAGATGAAGAACTGGAATACATTGAAGCAAGAAAAGAACCTATAATAGTTCATTTAACAGGTCTGAAACCTGCATTCAAAGGTTGCGGCAACAGGTTTAAGGACAAATGGTGGGAATACGCTAAAATGACGAATATTTACACCGAATTAAAAGAAGATTACGAAAACTCAAAAGAGCCAAAAGAACCGTTAAAAGATAAAATATTTTCAATAAAAAACAAATATGAAGGAAAAACAAAAATAAAAATTTTAACCATACTTGGACTTCAATTTGTAATATACAAAAAAGAGCAGAAAAATGACTAACGTTTTCATTAATAAAAAACCAAACTACAAAAAACTGCTAGAATACGGATTCAGAAAACAAAAATCTGTTTACTTTTACACGTCAGAGATTTATAACGGACAGTTTGAACTCCTTATAGAAGTTGAAGGCAAAGATGTCAGTACCAGACTAACAGATTTAGCAACAAATGATTTATATACATTGCATTTACTTGAAGGAGCAGAAGGAACATTCATCGGACAGGTAAAAAAAGAATACGATGCAATTTTATCTGATATATCCGAAAAATGCTTTGAAACAGATGTTTTTGAATACAATCAATCTGTTCGGATTCTCGAATACGCAAAAGAAAAGTATGGAAGTGAGCCGGAATATTTATGGACGAAATTTCCAAGAAATGCAGTTTGCAGAAGAAAAGATAATAAAAAATGGTTTTTTGCACTCCTCTCTGTTAAAGGCTCTGTTCTGGGGCTTGAAACAAATAAAATTATTGAAATTGTTGACTTGCGGGCAGACAAAAAAGATGTTCCCGAACTTTTAAAACAAAATAATATTTACCCGGCATATCATATGAATAAAAAAAGCTGGATTACCATTATATTAGACGGTTCAATGAATATAAACGACATTTATCATTTTATAGATTACAGTTATAATCTTGCAAAAAAATAAAACACCGTGCGCAAAGGCACGTTTGCCCTTGCGCACAGGAGGTTATCAAATTTATTAAATCTTAATTAAACTTGGAATCTGAATGATCTTTCAATAGCTTTATCTACGGCACCACGAGTGGATTCGAGCTCTGCTTCAACCATCTTCAGACGGCTTTGGTATTCCTGCATCTGCAAATCCAATTTCTTTTCAAGAACCGTTAATTTATCCCTTCGGGCTTCCATTTGCTTAACGGCAGGATTTTCAGGATCCAAATCATTACCCAGAGCCATAATTTCATCTGAAGAAGCAACTAATTCCATCTTTGCAGATGCAATCCACTGAATCTTTGATTCCAACGATGTCTGATATGCTGTAAGATACATCATTCTGAAACTTGAGGCAATTAATCCCATAATAGGTTTCCTTTATCTTAGTTCATTCAAGTTTTTTGCCTTTAGGAATGTATGTTCGTTACTTTCTGCTATTAAGCTTTCCATCTTGTGTAACTGATGCTGATGATAACTGACTCTGTATTTTGCCATTTTCAGTTTCTGACGAATTGTCATCATTTCCTTCAGGCTTGTGATTAGACTAATCAGAAGTTCCTTTAATGGATTTTTACGTTTAAAAAATGAACGTGCAAAATTCAAAAAATTCACTAACCTTTTCAGACTATCTTGTAGTTCTTCACGCATAAGCATGTTCTCCTATGCATTCTAAACCTACATGTATTATAAAACATGTCCTGAAGTATAATTGCCTGTTTTTCATGGTGTTTGTTACAAAATTTAACATTTTCTCAGAGCCCTGATAATTTGCTACCTTGTTGCCTTAAACACATATCGGTTTGAAGTTTGACTTTCTGATTTATTTATCGGCAAATTTTTTAAAAACTTTAGCTCATGACTACCATAATACCGCTGTTCTTTACAAAAATTTACAACTGATGCCAGGGTTTTTACCAAGGCATTACAGAAGAATATATCCAGCATTGTACGTATAAAAGTTCTTTTTTGCATCTCTCTTAACTATATAACGTTAATCTTGTTACTGACCTATATCCTGAAGGTCTTTGCTCTTAGATTCTATGTCGTCTTTAAGCATTTTTCTTACAACATCACTTTGTGTATCAAGCATCTTGCATACTGTTTCAATGTTAGCAACTTTTTGTGAAAGTATCGTATCTGCGTTTGCAACAATATTGCTTGATACTGACTGATATGCGGATAGTGCGGCAGAAGTTGTACCTTGCATCAGGTTACCCATAACAACAGCAGGCAAACCAAATTCTCCTAAATACGGAGCTGCTGCTGTCATAATACCGCCCCAACCGGATACAATACCGGCAAGTGGCATTACCCAGTTACTTGCACCTATTCCGTACCCATTAGCGGTTCCTATACCATACGCGGCTGTGCTTGCAATATCAGCAATACTTCCGATTCCCGAAGCAAAACCTGTTGCCTGACCGCTTGACGAACCGAATCCTGATATTAAATCACCGATTCCTGAAGCTCCACCCGTTGTATAACCGTTTGAACGATAGCCTAAGTTTGCAGCATAACCGCTTGGAAAACCGGAATAATTACCGAGAGTGTTTACACCGAACGATGAATAACTTCCTCTCGTGCTTCCTGTTCCGCCATTATACTGATTCCAATATGACGTACCCGGAATATTCATTGCTGTCGTTCCGCCTAATGTTGTCATAAATGCGGAAGGTGCAAATAAACTTGCCAGCTGATACAAAAATCCGCCAGCTGACTCAAAACCTGTACCGGCACCGTATGAACCTGATACAGATAAATCTCTTAATCTGTCGTACGTTTCATAAAGCATTACCTTGGCGTCTGATGATGCAGAGCCAAATCTGTTTGCAATTACCAGGTATCCGTCATTTTTGTAAGACATTTTTCTTTTTGAATAAGTAAATAAGATTTATTTTTGTCTTATTTCTTATTACTTCCTTTCTTTTTTAGAGTACTGTATATTTTTCCTGCTGCTATTCAGGCAGCAAGTCCATTAACCTTATTAACCGCTAAAGGTCTTGAATGATTTTTCGATGTTGTCTTTAACAACTTTTGATACTGCTTCGATTTCGGTATTCAATGCATTTTGTTCCGTATCAAGTTGTTTTAATCTGAGTTCAAGGTTTTGGTCTTGACGTTGAATAATTGAAGTTTTGGCATTTATATCAGAAACCTGCTTATCATATAATGCTCTCTGATAAGTATATTCATTCATTGCATCTTCATATGCAATTTCATCCGTCTCAGTTACTGACTTTAGCTCATATACAAGAGAATCGTCTTCCAAATGCAAACTGGCAAATCTTCCTGATTCATCTTTTTCAATGAGAGCTCTGCTTGTATTGGTTATAGCTTTTTCTATGTCACTTGCACCATAGTACGGAAGTTTTTCCTGATCATCTATACTGTTAATACCTGTTCCGTTAATAACCGAGTTATATAAATCATAGTAAGTAGTATAGTATGTTTGTCCCACCATTTCAAATGTATATATTCCGCCTTGATACGTATTGTTATTATATGCTTCCTGAATAGTGTCAAAGCATTTTGTTATATTTGTATCTATTCCCTGCTCTTTCATATCAGCAAGAATTTGGGTTATAGCTTTAAGCTGGTTATCATCTAAACTTGCAAGCGGAGTTAATTTTACGTTACCTGTTTTTGACGGGACATCACACTTTTCATACTCTTCCTCAGCCGTCTTGTATGCAGCTTTTGCTGAATTATATTCATTAAGAGCAGCCTGCACTGCATCATCCACTTGTTTCATACTTAAATAGGTTGCACCTTCCGGTGCCTTATCAGTTACGTGTAATGCCGGCACAGTAGTTATAGTTTTTTCTTCTGCATTCTTCAAACTATCCCCAAATGCTATAAAGTTAACATTACCTTCTTTATAATAATAAATATCTGACAAACTTACAGTTGAATCTAAAGCACCATAATCTTTTAGTTTTTGTACGTATTCTTGTATATCAGCCTTTTCATCTTTTCCTAAATTATTATAGTTTCTTAGATTGTATGATTTTGTACCAGCACCGTCCGGGACTGTAACATTATAACCGTTGCCTGACGGGCTACAATCCGTAATATTGGCTAATGTTGTCAAATCCTTATAAGTTGAAATTTTTCCTGCCAGCTGCAACTGTGTTTGATAGGTTGTTTCTTTTAACTGCATTGTAGCCTTTGCAGTTTCGAGAGCAGTTAGTGCTTTCTGAATCTTTTTAACCTCTTCATCGGGGTCAGTTGATTTTGTAGGAGCAGCACCGGAAAACAGAATCTGCGGATTATTTTTGTATTTTTGATAACCTGTATATACACCTGTATCATAATGATACGTAACGGAGTAATTGTAACCGTCACCCTCAGAATCAGACAATCTGTTCCATTTATCTATTGTATATTTAGTTACTCCATCAGTAAAAGAATATTTCAAAATTGTATAATCAGATTTGCTTGGCGTTGACGGAACCTGAAGAGCCATCATCTGGTTAAACAAATCTGCAGACTGATTAGACAACGCCAGTCTTGACTGGTTAATCTGTTGTCCTTCGTATTCACAATTTGATTTTCTTGCAAGTAACGCTAAATACCTTGCCTGTGAAGCTGCCATACCCATTGCGGTATTCTCCTTTGTATGATGTGAAAATGTGATTAAGCCTGCTTTTACTCATCATTAATTTCACGATTTATGTTTATTTCTGTATCACCTATTTAAGGCTTTCCATTGTCTTTTTAATGGGATATTACTAAAAGTCAACTGTACCAATATTATTATATTATATCTTTACATTTATTAACATTTTGTTTTTATAAAAATACATCATTTGATGTAGATAAACTCTAAAAAATCATTTATTTGTATGAGACAGCAACTAGCCTGGTGGACTACCTTTTCCGGTAATGTTTTAAGTTGTTAAAAATTACATAATCAATGGGTAAACACATTAAAACGAATCCTTATGTTTACTAGTAAAAAGGAGGTCAAAATGACAATTAAAAAACTTACTGTGGCAGCTGCAATAGCCGTTGGTATAGCAACATGCTCTTTTAATACAGTGCAAGCAGCCTGCCCGTGTGAACAGAAACCTGCTGTCACACAAACACCTTGCGAGAGCAAGGATTTACCTGTCGTAACAGGTAATGCTTGTCCGTGCGACAAAGCACCGGCACCAACATGCGGCTGTGACGAAGCTCCTGTCTGCGAGCCTGACCCTGTCCCGTCTTGTGCACTTTGTCCTACAACCGGCAAAATTCTGCGTGAAGATATGCGTCAGGTATATTCTTACCCTAACGCTATTTACGGCACAAATAACTTTGTTGGTACAGAAAAAGACTCTATTTATTCCGCTCAGGGTTACGGTTTAAACTTTGCACCAATTACAAGAAACAACGGTCTTAACGCTATGACAATGGGTTCAACAATTGCAACGGACGGTGCAGTGACGGGTGCAGCTTCTAACATTCCATGCTTAAATGATTTACCAAATCACACAGGCGCACCTATTGTAAGAGATGAATCAAAAATGGATGGAGCCGGCTGTCCGATACAAATGCATACGGCAAACTCTATTCAGGCAATCAAAAAGACATTAACCCCTTTTGATTTGTCACCTTTTGCCGACCGTCAGGGTATTACAGGAGCCGCGGCAGGAATGTCACAAATGTTTCCTGATGTACCGCAAAGCCACTGGGCAGCCTGCGAAATTGACAAATTAGCCATGAATGATGTAGTCGTCGGATACCCGGACAGACTCTACAAGCCTTACAGAAATATCTCCAGAGCTGAATTCGCAACAATGCTTGTTAAAGGTTTTAATAAAGAATCTTATTCTTGTGCACCTGAAAAAATATTCTCCGATGTACCTACAAACCACTGGGCAAGCAATGCAATTACAATTGCAGTCAGAAATGACCTGTTAAAAGGCTATCCTAATGGAACATTCCTTCCAAACAACAACGTAACCAGAGTTGAAGCTTTGTGTGCGTTGTCAAAAGGGATTAATTGTGACGACATAGACAAATGCAAAGCTCAGGAAATTTTATCCAAGTACTCTGACGGAAGTCAGATTCCTGACTGGGCACAAATTCCTATCGCAAAAGCTTTGAATAAAGGTGCTTTAAACAATTCGCCAAATCCGAACAGAATTAATCCGTTTGCGGAAGCAACAAGAGCTGATATTGCAGCTATGCTGCAAAACATTCGTGTAGCCGCAGGAATAGACAAAAACCCTGTTACTGCAAACAATGACTGCCCGACTTGTCCGCTTGACAAAAAAGCATTCATTGAAGACGAAGAACTTGTACAAATTCCGACACTTAAGCTTAAATTTAAAGACCAGATTAATGCGAAATCTGCTCACGTAGGTCAGAGATTTGCAGCAAAAACAATGGAAGACGTAACTATTAACGGTCAACTTTACCCGGTTGGTTCAAATGTATATGGTAAAGTAGTTGAAGTAGTAAGACCATCAGGTTGTCAAAAAGGTGCTCTTAAGCTTGCATTCCAGGAAATTGAAAACTGCGGTCACAGAGCTACATTACCAAAACAAATACTTAATGCGGATATAAGTAAGTCAAATACACCAAATATCGTGTCAAGAATTGTAACCGCTCCGCTTACCTGGTCAGGTCAGATGCTTGGTATCGTAGGCCGTACAACCGGCGGTATGATTTCAAACCTTGGTAACGGTCTTGAAAACATTACAGCAAACACAGGTACCGCTTTAGGTGAAGCATTCCAGGGTCAATTTGGCGGTGCTGCAAGAAGCGTTGGCGATATGCTTTACGAAACAGCCAAAGCTCCTATTGACTTTACTCGTACTGCCGTATCAGGTACTATCGGTTTAGTTCAGGCATCCGGCGACGAACTCGGTTATTTAGTAGATGCAAAAGGACAGAAAATCTCTGCTATTAACCCGCGTGAGCACGTCACAATCGCCTTTGGCTGCAATGGGGGGAAATAGAAACTCTCAATAATCTCACTAAAAAAAGATGGTGACTTCTGTCACCCTCTTTTTTTATTAATTATTCAATATTTACTGCTTTACCTTATTCAGCGTTTGCCAAAGTATCCATTTCTTCAGCAGAACCGTATGCTGAGTGGCAGCCGCAGTCACAGTAGATAACTTCACCTGTTGTACCTGATGAGAGTTCTGATGCCAGATACAAACCTGCTTTACCTACATCTTCTAACGCAACATTTCTCTTCATCGGTGAGCGCATAACTGCAGCCTTAAGCATTTTTGAAAATCCGCTGATACCCATTGAAGCAAGTGTCTTAACAGGACCTGAAGATAAGCAGTTAACTCTAATACCCTTTGGTCCCAAATCAACAGCCAAAAATCTCATTGCTGATTCCAACGCTGCTTTTGCAACACCCATTACGTTATAGCTTGGTACGGAAAGAATAGAACCAAGGTATGTAAGTGCCAAAATAGAGCTGCCTTCGTTCATTATAGGTTCTGCATATTTTGCAACTGTTACAAGAGAGTATGCACTAACACCTAATGCAGTATCCCAGGCTTCTTTTGTTGTATCAATGAATCTGCCCATCAAAGCTTCTTTTGGAGCAAATGCAACTGCGTGAACAACAAAGTCAATTTTTCCGTAAACTTTTTCAACTTCTTTAAATACTGCTGCAACTTCTTCTTCCTTTGTAACGTCACAGCTCATAATAATCTTAGCGTTCATTGACTCAGCAATCGGTCTTACACGTTTTTCCATAGCTTCGCCTGCGTATGAAAAAGCTATTTCAGCACCTGCATCAAAAAGCTGTTTTGCAATACCATAAGCAATACCATGAGTGTTTGAAACACCAAAAATTATACCTTTTTTACCTTTCATTAAATCCATATGAAATACTCCTCTTTTTCTTATCAACAAATCAACTCTAACAAAAACAAAGTGTTATTGCAATAATTTGTTCGCATACTCTCAACGTAACCCTACGCTTGTATCAAATTTTGCTTCACACTACGAAAAATCTGCCGTCTTGCTCGCTCGCGTTAAATGGGTCTGCGGTCTTGCTATGCCAATAGCCAAAATCCTTCAGAATTATATTTACACGCGTCTTGGATTATTGGCAGTTCACAACCTTTACACTCCGCTTTTGTTTTCTTACGAAAACAGCGCTTCGTCAGGTTGTTCACAGGGACATGTCTAGGTTGCTTAAGCAACCGTCGCACTTGCCAAAATCCGCAATAAAAAGAGATTGAATTTCTCCAATCTCATATATAAGTACATATCCCAATCAACAACAATTTTATAATCTTTTATATTAAACTTAGTGCAATACTCGGCGCCTGGTTTGCAGTTGCCAGCAATGTTGCAGAAGCCTGCTGTAATATTTGCGCCTGAATATAATTTGACGATTCCTTTGCTACATCAGTATCTCTTATGGTTGACAGAGAGGATGTAAGGTTCTCACTTCTTACCTCAATAGAAGTCGCTGCAGAATCAATCCTGTTTTGTGTTGAACCTAAAGTTGTAACACGTACATCAATATTTTTTAATGCCTTATCCAATGCAGCCAAAGTGTCTTTTGCCTGATACCCTGTTTCTGTCTGTATAGAATAATTTCCGCTTCCATCTTTTTTCAGTCCGACAAAAGCTGCAGCCACCGCTGTATACCCGTTAGTATTATTTACAGGATTTACTGCCTGATTATTATTATCTTTTTTTACAATATTCATGAATGATGTATTTGATGCAAATAAACCACTTACTGATGCATCAGCAAACATTGTTGAAGCTAGATTTATTACGCTGTCCGGCGTAGCATCAAGTCCTACCTGTATATTAACCCCCGCAGTTCCTATAGAACCGGTCATCAGCTTTATACCATTGAACTCTGCATTTTTTGCAACACGGGTAATTTCTTCCAGCCTTGCCACAATTTCTGACTGCATTGCCTTCAAAGAATCGACACCATAGGTACCGTTAGCTGCCTGCTCTGTTAAATCTCTTATTCTCTGCAAATGAGTTGTTATCAAATCATAATTTTTCTCTGATGTTGTTAACATATCTTGAGCCATTGCAGTATTTTCTGCAACTACATCCAAAGAACCAATCTTTGTTACCCAGCTTGTTGCAATAGAAAAGTTTGCTGCATTATCTGACGCCTGATTAATTTTATACCCGGTTGTCATCCTTTCTATCGCTGTGTTAAGCGAATCCGTTGCGGCATTTAAATTCTGCTGCACAATTATTGACTGCATATTTGTTCTGACTATTACTGGCATTCCCTAACCTTTCACAAGGGCAAACATGATAGTTGCGCTTTCTCTGTAGAACTCTCTTTTCTGTGATAATTATATATACATCACATATCCTTTTATACACATATTATAGATTAACTCTATAATTTTTACACCATGGCAAAGAAAAAATGTTACAATTGTTTACAAAACAAAAGGTGCCTGAACTCAGACACCTTTTGTAATTAATTATATATATATTACTATGTATCAATATTTGTTGCATAAACTGCGTTAGCTTCAATGAACTCTCTTCTCGGTTCAACCTTGTCGCCCATAAGTACATCGAATAACTGGTCACACATCATAGCATCTTCAAGGTTAACTTTAAGTAAAGTTCTTGTTTCAGGATCCATTGTAGTTTCCCAAAGTTGTTGCGGCATCATTTCACCAAGACCTTTAAACCTCTGAATTTGAAGACCTTTTTGACCTCTGTCATCAACAATCTTTTGTAACTGTCCGAATGAAGTAATCTCTGTTTCACCGTTTTCGCTCTCTAATATTAATTTTTCTTCTTCTTCGATTAAGAAATCACGAATGAGCGGATATGCTGATTTTAAGCGTTTAAACTCATTAGATTTGATAATATTAGCTGTAATCATTTCGTGCTCATTTTCAAAGAGTTCAAGCTGAATTGCGTATCTCGCAACTTCAGGACTGTATTTAAGCTCTACTTTGTAGTTCTTTGCTTCAGTTACGTTATAGTTTTCTGCGTGGTCTTGCAGATAGTGATTTAAGTACTCAATAACCTTTGTCATTTTTTCCTGGTCAGTAAAGTCTTCAGGCTTAACATCAGAACGGATTAATCCTCTGAGAACAACTGACGGAATAATATTGAGAATTGGATTATTATATGCCTTATAGAATGTCGACATGTTTGCTATTAGCTCAGCAAGGTCATCACCCGATTTAACTTTAGACTTTGTCTTATCCGACAAACTTAAAGACTTAATACCGCGTTCTTTAAGCATCTTATCAAGAGCATGTTCGTCATATAAATACTCGGAAACCTTACCCTGAGTGACCTTAAATAACGGCGGCTGTGCAATATACACATATCCGTTTTCTATAAGCGGTTTTGCATAACGGAAGAAGAATGTTAATAACAGTGTTCTTATGTGAGCACCGTCAACATCAGCATCTGTCATAATAATAATTTTATGATAACGAAGTTTTTCGAGATTGAATTCTTCTTCGTTTTTGCTTATTGTGATACCAAAAGCCTGTACCATAGACTGAATTTCGTTGTTAGCATAAATCTTATCTAAACGTGCTTTTTCTACGTTTAAGATTTTACCTCTGAGAGGCAGAATTGCCTGGAACATTCTGTTTCTGCCTTGTTTAGCGGAACCGCCTGCTGAATCACCCTCAACAATAAATATTTCACATTTTTCAGGCTCTCTGTTTGAACAGTCAGCAAGTTTACCCGGAAGAGTTGAGTTTTCAAGAACGGATTTACGTCTTGTGAGCTCTCTTGCCTTTCTTGCAGCTTCTCTGGCACGCTGAGCCTGAAGTGTTTTTTCAATGA
The DNA here is from genome assembly GCA_902780525.1 of uncultured bacterium. Lineage (GTDB taxonomy): Bacteria > Cyanobacteriota > Vampirovibrionia > Gastranaerophilales > Gastranaerophilaceae > CAG-196. The sequence continues at coordinate 2,098 of CACZFL010000018.1, read as the reverse complement.
TTAATCTTGCTAGTTTAGGGTTAAACTCTAACCATTCCTGGAGTTTTTCTTTGACTACATCCTGTACACAGCCCATAACTTCTGAGTTACCAAGTTTTTCTTTTGTCTGGCCTTCAAACTCAGGATTTTCAATTTTAACAGATACAATAGCTGTTAAACCTTCTCTGACATCATCACCTGAAAGGTTTTGTTCTGAATCTTTAAGGATTTTGTTTGCTCTGGCGTAATCATTCAAAACACGGGTAATAGCGTTACGGAATCCTGTTAAGTGAGTTCCGCCCTGATGGGTGTTAATATTGTTAGCAAAAGATAATATAGATTCGTTATAAGAATCGGTGTATTGCATTGCAACTTCAACACGTACCTTATCAACTATTTTATCCATATAAATCGGTTCTTCGAACATTACTGTTTTATTCTGGTTCAGGTATGATACATAAGAACCTATACCACCCTCATAGTGGAATGTTTCGTCTTTATTTCCCTTAAGGTCATGGAGAATGATTTTCAGACCTTTGTTTAGGAAAGCCATCTCACGAAGTCTTGTTGCAACAACATCAACATCGATTTCTGTTGTTTCGGTAAAGATTTCAGGGTCAAGCCAGAAGGTAGATTTTGTACCTGTTTTTGTTGTAGGAACGGTTTTTTCAACCGGAGTTGCCGGTTCTCCTCTGAGGTATGATTGTTTCCATACATAACCGTCACGAGAAACTTCAACAACCATTTTTTCTGAAAGAGCGTTTACAACAGACGCACCAACACCGTGCAGACCTCCTGAAACTTTGTATCCGCCATCACCAAACTTTCCGCCTGCGTGAAGTACCGTATGTACAATTTCCAGCGCAGATTTTCCTGAATCTTCTTTTATATCAACAGGGATGCCACGACCGTTATCTTCTACTGTAACGCTGTTATCTCTGTTAACAGTTACATGGATTTCAGTACAGTATCCTGCCAGAGATTCATCAATAGAGTTATCTACAATTTCATATATACAGTGGTGCAAACCTCTTTGAGAAGTTGAACCTATGTACATACCCGGACGAAGCCTTACTGCTTCCAATCCCTCTAATACACGTATATTACTAGCGTCATAACTTTGTGTCATTTATCCCCCTCGTAAGTCTTTTTTAAAGACGATTAAAAATCCCTTCTATTCAATTATATATAGTATTGTAACATAAAAATCCCAAAATTAACAAACTAAAAAATTTTTTTATTTGACTTAAACAAAAATATAATTAATAAAAAAATATGCTAAAGAGGATAAAAAATTTATTTAACAGAAAAAAAGAAAATATTCTGTCCATAAATGATAAAATAGAACTTTTATATGATGAATTAGGCAGTGACACAATCCTTGTCCATCTTGGAGATGATTTAACGGAATATGGTGAGATGTTTTGCAATATCATTCAGGAATTGCGCGAAGAAGTCAAAAATGAATGCGGATTCATCATGCCGAATGTTCACATTCAGGATAATACTGTTTTGCAGGAAAATGAGTTTGTAATTTATATTCGAGGTAATTTTGCAGAAAGAGGCTTTTTAATTCCGAATGAAGACGGGATAAGGGATGAGTTTTATGATATTTTTAAAACCATTATTTACGGTAAGATGAAAGCAATATTTACAAATGAAGTTACAGAACGATATATTGATACCGTCCAGAAAAAGAACGGCTGGTTAATTTGGAATATAACAAGCATTTTATCTGTTCCGGATATCAAAACAATATTATCGGATATCATAGATAACGGAAAATCAATAAAAGATATCGGATACGTATTTGAAAAAATCGGCGAAGAAATTTTGCTTAATGACAGGTATAAAGAGTTTTATACAAAAAAATATAACCCGCATAATATTGCCAAAGAAGTAATAAAACAGCTGTAAAATAATTCTTCTTCAGCCTAGAGTTGTGTATAAGTAAATTAATGCATAAAAATATATTACTCTTGATTTTTCACCATGTAGTTGGTAATATTTATACATAAAGTCGCCACGGGCCTGTGGCACTCTGCCGAGAGAGAAGTTGACTAAATGTCAAGTTCGAACGAGAGGTAGGTAGCACAAACGAAAGTTTGGCTAGCGCAAG
>CACZFL010000017.1 GCA_902780525.1 uncultured bacterium | reverse complement strand
TTACTCTCCTTAAATATCGCTTACATATATATAAAGTATATAAAAAATAAAAAATTGCCTTTTTTAGTCCAAATTGTTAAGAAATGTAAAATTAAATTTAAAAAAACGGGATTTATGCAAAAAAAATTAATAAAAAGAAAGGAGGTTAAATGCAAAGAATAAGTTTAATCTGTAATAATTTTTCCGGAATAAACAGAACGTCTTCAATATATTCTTCGTCGCTTGTTACTGCCTCTGATATACAGAATGTCGAACTTTTTTCAACAGGTGTAAACTCCGGTGTCGGAATACGCACATCAAAAGGTAATATTGCGGTTTGTGATACTATTCCTCAAGATGAAACCGTAATTAATATTTTTGAGAGTGTTCAAAAGGGTGAAAAGTATTTCTTCGTTCATACGGAAAGTGAATCTGAAGGGAAAATATATCTTTTTAACGAAGATGCGGATATTCTTACAGAAAAAGTGTCAAACTTATCGGTAACAGGAAAATCATCTGCCTGTGATGTCTCTCAGGGCTGGAGTGATTTGTTTGTTTTTTCTAACGGTGAAGAAGTTTTATCGATCGAATTGGGCAAATACGTAAATGGAGAACTTGATGAAGTTATAATGATGAATCTGACTGATACTGATGGACGTACCGTAAAAGGATTAGGGTTAGTTGTTTATGCCGGAAGATTGTGGATTTTTTCAAATCAGGTTCTGTGGTATTCCGTTCAGGAGGATATTTATGATTTTTCAACTTCTGATGCCGGTATAGTTACATCTGCAGGGTATATTGAGTTTGTAAAAAACATTACCGCAGTAATTCCTTATCTTGGAGCAATCGCGGTTTTTCATAAAGATTCCTCATGTATTGTTACTGAAACAGAGGGAGTATTTTCAAAAACTATGGAATTCCCCGGGGGGTGTTCAGGTAATAATGCAATGGTATTTCATTCTACCGAGCTTTATTTTTATGACGATACGAAAAAGGGTGTATATTCTTTTCGTCAGGCGGTTAATGGAGATAAAACATTAGGTGAAAACATAGCTCTTGATGTACAGGATGAACTGTGTAATATATCTTTTAGTGATGCTGAGTTTATAAAAACATTATCCGTTGTTACATCTGACAGAAATGAAGTTTGGTTTTTGATTCCCGATAAGGATTCTGAATATTCGGTTATTATGATATATGATTACCTCAGAAAAACCTGGGTAAAAAGAAAGTCACAAAAAATTAACTGTTTTGGTATTATTAAAGGAAAATTGTATTCTGCTGGTAAAAAAATTTATCTTGAATACGCCTCAGATACTTTTGACGGTGAGTACATACCTTCCTTTTACAAATGTACGCCGTTTAATCTCGGCAGCGAAAACGCTATTAAGATAGTTAATTATCCTCCAAAGGTAACTCTGGATATGTATTACAACAATAGTTTTTATGTCGAATACATTAAAAACTATGACGCATCTACTCTTAAAACCAGATACATAAAAGGAAAAACGTATAACAGTTTATTATATTTCGATAAAGGGTACTGGGATAGTTTTTATTTTCCGTTCAAAGAACTAAACTCGGTCAAAAAATTGCTTACAGCGTTTTTTAGAACTCTTCAGATATCTTTGTTTACAAAAAATCGGGGGGATGATTTCTGTATTAAAAACATAGAGTTTGAGAAAATTAAGATTAAAACGATATAAAAGAAAGGAGTAAAAATGGGAAGCTCTTCCAATAAATCAACCGTCTCAAGTACAGTTTACGGAAATACAACAACATCAAATCCGTATGCTTATTCAAAAACAGATAATAGAGGTACATTAGCAGGGTTCCAGAAAGGTACAGCGCTAAATTCTGTTTATAATTTTGTAAATAATAATATAGATTCTCTGCTAAATGAATATTTACAGCCGAACTTGAATTCCACACAAAATAAAGCCAAATTGCAGGCTTTTGCAGATACTCTTTCAGGACAAACACGAAAAAGTCTTGAAAACGATATTATAAGTACTCTTTCAAACAGGAATATGCTTCGCTCTTCACAGGCGAATGATTTATACAAAAATCTGTTAAATCAAAATGTTGCTTCTGTTTCAAATTTTGCAAATGAATTGCTGGCAAACTCTCAATCAGAAACGTCAAAGACTTTATCTAATCTTCTAAATTATTATATGCTCGGAGCAAATTATCTGATGAATATGCAGAATCATTCCCTCAAAGCAAGCAGCGGAAATGCAACAAAATATACTTCAACAACATCGGGAGAAAACAGCACCAGGGATATTCTAAACGACATTCTCCCTGTAATAATATCAGCCATTACTACATCTGTTTAAGGAGGTTCTATGGACAGGGAATTTTTATATAAGTACGCACCTCTGCTTGTTTTAGGGCTTGCAATAGTTTTTCAGTACAACCTTTTTGTAACACCTCAGATGCTCGAGCAAACACACAGAGAAATACTATCTGAAATATCAAAAATTTATATTACAAAATCAGAATTTCAGATTGTTAAAGAGCAGTTAACTGATATTAATAAAAAGATTGATAAAATTTATGACACATTAATTAAAGAAAGGGGATAAAATGCCTTTAATAAATATAGAATACGGTTCTTTGGCGTCTTCGGAAACAATGAACGATAACTTTGAATACTTAGACGACAGGGTTACAACAGTAGCAAATAACCTTGTTTCAACTTCTACAAGCATATATTCAAATATTTCGGGAATGAACAGTTCTTTTTCTGAGCAGATATCAGGTTTATCTTCGGATATTGATGATTTGGAAAATGATTTGGAAGACTTGAGGGAAGATTTTACCTCACAGAATAACGCACCTGATTATTCAAGAGGTGTAGGCATAACCTTGCCTTATACAGCAGAAGCTGATGGATATGTATATGCAGGTGTAAACGGTATGGATTATATGAGTTATGTCTATGTAAACGAAAAAATTGTTCACGGGCATTGCGGATACTCAGGCGGATACGGTGTTTATTCAGGCTCGGTATTCAGAGTAAGTGCCGGTGATGTTGTTACTGCCGGCAGAACATCAGGTTCATATTACTTTTATCCTATGAAAGGAGATTAAAAAATGTTTTACAGAATAAAAAATAACAATATATACGATTATGCGGATTATGCGTATGCTGCGGACTGTCTGTTTACAAATATCTGCACACTTAAATCTTTTGAAGAAAACAAAGAATTTTTTGTTATAAAAGACGGGCAGATTGCACTTGTTGATAATATAGAGGAAGTAAAATCACAAAAAAGAAAAGAAGAGTTTGAAAAATCTTTCTTTCTGACTTCGCTTGGCTGGATAAGACGAAAAGTGACAATGAAAGACGGATCTGTGAAGGATTTTCTTGCTGATTTATTATTGCCGATAAAAGCCGGCATGGAAATTGGGCAGAATGTGAAAATAATCACTTACAAAACCCCTGATTTTACAAGGGAACCTGATAATGAATATATGGAATCTTTGCAGGAAAACAAAAAAGCAACATCTGAGTTTGTTCAGGAATGTCTGTTTCAGACAGTAAAAGACTTTAGGGGAACAGAAAGCGGGGAAGTCAACAATGGCATTTAAAATTGATAAAAACGGCAATATTTCAATGATACAGGGTGATAGCGGTCTTATAGCCATAAGAGGACTAAACCCGAATAAAAATTTTACCGTGTATTTCGCTGTTCAGGATAAAAACAGAAAACCTGTGGGAAGCGAGTTGTCCGTAGACAGTAATAACGAATCATACGTAATATTTCAGCTTACGGGAGACTATACCGATAGGTTTACCGTTAAAAAAGATGAGCCATGTGCGGTTTATTATTACGGTTTAAAAATCTGTGACAGCGAAACTCAGAGAGAGGAAACGTTAACCGTCGGATCGGAAGAAATCGGAGGAGTAAATACCATTACTGTTTATCCGAAGAAAGTAGAGGGTGACTAATGGCGCAAAACAATTTATATATGGAAGACGATGATTTGAGGTTGTATGTTGATGTTCAGCCTCTATTTATTGATGAACTGGAAAACAGCAAAAACTCTGCTGCTGCAAGTGCCCTGCAGGCAGCTCAAAGCGAAGAAGCTGCTAGAGGATGGAAAAATGATATAGAGGATTATAAAACAGGGTTGGAGCTTTTTTATGCTCAGGCAACAGATGGAATAACAAACTCTTACAATACATCTATTTCCGGACTATCGGCTGCAAAAAGTTTGGCAATAAACGATTTAAACACACAAAAGAACTCTATTCAAAGCAGTCTGAACAGTTCTTTAAACGCGGCAATAAGCAGTATAAGAACAAACGGACAGAGTTATGTTAATCAGGCTCATGATTATGCACAAGAGGCTCAAAGAACTGTTGATAACAGAGTCAGCACAGATCATCTTAATCAATCCAAGGGGCTGTTAACCGGCTCTGTTTCATCTGACGAGGAGGTGCTTAATGATATCAGGAGGTATGCCCATTCAACCTTTGACCGTTCTAAGTTTACGGTATCAGGCTCACCTACTATTACGGATGACGGGATATTAACTGCCACAGCATATACCCAACGTGTCAGCACAGGTGTTGTCCTTGACGGAAGCAAAGACTGGACTATTAAATTAAGATTTCGTGATAACCACACATCTTCAAGTGGTGCAAATCCTTGTTTTATCGGATTTAACGGTGATGACAATAGTAACCAGATTATTGTAAACAATATTAATGGTACAAATTTTGTATTACAATGGGTTATAGGTGGTAGTTTTGGTAGAATTTCTTCTGTAATCACCTCAGGAGTATTTCATAATTTTGTCGTTAGTTATACAGCAAGTACAGGAACTTATAAGATAACCTGTGACGGTACGGAAATATTCAGTAATACAAGTACGGCATATTCTTGCTCAAATCCGATTATTTTTGGCGGAGTACCTTGGATGTCTCCAAATGCAGACTGGGATTTGAAATACGTTGAAATTATTAATGACGGTAAAATTTTATTCTCAGGTAATAAAACAGGTATAGATACAATTAAGCCTGATGATTATACTGTTGTTGGTACACCTACGATTAGCGCGGATGGGATTGCGAGTGGGTTTAGCAGTAGTAATTATATTCAAAAAAGTATAGATTTTACAAGTGCAAAAAAAATTGATATTCACATAAAAGCAAATCTTAATAATTTGAGTACCCTGCAAGTAATATCATCTTACGGAGGTTCTGCTTTTTGGGGCGGTATTTACGGTGGCAACGCTTTTTATTTTATTGACAATACTTTTTCTATACCGGGTGTTGGCATATATGATTTAATTTTGTCTGCTGATATTACAAATAAACTGGCTTCTGTCTCTTACAAAAAAGAAGGTGATGCTAACTATACAACCACAACGCCGACAATTATATCTGATACGGTAATATCAGCGTTATCTACCGTTAAAAATATGACAATAGGTATTCACGGAAGTTTATATCCGTTCCTTAATGAAATTGACCTCAACTCTTTCAAAATCTACGTTGACGGTGACCTCGTTTACCAGCCCTGCCTTAAAATACCATACACGCAAAGCAAGACAGGCAGTAAGGTTGCAGACAGTATCTATCGTGAAAGGGTAAAAGATATGTATGAACAATTCGGTTATGCTCCGTATTATACACTAGGCAGCAGTGACTTTACTCTGCCTATGGGTGATATTTACGGGATGATAGAAAAACTGCGTGAACTGATTATTCAGAGAACTTCTCAGGGGAGCTAAAATATGTTCTGTTGGTATTTGAACTCAAAAGCCGGAATATATTTCGATAAACGGCCTTCGGTTGGTGTCAGATATTATATTCCTTCAATGACAAAAGAAGAAAAAAGAATCATAGAAAAATATCCGTTTATTTGCAGGAAAGAATTATCTGTACGTTTAAAAGATATAAGAAAAAATGAAGAATACATTTTTAGTATCCCAAAAGGCTATTGTTATGACGGAGCTTCCGTACCCAGATTTTTCTGGCGTATAATAGGCTCTAATTATGATAACAGATTTCTTATTCCGGCTCTGATTCATGATGTTTTATGTGAACACCATGAATATATTAAAAATGACAGAAGTTTTTCGACGGATGTTTTTAATGCACTTCTCGAAAGCAGCGGTGTTTATTTTTTAAAGCGGTTTTTTATGAAAAATTCGGTTGCGTTATATCAGACGATTTTTTGCGGCTGGAGTAAATAATTTGATGTAACGGGGGATAATAATATCCCTCGTTTTTTATACAGGGAGGTTAATTTGATTTATAAATTATTGGATAAACAAAGAGAGTTTATAGAGATTCCTCATTCAAACGCTCTTGACGTAGCCATATATCAGGGCGGTTTCGGGAGCGGTAAAACCTGGTGCGGTTCTCTTTTGGGGATTTTGCTTGCGATGAAATATCCGGGCTCAAAGGGGTTAGTCGGCGCTAAAGAATATGAACTTGTGAGAAAAACAACGCTTGTTGCATACTTAGACCATCTTGAGGCGCTCGGTTTTATTCAGGATAAAGACTATACTTATAATAAGATTGATAAAACAATAAAATTTTCTAATGGCTCAGAAATACTTTTTTCTGCACTTGAAGACCCTGAAAAATTTAAGTCTCTAAACTTACACTGGGCGGAAGTTGAAGAGGCCTCACAAATATCGGATTCTTCTTTTAAGCAGCTTTTAGGACGATTGAGGAATACATACAGGGGTAAAAATTGGGTGGATTTTAGGTATCGTCTTTTCGGACATACAAACCCTCAGGGTGATAAAGGCTGGATTTGGCAGAGGTTTGTCGAACATTCAAAAGAAAATTACCGTCTGATTATCGCCCCTACTACTAATAACATTTATCTTCCCCCTCATTTTGTTCAATCGATGAAAGAAAGTTTTGATGAAGAATACTACAGAATAAATGTTCTCGGTGAGTTTGGCGATTATTCTTCAGGACTTGTTGTTAAAGGTTTTGGTGAAGAGAATAAACTATTGCTTAAATATAATCCTAACCTGCCTCTGCATTTAACATGTGACTTTAACGTTGACCCTATGTGCTGGGCTCTTGCACACAGGGACAAAGATGATGTTTATTTTTTTGATGAAATCGTTATAGAAAACACATCAACCCAGCAATGTATCGAAGAGTTCATTAGAAGATACCCCAGACATAAATCAGAAATTATAATAAACGGTGATGCATCAGGAGATAACAGAAGTACTCAGAGTGAGTACACAAATTATGCAATCATTAAAAATGCGCTTTCTTCCTATGGATACGAAAAAGTAAAATTTCGCCTAAGAAATTATAACCCACCTATAATGAACCGTATATCGGCTTTTAATGCACGGGTTAAAAACTCAAACGGAGAAAGACATTTATTCATTGATCCGAGAAGGTGTAAATGGATTCTTTATAATATTTATAATCTTTCTTTTAAAGAAGGAACAGGGATGGTTGATGTTCCGACTCATACGCAGATAAAAACCAGCAGAGAAGCAAAATTTCTTGAACATCCGTTTGATGCCGTAAGTTATTTGGTTGAATATTACTGGAGATTAAAAGGTTAAGAACACAAATTTTACAAAAATTTAGTAAAAATGTACAAAATCTGTTATAGTATCCAAATATTAAAAAAATATTCATATAAAAATCTTGATTTTTTTGATAAAAATGTTTATAATGAACATAGAGTGAAGGTGCTTCTATGGTTAATGCAATATCCGGAAATATAAGACCAAATTCTTACGGAAATATTCTTCGTGCCGGCAATTTACCCAATGGCAGAGTACTTTATAATGTTATTGATTCGGAAGGTAACAAAGCAGGGAAACTTTCTGTTCCCTTCGAACAGGTGGATACTTTTGAAGAATCCTATAAGCAGATTTTAGATTCGGCACCAAAAATACAGGCTTTTGTTAAGGCAAACTCCTCAGAAGAAGCTATTACAAAACGAAGAAATCTGGGGCGTGGTATAGTTGCCACAAGCGGTATTGCAGGTGCTGTTTTACCGATTGTGCTATTGAGAAAATCGACATCAATAACAAAAAAAATTCTTGGAGTTGTTGCAGGTATTGTTGCCGGACTATCAGCAGGTTTTGCAGCATCGCTCGGTGTCACATCTCCTCCTGGTTCTATACAGTTTGCTCTTGCTTCAAGAAATCTTTCCAGACTCGATATTCAGCCCGTATTAGATAAGAAGGCTTAATTATATTTACCCTAATAAATGCTTGAATATGTTGTAAAGAATTCTGATATTACGTTGATGAGCATAGGTAATATCCATATCATTATTGCAGCTCCAAGTACAGGCTTAAACAGGAATGACAGTTGAAATACGTTTACCTGTGGTGCTGTTTTAGAAATTACACCAAGTATAATATCCTGTCCCAAAGTTGCCAAAAGGATTGGAGCGGCGATTTGTAAACCCATATATAGCACGTTTGAGGTTGTTGTTATGAGGTAATCAAGGTTTATAATTTTTTCAAGAGGAATCACAACGGCATATATAGGAAATATCTCAAAGCTTCTGATTAAGGCATTAATAATCCAGTAAAATCCGCCGATTTCCATAAAAATTACAAGTCCCAAAAGTGTTATTACACGGCTCAAAATGGAAGTCTGGCTGTTTGTTGAAGGGTCCATTACCATTGCAGAAGACAAACCCATTTGAGTATTTATCATATCTCCGCCGGCTTCTATTGCAAGAATAATTATTTGGGCAATATAACCAATAATAGCGCCTGCGGCAAAATTCAATACCAAAAGCAGTAACAATGAGTCAGCAGGAGGATTTCCGGGTTTAATTAGCGGAGTAATAATCATTGTTAAAATAAACGCAAAAGCAAGTTTTACGATGCCCGCTATTTCTTTTCTGTTAAATACAGGAGCAAATCTTATAAAACCCAGAAGTCTTGCAAAGACTATAAAACCTGCCGAAAACCAGCGGGCAAAATCAGGAAACATTATTGATATTTGACTTACAATTTGGTCCATATTTTGCTTAATTTTCTCCTCTCAGCACCGGCGGTTCATCTAAGTATTTTATATAACTGTCTGCGTCTGAAGTATTTATCTCTTCTTTTGTTATGTTTGCTCCTTCTGTTATATTTACCCCCGGAGGTTCATCTAAATCAAACAAATATTCGTACGCATTTGGCGGACAATCAATCGCCAATACATCAAAACCTTCTGTTTGACTTATCACCGTACCTTCGTCCTTTACTTCTACATCAAATATAATTTTTTCTTTGTCGTTTTTAACAATACTGAATTTTGTGCAGCCTTCTTTAAGTGGATGTACTATAAGTGTATTTTTATCATTCATTAAAGTTACAAGCGGATAAACATCAATAATATCATTATACTGAATTTTTATATCAGTGAGTTTTCCGTTTGTAGTAATTATACAGTCTTCATAAGCAAAAACAGGATATGTTAAAATTATACTCAGCGCTGTAAGAAGGCATTTTTTTATCATAATATTTACCTCTATCTTCCGAGCATTTTATTTATCTCAACAAAGTTACCTTTTGGCATTGGTGCTTTCGGAGCAGGTGTGTATTTGATTTTTTGTTCTCTGTCAATATAAGGAACCTTGGATGGATTTTTCATAACTTCTTTTACGTTAGGAATATTTTTAAACTTGTCACCATTCATTTCTTTTTCAAAAGGTGTTGTGTATTTGTAATAATCTGCGGGCAAAACAAAGTTGTCTTCCTTCGGAACAGTCTGAAATGCAAGATTCATTCCGTCCATAAAAAGATTTGTCAGTAATTTAATGAATCCCATTCCGCCAATAATGATTACAAGAAATACCATAAAAATCTTTGGCGCAGCTGCAATTGTCTGCTCCTGAACCTGTGTTACCGCCTGTATGATACCGACTACCAAACCGATTGCTGCCGCAGTGAGTACACATGGCATTGATATAGATAACATTGCCATAAAACCTTTTGCCAAATATTCTGTTAATACTTCTATCATATAAAATATTCCTTTTATTAATTGTAGCTTTGTACCAGCCCCTGTACAATGAGTGCCCAACCGTCAACAGCAATAAATATCAGCAGTTTAAACGGCAGAGAAATAATTGTCGGCGATAACATAAACATACCTAAGGCAAGTAATATATTCGCTACAACGAGGTCTAGTACAATAAACGGTACAAATACAATAAAACCTATTTCAAATGCTGTTTTAAGTTCGCTTAAAATGTACGCAGGTGCGACTTCCCAAATAGTCAGAACATCAGGTGATTTTGGCGGAGTTTTGTATTTTAGATTAACAAAAAATGCCAAATCGTTTTCCCTTGTCTGTTTAAGCATAAACTCTTTTAACGGTTTTGAACCCGTATCAACAGCCATTATAAGATTCTGATTCTTTTGATAGGGAACCGAGCCCTGTTCATAACACTGCTGAAAAACACCGCCCATCGTGTAAAATGTTAAAATCATACAAAGTCCGATAGTTACCATTGCCGGCGGGACCTGTACACCCATTGCTGTTTTAAGCAGTGAAAAAACGATAGTAAATCTTAAAAAACATGTCATACAACAAAATACAAACGGCAGAAGTGAAAACAATGTCATTACCGTAAGCAGTTGTAAAACAGGGTTCATATTTTGTAATGCTGTATCCATTATATTTCCTTTATTTGAGCGGACAAATTTATCTTAAAATGTTCGCAAAGTTTTTAATTACCGAGTTGCTTGTTTTTTTATTTAATGCACTGGATTTTATTCCAATATCTTTTTTATCAATATAACTTTGTTTGGATAAATTACCTAAAGTTTCGCTGAAAGATGTCTTTGCAGGCTGAATATTATTCAATGATTCTGTGTTAACAGAAGTTACATTCTCAATTTTTGAGATTAGTGAAGTGTTATTAACGTCGCTTGCTACAAGGAATTGTTCTTTTCCTGTGGATATTATAAACATGCTTTTTCTCTGTCCCAATGGTATTGAGTCAATTATTTTTAAGTATTTGGATGTTTTTCCGCCGCCCACAGAGGTTGCATTTTTGAATACAAGTAAAGCTACAACAATTACCCCAACCATGGCAAGCGTATAAACGATAAAATTTGTAATATATCCCATTTGTACTATCCTCTTTTTATTCGGAGTCGTGTTGCTCCCTATAACCTACTGGTAAATATTTAATAATATTTACCTTAAAATCAACTTTGTTTTTCCTCGACTTCAAAATCGCTGTAGTCGAAATCTTCTCCGTTTCCTGTTTCCGGCGCTCTATCACCTTCCTGCGGACTATAGCTGTTTGCCGGGTTTGACTGTGATACCTGTTCAATTCTTACACCGAAACGATCGTTAATTATAACAAGATTGCCTGAAGCAACAAGTTTGCCGCTGACTTTCAGGGATACTTTGTTATCATATACCGAACACAAATCTACAATAAGTCCTTCTTCAATGCTCTTCAGTTCTCCAAGAGGAACTTTTACTTTATCAAATTCGGCAGACATATCTACCTGAATGCTGTCCCATAAATTAGATTCATTCATATTATTATCCTCCACCCCTCCGATACCTGTTGCAGTATCGTATGGTTCTACTATTCTTGAGTTTGGTTTAATTTTAAATTTTATTTCGCTATCCGGCATAAGAAGTGTCATCTCGGATGAATTACTTTTTTCAAACAATACGACATCACCGGGCTCTAAATGTTTAATGTCCGCAACAGGAAATGCTGTAGTACCAATGAGAATATTGGCATCTACAAGGCAATCCATAAAATCCATATCAGTAAAATGCGCAGATGTTGTATCTTTTGTCTCTGGATTTAAAATATCCTTCGGCATTGAGATAATGAATTTTGCTGCTGTATCTGATGATTCACTTTTTACGTAATAAGTTAAGTGTACAATTTCGTTGTACCTTCTATGAGGTTCTACAGAGAAATTATCTTTAATAGACTCATACAATGAATCATTAAACGCAGTAATAATTCTTGCTTCCAGCTCTGATACTTCAGTAAGCTCAAACTTTCTGTTATTTTTTCCAAGAACTTTATCCAAAATAACATTGATAGCTTCCTGTGAGATTCTTATATAAACATCATTCTTAGAGTTAATTTTTACTTTGGTAACAAAAAATGTATCATTCTGAGCAAGTACGTTCATATTAGTACTTATTGATACAAGTCTGTAATTGAATCCGTTAAAGAAGAATTGTTTGCTGCACTCTTCTATAACCGGCGTGAATAAAGAATCATACCAGCCAAATTGTTTATATAAGTCATCAAAGAATATTGAGTCTGTCATACCTCATCCCTACTATATTCCATACATATAATAGAGGATTTTAACTCATCAGACATCAACCAAACAGATGATAAAAAGAGAGGCGGATGGCTTTATGCCATCCGCCTCTCTTTTTAATTTATATTTATTATCCAAGATACATAAATTTAATGTATGCTGTGCAGACTGCAAGAGATATTACAACGACTGCAAAGCCGTATGCAAGGAATTTTAAAAATGCAATCGGGTGACCTTCAGCAGCAGCATTTTCTGAAACAATTACGTTTGCAGCTGCGCCGATAATAGTTAGGTTGCCGCCCAAACAAGCACCCATTGATAAGCACCACCAGAGCGGGAATGTATATTCAGCTCCCATTGATTTTTCGATTACGCTTAGCATTGGAGCCATTGTTGCCGTATAAGGAATATTATCAATTACACCTGATATAATTCCTGATGCCCATAAAATAAGCATTGAAGCAGCTTCCTGTGAGCCTTGTGTAACCTTTAAAATCCATTCAGCCATTAATCTGATACCGCCGGAAGCCTCAACACCGCCAATAATTATGAATAAACCGATGAAGAAGAAGATTGTGTTCCATTCAACATCTCTCAGTATGTCAGTCGGTTTTTCAAACAATAGCAGTACACTTGCTCCGAGCATTGCTGCGATACACGTTTGTATATGAGTAATATCGTGTGTTACAAATCCGAGGATTACTAAACCTAATACCAACATTGAACGTATCATCAGGTTTTTGTTCGTAATTGTTTTTGAGTTGTCAAGGTTTGCAACTTCAGCCATTTTGTCAGCATCTGCATGAAGCTGTTTTTTGAATATCAGTGTCAAAATGCCTAAAACTATAATCATTATTACAACAACAGGAAGAGTTAAATTCCAGATAAAATCCATAAATGAAAAACCTGCTGCACTTCCGATAATAATGTTTGGCGGATCACCGATTAATGTCGCCGTGCCGCCGATATTTGATGAAAATATTTCAGTAAGCAGATATGGCATCGGATTTATTTCCAGCTTTCTTGCAATAGCAAATGTAATCGGCAAAACCAGAATAACAGTTGTTACGTTATCCAAAAATGCACTTGTTGTTGCCGTAAATAAACCGAGTGCAATTAAAATTTTGATTGGATGTCCTTTTGTCGCTTTCAAAAGTTCATTTGCAATCCAGGTAAATACTCCGCTTCTTGTTGAGATATTAACTATAATCATCATAGAAACAAGAAGGAATATTACGTTAAAATCAACAAAATTGATAAAGTAATGCGGGTTAAGTTCTTCGCCATTCATTTTTGTTTGACTGACGAGTCCCAGAAAAATTGTAATACCTGCTCCAAGAAGAGCAATCGTAACTTTCGGTATTTTTTCAGTCGCAATAAATACATATGCTAATATCAGCAAGCCGGCTGATATTATTACATTATGCGCTGATACAAAAGCATGTATCAATTCCATTTCTATTCTCCTCTTTTTATTTAATACTTATACGCTTTTAAGCATACCATAATTTAAGCAAAAATGATAGATAAATCGTACAAAAAAAGGCGTCTGCTTTGCAGACGCTTTTTTTTATTATGTATTTTGTAATCCTCGTTTAAACTCTTCAGGACGGCTTGATCGTGAAAGAGCATCTTCCAAAGTGACTTTTTTCTTAAGATATAAATCTTTCAGAGCCATTTCAAGTGTTTGCATGCCGAATCCTGCATTAGTCTGCATTGTAGAATAAATCTGTGCTGCTTTAGCTTCACGGATAAGGTTTGCAATCGCAGGGATAACAAGCATAACTTCCTGTGCCATTACACGTCCCTGTTTTGTTCCGTCAGGTTGTAAAAGCGGAAGTAGTGTTTGTGAAAATACTGCAACAAGAGAGTTAGATAACTGTACACGAACCTGTTGCTGCTGACCTTCAGGGAATACATCGATGATACGGTCAATAGTTTGTGAAGCAGAAGATGTGTGCAATGTTCCAAATACCAAGTGACCTGTTTCAGCAGCAGTAAGTGCTAATCTTATTGTATCCAGGTCACGCATCTCACCTACCAGAATGATATCCGGATCTTCACGTAGTGCAGATTTAAGCGCATTTGCAAAACTTCTTGTATCCTGTCCCAACTCTCTCTGGTGGATAATTGAGCGTTTTGAAGGGTGAATAAATTCGATAGGGTCTTCAATTGTAAGAATGTGCTCAGAACGTGTTTCATTAATATGGTTAATCATTGCTGCTAGCGTAGTTGATTTACCGGAACCTGTAGGTCCGGTTACCAAAACAAGTCCGCGCGGCTTTTCAGAAATTTTCTTAACTGTTTCCGATAAGCCAAGTTCCTGGAATGATGGAATCTTTGATGTAATTACACGAAATGCTGCTGCATAATTTCCTCTGTCTTTATATATGTTTACACGGAATCGGCTTAAACCTTGAATACCGTATGAGAAGTCCAATTCCCAATCTTGCTCAAGTTTACGTCTTTGTTCTTTATTCAGCATTGGAAATAGTAATAATTCAACTTCTTCCGGTTTCAGAGCAGGTACATCCATTCTCTGTAAGTTACCGTCTATACGTACAACAGGCGGAAGACCGGCAGAAATATGTAAGTCTGAACCTCTTTGTTTTACTACAACTTCCAAGTATTTTTCTATAAGCATTATAAATTGCCTCTCTAAATTAGCACTCTTCTACATCAAAAATGATATCACGGATTTGTATCTTTGTAAACAATTTTAACGATATTTAAGTAGCTTTGACTAGTTTTTTTTACTTAAATATTCATTTATTGCTTTAGCTGCTTTTTTCCCCGCACCCATTGCGTTAATTGCGTTAGATTCCCCGACAGGAGCAACGTCACCTCCTGCATAAATCTGGGGAATAGAAGTTTCTCTTGTTTCTGTGTTAACTACAAAATAACCTTTTCTGTCCGTTTCAAAATTAATTCCGTCCGATGCGGCTGACTTTTGTATAATCGGATTAGGTCCTGTTCCGAGCGCAACTATAACTGTATCTGCTTCAATATCTACAAATTCATTTGTTCCGACCGGTGCCTGTCTTCCTGATTCATCAGGCTCTCCAAGCTCCATTATTTCAAATTGCATGCCGTTTACACACCCGTCTTTTTCATAAATTTGCTTAGGTGCTCTTAAAAACAGGAATTGAACACCTTCTTCTTTTGCGTGTCTAATTTCCTCTAATCTTGCCGGAAGTTCTTTTTCAGTTCTTCTGTATATAATGTAAACTGTTTCAAATCCGACTCTTACTGCAGTTCTTGCGGCATCCATGGCAACGTTGCCGCCGCCTATTACTATAACTGATTTTCCTGTCTTAAGCGGAGTTGCAGTCGTGTCATCATTAGCTTGCATCAGGTTAACTCTTGTTAAAAACTCGTTCGCGGAAAATACCCCGTTCAGGTTTTCACCCGGAATATTGAGCATTTTTGGAAGTCCTGCGCCTGAGCAGATAAATATTGCATCAAATCCGTCATCTTTTAACTGTTGTAATGTTATTGATTTACCAACAATTACGTTCTTTTCAAATTTTACTCCCATTTTTTTCAGTGACTCGAGTTCTCTGTCCAACACTTTTCTCGGAAGTCTGAATGGCGGTATGCCGTATCTTAGTACTCCACCGAACTTGTGTAATGCTTCAAAAATGGTAACGTCGTGTCCGGCTTTTCTTAAATCTGCGGCGGCTGTTATTCCTGCGCAGCCAGAACCGACAATAGCGACTTTTTTGCCTGATGGGCTAAGTTCAGGTTCTTTTGCTGTTGTGTTGTCACCGGTATATCTTTCCAATGCTCCGATTGCAATAGCTTCACCTTTTATACCCAAAACACAATTACCCTCACATTGTCTTTCCTGGGGACAGACTCTTCCGCAAACGGATGGAAGCATGCTTGTCTTTCGAATTATTTCACCTGCATCCTCCAGTCTGTCTTCTTTTAATGCTTTTATAAAATCAGGAATCTGTATATTAACGGGACAACCCTGTACACATCTCGGATTTTTACAATTCAGGCATCTTGAAGATTCTGCTTTTACCTGTTCTGGAGTTAAATTACTTTCTACCGCATTAAAATTGTGGCGGCGTTCAAATTGGTCCTGTTCTTCCGGTCTTTGGCGCATAATACTGTATCCCCTTCTTCTTTATTTTTATAATATCAAAAAAAAGCATAATTGTATAACTAAAAAAAATGTATAAAAATTTTTAACTCATCGGTTTGATTACAGAGTTAATATAATCAATTTCGTTTTGTTCAAATCCGTATTTTTTATATAGTTTTTCATCTGTCCATTCTTCAGTAAAATCCTGTATCGGAATAAGTTCAAATGATTTTTTTGAAATATTCAATGAGTGACGGTTGAAGAACAACAAGGCTCTGAAAAATTTTGTTTTAATATAGCTCAGACAATTTTCTGCTTCTGTTTTATCTGAAAATTTGCCTATCTGTAAAAATGTTTCGGTGCAGACTTCTTTTGGTTCGGCAAGTATTATCTCTGGCGGTACGGTAGAGGTGCTTGTATAGGCTTTTGAAAAAAATAATTTATAGCTTAGTGCAGAGGTTTTATTTTTTGTGACATCAGACGGATTTATATATCCGGTTGTTCTTTTTGAACTTCCTTTTTTACCTTTTACGCCATAAATTTTATAATAACCGTTCTTCTTGGAATTACTGACTTTAATGTCGAGGTAACGTTCTGGTGTATTAAACAGGTTTGCATAAAAACCGAACGGATTTCTTGACAATACTATTGATGAAAACTTTTCTGTTTTTATTTTTGATGTTTTCTTTATTATGGATTCCTGTCTGTAGTCACGAATTACTGTATCCGTATATTTGTTTTTAAGGTACCTTTTTGTAATTCTTTCTGTTCCGTCAAGTCCAAAATGGTGGTATTCAACTTTTCCGTGGTAATTTTTTGCACGCAGAAAATAACAGACACCGCCGTCAATATGTAAATCAGGAAAACAGATTTGTCCGTTTTCAAAATCGTAAATAATTTTTATACCTGTATCATTTATCATTTCATGTCTGAAATTTCTAAGCCCTTTTCCTCCTTTCATCCAGCGTGAAGGTATTATAAAACTGATGTAGTCTGGATTAAGCTCCTTTGCGCGTCTTATAAAATATTGGTAAATCGGTTTTGCGCTGTCACCTGTTCCGCCCCCGTCAACCTTTTGATAGGGAGGATTACCGATTATAACATCAATATTCAGGTTTTTAAAATTATCATTTTTTAAAAAATCACCATGAATAATGTTTTTTGTAAGGATATTTTCTGCTTTTTGTATAACATTTTTGTCGGGATCTTTTTTCAGTATTGTTTTATATTTTTCTGTCCAAAGCTCAAAAAGTCTTTTTCTAGCATATGTTATATTATCTTCAAGCAAATCTGTTCCGTATAAGCTATTCAGTGCAGAAAATAAAGAACTTTCATCTTTTGCCTTTTTAAGTTTTCTTCTGAGGATTGCAGTTAAGAAATTCCCGTCACCGCAGGCAGGCTCAAGAAAACATTTTTCAGGTGCGTCAAATTCTTTTTCAATTAAGCTGAGCATCGACTCAACTTCTTTCGATGCAGTCAAAACTTCACCGTGTTTTTTCATTCTTTCAATGCTTTTTATCTGAGTTTCTTTTTTTACCAATAAATTTACCCCTAATATTTACCCCTAATATTTACCCCTAATGTTTATCCCCTGATAGTTATCCCTTATTTATCCAAAGAACCATATTCCTATTAAAGCAAAAAGTATTAAAGCCGTATTAAAATGCAAAAATGTCGGAATACACGTATCAAAAATGTGATTATGCTGCCCGTCTGCATTCAACCCCGAAGTTGGTCCGAGAGTTGTATCTGATGCAGGCGAACCCGCATCACCGAGTGCCGCAGCAGCAGCAATAAGAATAATTATTTGCTCAGGGTTGAATCCCATTTTTACGCATACAGGAACAAATAATACTGCAATAATCGGTATTGTACCAAACGAAGTTCCGATTCCGATAGTTATAAATAACCCCAATATTAATATTATGAATGAAGTCAGTATAATATTTTGTGGCAGGTAGTTGAGTATAAGATTAACCATTGTTTCAATGGCCCCTGTTTCTTTTAAAACAGAGGCAAATCCTGCAGCGACAAGCATTACAAATGCAACGTATCCCATCAGGTATATGCCTTCATTCATCATGTGGTCCATTTTTTCCTGAGGGATAACACGGCACGTAAATATAATACCAAGCCCTACTAGTGCGCCGAGCGGTAATGATTTTGTAAACAGCTGAACAACAAATGTAGCAACGGCTGCGAGAATTATTATCCAGTGTCTTTTTCTGAATTTTGCTTCTTTCAGATTATTATTTGCTATGTTTTTGTCTTCATAAATACGTGGTTTTCTGTATGAAATAAACAGGGCTACAAGCAGTCCTGCTAACATTCCAACGCCTAGAATAAGAGTTGATTTCCATATATCCCCTCTTAATACATTCACTCCGTTTTGTATCATATTATCTGCAATTAAGTTTTGGAAAATAAGCCCAAATCCCACTGGAATAACAATATACGGCATCTTTAATCCAAAAGCAAGGGTGCACGCAACCGCACGTCTGTCAATTTTTAAACTGTTCATAACGCTTAAAAGCGGCGGGATGATTATGGGGATGAATGCAATATGTATCGGAATAATATTCTGCGAGGCCATTGCTATCAATACAATTATAGAAAATAAAACAAATTTTTTGCCGGAAATAAGGCTTGTGATTTTATTTGAGATTACATCGGTAAATCCGGAATGAGCCATTGTTGCAGCAAAAGCTCCAAGCAGAATATAGCTCAGTGCCGTTTCCGAGTTTCCGCCCATTCCTGAAATGAAAACATCCATAACGTGTTTTATATTCATTCCTGAAATCAGACCGGCGCATAGTGTTGCAATGATTATGGACAGAAGCACATTAATTTTGCGAACACACAAAATGCACAATAAAACGACAGAAAGCAAGGCAGGATTTGTAATCAGCTGAATTAAATTATTCATACACTAGCCGGCTTCTTCTTCGACCTGCAAAAGGTTTATTATTTCCAGCGATACTGATTTTTGAATCGGCAGAGGTAAAAGTTTTAAGTATTCAAATGCTTCTGCTATCTTTTGGTCTGTATCGTACCATCTTCTTAAAACATAAGAAAAAGCATCGGTTAAAATATTCTCGGACAAATCAATACCGTTTTCCTTTGATGTCTTAACAATTACGTCAGCACATTTGTATTGCGTAAGAATGTTTGCATTACGCATCAAACTTACTGCCAGACTAACTGTAGGGTCAACATCATACCAACGTTTATACATATTAAAATACCTGCTTTCTTAATATCAATACTATATTTTTTTTACCCCTTTGTCAACAAACTTGTAGGTAAGTAATTATCGTGTTTGACATTTACCCCTACCCCTTTGTCAATGAAGAAATAATTAAGTTCTGTTTTTCAACATCAGTAGTTTTAAACAACAGGGTTTTTTCCTTGTTTGTTTCACCTTTTACTATTTCTATGCTTGTTTTGGGGATTTTAAATTTTTTGGACAAAAACTCTATTAATGCTTTGTTTGCTTTTCCTTCAATCGGCTGGGCGGTAATCTTAACTTTAACAAACTCATCTTCCAAAACAATATCGTCTTTGGATGAGTTCGGAACGATTTTTATATTAACAAGTATGCCGTCATTTGTTTGTTTTATCATAACTTATAGGTTTGTATTTTGTTTAATCAGCCAAAATACATTTACCCCCCCTCTGATTATTGTTTTACGCTACGCTGTCACTCACTATTTTTTGCTATCGCAAAAATATCGTTCGTCAGCTCCGCGTTACTTCGAGTTTCGCTAACGCTCACTCTACACAAAATCAGCCCTTCTGGAAAATCATAACGTATTCGTGTTTAAAGATATAGAATCCGCCTGCAAGTGCGCGGTATCTCCAGAGGTTAGCTGTTTTGCCTTTAGCTCTTTCGTTACCCTGAATATCTTTTACGATAATGCCTTTAAGTTTGAATCCGAGGTTCATCATACGTGCCATACACATAAAGCCTAACGGTTGAACTTCAGAGTTCTTGTAGCTGTCACCGATTATAAGGCAGGCAAATCTTCCTTTTTCAAGCAAGTCGTATCCGTTCTTTGCAACTTTTTCAAAAAGGTCATAGAACTCTTCTGTTGAGGAGCAGTTAGATAAGTCTTCTTTCTTGTCAGAAAACTTGATTATATCATCATACGGTGGATGAAGCATCAGGAATTGTGCTTGTTTTCTTCCCATAACATCAAGTCTTGCCTGAATTTTTTCTTTAGCAATTTCACTTGCTGAATCTCCGCAGATTATATTAACATCGGTTACGAGTTGTTTTGGTGTAAATTTTTCGGAAACTTTTTCTGCCAAATCGTCTTTAAGCTCAACACCTATGCACCTTCTCTTCATATTTATTGCTTCAATACCTGATGTACCTGAACCAAAGAACAAGTCTAAAACAATATCATTTTCTTTTGTAAATCTTTCATAAACCTGCTGTGCAATTTGCGGAATATAATTTCCGTGATATTCGTTAGAATGTCCGCCTTCCTTCAGCCTTGTCGGAAATTCCCAAAGAGTATCCGTTTTTACGTGAGAATATTCTTTCCACTTATTAAGGTTAATATCACTGTACTTTGTGGTTTTAATATCTGGTTTGGTAACGACTTTAAGATTATTTCTCTTTTCAGCCGGTTTAAGCTTTAAATTTGATTTTGACATATCTCTCCCCATAATAATTTGTATTTTAAGTTTAGAGGATTTTTCCATCCTTGTAATCAAACAAACAGATGAGATTACCATTTGTAACATTTTATTTACATAGGTATTTTGTGTGGCAATTTTTAAAGACAAAAATTTTTAATATATATGCAGGGATTAATATTCAGGGTAAATCTTTGACTTGTAAAAGCAAGTCATTAAATAAATATCGGAGACAGGGAAAAGGGAAAACTCAGTTTTAATTACTACTCCTCTCTCCTCAAAGAGTCCGTAGTTTGTCCCAAACAGATTGCGGGCTTTTAATATGTAAAAAACCTCTCTTTTAAGAGAGGTTTTTGTTTTATAAATTACTGTTAATAATCCTGTCTATACAGGCTTTTGGTGAGTATTGCCATTCTCTTGACGATATTCGTGAAACCTTTAAGCCTGAGCGTTCAATGATTGTTTGTTTTTTCATATTTGATACTCTGCTAACGGTTTTGTCTTCAACTCCGTCACATTCAATAACGTACTTGTCATCAACAAGCAGGTCAACGCTCAAGCCTGCTATTTCTGTTCCGCATACAACTTTGTGACCGATTTGTCTGAAAGCGTCTGCAACTTCTTTTTCAAAAGAGTTTTTATAAATATTTTCATCAAACTCATCTGATTTTGAAAGCTCATATCTGTTTTCATATTCAGAGCAGAATCCGAGATAACTACGTAAAATTCCTTCAGGGAGTTCTCTTGGATCTTTTGATATAAAGTTAATCATCTGATTTCTTGCCCTTGTAATAGCTACGTTAAACAGATTCGGTTTTTGAAGGAAAATAAGACTCTGCGGGAAGCTGTTATTAGCATATGCCCAAGAGATTAAAATAATATCTCTTTCATCACCCTGGAAAGTATGAGCCGTACCGATTTCTATCTGGTGTTTTTCCATCATATGTTCTGATAAAACGCGTGAAACAGATATCTTAAGCTGTTCAACCTGTGCTCTGAACGGTGATATTATACCTATTGAAACGGGATGTTCTGGGTTTTTACGTTCATCCTCAACTACAATTTCGTGAAGTCTTTTTACCAGAGCTTCTATTTCAGGCAGGTTTCTTGTTGCGTCAAAATCTACTTTTCCGTCAGGAACAACAATAGTTTCAAGAACTTTCTTTGAATTGTCGTTTCTGCGCATAACTTTTATTCTGTTGCCGTAAAATTCTTTATTTGAGTAGCTAATAATCGGCGGTAAACTTCTAAAGTGCTCATCAAGAAGTACGGGATGCATTGAATAGAAGTTTGCCAAATCAAACATTGAGTTTGTTCTGAATCTCCACATAAGCTGATATCTGTCACCGATTCCGTACTGTGACATAAATGACTGTTCTTTTGCTTTTTCAAGGAATGATAAGTGCGGTAATTGTTTATCATCACCGACCACAACAGCTTTCTTTGCTCGGAAAAGAATCGGGAAACAGCTTGCAATATCGCACTGAGATGCTTCATCTATAATTGCAACATCAAACAACCCCGGCTTTAGCGGAAGTGAACCTGATGCTGCGTATGTGGTAACGCACCAGCAGGGGAATGCTTCCAATAATGGTCTGAAGTCTTCCTGCTCAAGAAGTCTGTTCTGAAGATTTTTCTTTCTTTCCGTGAGTGATTTTGAATGAACAAATAATCTCTGACGCTTTACCGGATCATGCATCAAGCCTTTTAATGCTTCTCTTCGTTTGTTTTTAAGTATATCAATCGCAAGTTTTTTCTGTTTTCTTTTTAGAGTTCTGATTTGTTCGGAAAGAACGTGTATATTGCCTGTCTTTTGAATCTCTGTTTCAATTTTTCTTGCTTCATAAATGAGTTTTGCATATTCTAACTCTGTCTGAAGTATTGAAAGGTTTTCATTATTAACATCAAAATTCTTTATGTTTAAAATCTTTTTAAGGTTGTTTACAGATGAATGATTTTTTATTCCTGCCCAGAAGCCTGATTTCTCCTGATTAGCAGAAAGTGTATGAATAGTTGATTCTATTGTCTGAATCTCATCACCCTTCAACACTCTAGTAATATATAAATGGTTTTTATGCTGAGGCTCTTCAGGTTTTATTCTTTCATTAACCCCATTCCATTCTTCTTCAAGTTTAATGATTTTTTCTGATTTCTTTTCCATTTCTGATATGGATTTAAGCAGTTCTTCCATATCTGATACATCGCAAAGCATTGTGTTTTCACTGCCTTCATTCAGGTCGATTTTTTCTGCAAGAAGGTCTTGCAGCTGCATTGAAAGTTCTCTTTGGTAATTTAATCTGCCTGCTCTCAGTGCCAAAAATGGTGCGCCAAGTTCATTAAGTCTTTCAGCGACTACGTCAACTGCCTTATCCATACGTGAAGCAATGAGAACGGTTTTGCCATTAGCAATAAGGTGTGCTGCAAGGTTTACGATTGTTTGCGATTTCCCGGTGCCGGGCGGTCCGAAAACAGAAACAAGTCTTGAGTTTTCAACATTTTTTACAACGTTCAGCTGTGCATCCGAAAGTGACAACGGAGTTACAGGGAAAAAGTTTTCAAGTGTCTTTTGCTGTGAATCTGTCGGTTTTGACTGAGTGTATTCTTCATTAATTAGATTTAACACTGTTTCTCTATATACACCGCTCGGTTTTTCCGCAATCTGCGTAAGCTCGTGGAGTACGCCTGCCGTTGCGGAGGGGCGCTTAGTGAGGATTATTGCACACTGGTTTGTTATATTTATTTTTTCCAGTTTGATAGCCTTTTTTGCGGCATTCTCTTCCGCTTCTATGATTTCATCAATATTTTCAGAGTCTATTTTTTCATTGTAAAAATCTTTTGTGATATTATCTTCATCAACTCTTCCGCCTGCATCAAGCGAAATATCAATATCCGGAACAATTGATTTTAGGGTTGTTAAAAATATATCCAGTTTTTCCTGTGTTATAGGAACAGAAGGAACAACATCAAGCAAGCCTTCAAGCAAAGATTCCGTTTCGTCCTCATCATCAGATTTTTTCATTAAAGCCGTAAGTGCGCCCGTATTCAGTGAGATAAACTCATCTGTGAGCATACAGTTTATGTTTACGCCATTTCTTTCCAGATGGCACGGAGTGTATAAAAGCGGTGTCAGAAACTCATTTTTTCTTCCTGATTTGCTTTTGCCTGTCAAGAATAAATACCCGTAAATTAGGTATTTGTCTTTTTGGCTTGTGTCAGCCTGAATCATAAGCTCTGTAATCTTCGGATCTGAACCTTCAAGTTTTAAGTATTCAAGCCCCTCTGTAAACAATGTGTCATTTTCGTTAAGAAAAATCCACTTGTTATCCTTGTCTGCTTTCAGGTTTCTGAAGGTCGAACTCTTAACCTCTTCTCTCACACAATCGTGCAGATACTGGCTTAATTTTTTTATAAAACTGTTGTTAAACGCAGAATTTATAGCTCTTGTTGCTTCTTGTAACATATCTTCTCCCATTGTACTTATATAATATGACTATAATATCATATTATTTGACCCCCGTAAATATTTACCCCTTTTAAATTCGTTCTAATATATGAGTTGCTAATCTTATAAATATGTTATTTTATAAAGTGAGGAAATAATTATGAAAAAAATGTTTATACTTTTAGCTTTGTTAATAATGCCTTATGCTTCTGCTGAGGAAGTTGTTATTGCCGCAGATACGGCTCAGCAGCCAGCTGTTCAAAAACCTGCTTTGAATCCGCTTACGGTTTCTCAGAATATAATGTTTGAAAACTGTACAAAAATTTTTGGGGTTAATCAGGAAAAACTTTTCTACCTGACGCTTGCATCAATATCAGCAAACAGGTTTAATGTGGAAGAAATTCAGAGTTCGCACGGATATATTATTTTTTCCGCAAACAGGAATAAATATCTCGCAACAATTTCAAAAATTGACAAAACAAATGCTATTTTAAAAATCACACCTTGCAACAATGTTTATAATTTCCCTCCGGGAATTATAACAAATACTTTTAAATATATCGACTTAAATTTGACACAACCTATATAATGCGGTTAATTTAAAATCTGGGGAGAGGGGATAAAATGAAAAAATTTTTATATTTATTTATAATAACTTTCCTTATAGTGGGTTTGACTGCCTGCTCAGTCAGAGAAAATGCCCGCACAAAAGAAGTCACTGTATGGACTCTGCAAATGGGTGATTTTTCTGATTATATGTACAAGATTATCCGTACATATGAAAATGAGCATCCTAATATTCAGATAAAATGGGTTGATGTTCCTTTCTCCGAAGGTGAAAAACGGACACTTGCCGCAGTAATGACAGATAATCCGCCGGATTTGATTAACCTTAATCCAGATTTTTCAGCACTGCTTGCACAAAAAGGCACGCTTGAGGAAATTCCGCCAGAAGCTGTTACTGATTTTAGTCCCGAAATTGTCAAGGCTCTTATGTATAACGACAAACTGTATTCAATTCCCTGGTATGCAACAAGTGCAGTCACTATTTATAACAAAGATTTATTCTCAAAATCAGGCATAATAAGATTACCCAAAACATATAAAGAATTGGCTTTAGTTGCCGAAAAGATTAAAGCAAACTCAGGAGCTTATGCGTATCTTCCGACAATTACAGAGAATGATACGATGATGAAAATTCTTAACAAATACGGAATTACAGAACTCAAACAGCTTAACTCTCAGGAATCTGCTGATGTATTCAATATGTTCAAAATCCTGTACGAAAAAGATTTAATTCCGCCAGAAACAATTACAATGACGCACAGGGAAGCTCTTGAACAATATATGGCAGGCAAAATTATTTTTTATCAGGGAGGCTCAAACTTCCTGAACATGATTAAGGAAAATGCACCGTCTGTTTATGAACAAACTGATGTTATGGAGCAGTTCAGAGGACCTGTCGGGCAGTATGATTTATCTGTTATGAATTTTGTTATACCAAAACGAGCAAAGATGAAGAAAGAAGCACTTGAGTTTTGTCTCTATTTGACAAATGCCCAAAACCAACTTGAGCTTGCAAAAATGACGAATATTATTGCAACAAACTCAGAAACGCTTAAAGACAAATTCTATAACGACGAATCTGATAAAATGTCAAAAGCACGTTCAATAAGTGCAAAACAGCTAAACCATATTTATCCTCAAATGAAGCAGAGAAGAGGGCAAAAAGAAATTAATACTGCAGTAAACTCGACGGTTCAGGCTATTTTGCTTAATAAACAGTCAACAAATTTTGCTCTTGATGAACTCGTAAAAGCTCTGAGTAATTTTGACGATTAGGGGTAATTTTTTTAGTATATATCTATTATGGCGAGGTTACTATTTTGGAATCCAAAGACAAAGAAAACGTAACACAAATACCTTGCTTATAACTGTGTAAATTATCTGGCAAAATAAATAGGAGGATTTATATGAGCATATACGGACAAACAAAAGGAACTGAATTTGAAAAGCAAATAGCACAATTAGCAACAGGTGAGGCTATGGGCGGTATGATGTATTATGCTATGGCTCGAATTGCGCAAGATTTCGGTTTGGAAGAAGTTGCAAAAGAATTTATAGGAATAGGTAATCAAGAAGTAAATCATGCAGGGTTTTATGCTACATTGAACGGCAAATATCCGAGTAACGAAAAAGATTTTTGGAAACTGGTTAAAGGTTTATCAAAAGCAGAATATAAAGGGGAAAGCAGTCTAAATAAACTTGCTGATGCGCTTCGTGTTAAAGGATTAAGCGAAGCAGCGGACAGCGTTGAATATTTTGCACTTCAAGAAAAACATCATGGGATTAAAACAGAAGATATTTATAATAAATATGCCGGGGTAAATGCCGGGGTAAACGGTAGTGAAAAAGTCTATGCATGTTCTGTTTGAGGGTTTGAATATGAAGGTGAAATAGATAACGAACCCGATGACTACAGATGTCCGATTTGTGGTTGTGCTAAAGGTGTATTTAAGCAACAGGGATAAATATAATATAACTATTTTTTGAAAATTTTCAATAAATAAAAGGAGTAATAACTTTAGTCATTACTCCTTTTATGTTGTCGATGGGGGGGACTTGTCTTGCTCGTTCGCGTTTAACGGGTCTACGGTTTTTCTTTTCAGAAACTCTGTTTCTTCCAAAGAAAAGACCTTCGCCCTCAGCTCACTCGCGCTGAACCCCAAAAGGTGTTCTCGTCCATACCCATACAAACTATAAAGCAGATTAAAGGACAAGCCTCAATCTGCTTTATGGTGTCGATGGGGGGACTTGAACCCCCAAGGATTTCTCCACACGCCCCTCAAACGTGCGCGTATACCGATTCCGCCACATCGACATATATTAAAATGTCATTCATCGATTAGCGTTACGATTAGCGTTAGACTCAACAGGCGGAACGGAGCTCTCGCTCCCCTCCACTTCGAACGATACTCAATCGTTCTTGCGGAGTCCTTGCCACATCGACATAAACTATATTAAATTATCACTTCGTGATGCGTATACCTCCCCTCTAACAAAACCTGACGTTTTGTCAGCTTTTGTTCGGCAGAGTGCCACATCGACATATTAATTCTCAACAAAATTATCCTATCACAAACATCTTTTTGTTACAAACTTTTATTATTTTATTGACTTTAATATATCTCTGAATCACAATAATAATTGTTAAAACTATCATTTTAGGGGGATTATTTATGCAGGTATCATCAATAGCATCAACTCATTCGAGAAGAAATTTGTTTATTAAGTATGCAAACAACTACATGAACTTCAGAGCCATGAATGAGGAAAATGAGCCTGTTTCAAAGCCGGAAAGCGATTCTGTTAAAACGGAAAAAACAAAAGGAATTGAAACTCTTACTATTTTCCCGAAACAGGTTATAGAAGGAAAAACTGTTATTACTGCATAGTTTATCCAAGGAGAACTTATGATTTTGAAAATACAAAGACTTGAACATAACAAATTTGTACCAGAATACAAAACAGAAGGTGCAGCAGGCATGGATTTATGTGCTGCAATATCTGAGCCAATAACTTTACAGCCGTTAGAAAGAAAACTTATCCCGACAGGGCTTAAAATTGAGCTTGAACACGGTTATGAAGCTCAAATAAGACCTCGTTCAGGACTTTCAATTAAGCACGGAATCAGTCTGATTAATTGCGTTGGTACTATTGATGAAGATTACAGAGGCGAAGTTTGTGTTCCTATAGTTAATATCTCAAATGAAGCATATACAATTCAGCCAGA
Organism: uncultured bacterium; assembly: GCA_902780525.1. Classification (GTDB taxonomy): domain Bacteria; phylum Cyanobacteriota; class Vampirovibrionia; order Gastranaerophilales; family Gastranaerophilaceae; genus CAG-196. Next base: position 28,013 of record CACZFL010000017.1, on the reverse strand, counting down.
TGAACGTATAGCACAAATGGTTATTGCAAAATACGAACAGGCAAAAATTGAAGTGGTTACAGAACTCACCGATACTGTAAGAGGTGCCGGTGGTTTCGGTTCAACCGGTAAATAGTCAAAAAGAGCCTGTTACATTTACACTCAACCCCTTGACCTTTGTTTAAAAAAAGTATAGAATAAAGGGCATGGTTCACATGTGAACCAAAGGTTATTTAATTATTTAGGAGACACGGTCATGTACGAAGATGAGAAGCTTATTTGTGAAGATTGCGGAGCAGAGTTTGTTTTCACAGCTGGCGAGCAGGAATTTTATGCAGAAAAAGGTTTAACAAATAAGCCAAAAAGATGCCCTGACTGCAGAAAGGCAAAAAAACAACAAAGAAGGGGTAAGAAGAAAATGTTTGATGCTGTATGTGCTAAATGCGGTAAACAAACTCAGGTTCCTTTCAACCCGACACAAGGCAGAGATGTTCTTTGTAAAGAATGTTTTGATGCTGAAAAAGCTGCAACTGCAGAAGGCTAAATATAGAATATTGTTTTAATAGGCGGCAAGATCTTTGGTCTTGCCGCCTATTTTTATTTTAGTTATAAAATCTGAAATCTTTCTTTTAACTTTTTTATTCTTTCGTTTGATTCTTTGACTCTTTGTGTCAAACGTTCACTCTTTTCGATTATTTTTATTACTTTTTCAATAGTTTCAATAGTTTGTTTGTCGCTGTCTCTGAAAATAAACATGTCCAGCCCTGCTTCAATTCCCATTATTATGGCATCAACACTTCCGTAACCCTGAACACCTTTCATTACCATATCATCAGAAATTACAACCCCGTTATATCCGATATTATCCCTTAAATATCCTATCGCATTATTGCTTAATGATGAGGGTAATGTATCTTTATCAAAACAGGTACAGTGCAGGTGTGCTGCCATTATCATTTCAATATTATTTTTTGCAGCTTCCCTGAACGGGGTAATATGAACCTTTTCCATTACTTCCATCGGTAAATCTATCTGAGGTAATGTTAAGTGGCTGTCACTGTTGGCATCCCCGTGCCCGGGATAATGTTTAATACACGGAATAATCCCGTTTCTGCGGTAAACATCTGATACAATTTTTACGCCTTTTATTACATCTTCTGTTTTGTCTGAAAAAGCACGCTCTCCGATAATCGGGTTATTCGGATTTGTATTTACATCTGCACACGGTGCAAAGTTTAAGTTTATTCCGTATTCACTAAGTTCATGTGCAATATTTTCTGTCTGCTCTTTTAAAAAGCTTTCACCATTTTTAAAAGCAAATCTTGGAGAAAGGTATCTTTCGTGGATGTTTTCCGTTCTCTCAACCCTTCCGCCTTCCTGATCGATTGATAAAAAGGGGAAAATAAGCGATTTGTTAACAATTTGTTTTATTAAATTCTTAAATTGTTTTTCAGACTGAATGTCACGGGTAAAAAATATTACACCGCCCAAACCTTTGTTAAGAGCATTGTTCAGATGTTCTCCCGTACCAAGAATAAACATTTGATAAACTAATTTTTCCATAAAATAATCATACATTTAATTGAGTGAAAAATCCAACTTTTCATTATAATAAACTTAGGGTATAATTTTTATACGGGGTATAATTATGAAAAAAATAATTTTATCAGTCATAACAATATTTTTATTATTAACAGCAATAAGCCTTGACGTATCAGCTGCAAAAAAATCGGCAAAATTGTCAAAAGAAGATATTGCAGAAATGTCTGATACAATAGACAGACTTACTCAAAAAATATACGGCAGAGCTCTTTTATCACCTGCCGATAATGAAGAACTCATAGGTATAAAAATAAGGCTTGATAACCAGATGTTAATGGCATCAAACCCATCTCTTGCGCCTTTGTATTTTAAAGCGGGAAATATATACAAACTTCGTGAAATGAAACCAGAAGCAATAGAATGTTATCAAACTGTTCTGGAAAACTTTTCCGAAACTGCGCTTGCGCCAAAAGCCCGTGCTGCTTTAGAGCAAATGGGAGTTGAAATCGCAGCTCCGAAACCAACCGGAGATGAAGAAGCGGAAGAAGATGGTGGAGTTTAAGGTATAAAAAAATGGCGGTTGTTTTATCAACCGCCATTTTTTTTATACTGTTTATTCTTATTTTGTTGTCTGGATAAACAAGCTGATTAAATCATTTAGTGCAGAATACTGTTTTTGGTAATTCTGTGACTGCTTTTCCAGTGCAAGAATTTGTTTTTTGTATTCCTGGATAGAAGCTTGGCATTCTCTTGCAGAAATTTTCAGACCTTCCTGAACCTGTTGTGCATCCTGCAAAACACTCTTCATTGAAATACCAAGAGCTTCCATTGTCTGTTTGATAATCTGTGCGCCTGTGTGTCTTGATACACCGCTTGGCAGTTGAGATATTAATTTTTTCAGAACTGCTATATTGGCAGGCATTTCAAATGTATCTGATGTTTCAGTCATCGGTGCAGCATGTTTCGGTTCTGCAAAGAACGGTTCCTGCACATTTTCGTCTTCATCAAAGAAGCTCTTTGGTGCTTTTTGAGGCTTTACTGATACTTCAGGCTCTGCAAAAATGTCAGCTTGCGGTGCTTCAAATATATCGTTTTGTGGAATTGTTACATTTGTGTCTTCTGCTTCAAAAACTGAACTTTCAGGTAATTCTATATTTTCAGCTTGTTTCTTTAATGCTTCCACTATTTTTTTCCCAACACTTTCGTTATTCGGCATAATTATACTCCCTCGTATGTTTTTATACTTATAGAATTAATTATATTTTAAAAATATTTAATTAAAAGTAAATGTAATGAATTGTAAAACGCTATGGTGCAAACGGTGTTGCTTCTATACCATCATATCGTTGAAATCGCCCAAATCGTCATAGCTGAACATATGTATAAATGTATATAAAATTTTTGCAGAAAATTTACGTGTTCCGATATCAAGCATTTCCCTTAAGACTTCTCTATTATTTGTGACAACCGAATGAGTTCTGTTGCAGGCAATGTTATCATAAAAGTTTGCAACATTTACTATTTGTGCTGCTTCGCATATAAAATCATTAGATAAACCTTTTGGATATCCTGAACCGTCATTGTTTTCGTGGTGTTCAAGAGCAACCCTTGCAATTGCTTCAGAGAGTCCGAAATCTTCTTTTATCATTTTATATCCGATAGTTGTATGTTCTTTTAGCTCTTCTTCGTTCATTGAGAGAATTGCAGATTCTCCGTCAAGTTCTATTCTTAATTTACCGATATCGTGTAAAAGTGCACCAAGGACAAGCTCTTCAAATGCACGTGACGGATAATCGAGCTTCTTTGCGATTAATCCTGATAAAATTGCTACATTAAGCGGATGACAAAGCTCGTATTCACCCATAAGTCTTACTCTGGAACCTTTTCCTGATTTGCACAAGGTTTTATAAATCTCATTTCTGATTATGTTTACAAGTGACTGCATTTTTAAAACGCCATCATCATAAAATCCCTGTATGAATAAATCAAAAATCCGTTTATAAAAATACTTAATCTTTATTTGTGTTTCCTGGCGCATTGCGGAGGTTTTATTAATTACTGTGTTAAAATCTTGTGGGTCTAACGCTTCATAAGAAAAATTTCTCAGTCTTTGTGAAGAATTTTTCTTTTTTTCATCTTTTTTCTTTTCTTCTTCCCCATCAAGAAAATCTTCTGCGTATATTCTGATATAATTTTTAAGCATTATAAGTTTGCCCGGAGTTAAAACTTCTCCTGCTTCTAAGATTTTTGATTTGTTCTCTGTGAACAAGTCAAACGGCAAAACTTTGTAATTGCTTAGCTCGCTACTTTCTACAACACGCATACCTTAATTATAAATATTTTTTTTGAATTTTACATACTTTATTTGGTGGAAAACAAAAAATTATAGACCAAATGGTCTATAAGAAAATCAAAATTTACATCATCTGATTTATAGCATTGGGCATGCCAATCATGTACACTGAGAATAAGGGAGAGAGAGTATTTTATGATTAAGAAAACGTTGTTATTTATTGGCTTTGTAATGTCAATGCTTACAGTATGTGCATCTGAAAATGTTTTGCAAACAATTGAGATAGTTCCTGTTAAAGACACCTATAATATCGTGCTTACAGCTGATAACTCGGTTGATGTTAAGAAGAACGTGCAGGCTTCTAACAGAATTACTCTTAATATGAAAAATATCAGAGCGTCAAAAACGTTAAATACAATATATAACAATGCTTCAAATGTTGATACAGTTATGGTAGAAAATACTCCGAACGGTGTCAGCATATTCTTTCAGGCAGAAAATGCCGAGGCAGCAAGTATAACATTCGATACTGCATTACCTGCCGCAGCAGCTGCAAATAACAAATCACAGAATAAAGTTACTCTTAACAGTCCGATTGATACTTATGCACCTATTTACAGAGAAGATGCAGCCCAGTCAAAAACTTCATCTCTGTTTAATAAGCTTACAAAAAAAGCATCCTCTTTTGATTCAGGTCTAGAAGAATCAGATGTTGATACTTCTGATACACTTAATAAAGTATTCTCATATGGCTTGGTAGCTTTGCTTGTTTTTGCGGTAATCAGGTTGTTCAGACGTAAAGAATCCGATATTAAAATTGGTTTGAGCCAAAGCCTCAACGAACGTGAAATTGATATGTATAAAAATGCAAATCCTCTTGAAAGTTCTTACGTATCTCAGGATAAACCGTTTACAACCGTAAATTACGGCTTAAATGCATACAAAAAAGAAAATCAAAATCCATACGAACAACAGCCTGTTCAGTACCATAATCCGAGAATGCAGCAATATATAAGCCCGCTCCTCAGAAATCAAATGAAACAGGCAGCTCTTCAGCAACAATTACAGCAGCAGCAAAATGTTGCAACAATGACAGCTCCTGTTACTCAGCCAATGAGAAAACACACAACTCCTGTCAATACAGCTCCTGTAAATCAGGGAAGTCCAAATATAGGTAATGTAAAATTCCTGGAATCAATGGCTGCTATTTATGAAAAAAGCGGACGTCATGATTTAGCTCAGGGTTTAAAATCCAATTTACAGAAAAATAATATTAAATCTTAATAAGAGGAAAAGAGAGAAGAGAGAGAAACGGCGGTCATAGCAGACCGCCGCTTTTTTATTTTATTTCAACTCTTCGCTCATTCTGACATAAAGAGCTTTTATTGCTCTGTCATCAGCTTTTATCTCAAAATCATCTGGATCGGCATTGAACTTAGCGTTAATTTTTCTCTCAGCAGATTTAATACAGAATTCAAGTTCTTTGAATTCGGGAGTATCACTAAGTCCTATGTCTGCTGCCTGCCTGAGCAATTGTGTCATTATGTGGACAGTATCTTTGTAAGTAAGTTTGTTAAACAAATCTCTTACGCTGAATACTCCGTCATTTATTCCTCTGTTTGCAGCACTGATAAATTTTCCGACAAAGCTGTATGCATTTTTGGAGTTAACTTTTGACAGTGAATCACGAATAACAATATTATCCGCAACGTGACTGTTTAGTTCGTGTACAACTCTGTCAGCCAGTCCAAGTCCTTCAATCCTGTCTTCTTCCGCAATGACCGGTTTTGCTTTTTCGGATTCTTTTTCAGGGGTTTTATCGGTTGTTTTTTCAGGAATTTTTCCTTCATATTTTGTTCTCTGTTTTGGTCTGTATTTTTTGATTGCAGGTTTGTCGTGCTTTTCGGCTTTTGGGGTATCGTTTTGAAGCTCACGTTTTTTTTCATCCTGCTCTGTTTGTTTAGATTCATTATCAGCAATATTAATGTTAATTACATTAACTTGTTTCTGTGTTTCATAGAGGTAATGTCCGTACCCGCTTGTTATCAGCATATTTTTTATGTATGTCAAATCTGCAGCGTTAAGTTCATTGTGAGAATTCCTAAGCATTATTGCAAGTGCCTGTGCTTCTTCATCGGTATCTATTTTCTTTTTATCACCCATTCTTTTGGCAATTTTTGAAACTTCTTTTTTAGTATTTTCTGTTACGCTGTTTTCAAATTTTTTGCTTTGATATTCAAACATTAGACCCTGAACATACATCATTTCATCTTTGTTCATAGAAAAAGTGTTTCCTGCAAGAAGATTACTGAGTTCTGAAAATTCTCTTTCTGAATCAATTCTCTTTTTGTTTCCGTCAAGTTTTGCTGTCTGAGATACAAAATCTTTAATTGTTTGTGAAACTTTTTTCAAATCTGCTTTTGCATTAAAATCTGCTACCATTCTTTGCTTCTTTCGTCTGGTAATTTTGCATAATTGCCCATTTTGCGGTTGATCACTCCGAAAATGTGCTAAAATGCATCTTCATAATATTAGCTATTTACTGTAAATATAAATCGGCTGTGATAAATGTTTTAATCCCAAATCTTTACTTACATTATGTATATCGGCAGATTTAATAAAAACTTTAGAAAAATTTTTGATATTGTTACATTAGTTTACAAACTTATAATAAAATGATAATATCAAACTATGAGAATTTGCTTTATTCCTATTGATGATCGTCCTGTATGTTATACTCTTCCAAAAGATATCTGTGCAATGGATGAGGATATTGAATTATTTATTCCTCCGAGAGACAGTCTGGGAAATTTAACAAAATATGCAAATACGGATATGATTTTTGACTGGTTGAATCATCTACCTCCAATGGATGCACTTGTCCTTTCTCTTGATACATTGGCATACGGCGGGTTAATCCCTTCAAGAAGAATAAAAGACAGCTTTGAAGAGGTCAGAGCCAGAATAGAACCTTTAAAATCTGTTATTACAGGAAAGAAAGTATATGCTTTTTCAAGCATTATGCGAATTTCTAATAATAATTACAATGAAGAAGAAAAAGAGTACTGGAAGGACTGGGGTAAAAAGATTTTTGAATATTCTTATAACTCATCAAAATTGTGGCACGCACCGGAAACGGATATTCCGCCTGAGATACTTCGTGATTATCTTCAGACCAGAAAACGTAATTTTGAAATTAATAAAATGTATCTTGACTGGCAAAAGGAAGGTTTGTTTGATACATTGATATTCTCAAAAGATGATTGTGCAGAGTTCGGGTTTAATGTAGAAGAGGCAAAAGAGCTTGAAGAACTTGGCGGTATGACAAAGACCGGAGCTGATGAAATCCCGCTTACTCTTCTTGCTCGTGCTATCAACAGAGAAATAAAAATATTCCCCAAATTTACAGAACCTGAGTATAAAGACAAAATCTCGAATTATGAAGATGTCTCTATTGAAAAATCCGTGCTGGGTCAACTTGAGCTTGGCGGGTTTAATGTCGTTGACTCGGAAGAGAAAGCAGATGTTGTGCTTGTTGTAAATAATTTTATTGAAAAACAGGGTGAACTTGTTATGGGCTGGGATACACCGCTTTATGACAAGAAATTTATACCCCCTCAAAAGCCTTATGCCGTAGCGGATGTAAGATACGCTAACGGCGGAGATAACGGTTTTGTTAACCAATTATTTAATCCTGAATTATCCTTACCGGAGTATGGTTATTCTGGCTGGAATACAAGTGCTAACACATTGGGAAGTCTGCTTGCGGGGATAAAAGTAAAATATGGTGCAAAAAACTACAATGATAAAGCATATAAAAAACTTCAGATTATACGTTACCTTGATGACTGGGCTTATCAGGCAAATGTAAGAGGTCAAATTAATGAACCTTGCGATATCAAAGAGCTGATGAAACCGTTTGAAGAGAAAGTTTTGAAAAAAATCTTTGCAGGTCAGGAATGTCCGGTATATGACATAAATTACATTTACCCCTGGAACAGAAAATTTGAAATTGAAGTTAAGATTGATTGATATCACTTAAGATTTTATCAATCTTCTTTTCTGTTTTTTCTAATATTTCTTCTACTTTTGCATCTCTAATATCAAGTTCTTCCGCTTTTATGTATTCAAAATCTTTTATCCCGTGAAAGTTTTGTGCAAGTTCTTTTATATACCCAAAACCGTACTCGTCTGAAACTATTTTTCCGCCTGATGTTGTTATATAGATAAGTTTTTTAGCCTTGCAAAGCCCTTCGACATCACCTTTGTCAGTATAGCGGAAAACAATTCCGTTAACATTAACTGTTTCAATATAGTTTTTTAATATTGCAGGAAATGATAAATCCCAGTATGGTGCAACAATAATAATCATATCAGCATCAACGTAGTCTTTAGCATAATGAAAAATAGCGTTATTAAAGTCTTGTTCAGCGATAAGTCTAGTCCTAAGTTCTAATAATTTATTATTCAATGGTTTTATATCTTCATCTTCGAGATTAATTATTTTCTTTTCGGCAGGAATTCTGTCTAATAAATACATTGCAATTCTTTTCGTTCTTGAATCAGGTCTGACTGCGGCATTAATATATAAAATTTTCATAAATATTTTTCCTTCTGAATTAATATTGTTTTATTTTAAATAAAAACTATTATAACTTAATTCCCCAAAATACTAAATTTACATAATAACATCTAATTTTATATATGATATAAAGTGTAAATGCACATGCTAAATCTATGGAAGATGTCGAAGAAATAAAAAATCAACAAATTAATAATTTGTGGTATGCTAAGCAAGGTTGGGCATACTTGCCCAACAATAATAAATAAAAAAATAAGGTGCATCATTTGATGCACCTTATTGGCAATTTTATTTACCCCACTCCTATACCAAACTAATAGGTTTAGGACCTGCGTTTACGATTTCAGCAGGCATGTTCGGATATTTCTTAGCGAAGTTATCGTTGAACATTTTTGCTAATTTGTTAGCAGCTTCATCGTAAGCAGCTTTATCAGCCCACATTCCTCTTGCATCAAGCATTTCCGGTGGAACTTCAGGACAGTAAACAGGGTAGTCAACGTTGAAGATATCGTGGTGAACGAAATCAACGTTATCAAATGAACCGTTCAATGCAGCTGTTACCATAGCTCTTGTGTAAGAAAGTTTCATTCTCTTAGCGCCTGAAGAAGCAGAACCGCCTGCCCAGCCTGTATTTACTAAGTAAACTTTAGTTCCGTATTGATCAAGTTTGTCACCTAACATCTTAGCGTAAACTGATGCATCCATCGGCATAAATGGTTCGCCGAACAATGTTGAGAACGTAGGAACCGGTTCTGTAATACCTCTTTCAGTACCTGCAAGTTTAGAAGTGAAACCTGTTACAAAGTGGTACATAGCAGCATTCTTGTCTAATCTTGAGATTGGAGGAAGAACACCGAATGCATCAGCTGTTAAGAATACAACAACTTTCGGAATACCGCCCATTGAAGGGATAGCTGAGTTGTTGATGTAAGTAACAGGGTAGCCTACACGTGTATTTTCTGTTAAAGAACCGTCATTGAAGTCAAGTTCTCTTGTTTCGTCGTTCATAATAACGTTTTCTACTAATGAACCAAACTTGATAGCGTTGTAGATATCAGGTTCGTTTTCAGCAGAAAGGTTGATACATTTTGCGTAGCAGCCGCCTTCAAAGTTGAATACACCATCAGGTGACCAACCGTGTTCGTCATCACCGATTAACTTACGAGCAGGGTCTGCTGACAAAGTTGTTTTACCAGTTCCTGAAAGACCGAAGAAAACTGCTGTTTCATGAGTTTCAGGGTCCATGTTAGCTGAACAGTGCATCGGAAGTACGTTTTTCTTTGTCATAACGTAGTTCATTGTTGCGAAAACAGATTTTTTGATTTCGCCTGCGTATTGTGAACCTGCAATGATGATAGTGTGTGCTTCGTAGTCGATTGCGATGCAAGCTTCAGAGTTTGTTCCGTCAATTGCAGGGTCGCATTTGAAGCCCGGAGCACAAAGAATTGTGTAATCAGCTTCACCGTATGAAGCAAGTTCTTCTGCTGTCGGTCTGATTAACAATTGATGTATAAACATGTTTTGAGATGCAAGTTCGTTAATTACTCTGAATTTTTGAGTGTATTTTTTATCAGCACCTGCAAAACCATCAAAAATAAATACTTCTTTACCGTTTAAGTAATTAGCAATTTTATCTCTGATTGAGTTGAATGCTTCTCTTGAAATAGGTCTGTTTACGTTGCCCCATGCAATATCATTGTGGATTGTTTCAGTATCAACAATGAATTTGTCCTTAGGTGAACGACCTGTGTATTTACCGGTAGTTACAACCAGAGCACCAGTTTCGGAAAGTTTGCCTTCGCCTCTTCTTAAAGCTGCTTCTGTTAATTGTGCCGGTGTCCAGTTTCTGTGAACTGCACTCGGAGAAGTAATTCCCCATTTTTCAATTCCATAAGTTTCCATTTTATATTCCCTCCTTTAAGGTTTAAACGGTTCCTATACATGCCCAATTCTACTATATAAACAGGGAAAATCAATAGTTTGGATGTAGTAGGCACTCTTTTTTGATTCATTCTAAAAAAATAAAAGGGCCGTACCTCGGATATATCGTTTATAGCCTTGTGTACCTGCCCTCAAAATGTATCTGCATAATAATTTTTTTGCTGTTACTCTTCCGGTTTTAATTTCGGAAATCTTGTATCCTGAAATTGTTCCATCTTCTTTGTGAACTCATATTTATTTATGTGAGTAAATTTTTCAACAGCTTTTCGGAATTGGTCTTTTGAAGTTAAAACAGCACCCTCGGAATCTGACATCCCGGGGCGTACTGCAATAAGCTGGTGGTAACGTTTTCCGCAAATATCTTTCTTTACGTATTTGATAAAATACTCATCATATCCATAATCGGCAAACTCAGTTACTTTTTTATCAAAATTGACTTTCATATCTTTTTTTATATGTTTGTAATTAAAAAGCTTATTTGCATCGTCAATAAAATGCTTTGATACTTGTGCCTGAAAATTCGGCTGGATTCTGTTAACTGATAAATTTGACTGCATAATATCTCCTTTTTCTTATATAAAAATTGTAAAAAATATTTTTGCTATCATATTACCCGCAGAGGTTAAATATTATTTTGCCTCTTTAACTTGATAAAATAATGTGATACAATACGAGTTGTGAATTAATACAAAATATTGAGAGGTATATTATGTGCGACAATGATAAGACATCAATAGGTTTTGGAGTAGGACTTCTTTTTGGTGTAATCGGCGGTATTCTGGCAGGTATTCTCTATGCACCAAAACCGGGTGAAGAGATGAGAGAAAAAGTAAAGGAGACTGTCTGCGACCTGGCTGAAAAATATTCACCTGAAGTTAATGAAGCTAAAAAACAGGCTCTTGAATCTATCGACCTTCTGAGATACAAACTGGAAAAACAATACAAAAAATTCGGTAATATGCTTAAGTCAAAGAAAATGAGAAAAGCTAAAGAACTTGAAAGTGAATCAGATTTTAACTTTGATCACGACAACTAAGGGTAAATAATATTTTACTTTGTCATCCGTGAGAGGGTAAGGGTGACGGGACAGTATAACTACTCTCAAACAAAAAGGAATAATGATGGAAATAGGACAATTATATCAAGGTTTAACTTTTTTAGCTTATGCAACAGGAGTTATTATAATTTTGGTCGGTATTATGCTCGTCAAGGTTTTGTTCGATTTATCAAAACTTGCCGGTAATATTAATGACACAACCGAAATTATAAAAGAAGAACTTGTTCCGACATTAAAGAATGTTAATAAGTCGGTAGAAATAGTCAGCGGTATAATTATAAAGGCTGATGCGGGTGTAAGTAAGGTAAAAGAGTTTATTGCAAACTCCCCGCTTAAGATTTTAGGAAAACTTTCAACCGTAGGCGGAACTGTTGCAAAAGGATTTTTCGGTGGACTTTGCGCCGGCCTGAAAGCTTTTGGCAAAAAGAAGTAAGCACTTTGGTTAATTAAAAAAACTATCACACAAGTTACACTATTATAAGAAAATTAATATGTGTAAGCAATATATAAGGAGAAATATTATGTCAGTAACAAGATTTTTAGCAGGTTTTGCAATCGGTGCAGCAATAGGTGCCGTAGCAGGTATTCTTCTTGCACCTCAGTCAGGCGAAGAAACAAGAGAAGAACTGGGTAAAATGGCATCAGAATTAGCTGATAAGACAGATGCAACAGTTCAGGATATTAAGAAAAAAGCTGATACACTTATTTCTGATGCACAGGAAAAAAGTGAAGAAATTATCGGTAAAATTCAGGACATGCTTAACAAAGATAAGCCTGAAGAAGCTTAATAAAGCAATTTGTATTGATTAGATAATAGCGGCGAAATTGGTTTCGCCGCTATTTTTATAAAATTTGTTTGACTTAGAACGTTGTTTATATTATTCTATTAGAGACGTCTGCTCCAGTGGCGGAATCGGTAGACGCGTTGGACTTAAAATCCAATCGGGGTTCACCCTCGGTGCCAGTTCAAGTCTGGCCTGGAGCAATTACTAAAAGACTTACCATTAGGTAAGTCTTTTTTTTATGTACCAGACGTTCGAGGGTTATTACCCTCTCACTTGCCAGACTTTCAGCGCCTCACATTAAACGCCGCCGTTCGCGTTCACAACGAAAACCAACGTTTCCGTTGATTCACGCTCAACTCTTACTACGTTCGCGGCTTTGCTCGGCTTGGTTTTACAATTGTGCAAAAACGCTTGTTTTTAAAAGGGCTAAATACGTTAGTTACTTCGCCGATGTCCTGATAACTTATGTTTAACCCCCTATATAGCTCTTTTTGTATTTTATACTCTTTTTCACCCTGGTTTATAATCAACAACTCTCCGTCATCGTTCAAGAGTTTGAAGGCGTGTTTAAGCATCTCTTCTGGTTTAAAGTATTTGAGCGGAAGTCCCCATCTTATATGAGGATATTCGGTTATAAACGGTAAAAACCAGATTATGTAATCATATTGCCTGTTATGAGTCATAAAATCGCCTGCAATATAATTCGTGTTTTTAAACTCCTTTGTATAAAACTTTGATATCTCGTATCTGTTATACAGGTTCGTGCAAAGTCTGTATGCATCAAGTTCTATACCATTCAGACAGAGTTCATCAGCGTTTTTGCCGAAAAATATATATTCGCTTCCTGCATAATTCCAGTTTTTTGAACCGATATCCAGTACTGAAACATCTCTCTTTTCAGTAAAAATATATTTGTCAAAAATGTCAAGAAAATAAAGATTTGTAAGAAAATTTATATCATTATACTTGTATAACGGGCTTAAATCATATTTTTCTTTCAGTAATGAATATAATTTTTTTTGTTCATCACAATTAAAGACTTTTTCAGTATTAACTCCTTTTTCAGTATAGTTTTTGCGCGAAATTGTAATCATATTCCGCAGAAAAAAATCAAAGCTGTTTTTTAAATCATCAAAAAAGTAACCCATAGGACAATTATACTATTTTATCCCCTGCTGCAGCAACCAACATTTCATAATAACTTTTTCGGGTAAAAGCTTTGCTATTAGTGTGCATAATTTTACGTGCAGACCGTAAACCGAAATATCTTTATTGCTGTAAGCATCTTCAAGAGCTTTTTTTGCTACCTTTTCAGGAGAAACCATGCCCATAAATCTTTTTGGGGCTTTTTTTGCTCCTACAAGCCCTCTTTCATACAGGTTAGTTTTCATCCACCCCGGGCAAACTGTCGTAACGCTTATACCCTTGTCTTTTAATTCAACATTTAGCGCTCTTGAATAATTTTTTACAAACGATTTTGTAGCGCTATATATATTCATATAAGGTACCGGCTGAAAACCTGCCTGTGAAGCGATATTTAAAATGTGAGAGCCTTTTTCCATGTACGGAATACAGGTTAATCCCATTGCAACAACTCCACTTATGTTCAGATTAATCATATTAAGTGTTTCGTCTATGTTTATATCGTCATATGAACAGAATTTTGCATAACCTGCATTATTGATTAATATTTTTACAGTTGCGTTTTGCATCTCTAAATAACTGCCGAATTCTTTTATTCTCTCATGAATCGATAAATCTATAATATAAGGTTTAATTTTGTCACCAAGCTCATTTTTAAGAGCTTCAAGTTTTTCTTCACTTCTTGACAGGGCAAAAATCTCATCGATACTGTTATCCTGTACCAATAATTTTACGAACTCTTTTCCGAATCCGCCGCTTGCTCCTGTTACTACTGCAATGCTCTTCTTTTTCATATTCGGATTATAACATAAAAAGTCGGACGGGGATTAACAATATATTATGTAAATAAATGTAATTATTATTTTAAATATCCAAAAAATATAGTAGAATATAAAAGTGTGTGTTTTAGGAGTGACATAATGGCAATAGTTCAGAATCTCAACGGGCGTTTAAACTTTTGTATTTCTGCAGATGAAAAAAGTTCAGGTGCTGCTTTACAGTCGTATGACGAATATATTAAATTACTTAACGAAATCGATTATGCTGCTGCTCTGATAAACAGGGAAGGTACAATTACTTCACCTGATGTCCGGGGTGTATTTATAAAAAATAAAAAAGGAAATTTTTCCATTATTCCGGGGCAGGAGTTTAATCCGCTAATTTTCAGGGGACAAAATAACGATTACCCATTTATGCCCTCATCAAGAAGGTATGAACTCTTTGATGGTAACGAAAGGGTTCGTCACAGTATTGAATGGATTAAGAAAAATGAGTTTGTCAGTCTGATAACTTCAACCCCATATTATACCCGTACAAAAGAATTTGAGGTTCTGGGCTGTAAATATGAGTATGATATGGAGGCAATTGCCAAACAGTATAATTTTGTCTCGGACAATATTGATGTTACAAGAAATCTTATGGTAGCATACTTTTTCGCATACACATACTGGGATGCCGATAAAAATGAATGCCGGCCTCTTGAAGGTTTCGAGTATAATACACCTATGCTTTATACGGGAAGTATAAGGGAGCTGTATTATAAGTCTTATACTGCTGTTAAAGACTTAAGTTTTCAGGCAATAGTTTGTGCAAAAGCTCAGCAGACATTATCGCTGAATATAGGCGACAACTGGGATTATATAAAAACTTTATTCCGAAAAATCGAGCTTCCGAAAGATGTCAGGATTGCACGAAACGTATATGACCAATTTGACGGCGGAAGGTTGTTGTTGCCGCCTGATTATGCATCAAAATGTGCAAATCTTGTAAAAGACTATAAAACATTGCAGGATGACCTTATTACAGAATATTGTGATCAGACGAATACAGACGAAGTCTGGCTTAGGGGCGAATACGAAAAATTAGGGTATGAGTTTACGGAAAAAAGGTGGGAACTCCCTTCGCAGGCTGGCGAGATGATAAATAAAGAGATTGATGACTATGTTCTTCCGTATCTGAACTCAAACTTTATTTATAGGACAGAGCCTGCATAATGATATCAGTATAGTTTTATTTGTTGTAAAATAATGTTATGACAATCTGTGTATTTCCGGGAACATTCAATCCAATTCATATTGCTCATCTTAAGATGGCGCAGTTTGTTCTGGAAAATTACGGATTTGAAAAAGTTGTATTTATCCCGTCTTACATACCGCCTCACAAACAAGTTGAATCTAACCTTGCAAAGCATAGATTTAACATGGTTAAGCTTGCTATTGAAAACAACCCCAAATTTGAAATCTCTGATATTGAGTACCAATCTGAAGGAAAGTCATATACTCTTATTACGGTAAAAAAAATTAAAGAGATTTACAATATAAAAGACAGATTAAATTTTATCATCGGAACAGATGCGTTCAAAAATATCAAAACGTGGTATAAGGTTGATGAGTTAAAAGATTTGGTACATTTTATAGTTTTTCCGAGAGGCGAAGATATAATTAACCCAGAAAACTACATCGGATATGATTATGAGCTTGTAAATTGTGAAAAGCTTGATATCTCATCAACAGATTTACGCAAAAAACAAAAAGAAGAAACAATAAAAGAAGTGAGGGAATACATTTTTGAAAACAAATTATACAATTGAAGATATAAAAAAATGGCTGAGAGAGAATCTTAACGACGAGAGATATGAACATTCTCTCGGGACTGCGGATTGTGCGAAAGAACTTGCGGAAAAATTTGGTTTGGATGTAGAGAAAGCATATTTTACGGGGTTAATTCATGACTGTGCAAAATGTCTGCCCAAAGATGAGATGTATAAGATTCTTTCAAAAATATCCCTTGAAGAAGGCGAACTGGACAACCCCAAAACGCATCATGCTCCTGCAGGAGCGTATGTCGCAAAAGCCGAATTTGGTGTTGAAGATGAGGAAATCCTTTCCGCAATCAGGTGGCATACTATTGGTAAGCTGAATATGACTTTGTTCGAAAAAATCATCTTTCTTGCCGATAAAATTGAAGTCAGAACTCGTCCTTCCGAATACAGAGAACCGATAGCGGCACTAATTGATGAAGAAAACGGTTTAGATAAAGCACTTCTTTTGTGTTACGAAAATACTATAAAAAGTCTTGTTGACAGAAAATTGACAATTTGTACGGCAACAGTTGATATCTATAATGAGTTACTAAGAAAAATATTATCGTACTAAGCACGATAGAAAATCTCTTTTGCACCGTGTTTTCTCATCAGGTTTTCCTTTTTTGAGTCTGCGTATTGGTTAAAACCAAGTGATGACAATGCTGCTGTTGCAATAGCGGCGCACGTTTGAATTAAAAACTGTTTCATTTTGCTTTCCATCTTCTTTGTAAAATATGTTGCACCGAGTACGCCTATAAAAATTCCAGTAAAGAATGTCACGTTAGAAATAATATTTAAGTTTTTATCCTGTTTTTTTAGTTCATCAGCAAAAATTTTTGCGTTTCCCTGCGGGACTTTGTAATATCTTTTGTAACCGTTTTTTCCCGCAGCATCTACTTGGACAAAGCCGTTATCAAGATGTTTGGTTATCTCAGTTGTGATTGCCATACGACACTCCTTCAATATTCATAAAACATGTGAAGGTCTTCATTTGCTTATAATAACCGATTCCTTAACAAAAATTTACGTTGCTATTTTTTTTATTTTAATTCATTCCTTCTGTTTTTGTTATAATTTGTTATGAGGGAGTTATTTTAAGAATGTTCCTCAAGGAGAAGATATGCTAGAATTATTGAAAAAAAGTGCAACGGAACAGGCAAAAGCACTAAAAAATAAAGAAGTTTCCGCAGTTGAGCTTACAAAAGCTTCAATTGAAAGAATAAAATCTATTGATGAAAAGTTGGGTGCATTTAACTCTTTAACAGAGGATACGGCACTTGAAACAGCTAAAAAAGTTGATGAAAAGATTGCAGCAGGAGAAGAACTTCCGCTTCTCGCAGGTGTTCCTCTTGCATTAAAAGACAATATGAATCTTATCGGTTCAAAGACAACAGCTTCAAGCAAAATTCTTGAAAACTTTGTTTCACCATATAATGCTACAGTTACTCAAAAATTATTGGAAAACTTGGTGCCGATAGTAGGTAAAGCAAACTTAGATGAGTTTGCTATGGGTTCTTCAAATGAAAACTCAGCATTCAAAAAGGTTCACAATCCCTGGAATCTTAACAAAGTTCCCGGAGGTTCATCAGGCGGTTCCGCAGCATCTGTTGCCTCTTGTGAAGCAGCTCTTGCTCTTGGTTCAGATACAGGCGGAAGTATCAGACTTCCTGCAAGCTTCTGCGGTATTGTAGGTATGAAGCCCACGTACGGTAAAGTTTCAAGATACGGTTTGATTGCTTTTGCATCATCTCTTGACCAAATCGGACCTTTCTCAAGAACAGTTGAAGACTCTGCTGCACTCTTAGAAGTTATATCAGGTTATGACTACCACGATTCAACA
Source organism: uncultured bacterium (assembly GCA_902780525.1). Lineage (GTDB taxonomy): Bacteria > Cyanobacteriota > Vampirovibrionia > Gastranaerophilales > Gastranaerophilaceae > CAG-196. The sequence goes on along the minus strand of CACZFL010000017.1, from coordinate 10,267 downwards.
TCTTTGAATCTCCCTGTAGAAAACTACAGAAATTCTTTAAACAATGATATTAAGGGCTTGAAAGTCGGTGTAGTAAAAGAACTTGTAGGTGAAGGTCTTGCCGAAGACGTTTCAAAAGCTATTCAAAACGCTATTGATACATATAAATCTCAGGGTGCGGAAGTTGTTGAGATATCATTACCAAACATTAAACATTCTATCGGTATTTATTATATCCTTGCGACTGCAGAATGCAGCTCTAACCTTGCAAGATTTGATGGCGTAAGATACGGTCACAGAACGGATAATCCGAAAAACCTTCTTGAGCTTTACTGCAAATCAAGAGCAGAAGGATTCGGACCGGAAGTTAAGAGAAGAATAATGCTTGGTACTTATGCTTTAAGTTCGGGTTATTATGATGCATACTACAAAAAGGCACTTCAGATGAGAAGAGTTGTTCATGAAGATTTCCTGAAAGCATTTAGTCAGGTTGATGTACTGATCGCTCCGACTTGTCCGAATACAGCTTTTGATTTGGGTTCTAAAACCGAAGATCCGCTTGCAATGTACTTAACTGATATTGCAACAATCGGTGCTAACCTCTCAGGTATCCCGGCAATATCAGTACCGGCAGGTTTTGATAAAGACGGTATGCCAATCGGTTTACAAATTATGGCTCCGCAGCTTGCAGAAGCAAAATTATTCAATTTTGCATACAAATTTGAGCAGGCACACGATTATTACAAGCAATTACCAAATATTTAAAATTAATAAAATTAAGCGAAAAAGGATAGTTTAACCGCTATCCTTTTTTTAGCAAAAATTTTTATTCAGATGTTTTTAATATAATATGGTATATTCTATAAAATTAAATACTGAAATCCCTGTTCAGGTAACGTCAAAAAGCTATTATCTAAAAGGATTAGGAAACTTTACCAGATATACGGTTAAGGATAATCGTATTCCGGTAGGTTATGTTGACCTCCAGGATACTAAACACGGGTGTTATGTTATGTATATAAAAAACCAAAACCCAAAACTCTACAAAGGTTTTGGTAAGACGGCTGATCAGATTGAAGTTGAGCACTGTTTAAAAAGATATATTGATAAACCTGTAATAACATCGGAAGCAAAATTTAATACTCATATTACGCATTTCAAAAGAGGAAAAAGATTTATTGATGAGGGAATAAATATATTTCTTAAGGATTTAATTGAAAATTTGAGCAAAGGCGAACAATATTTAACTGGCTTTTTGGGAGCACAAAAAATGTTTATGCCTCAAAATCTGGTAAAAAAGTATATGGAAATAATAAAAAAAGCACCTTTGTTAAAGTAATTAATAAGTAAAATATTTATCAAAATCTACGTCTTCAAAGTTGCAAAGCAGGTGAAATATCTCATCGTCGTCATCAAGACGCTGAAAATTGTATTCATCAAACAGCCAGTACTTGGGGTTAATTCCCTTTACTCTTACAATTTCTTTTTCTTTGAGTATGTTTAATTTCTTTTTGACTTCTTCAACAGGAAGGTTAACAAGTTTAGCCAGCTCAACAGCAGTAATGCCGTCTTCATTACTGTATTTTTCGGGGGTAAGGAACATAAGTTCCAATCCTACCATTTTTAAACTTATATCTTCTTCGATATCGTTAGCCATATACTTATTATAACTCCACTGCTGAAATTATGGAAGGTTTGGAGTAAAATAGTGATTATGGAAATATCTGTTAAACAAAGTCAAAAAGCTATTATATGGTTATGTCTAGCGCATATGGCGTGTGATATTTATACCGGTTTTGTGAATCCCATAATGCCGTTTATTGCAGCAAAGCTTGGCTTTTCCATGGCAATAGCAACCGTTATATTAAGTATTTCTCAGATTTGTTCAAATATGTTTCAGCCCGTATTTGGGTTTATGGCTGATAATATATTGCACAGATTTTTTATTTTCTGGGGTTTGATTCTTGTTTCAACATTTATTCCGCTTGCACCAAACGCACCCTGTATTCCTGTTTTAATTGCCTGTACCATACTTGGAAGTTTGGGAAGCAGTTTTTTTCACCCTCAATCAATGGGGTTTGTTAATAAATTTTCAGGAACAGATGCCCGCATATGCTCAGACAATATGGGATTGTTCATAAGCCTTGGTACACTTGGCTTTGCCTTTGGCCCCATAATTGCTGCCGTTATCGTTCAAAATCTGGGATTAAGTGTCGTATCCTGGACATCACTTATTGGTTTAACATTAGCGGTGTTAATGTTTTTGTTTGTTCCTAAATTGTCGTTAATAGAAAAAAAACCTGAACACAAAAAGTTTTTAAAAAGTTTTAAGGAAATATTATCCTGTACGCAAATGGATTTTCTGATACTTATAGCTATGATGAAATCGTTGATCGCAAACAGTTGCGGTATTTTGCTTCCGTTCCTGTGGAAAAATATGGGGCACTCCCCTCTCTATATCGGCTCTGCTCTGTTTTTGTTTATTTTTGCAGGTGCAGTCGGCTCTTTTTTAAGCCCAAAACTGGAAAATCTTATGGGCTCAAAATTTGTAATATATTTCTCTATGTGGGCAACCCTGCCTATGATGCTTGCGTTTGCGTTTACTTATAAGGTTCACCCTGTTTTATCAATGGTAATTTTTGGAATAACGGGTTTTACAACAATGCTCGCGCAGCCGGTTGTAATGGTTTGGGCACAAAGAACTTTGCCTGAATACAGAAGTGTTGTTGCCGGTTTTATAAATGGTTTTTGCTGGGGCTTGGTTGCAATATGTATGTCGTTTATGGGTGCAGTTGCCCAAAAATTCGGTATTATGACGGTTCTCGTTTCTTTGAGTGTTATACCGGCTCTTGCTTCTTATTATGTAAAATATTTAAAAGAGGTTAAAGAAGATTAATTTTATCTCTATTTATTCTGATCATCTTTTATTCTGCTATGTTTGAGGTAATTGTTAACATCAGATGATATTGAGATGTTTTGAAGCAACATGTTGTATTTTTTGAGGTCGCCTATATTTTCTGATTCTTCAAGCAGATTGCGGTGTGTACCTATTTGAAGTCTTTGTTCGGATTCACTTTGTGTTTCATTTTTAGAATCGATTTTTCTAATAACTGCATCTAAGTCTGTTGAAGTTTGTACTCCGTGCTGAGATGCAAGCTTCTTAACCGAAGTACCCGGAGTAATTCTGTACAACCATTGAAGTGAATATTTATCGTTTTCCGAAAGAGAAGAAATTCCGTATTGATGAGGAGTGTACATTATATCCTGCTGATACGGGCTGTGTCCGAGCCCTAATGCGTGTCCGACTTCATGCAAAATTGTATGATAAACTTCAGCATCGCTGTCATATTGTTTGTGAATACGACCGTCTGTTAATCCTATTGACACTTCTGCCCCGTAAAGAATCTTTGTATTTGGTTCCCAGTTGAACTGACAATGCCCGAGAGCTTTTCTGTCAACCCTTCGCCATACAATGTTTATGTGTGAATCATAATATGAGCTCACAGTATGAAATTTAAGTTTTCCTCCTGAAGCCGCAGTCCATGTGGAAAATGCATCCATAACCATTTTTCTGAACTTATTGTCTTCGCCGGTTTTTGTATAAAAATTCATGGGTGCAATATATACTTTTAAAGTGTTTGCGCTCCAGCGTGAAACAATACCCTCTCGAATGCTGTTATTAAGATACGTGTATTTTTGCATAATATAAGTATATAATATCTTGCTCTTAAAAGTCTAGCAGGTTTTTGATGTTTATTTCTTCTAAGTATTCAGTTTTTAACAAAATTTAATTAAATTGTATTATATTTACCCCTGTTTGTGTAATAATAGAGGGGTAAATATAAATAGAAAGAAGGATGATTATGTCAGAAGTAAGAGTAAGAATTGCGCCGTCACCGAGCGGTAATCTGCATATCGGTACTGCAAGAACAGCATTATTTAATTATTTGTTCGCAAAGAAAAACAACGGTAAGTTTGTTTTAAGAATAGAAGATACTGATGCCGAAAGAACTGCTCAGGAATATGTTGATAATATTTTTGATTCACTTAAAGCATTGGGCTTGAATTGGGATGAAGGTCCTGATGTCGGCGGCGATTATGGTCCATATACGCAATCTCAAAGATTTGATATTTATCCTAAGTACGTTCAACAATTATTAGACAGCGGTTTTGCTTATGAATGCTTCTGTACTCCGGAAGAACTTGAAGCAGAAAAAGAAGAAGCAACTGCAGCAAAAAAAGCTTATGTTTATTCTAAAAAATGTGAAAACTTAACAGAAGACGAAAAAGCAAAACTCAGAGCAGAAGGCAGAAAACCTGCTATCAGATTTAATATCGCAAAGGCTCAAAAAGCTTTCCACGATTCTTCAATATTGGAATTTGACGATTTGGTAAAAGGCAAATTGCACGTTGATACAAATCTTATCGGCGATTTTGTAATTATGAAATCAAACGGTGCTCCGACATACAACTTCGCAGTTGTAATTGATGATGCTTTGATGAAAATATCTCATGTAATAAGAGGTGAAGACCATATTTCAAATACTTATAAACAAATCCTTATCTTTGAAGCATTGGGCTTTGAAGTTCCGAGATTTGGCCACTTGGGTATGATTCTTGCACCTGACAGAAGCAAACTTTCAAAAAGACATGGTGCAACTGCTGTTTCAGATTTTGTAAAAGAAGGTTATTTAACAGATGCTTTGATTAACTTTGTTGCACTTTTGGGCTGGTCACCTTCTGACGGACAGGAAATTAAGACTGTTGATGAGATTGCCCAGGACTTCAGAATCGGTGAGATTTCTTCATCAAACTCAATTTTTGAATACGATAAACTGAAATGGATGAATAGCCACTATATCAAGATGTTACCGATTGAAGAACTCAAAGAAAGATTAAAACCGTATTTAACTCAGTACAATTTGGATGAACTCGGTGATGCTAATTATACAAAAATGGTTGAGATAACAAGAGAACCTTTAACGCTTCTTTCAGATATCACAGATGCAGTTCCTTACTTCTTCGGTAAAGACGTAAAGATTGACCCTGAGGCTCAGACAGGAACTCTTGATACGGAAGTAGCTCAAAAAGTTCTTGTTGATTTTGTAAACAAAGCAAAAGATTGGGAATGGAGTGAAGAAAATCTTCACGAAAAACTGGCTGACTTCCGTGCTTACTGGAAAGAAAAAGACGGTATTAAACCTAAAGTTACTATGTGGGCAGTAAGAGCTGCAATTACAGGCAGAACTTGTGGAGCTGATATGGTTGGTATATTGGAAATCTTAGGCAAAGAAACATCTCTGTACAGAGCAGAAAAAGCAATTAAGGTTTCTGTTTAGAATAAATAATAAATAAAGAACGGGTTTTGTGATTTATCACAAAACCCGTTCTTTTTATCCTCCGTGCCTGCCTATTTTCAGGTCGCCATTTTTTATTCTCATATACCTTGCGCATTGCTTAACTCTGTCATATCCGAGAAAAATTCCTAAAATAAAATCTTCTTCCGCTGTGTGTTCAGAAAGATTAGGATTAAGTGTTTTTATTACATCTACGCATTCATCGGCACCAAAATATACATTAATATTTTTTCCGTTAACTTCGTCTATTTTATATGCAATATTTTCTTTTTCCAGTCGTTCTTTGATTGCGTCTTTGTATTCTGCCTTTTCTGTTGTCAGGATTAAATTACGTATTCCTTTTTTGTATTCATATACGTGATGATAAAAAACTCTGAGGTCAGACGCCATTTTTCTGTTAACGCCGGCTTGAAAGTTGGGATAAGCAGTATTATTCCTATTAATAGTACTAATTTGTGATATGTTATAGATTCTCATTAATACCCCTAATACATTCTAACCAGTTTTCTTACTTTTTCTAAAATTTTTTGAGCGTCTGCCCTTGCTTTTTCAGAGCCTTCTCTTATTATTTTTTCTACAAGTTCGGGGTGTTCTTCGTAATATCTTCTGCGTTCACGAATCTCTTTCATGCGCTCGTTAATTTTTGCACCGAGCTGGCGCTTGCAGTCTGCACAACCTCGTTGACCTTTCTCGCATTCGCAGCGCACTTTTTCAACTTCAGCTTCTTCGCCGAATATTTTCCAGTATTTGAATGCTACTTCGCACTCATCAGGGTGTCCGAGGTCGTCTTTTCTTAAACGGCTTCTGTCTGTTATTGCAGTCATAACCTTTTTAGCAGTAATTTCTTCTGTATCCGAGATTTTTATATCATTGTTAAAAGATTTACCCATTTTGTTTCCGTCCAAACCGCAAATTAGTGAACAGTTATTAAGTTTTGGCTGAGGTTCAACAAAGAAGTCAGTGTTATAAACATTGTTGAATCTTCTTGCAATATCTCTTGTTAGTTCAACGTGTGCAACCTGATCAATACCTACTGGAACAAGGTCTGCGTTAAATGTAAGAATATCTGCAGTCATTAAAACCGGGTATCCCATTAAACCATAGTTTATTTGAGAAGCCATGCCTTCTTTTGATTTAAGGATTTTAGCCATATCTTTTAAGGTCGGATCCCGTTCAACCCAGTTTTGAGGTGTAATCATACTCAAATATATATGAAGTTCGGCAGTTTCAGGGACAAGCGACTGAACATATATAGTTGCTTTTTCTGGATCTATCCCGCATGCAAGCCAATCCATGACAACATCTATGATATCTTGCCTTAAGTTTTCCGTTTTGTCGTATTTTGTGGTAAGAGCATGCCAGTCTGCAACTGAAAAATAGCAGTCATATTCATCCTGAAGTTTAACCCAATTATCAATAACTCCCAAATAGTGTCCCAAATGTAATTTTCCGGTCGGTCGCATCCCTGACATAATCTTTTGTTTCATAGTTATTATCATCCTTTACATGCTAGTTGCTTATTTTTACTACTTCAATTTCACCCGGAGTAAGCTCCGTTGTCAATTTTCTTTTGTGTATCTGAAGACTTCCGTCACCATGTACAATATCCACCTTATCAGATTTATTTAATTTTGGGATTTTTATACGAACATCTTTTTTTGTGTTTTTAAAATCCAAGTTTCCTAAAACGATAACTCTTTCCGGATATTTACCTTTTCCGCTCATCATATAAGCAAAAACTTTTTCGTCATTTGTTTTAAATTGAGAAAAAATACCGTTTGTTATTAAATCTGTGTTTTCATAACGGAATTTTGCTGCCTCTTTAACATTTTTCAGAATTCTTGGGTTTACACCTTTTGAGCCTCCTTTAGGGCATCTTGAAAAATTAAATATGTCCAATTTCCCTCTGTGTACAAAATATGTATCGTCATCAGTTTCTGTGCGGGTTGCTTTACCGTTTGCCCATGGATATATATATTCATCTCCGTACGGAAAACCGTCAATAAAGTATGGATTGTACGGAAGAGTTGCTTCCAGCCAGGATATCATTACCGAAAAATTTTCGCCGTGTAAAATTACCGGGCTTACTTCATCATGTGTTGTAAAGCTCATAATTACGCTTTTTGGCTCGGCATAAGATTTTAATAGTTTATTATTAAATTTTATATGCTCGATAAAATCTTCCGCATTCCAGTCTTTGAGGTTAAAGAAACTTCCATAATAACCATCAAAACCGGCTTTCAAAAGTTCATCATACGGTGTAAACTCAGCATATTTACTTGGAGGCTCTCTCCATGAATCTGAAGCTTCTGCCAAAAATAAAAATTCTTTATCCTTTTGTCTTGTATATCTTATGATTTCTTCCCAGAATTTAGACGGTTTTATTGTTGCAACATCTGCTCTGACTCCGTCTGCACCAAGTTCAAGAATCATATCAATAAATTTTTTATGTGCATCAAGTACATCCTGATTTAAACTATCATTGTTACCTGTGTTGAGCAATCTTACATCTGTCCAGTCTGTTGGTACGATGGAAATGTTTTTATCATCTTTTATAAATAACTCAGGTTGTTTTAAATATAAATCATAAGAACCGCAGCTTGGAAGATCTATTATTACTTTTATCTCTCTTTTGTGACATTCACTGATAAATTTTTTAGCCTGTTCTTTTGGTGATAAGTTGGAGTTTTTATCTACTAACTGTTCATTTATTTCTTCAAAATCTGCTATCGCATATAAAGAGCCTGCTGTACCAAGAGCTTTTAACTTGCCAACGGGTGTGATCGGAAGAATGTGTATCGTATTAACGCCAAGTTTTTTTATTTCATCAAGCCTTTGGATTGCGTTTATAAAATTACCGCTTTCTTCATTCTCATCAATAAGTTCATTTCCGTTAAGGTCCAGAGCATTAAATGTTCTGATATTTATTCCTAGGATATTTGCTTGATTATTCAAAAATATTGTTCTTAAATTATTATTTTCTGTTGCGTAACAATTACAACAAAATGTAATTATTAATGATAAAACTAAAAGTGCTCTTTTGCCCATTAAATATACTCCTTAAAGTTATTTTAACATAAAAAACCATATATGCTAAAATTAATTTATGAATTATTATACAAAACAAACCCTGCTTGGTTTTATAACGATAACAGAAGAACAAGGATTTGTTACATCTTTGTCATTTGAACAAAAAACTTTTAGTGGCAAATGGGATAAATATTTTTTATCAGAACTTTTAAATGATGCTTTTTGCCAATTGGAAGAATACTTTGATGGGAAAAGGAAAGAATTCGACTTGCCGCTTAATCCTAAGGGAACACCCTTTCAACAAAAAGTTTGGTCTTGCTTGTATAAAATTCCTTATGGCGAAACAAGGAGTTATAAAGATATTGCAGAACAAATCGGTGACAAAAAATCTTGCAGGGCTGTTGGGAATGCAAACAACAAAAATCCGATACCGATATTTATACCGTGTCACAGAGTAATTGGCTCAAAAGGTGATTTGGTAGGATATGGCTCCGGGTTGGATATAAAACAAAAATTGCTTGACGTAGAAAAAAATAATAATTAGTCTTTTATCTGAAATACACATTTTACGCAATGAGCTTTGGGCTGCAAAACCAGGTTGTCGTCTAAATCGTACATTTTTGCAATCCTTGTTACAAGAGGTTCTCCGCACAGAGGACAACGTAAATCTGTTTTATGATTAAGAATCTGAGTTTTCAGATTCTCGATAACATCATCAGAGATTTCCTGAAATTCGTAACTTCTTTCATATTCTTTAAGTTCTTTTGGTGATACTTTAAGTACCCGAGCTATTTGCTGACGCTGAGTTACGGATAAAAACAACTCTTTACCTGATTCAATATCCTCTAATATTTCTAATTTTATATTGGTTTTATTTGCAAGTCCGGTAATTGATAAACCTGCATTTTCCCTTTTTTGAATAATATATTCTGCTAAACTTTTCATATATATATTTATACAATAAAAACAAAAGCATGCTTACCTATATATTGTATTATTTTTTATCGGAATGTATAATCTTAGTGTAATTATTGTTATATTTATCCTATTTAATAATAGCCAAATATAAAATAGTGATTCAAATTAGGTGATAGGATATCTTGTTATGAATGTAAAACATATAACCGGTGCAGTATCTCTGTATTCCTTGTTTGCAGCAAGCATGTATGCAGGATCTTATAAACATGTTTCTGCGGGCGAATATAATAAAAAATCGGGAAATACACAAATCGTTACAGACGATACAATTAAAATAAAGGGAAATCAAGACAAGGCGTATGCCGAAGTATTGATTAAAAAGGACAGCGCAAATAATGAGTCAGCATCTGCAAAAAATCTAAACTTGCATACTCCTGAAAATACTTGTGATATAGACTATTATTCCAAAAAATATAAAGAGCTTGAAGACGACTCACAACAGGATTTATAAACTTTTATTAAAATTTTTAAAAATATCGCTTGACATTTAGAAATTTTATGATTATAATAGAAAATGCGCGTTGAAATGATGCGTAAAGAAAATATTTTACACTTAGGTGCCAACGGTAGCCATTGAAAAATGGAAGGACACCACTGAAAAGCCGAAATATAATACTAGCACTTTAAAAAGATTTAAGATTTACACTTGTATCATTATGTAACGAAATGTAAATAGTTTTTTATTAAAAATATTGAATTTCTTCATTGATGATATAAGATGTAAAATGAGGTTGAAAGTCCTTGTAAACGAAGCCAATAAATAGCAGCTGAAGGAAGTTTAAAGTATTTCAGTCGTTTGCAGAAAAAGTTTTTGTAAATAGCAGTTGAACCTTGACAATAGAATAGTGACCACGCGAACAGAGGCTGGATGTTAAGTGAGCGTCAGAATACGTAAGTATTCGTAGCGAACAGAACCGAAACGC
>CACZFL010000016.1 GCA_902780525.1 uncultured bacterium | reverse complement strand
AACTGTAACTGTTGGTCTTGTTCTGTTGATTTTATCTGCAATCTCTTTCATTGTCATTTTATCATTTTGATAAAGGCAAACTAAAATATCACCATGACTCGGTACAAGTCCATCTGCTCCGTTTCTTTTTAGTTCTTCAATAATTAAACGATTACCTTTATCGTGAATTTTAGATATAAGCGATAAAAAATTTCTCATATAATTATTATAATTAGACATCTAATTATTGTCAAGCAATTTTTGTTTTATAATTAATTTGTACGAAATAAGGATAAATAACTTATGAAAAAATGTAAAATAACGGTTTTGAAACGAAATTTTGATGAAGAACTGGCAAAAGAATACGGAATTGAAGGTTTGACTGCTTGCCCAATGCTTAAAGAGGGGCAAGTTTTCTATGCAGATTGGGAATGTCCCGAAGATTTTTGTAATGAAGCTTGGAAAGCAATTTATCAATATGTTTTTACTCTTGCCCATGGCGGTGCGACAAAAGAACTTTTTTATTACGGTGACTGGATAAGAAAACCTGGGGTTGCAATTTGTTCCTGCAATGACGGACTCCGTCCTGTAATATTCAAAATTGAAGCAGAGGAATAAATAAAGATGAACGCAAAAGAATTATGTACCTGCAAAAATACAAAATGCAAATTACACCCACTAAATCACGATATGGGCTGTACTCCCTGCATTGAAAAAAATTTGAAAATGGATGAAATGCCAAATTGCTTTTTTGATAAAATTGACCCTGACCATAAACGCAAAGGAACAAAAACAAAAGATTATGCTGAATTTTTACTGAATAGTGAGGTATAAAGATGAAGTGGTTGTTACTGATGCTTGGAGGAATTTCAGAAATAATATGGGCTGTTGCAATGAAATATTCAAACGGTTTCAGCGTTTTAATTCCATCTGTAATTACTGCGATTGCTTATATTTTAAGTGCTGTATTTTTAGCGCTCGCACTTAAATATCTTCCTCTCGGAATAGCTTATGTAATATGGGTCGTTTTTGGAATAATCGGGACAACGATTCTCGGAGTTTTATTATTCAGTGAAAAATTGACAGTTCTGCAAATAATATCCATAATACTGATTATTATTGGCGTTTTTGGACTAAAACTTTTTGCAAAACAAGTGTAATTAAATATAAACTTTAATGCTCAGTATTCCCTTCGGAATGTTTGTCGTCACTTTCAACAGGGTCATTTTCAATAATTAAGAACTTGTCAAACCCTGTATATTTAAGGGCACTCATAATATTTTCGTTTACATTTTTTAATTTTAAACTGCCATTTCTATCCTGCATAATATTATATAGTTCCAGGATGGCTCTGAGCCCGATACTGGCAATATAAGTAATATTTGAAAACTCAAGAATAAGTTCTGTTGTATATCTTAATTTTAAAGTATCCTTTATTTCTTCAAGGTAATCAGGCGCACTGTATATATCCAATTTACCTTCCGCCTCAATATATGTTGTTGTATCCTTTATGTAGGTAACTTTAGTAAGCAATATTATTCTCCGGGTTGTTTTATATATTTTACTCTATTATTTAATGTTATACAAGATATTACGCAATTTGATTTAAGAGAGAATTAACAAAATCTACCTCTTTTTGCCTGCCTTCACGTTCAAAAATCTTACCTGCTTTTTCCAAAAGAATTTTTGCCTGATTAGGGTTTGATTTCAAAATAACCTTTGCAATATCAACTCTTGTTTTAGCAAGCTCCATTTCATAATGATTCAGCTGATTATTCTCTCTTGTATAAGTTTTAAAGTTTCGTTTAGCGGACTTGAAATCATTGCAAATACTTATTAAAACTTTTTCCTGCTGAAACAAAATTCTTGTATATTTGTGGGTATTTTTATTTTGTTTATACAATTTTTCCAAATCCACAAGGCGTGCAAGCTGGTGAATAACATCACCTTTTTCCTGAGCATATTCTAACCCTTTGAGTGCGTACAGTTCTCTCACTTCCGGATTTAAAAACGGCATTTTCATAAGAGTACTGAAAATTATCCCCGGCAAATCGTCTATCCCAATTTTTTGCATTCTTTGAGCAAAGTTAAATATATTATCAGCAAAACTTCTCTCCAAACCTGCTTTTTTATATACTTTTTGGTATTTGTTAAGCTGTGATATAAAATACGTATTATCCTGTTTTTTACTTTCAGCGATTCTAGTCTGGAATTTGCGAAAATCGTTATTCAGGTTATGTAACTCTGCGTTCGTAATTCTTATCATACTCTAATAAACCCTCTGAAAAAAAAAAATTGTCAGTTTGTTTTATTCTTAAGAATTGTAACATTTTTGGAAAAAAAGCTAAAGTTTCAGAAAAATATGACGATATTAAATATAGAAATAGAAATGCGGAGAATATAAAATGAAAATAGACCAACAGCAAATCAGAACTTATGGTGATTTTAAAGTTTTATTTGTAAAAAAAGAAGAAGTTCAAAAGGACGAGGAACAGACTATTCAGACTAACACACGAGATGAACAATCGTCTATAAGGAAAAAAGAAATTACTAAATCACTTTCAGAAGCACTAAATTTTTTTACATCTTATAGTAATAATAATTATGCAAAAAAATCAGAAAAATTTGAAACAGTATGGAATGAGTTTATAGCAAACGTTCCTGACAGAACTACTACTATTGAAGAAAAGGAAAACGCGATTTCTTATATAGAGAGAATGTTATCATGTGACGACATTACTCCGGAGCTTAAAAATTACTGGACCAATAAAAAAGACATTATTGAGATGGAAATACAAAATATTAAAAACAGAGAAAATACCGGCAATAATGAAAGTATTAATGATGTAGCAAATGAGTGGCAGGAATTCACGGATAAATATTGGAATAAAACACCTGAATTTGACAACACAGCAGACAGAGTAGAATATTACAGAAGCTACTATAATATGTACATTTCATTTTGTGACAGAGCACTTGCTTGCAGCGATATCACAGAGGAAAGCCGGAGTGAATGGACAAGAATGAAAAATAATGCATTGTTTGACTTAAATAATCACAACAGAGATTTAAACAGATACGACAAAGAAAACAATATAGAAACGGAATCTTTCAAAGATGTATACAAAGAGTTTGAGAGAAATGTTCCTGATTCAACAACAACAGTACCAGAAAAAAAACTTGCAATCTCATACATAGAAAGAATGCTCTCATGTGATGACATTCCCAATAGTTTTAGAATATACTGGCAAAATAAAGAAGCATCAATAAAAAATGAACTTAGACAATTCAACTAAAAAAAACGGCTGAAAATCAGCCGTTTTTTTTTATAAAACTTTTTGTATGTCCTGAACTATTAACTCATTAGTTAGATGATACCTGTTATAAAGTTCTTCAATAGAAGTTCTGTCTGTAAACTCTTTGTAGGAACCAAAGTTTAGAACCTTGATAGCAGAGTCTCCATAGAACCTTGTGATTTTTTCACCAAATCCGCCATCTAGTTCACCGTTTTCAAGAGTAATTACAACAGAATGATTTGCTTTTAAACCTTCAAGCATATCTTTATCAATGCCTGTTATAAATCTCGGATTAATAAGAGTTGCATTGATGCCTGCTTTTTCTTTCAATAATGCTTTTACCACTCTGCCTTTTTCAAGAAAATCTCCGAGCGCAATAATAGCAACCTTTTCGCCTTTTTCTTCTGTTTTATACTTATTAAGAACTGAATAATCAGTGTTATCATTTACCCCGGAATATGTAATATCAAACGGCACTCTTATCGCAACAGAATATTCTGTCTGATTAACTGACCAGTCGAGCATTCTTTCGTATTCTTCTTTGCAAGTCGGAGCAAGATAAACAATATTAGGAATGTTGCTTATCAAAGGTATATCAAAAGTGCAAAGATGAGTTGCATCGGCATTTGATATTCCGCCCCAGAAGATAAGCATAGTTACAGGAGCGTTATTAAGCGCCATATCCTGAGACAACTGGTCATAAGTTCTCTGCACAAAGGAACTCATAAATGCAAGAACAGGTTTTCCGCCTCGCTTTGCTATACCGGAGGCCATACCGACAGCTTGCTGTTCTGCAATACCAACATCAATATAATGTGAGCCTAATTTATCCCTGAACTCTTTATTCCAGCCGAATACCCCTGGCGTTGCAGCACCCATCGCAATAATAGGTTCTCCGGCTTCTGCTTTTTTTAATATGTAATTTTTTGTAATTGATTCATAGCTTTCTTTTTGCGGAGCAGGTGCATCATTAAGTCTGTCCAGAGTTCCGGGTAAAATCCAGTGGAATGGCTCTTTATTAACGACTGCCGGTTCAAAACCTTTTCCTTTAATTGTATGCATATGAATCAAAACAGGATGGTCGGTATCCTTAACCTTAGAGAATGTTTCAATAAGCTTTTCTATATTATGTCCGTCAGAGACATAATGATATTCAAAGCCAAGGGCTTTGAAGAAATTATCCTTAACTTCTCCGTTATTTTCTCTGAGTTCTGTTAACAAATTACAAATACCGCCCTGGTTTTCAGCGATAGACATATTGTTATCATTTACAATAATAATGATATTGCTGTTTAATGTTGCAGCATTATTCAGACCTTCAAGAGCTTCTCCGCCGGTCAGAGAACCATCACCGATAATGGCAATAACATTTTCTTTTCCGCCTAACAAATCACGTCCTTTTGCCAGTCCAGTCGCAAGACTAACTGAAGTCGATGTATGACCGATTTTGAATTTATCATGTTCGGTTTCTTCAGGAGCTGTATACCCTGTATATTTAAGATAATTATCAGGGTTTGTATAGCCGTCTTTCCTGCCTGTTAAAATTTTATGCGGATAACACTGATGAGATACGTCAAATACAAACTTATCCACAGGAGAGTTAAATACATAATGAAGCGCAATTGTAGCTTCTACAATACCCAAATTTGGTCCAAAGTGACCGCCGATTGTATTAACTTTTTTTATAATAAGCTCACGCATTTCGTCCGCTAACTCATAAAATACTTTTATACCTTCGGTTTTACCCAACATTTTTAAATCTTTAGGTGAGTTAATCTTATCTAAAATTTTTGTGATTGTATCAGGCATACAAACTCCTTTCTGTTAATAATAGTTAATTATATCATAATATTTTTGACATAAATAATAATAAAATTATACCAAAATGATTAATAAATAAATATACTGGACATTCGTTAAAAAGTATTATAAAATCAATATATAGTTAGAGAGGAAGATTAATGGCAAAAAATAGTGATACAATACCTATAGAGGTAATTATATTAACTGCTGAACACGACATCAAAGGAACTGTTCATGTTTCCAAATATACTGATACAAACAGGGAACTTACAGACCTATTGAATGATAAAGAACGCAGATTTTTAGCAGTTACAAATGTTGAGATTTATCCTAAAAATTCAAGTCAGCCTCCCAAAAGATATGATTTTCTGGAAATCCATATGGATTATGTATTAATGGTTCATCCGACTTCTCAGGCACTGTTCAGGGAAAACTCAAAATCAAATGAAGATATTCTGAGATTCAGAGAACTGAGAGCAAAATTAAGTCAGACAAAACCGTTCTAATAAAGTATTGAATATAATATACAGGAGATAGAAATATGGCAAAATTAATAAGACCGAGTTGGGCTATAAGATGTACACAATCAGGCTGCAAAACATTGTTTGAAGTAGCAAAAATTGAAGACGGAAAACAGCAGGAAGTTGTTTGCCCGAATTGCGGAGAACACTATGTTTATCCGATTCTTGAAGAAAACGAAAATAATCAGAACGCTTAATAAGCTGAAAAATATTAACAGAAACGCCTGTATTAAAATACAGGCGTTTCTGTTTTGTAAAGTTTTGTAATAATTATTGCAATTTGAGTGAATTATATTTTATATATATACTTTATATATATAGGAGAATTCGATGAGTACTATTAACAACAATTACGTAAAACAACAGGCAAAAAAAATTGCCGAAAAGCTTGATGCACATGACGGCAAAGACGGCTTGATAAAAGCTGAAACATGGAAAGAATACGCAGTTAACAAATGGGGAGGGAAAGACAACGTAAAAGATTGTATAAGTGTTTTTAATGCAATAAACTCAATCAAATATTATATTAAAAAGGAAGTAAATAATACTAATCAATCCGCTTCGAAAATCGGAGACAAATGGTACAGTGATATTTTAAACCTTGAAAATAATAATTCTAAAACAAATGCTGAACTGGCAGCAGAAAAAGAAAAACAGCTCATTCCACTTATAGAACATACAGACGCTTTGTATGTTAATAACACAAATGAAGTAATTGCATGCAAGACAGAAAATATTAAAAATTATACAGCAGGCGATATTGCCCCTCAACAAGAAAAAATTGTTTCCGATATGTATGAAAAATGGTCCGGAATATTTAAAAATTCGCCATTAGACAAAGATTTTTTCGACAAACTGTATAATGTTATCAAAGAGCTTAACTGCGAGATAAAAGACTCAGATTATAATCCCGCTTATTACGAAAGCAAAACAGAACAGACCATGGATGAAGTAATAGCTATTCTGGCAGGAGAGTCAAAATTAAATCCAAAATCAAAAAATGGTCAATACCGAGGACTTTTTCAGCTCGCAGCACCCGGACTAAAGGATTTAAAGAAATGGGCAGCAAAAAATAAGGATTTTTTCGGAATGAAAAACATTAAAGATATTAATATTAATGAATTTGCTATGTTATCCGGAGCTGAACAGCTTGATTATCTGGTCGCATACATAGGTAAAGCGAAAGAATACTCTCGCATTCAAAAAAATGCAAGTATAACACCGGGACAACTCTGGGCAATGATTAAATATCCATTTAAAGGACAACAAAATTCGAGCATAACAGCTCAAAAAAGCAAGGCAATAAAAAAAGTATTCATAAATAGCCAAGTTCAGCAGGGTTCTTTGACATAATCTACACAATTATATAGTTATAAACCTGGTTCAACGTATCATTAAATGCGTTTTCATTTCCAAAGAATACGTACATTTCAGCTTTGTTGTACCCTATCATCTGCAAGTCATTAACTTCAATCGGAGGACCGGCCGGTGTTGTTCTTGCAGGATTATCCGGATTTGATATCAGCCCTGTTGAACGCAATATTGGTATCATAAGATTATTACGAAATACCTCGTACTGGGTTAAACCTTTTGTAATAACTCCTATATTATTGCCTTCCTCATCAATCAACAAACCTCTTTGCATTGGGGCAGTATTATTCTTAACTTCTATTCCTTTTTCTTTCGGAAGATTTTGTCTTATATCGTATTCGGAATCAAATGTACGTTTAATGAGGCTGTTCATATCTTCCGAAAATACTTCATTTATGTTTTCGGGGAGTTCAAAATTTGCATACATTATATGATTCTTTTTTGTATTTTCCCATTCAAAACATAATCTCAGATACGGAGAATCCTTATCTAAAGTTACATAAAGAGTTACTATGTCCCAGGCACCTTCAAGGTCGATTTTAAGCGTTGCTCTGGTTGGAGTATCTAAAACAACCTTTGTACGCATAACTTTGAAAACCAGTCCTTCATCATCAGGCAACGGAGCTGAGTTATAACTGTCACCAACATCTTTATAGTCTTTTAGAGACACTTCTATTCCGTTAATAAACATCTTATTATGTGCAACTTCAAAACTAATTTTGTTATTTTCTATCCCTTCGAGTGAAACTCTTAAATCAGATTTTATATAATAAGGCATAATGTATTCCGTTTCATATGGCTGAACATTTGAAACTGGCGTTACATATGTGTAAATATTATTATAATCCTCTGTAATCGGGATTCTCTGAGTATCAGCCAGTAAATATTTGTCAAAACCTTTCTTTACTGAAATTACTTCGCACTCGTCAATTTGAGCGGATGATTCAAATTCCACCATGCCGGAAAAAGCTTTACCGGACAAGTTTAATATTCTTTTTTGATTAAAATTATTTTTAAATTTAATCTCATCAATAATACCGTCTGCAATTTGTAATATTTTTTGATACCTTATTTTGTTCTCTTTATGAACATCGTCGGTAGAACAACCGCAAATGCTGTCATGAGCCTGATTTTGCAGAAGCATTTTATATGCATACTCAATAACACTGTCATATGATGAAACATTTTGTTGTTTCACAAGCCTGGAAACCAAATCCAGTTTATAAGTACATTCAACATTTAACCTTTTTAAGTCCAAACGTGAAGAATAACAACCTTGAAGTGTAAAGGTTCTTGAGTTATCCCTGAGTTCATCATCTTTTATATATTGGGAAAAATTATTTTCGACTCTTTTAAAATAATCAAAAGGTGAACTGAGAGTAATATAATAATCCTCTTTTAAAATTTCATTTACAGCAGAAATTTGCTCTGCAATATTCGTTTCTATACCTAAGTGGTCAGCACCGATAGGCAAAAGCAAATATTTTCCGCTTGATTTTTCTGAAATTAAATCCAGATTCTTTTTAAGTATTTCAGCCTTTGTTTTTATATCTGCTTTTATAGAGAAAATATCATTAAAATAGCCTCTGACAAGATTAACCGTATCTATACCGCACCATTTAAACTCGCAAGGAATATCATCATCACACCCTCTCCAAACAACACATTTATCTATGCCATAATTTCTGAGTATATCAGCTACATTTTGACTGTGACCAAATGTATCCGGAAGGTACCCTATAAAATCCGTACAACCATATTTTTCTGCAATTTTAATACCAATTTCAAGATTTTTGGAAAAACAGGTTTTATCCGTTAAAAACTCATCTGTCAGGCAATAAAAAGGACCTATAAAAAGTTTTTTATGCCTGATAAGACCTTCGACAAGCTCTGTTTTTTCAGGACGCATCGCAAGATAATCTTCAAGTGCACAAACCTGACCATCAAAATAAAACGACGGAATTTTTCCTTTAGACAGCAGCTCAAGTACATTGTCAAAAACTCTCAGTAATCTTAACCTGAAAATTTCGAACTCTCTGTACCATTCCCTGTCCCAATGCGAATGCAAATAAGCAATAACGTGTTTTCTCATATAAGAATTTTACATCAAAACTCTTAATAATACAATGAAATAAAACAGCTACTCTGTTTATACGATATTTTCCCAATTAATTAAACCATTTGCCTTATTAAGCCGTTTTACATGTTGACTTTGTCAAAAATAGTATTAATACAATAAAAAACAAAACAGGAGATACGACCATGGGAATGGCTTCATCACAAGCAAGATATCTGGCACTTACAGCAAGAAAAACCAATACAGAATGGGAAGGTCAGCAAATAAACCAGGCAAGAACAGCGCTGGCAAACCAGAGTGCTAATTTATTTAACAGACTGCTTAATCTGGAAGTCCCCAATGCACCAAAAACAACTGATTACACAAAACTTCAGTATTCTTATACAGACGGAAATAATGATTCCGTATTTGAAGAATGGCATCAGATAAACAAAGCAAGTTCAAACTACAATTATGTTGTATCTCATTATTATATGGCAGATGTATTTACCGGAATACAAAGAGAACTCAAGGATCCTGAAGTACAGCTCGGTGATGTATTAAACAAACTTGAATACAATCCGAAAACAACAACTGTTGAAAAAAATAACGAAAATCTAAAAGTTACATATAAAATCAACGGCTATGACCATGAACAAGATTATGAAGAAATAACACAAGATAAAATAGATGGTAATGAAGAACTTAAATCAGCATTTACAAAATTTGCTAAATACTCAGACAGAATAAAACCGGATGGTTCACTTTATGTTGACGGGACATACGGTTATACTGACGAAGACGGCACATGGCACTTCTTTGTTGCTAATGAGTACAATAAAGTAACCGAGGCAGAAGCAGAAAGTGACCCTGCACTTAAAGAAGCATTAACAAAATTTGAAATCGAACACAAAATTATAAATGAAGGCGATCCAATAAATTATGATGGTATATATGGTAACAAAGACAGTGATAATGTATGGACTTTCTATACGGATAAGTTCAGTAAAGAAAACTCTATAACAATTGCAAAAGATTACACAGATTACTGTACAAAATTCGGACCTTCTTATGTCGGCAACTCAAAACTTACAGAACTTAATGAATTGATTGTTGACAGAGAAACAGGACTTGACCAGGCTACAGATTTGGCACAGATTCTGAAAGACTGTCCGGATTCTGCTGTAAAAAATTATGTACACCTTGATGAATACGGCAACCTTGTATATGAAGGAAGCGGCATATACACATTTGACATCTTCGGCAAGACTTATTACACAACCTACGAAGATTTGATGAACAGCCATAATAATGCTAAGAACATCAACACAATAGATGACCAAGCAAATCTTAAATATTACGCAGCATCATATATTTCTAAAAAAGTAGCGGATACAAATGAAGCTTTAATCGAAACAGACAGTGACGGAAGATTTAAAAGCGTCAAATTTGATAATGACAATACGGTCTATACTCTTAATGTTGAAGAAGTAACAAACGAAGCTGCATATAATGATGCAATGAACGCTTATCTGAACAAAAAAGCGCAATACGAAAAAACAATTGCAGATATTAACGCAAAAACTTCCATTATACAAAAAGAAGACAGAACTCTGGAACTTCGTTTAAAACAGCTTGACACAGAACAAAACGCGCTTGCAACAGAAATGGATGCTGTTAAGAAAGTTATCAAAGACAACGTCGAAAAAACATTCAAGACATTCTCCGATTAATATTTATTTGCGTCTTTCAAGTCTTTTGTACTCGTTTTTCAAATGCTCTTTAGATGGATTAGATTCAACTATATCCCATGGCAGCGTTTCATCAAAATCAAAACCTTCTATTGATTTTGAGATATCAATGCCGAGGTTTTTCAATGCGCTTTTATACGCACCTATATTACCTCCTGATTTATAAACCTCTATAAGGAGTGAAGCAATATTTTCATTTGAGCGTGATAAAACAGTCTGCCAGTAATCCCACTTTGCACTCGAAAATTTTGAATTAACTCCTATTTTGGATAATTCTTTTTCAAGATATTTTTGTTTTTTCTCAAGACTTTTTGTGTCTTCTCTCTTTGACCACTGAAGCGGAGTCTGAGGTTTTGGCACAAATGTTGAAAAAGAGAACTCGATATTAAAACCTTTGTTTTCTTCTTTGATTTTTTTTGCAAGAGATAAAAATTTCGAAATATCAGCTTCTGTTTCCGTCGGTATTCCGAGCATAGAATAAATTTTCAACCCTTTTAATCCATTCTCGCGTGCAGTTTTTACAGCATTTAGGATTTGTTCTTCCTTAAGATTTTTATTTATAAATTTTCTGAGTCTTTCACTTGCAGCTTCTATTGCGATAGTAGTATGTTTTTGACCGCCTTTTACAAGAGTTTGTATAACTTCATCAGATATAGCATCCGTTCTTAATGATGAAATACCCAGCTCAATATTAACTCCGTTAGATATTTTGTCACTTATATATTTCATTATGTCATTAAACCTTGGATGCGCGCTAATTTGTGCTCCTAACAAAGCAATTTTATTTGTGTATTTTAATCCAAGTTCAATACATTCAATTATTTTCTCGTAATCATAATATCTGTACGGAAGATTTGTATAAGATGCAGTACAAAAAGCACACCTGTTCATACACCCACGCGAAACCTCTATTATAAATGTATTTTTAAAATAACTCTTATCACTTATTAACGGAGTGTAAATAACATTGTTTAATGAAACAGAAGCCCTTTTTACAGTTTTGTTATTAATATCGGGCACATAGACACTCTCGAGTTCCGAAAGTCTTTTAAGAGTTTCTTCCTTTGATAACTTCAACATTAAAATATCCAAAATATGACTAAAAACTTCTTCACCATCACCCATAATAATAAAATCAAAAAAATTCACGTATGGCATTGGATTTGTAGTTAAAACAGGACCACCTGCAAAAACAAACGGATAAGATTCATCTCTGTTTTTTGAATAGAACGGAATTTTTAACTTCTCAAGAATTTCCAGAACGCCGAGATAATCAAAATCAAATGACATTGAAAAAGAAATGGCATTAATGTTTTTTGTATTTACTGAAATATTATCAGTTGATATTCGTAATGCATTAATCCCTTCTTTAGTATCAGCCATTTTGTACAACCACAGATACCCCAGAGAAGATAGCGCAAACGATTCAACAGCAGGATATGCCATCACAAGATTATATTCGCCTGTATTTGATTCATAAATTTTCATAACTGATTAATTAACATTTTTTATGTACAGTTCTTCAAGCAATACACAGAAAGTTGCCGCAATTGCCGGAGCAAAAATCAGACCGATTATACCCAAATATTGAGCTGTAACCAACAGGAAAAAGTATATTATTAACGGATGAAGGTTTAATAATTTACCAAAAACGTACGGTCTAACCAGGTTATTTTCAGCCCATTGTGCAAAAAAGAACAATAGTATAACAAGACAAATTTTTAATGCACCGAGTTTGCATACTGCTATTAAAATTATAATAAGAGCAACCGTAGGACCGGCAATCGGCACTAAGTCAAACAGAGCAGTAATCAGACCTAAAATTACGGCATAATCGACACCTAAGATTAATAAACCGACGGTCATAATTATACCTACACTTGCTAATGTTACAATCTGAGCCAAAACGTATCCGCCGACTTTCTGTGATATAGATTCAAGAATATCATCAGCTTTTTGCTTCATATCGCGCGGGAATAAGCTCAAATAACCCTTCTTTACAATATCCTTATCTGCAAGAAAATAATAGATTATAATACACGCAGCCAGAAAATATATTAAAAATGATACAATACCTTTGCTGAACATAATAGATTTATCAACAATATTCGTTGTTACATCTGATGCAGATGACATTAGACCGGCTATATCCATGTTTTCAAGCTTTGTATTGGCAAAAAACGGAATCGTAAGCAAAAAGGATTTTGTATGCTCCATTCTTTCAGGCCATGTATCAATAAAAGATGCTATTTGTTCTCCCCCGGTAACAATAATCGGAATAAAAAACGAAAAGCCTACAAACAGCGCCCCAACAAGCACTATTGCAGATGCACCCGGACGTGACATTTTTTTATACTTTTTACAAATCTTATCAACAATCGGATTTAATGAACATGATATTACGAATGCGGCGAAGAAAAGAATTGCTATATCTTTAATCTGAGCCATAAATATAATAAAAAGTATTGCAAGTACAAGAAATATAAAATTTTTTATTCCTACATATTTTGAAAAAAAGTTAATCATTATAAATTACTCCTGTGAACAGAATCTATATTATCATAAAATTAGCTGACAATATATTTTCATACTAAACAAATAATGATAAAATAATTACATGGCTAATTTATTGGATATAAAAAATCTAACGATAGAATATACATCTGTTAATAAAGATAAAAAAACCGTAGTAAAGGCAGTTGATAATGTTACACTATCTGTTCATGAGGGAGAAATATATGCTCTTGCGGGAGAATCAGGGTGCGGGAAAACAACATTATCAAAAGCGGTCACAAAACTCGTACCCATAAAGTCGGGTGATATCTTCTTCAGGGGAAAAAGTATTATTAATCAAACAAAAGTTGAAAGAAAAGAGTATCCGAAGCAGGTTCAGATGGTGTTTCAGAATCCGTTTTCCAGCCTGAATCCAAAAATGAAAATCGGTGAAATTTTACAGGAACCGCTTGATATCAATACTACATACTCGAAAAACAGAAAAAACAATATAATTAAGGATATTTTAAATGACGTCGGACTTACTGAAACGATACTTGAACTTTACCCACATGAATTTTCCGGCGGTCAGAGGCAGAGAATTGCAATTGCACGCGCACTTATTCTAAACCCGGAACTGCTTATTGCTGATGAACCCGTCAGTGCACTCGACGCAAGTATTCAGGCACAGATAATTAATCTGTTTAAAGAGTTAAAAACGAAAAGAAATTTAACGATATTATTTATCTCTCATGACCTTAACGTAATTAAATACCTCGCAGACAGAGTCGGTATAATGTATTATGGCAGACTTGTTGAAGAAAATGATACACTTTCCATATTCAATTTTCCGAAAAATGACTACACTAAAACGTTACTCGCATCAGCTCCCGCACTAAAAATTACTAATTAAACATCTTTTCGACAGCATTTTTTAATAAAGTATCGTCATTTGCATGTTCGGCAAGCGGAGCAGGAACAAATAAGTCAAGGTATCTTCTTATTGCGTACTGGTCAGTCATTCCTGATATATAGTCCGCTACAATTTGCGGAATATTCTTTTTATCACAATATGATTTAAGAGTTTCTGTGTAATATTCATAGAGGGATTTGATAATATTTTTTGCCTTCTTTTCTTCTGCCTTTGCAACAGGGTCAAGATAAACGTTTTCAAACATCCAGGTTCTAAGTTTTGTTACATAAAACCAACCTTCTTCAGACATTGAAACTTTAGGCTGCTCCTGTGAACTTGTAATTACATCAGTTATCATTTTACCCAAACGGGTTGACTGGTTTGAAGAAAAATATTTTACACAATCTGCAGGCAAATCCTTTTCAGTAATTATTCCAGCTCTGACAGAATCCTCTATATCATGATTAATATACGCAATTTTATCCGCATACTGTACAATCTGAGCCTCAGGAGTAATCGGTTTATAGCCCCAAGTATGAGTCAAAATACCATCAACGGTTTCTCTGCAGAGATTCATATCTTCAAGAGTCTCAACAACTCTGACAGATTGAACATTATGATGAAATCCATTCGGAAGGAGAGAATCAAGTGTCCCTTCCCCGCAATGTCCGAAAGGTGTATGTCCTAAATCGTGTCCGAGAGAAATAGCTTCAGTAAGGTCTTCATTAAGTCTCAGCGCGCGCGCCATCGTTCTTGCAATCTGAGAAACCTCAAGAGTATGCGTCAGCCTTGTTCTGAAGTGGTCATTGTATGGAGATAAGAATACCTGGGTTTTGTGTTTAAGACGTCTGAATGATTTCGAATGAAGGATTTTATCCCTGTCACGTTGAAACTCTGTTCTTACTTCAAAAATTTCATTACGTTTTCTTTTTCTTCCTTTGCTTTCTTTACACTTTGTAGCATAAGGACTTAATATTTCATACTCACGTTCTTCAAGAATTTCTTTAATTGTTTTAGTTTTGCCTTTCATAAGAGAATTATACAAAATACTTTTTATTTTTAACTACCCTAAAAGTTGTATTTTGACCGTGAATAGTGTATTATAAATCATAAGAGGGGAGTGTAAATGGAACTTTTTAATATCGATTTTATGATAAGACTTATTGTAGCTGCTGCGTTGGGCTTTGCTCTCGGTCTTGAAAGAGAACTGACAAACAAATATGCAGGACTAAGAACCCATATTCTTGTCTGCCTGGGTGCTTGTATTTTCACCTTATTGTCTATATACGGTTTTCCGACTTTTGCAGCAGGAGACAACGTAATTGTTGAACAGGCAACCGGAATCAGAGATACGGCAAGAGTTGCTGCACAAATTGTTACCGGTATCGGTTTTATTGGTGCTGGTACAGTATTAAGAAACGGACCTATCGTTATCGGACTTACAACCGCTGCAACATTGTGGATTGCAGCAAGTATCGGTATGGCGTGCGGTGCAGGAATGTATGACGTTGCTATTGTATCTACTATTCTGAGCGTTGCTGTCCTTACATTAATCAGAGTCTTTGAAAGGCAGTTTTTGCCGACCGGAAGCAAACAGGTCAAAAGGTATAAAATTGCAGTTTACTGTAGTTACGAAGATGTAAAAAAAATATATGACTACGTAATTTCAAAAGTCGATGATATGAAAGATTTTACTGCTAAAAAACTTATTGAAAATCCGAATAAATCAAAGGTTACAATAAGTTTTGAAGTTAATAACAAGAAAATTGTTGATGAAATCTATGACTGGTTAAACAATACTACTGATACAGATTCTGTATCATTGCAGGAATTAAATGATTAAAGAGAAGAAAAAAAAGAAGAAAAGAAGAGAACGAACTTTTATTCAGGAAATAGTTGTTTATATAAAAACAGCAGGTGTATCATTTCTGGTTGCCGCAGTAATTTCTTCATACCTGTCATATTTGGCTAGAATAGAGATGATTAGCAATCTGTACAATTCTAAACAAAAAAGAAATTTAATAGAAAAAAAGATTGCACAGCAAATTGTTGAAAACTCAGATTTAATAAGCACATTAACTGATAAAAACTATGCAGTTGCAATGCGTGTAGGCGAATTATATGAAGCTGCCGGAGACTTACAGAAAGCGGAATATGCTTATTATATAGCGACACAGAAAGCTCCAAACGGCAAATACATATCTTACCTGAGGCTGACTTTAATACTTATTGCACAGAATAAAATTAACGAAGCTGAAAAAACAATCGCATCAGTCGTTGACAATAACACACTAAGCTTAATTAGATATAAAACAAGAGCATTTATTGTTTTGGGAGATAAGTTTTATTCGGAAAATAAGTATCTAAAAGCAGCAGAAGCTTATGAGCAGGCAAACTATTATTATAAACGACTGGCAAAAGTTGATAAACAGGTTAATGAATCCATCCAAAAAAGACTTGTTCAGGCGTATATTGATACGGCAACCGTATTAATTAAAAACGGTTATAACTCAGATGCTGCAAGATTCCTTAAAAAAGCTCTTAAGTATGATCCTGATAATTTAACAATACAATACCGACTTGCTATAGTTTACGCAGATTTGGATCCTATTATATCAGTAGAATATTTTGAACCGTTAATTGCAAAAATCCCGCAGGATATTGACAGGGATATCTTTGCAAATGTACTGATGAAGGCTGCAAACATTATGGATATTCAGGGCAATAGCATAAAGGCCAAGTATTACAGATACAAAATTCATTCTCTTGATATATACACTCATAACAAGGTTATTTATAAAGAAGATATTGAAATTGCACTTAATTCCTTTATCATTAAAAAATCGTTATTTACATACAAATTAAAATCCGAATTTACCATTAGAAATATTTCTGCACAGGACATAAAAAAGATGTCTGCGGATTTTGTATTAAGACAGGGCGATAAAGAACGCGAAAGAGTGACAATCAAAAACTGTGCAACAAACAGACACCCGCTATATTCTAACGGTGGCGAGCTTAACAATATAGCTGTCCAATTTGGAAACAACATTTTCACAAAACGTGAGCTCCAACAATACTATATAGACATTTATCTGTACAAAGATGCCGATTACAAAACATTCATCGGAAGTTTAAAAGTACCGCTAAAAAATATATATCAGAAATCAAGCACTCTGACATCACCCCATTTGTAGAATTTCTTTCCTGCAACGAAGATTCCATCCTCAAGTGCATTTGCGGTAACTTTTTCTTTACTGCCGACCATTCTGAATTTTTGTCTGCGTTTCTTTTCTTGAGCAGCCTCAAGTTCTTTTTGTTTATCTAAGAACTCATCTTTTGTCATCAAATCTTTCTTAGGCACTTCACCATTTTTAAATGCTTCAAGTTCAGCCTGCAGAGCCTCTATATCGGAATTCAGCTTATCAGCTTCATTCTGTTGTGCAACAGCAGCTTCTTCTTCCATCTGAGCCTGACTTTCAGAATAGAAGTCAGAATATAAGTCAGACAGTTCATCTAAATCCGAATTTTCATCATATGAATATGAATCACGAGCTGACATTGCAGCATTATTGTTCATTTCATCAATCATAGAGAAATCAGGAGGAGCGCTTTGTTGTTGACCTGAAGGCTGATTAGAATTTTGACCTCCCTGACAAGGAGCGTTCTGCTGACCATTTTGTTGCCCATTTTGATATTGATTTTTTTGTGATTGACCATTTGAAAAGTCACCAGAGCCACTATTTGACAACCCGCCGCTTTGATTTCCGCTACCAAAATTTTGGTTAGGACTATTATTGCCAAACAGGGAACTTAAGCCTTGACTTAAGCCTTGACTTAAGCCTTCACTAAGTCCTTGGCTGAGCCCCTGAATAAGTCCCTGACTTAATCCGTCATTTAATTCACGTGCAAAATCTGAATACATTCCCCTTAAATCAGAAGGTTGTTGTGCAGACTCTCCTCTATAATTATTTGAAGAATTATAGTCGCCACTACCGAAGTCACTACTTGTATCATAGGAACCATAGGCATCATTACTGAAGTTATTATCTAAAGACTGATAAGAATCTTCTGCTCCTGTATAGTCGGAATAATCCGAAGCAGCAGATGATAAATCATTTGACTCATCAAAATAACTGTTGTCATATTGATTAGAGAGCATGTCCTCTGCCTGCGCAAGAGCATCATCAATCGACTTGTATTCATTACTGAATTGTTCTTGTTTATCATCAAATAAATTATCTGACTCAGATAGCGAGGCCGTTTCACTTGTCGTCTCGCCTTCTATATCATTTTGAGATGAAACTTGTGAATTTGACTCAGTTTTTGCCTCTGTTTTTGTTTCCGTTTCGGATTCAGACTGAGATGAAACTTCTGTCTTGGTTTCTGTTGAGCTTTCCGTTTTTGTTTCGGATTCAGACTGAGATAAAACTTCTGAGTTTGATTCAGTAGAAGTTTCGGTTCTTGTTTCTGTTCTGGCTTCAAATCCGGAGAGCATCATATTTCCGCCGGCATTTGGGGGAGCTGCAGACTGAGAAGGTAATGATGCAGGCTGATTATTCATAGGACTTTGATTTTGAGATACAGGATTGGACATAGGTGCTCTACGGTCACTATTTTGATAATTTTGGTCTGCACTCTGTAAGTTGGGTTTATGAAGCTGAGGATTTGCATTTTGTCCGGACATGTTTTTATTAAGGCTGTCAAAACTATTAGAAACAGCCTGAGAATCACCGCCTCTTTCTTTCTTTAAAAGCTCCTCCTGATTTTTTTGTAACAAATTCTGAAGATTATTGAGTTTATTTTCTTCAGCTTTTAGCTTCTCAATATCTTTTACTTTGCCTGAAGCTTTTAGTTTTTCCAGCTCCTGTTTTTTCTGTGCAAGCATCTTTTTTTGCTCTTCAAGCTTGCGTGCCTGGAGTTCACGTAATCTTTTTTGGCGTTCGTTTTCATCCCCTATTTTTACAGGTTGGTTAGGATTTGTTGCTTTTGGAGTATCAAGCGAAATTTTATCATCATACACACTATATTCTTTATTATCAATTACGAGCCTGCAATTTGTAAGTTCTGGCTGACCGTTGATAAGTTTAAAGTACAGGCTGGCAATCCCTTTTGATAAGGAATTGTAAAATTCAATGTCAATACTGTCGAAACCACAGTTAAAGTTCTTGATTTTTACGGCATCATCAAGTTTTTCTATTTTATTTATAATCTGGACAAAATCACGCATTATTACAGGGGAAATAGTGCAAATTGCCCTAAACATACCGTTTATTACAACACTATTACCCAGATACTCGCCGTTGATAGTGATTCCGTTCAATTTTCGCATGACATGTCCTATACCTGTAACATGTATTACGGCACATTTTAAAAAAACTTTAGGGTTTTTCTTTAAAATTGTTACATTTGGTAATCTTTTTACACCAAATGATGTAGCCGGTTTTTTAAAACTCGGAAACAGACTTGAATAATGCATGTTTTATTGTTATCATGATGCCACAAGGAGTGTGTATGTATATTAATCCAATTAGTGTAAACTGCGGGATTTCGAAAGTAAAACCATTAAAAACAAA
Organism: uncultured bacterium; assembly: GCA_902780525.1. Classification (GTDB taxonomy): domain Bacteria; phylum Cyanobacteriota; class Vampirovibrionia; order Gastranaerophilales; family Gastranaerophilaceae; genus CAG-196. Next base: position 14,136 of record CACZFL010000016.1, on the reverse strand, counting down.
ATCACAAATTAATTTCAACGGAAAACACGATACTGCAAAGTTTTTTGGTGGGGTTTGTGCAGGGCTGGGAACTCTTGGTGCACTTGGCGGTATTGCAATTATGACAGGCGGGATATCATTAATACCTACATTGGCTTATGGTGCTTTATGCGGCGGAATCGGAGCTATTGGCGGACATATTATTGATAAAGCACAGCCGGAAAATAACGACAAGGAAAAGAAATAGTTATTCCCGAAAATAAAGCAAAAATTTTTATTCTGCCCTGAATAATGTCAGGGTGAGATTTTTTGAGTGAATTGCCCCCTCTTTTGTTCATACTTTTATTATCGCTTATTTACTCTTTAGTGCGGTTATAATATAATTTTTATGAAGTCAGGAGGGCTAATGATTCACTATTTTACAGGTTCAATAATTGTTACGATATGCGGTATAATGGCAGCGTACCTTTGGGGGGAACACGTCCATGGCGGTACCGGGTTAACCTGTGTATTTATTGCAATGGTGCTTGCTATTTTGGAAATCAGCTTGTCCTTTGACAATGCAGTTGTTAACGCAATGAAACTTGAAGGAATGTCTCCTAAGTGGCGTCACAGATTTATTACCTGGGGTATTTTAATTGCAGTATTTGGTATGCGTTTTTTATTTCCGCTTCTGGTAGTATCAATATTTGCAAGATTAAATATTTTATCTGTTCTTGATATGGCATTAAACAACGTAAATCAGTATGCTCACTATCTTGAACTTACACACGCTCCAATCGTAACATTTGGCGGAGCTTTCCTTCTGATGCTGTTTATGGATTATTTCACGGAACGTGACAAAGATATCCACTGGCTGAAACCGATTGAACTACGACTGCAAAGACTACATTCTTTCAGAGGAGTATGCACTTTAACAACATTACTCATAATAGGAATATTTTTAAATATATTACCTGTGCAAATACGTCTTTCCGTTTTGATGTCCGGAATAGCCGGTATTTTTACATATCTCGCCATCGATGGGCTTGCTGAATGGCTTGAAAAAAGACAGGAAGAACGAATGAAAGAGTGTGCAAATGCAGTTAAATGTTCCGGTTTGGTCGGGTTTTTATACTTAGAACTAATTGATGCGTCTTTTTCTTTAGACGGCGTGTTAGGTGCTTTTGCACTAAGTCGTGACATAATTATAATTACAATAGGGCTGTTTATCGGTGCTATGTTTGTTCGTTCACTTACAATTATGCTTGTTGAAAAGAAAACTCTGGATCAATTTTTATATTTAGAACACGGTGCGCACTGGGCTATAGGTACACTTGCGATACTCATGTTCGTATCAACTATGGTAGAAGTACCTGAAGTCGTAACAGGGCTTCTGGGTTTGGTGTTTATTTTAAGTGCACTAGTATCGTCAATTATTCATAACAGGAAAAACAAGGTATAAAATGCTGAAGGATGATAATTTATATTACATAGGCGGTATTGTAAGGGACGAATTTTTAAATGTTCCAAGCATTGATACAGATTATTGTTATGAAGGAAATGCAATCGAATACGCTCAGAAAAAAGGACTGAATATCATTAAAATAAATCCTGACTTTGGAACAGTAAGAATTTTGTCAGAATCGGGAGAAATTGATATTGCTTCAACAAGGACAGAAACTTATCCGAGAAAAGGGCATTTACCTAAAGTCGAAAATATCGGCTGCTCTCTAAAAGAAGATTTAAAGCGCAGAGATTTTACAATTAATGCTATGGCAAAAAGAACAACTGACGGAGAAATTATTGATTATTTTAACGGTGCAGAGAATATTAAAAACAAAACACTAAGAATTCTGCATAAAGACAGCTTTATTGATGACCCGACAAGAATTATACGCGGCTTGAAGTTTTCTGTAAGATTCGGATTTGAACTTAGTAATGATACAAAATTATTACAAGACGAATATCTGGATAACATAAATTATGATATGAGTTATCACAGAATAAGAAAAGAGCTTATTGAAACATTTAACTTAAATAGCGCGGAAGCGTATGATAAATTTAAAGAACAGAAAATATACAAATTGCTTGGCAGTAATGTTAAAGCTCCTGATTTGTGCGGAATTGATATACAAAATGCAGTAAATTCAATATCAACTGACTACGTGTGGTTGTTTTACATAATACCTTTTGTATATTCGGGCTTTGATATTAATAAAATATACCCTCAAAAAGCAGAAAAACGTATTTTAGAATGGGTTGAACGTCTTAAACAACAAGATCCTGTAAACAACACCCCGCAGGAAAGTATAGTTTTAAGGAGGTTGCTGGACAATGCTTAAAAACCTTCTTCAATTCATATGCCGATACAGAATGTACAGCCCGTTTTTGCGCCTAATTCTTCCGTTCATAACTTATGTTCCGGACATAAATCGGCTTAAACGGGAAACAAAGATTGTTGTATCATTAAGCGCAGAAGAAGAAAGTTTTGATAATCTTGAATATACTTTATATTCTATTTTCAATCAAAAAGTTAAACCTGACAACATACTTTTGTGGATAAGCAATGAATACGAACTTTCGGACCTGCCGTATTCGGTAACAAAGTTTGTAAAAAACGGACTGGATATTCGTTTTGTTGAAGACAAAGCTTCTTACACAAAAATAATTTATGCTTTAAATGAGTTCAAAGACAGTATCATAGTAACAGCAGACGAGAACATTTATTATCCGAAAAACTGGCTTGGAAAACTTTATCTGTCATACATTTCAAATCCAAATGACATACACGTTCATTCAGCAGTTAAAATATCGGAAAAGCAGGACAAAAAGACTCCCATTTGCGAGTGGAATAAGTTTGCATATACAGAAAAAGCAAGTTATAAGTACTTTCCTGTGCAGACTGGCGGTGTTTTATACCCCCCGAATTGCTTTACTAGGGAAGTATCAAGGGAAGATATTTATAAGAAAAAAATAAACACTTCCTGGGACATATGGTCCTGGATTATGGCTCTTTTATCCGACAGGAAAATACGTATTGTAAAAAATCACTTCGTCAAATTTGTCAGTACAGATTTAATAATGAGTTTTAAAAAATATAACAGCTTTGTAAAACAACAAAAAACAGCAAATGAACAATTAGCCCAATTATTCGGATTATATGGTAATAATATCAGCAGAAAACTCAATCAGAAATAAAATACTTTTTCCGTATGATATCAATTGATATTATATAAATTATAATAATTCTGAGAGAGGACTTTGTATGATTATAAGAGTTTTAATGCTTTTATTAGCACTTATAATACTTGTAAATTTATGTATATTAACAGGGAGTGCAATAACAGGAGAAAATTTGTATCAGAAATACGGCAAACAAATTATGTATTTAACAGGAGGTTTTATATTTTTTGTTGCCGCACTATATATTGCACTTGCATTAATTGGTCTTAAATAATATAAGAAAGGGAAAAAATGGACAAAAAGTATTTAGGAATGCCCGTTATTGTTCTGTGTTTGCTTGTATCCTTTTTGGTACTATGCAATCCGTTTGTAATGGTAGGTCCGGGCGAAAGAGGAATCAAGATTAATTTGGGACACGTACAACCTGAAAGCTATGGAGAAGGCTTACATACAATATTCCCGTTTATACAAAAATTCAGAACTATGGATGTCAAGACTCAAATTAAACAATTTACCACCTCTGTTTATACAAAAGATATACAACAAGCAAGAATTACATATGTTATCAACTACAACGTACAGCCGGAATCGGTTAACAAGCTGTTTCAGGAAGTAGGTCTGGATTTTGAATCAAAAATTATTAACCCTGTCGTAGAAGGTACGATAAAAGATATCATAGGTAAATGGAACGCTCAGGATTTGATTGCAAACAGAGAAAAAGCTACCGGCGAGATTTTAATTAAACTTCAGACTCAGCTAAAAGACAATTATATAAATGTAACTGATTTTCAGATGACAGGAATAAATTATTCAGACGTATTTGAAAGGGCTATCGAAAGCAAAGTAACTGCCGAACAGGAAGCATTAAAAGCAAAAAATAAAACAGTTCAGGTTCAGGAAGAAGCAAGACAAAAAGTAATTGCTGCAGAAGCAGAAGCTCGCTCTATGGCAATAAGAGCTCAGGCACTAAGCCAAAACAAATCTCTTGTACAATACGAAGCTGTACAAAAGTGGGACGGCAAAATGCCACAATACATGCTTGGAGGATCTGTTCCGTTTATAAACGTCAGTCCGACAAAATAATTTTAAATTATCAGTAATAAAAAGTCCTGAATTTATTCAGGGCTTTTTATTATGTTAAATCCGTTTTAGCAATAATATTCACTATTTCCTAACAGCATATCCTTAGAAAAACTTTTTACAAGCTCTGACGATACAAGCCAATTAATTTTGCCCTCGGGGTATTTTATAAAATGCTTTGTTGAACACATTGTAGAAACATGGCAGGCATCAATAAGATTAAAAAACGATATATCAACAGAAAACTCTTCACACTTTGTTTTATCGATGTATGAGTTTATATATTCTACTGCCTGATTAGGGTTTGTGGTATTTGGTATTAATATATCACCCGCAGGCAATGCGGTGATAGGGGTACTATATTGATGTGACATGTATATTTCCTTAACATTCTCTTTATCGGAATATTCTGTAAAATCTTTACAAATATACTAACTTTATCCTCTATATGATGTAGTTGATATTTATGTTAAAATCGTCGTATGCAGGAAGTCTTTATTAAAGAAATTAAAAACAAAAATATTCAAACAGAGCTTCAGCAAATAGGTTTTGATGAAGAATACCGTATTATAGCCTCAGATAAATTCAGATATAAAAATTTTAAAATTTATAATCTTTCACCTGCTCAGGCAAATATAATAAAACAAACCGCCCTATCCGTAGGTGCGGATTGCGCAACACATAAAGAAGTTATCAGAGGAAATATTGAATTATCAAATGCTATTTTGGGAGGAAGCATTTCACAAATAAAAAAAATATCAGAAAAGCTAAAATTTCAGCCTTTTAAATTGGGAGAAATTGGTGAAAACATCTACAAGCAATCTATAACACAGAGGTTAGCTATAACAAAACTTGCAGGAGTTTTAAACATAACCCCAGACTCATTTTCAGACGGCGGCAAGTACTTTGGAAGTAAAGAAAAAATCACATCTGCCCAAGAGCATCTTTTACAAATGATTGAAGACGGAGCAGATATTATAGATATCGGAGCAGAAAGCACAAGACCATATTCTGAAGCTGTTCCTGCCGAAGAACAAATTGAAAGGCTAAAACCAATATTAAATTTTATTCAGAAAGAAAACATCAAAACACCGATAAGTATTGATACACGTTCTTCTGACGTTGCGGATTTTGCATTAAATAATGGCGCAAATATTATAAATGACACTTCAGGATTTAATTATGACAGAAAAATTGCAGATATTGTGGCTAAATACAAAGCCAGAGTTATTCTGCAGCACACAAAAGGACTTCCTGAAAATATGCAGGACAAGCCGTTTTACACTAATGTTGTTGAGGAAGTCTATATAAGTTTAAAAAACAAAATAGACTACGCAAAGAGTCTGGGAATAGAAGATATTATTGCAGATATCGGAATCGGATTCGGCAAGTTAAAAGAACATAATTTCGAGCTTTTAGACAGAATTGAGGAGTTTTATTCTCTAAACTGTCCGATTATGGCAGGGATTTCAAGAAAAAGCCTTTTAGGAATAAAAGAAAATGACAACGATTTAAAAGATTCTATGTCTGCCGCTTTATCTTACCCGTTAATAAAAAAGGGGATTGATTATCTTAGAGTTCATAATGTAAAATTGCACAGAACACTCATAGATAACACAATTATATAAAACATAAAATCAATCTGCTCGTCTTGAAAACTCGCACCCGCAATAATTTTGCCTGTATATTCCAAGCTCTCGAGAAAGTTTATTTGTCTTTAAAAAACCGTCTTTTTTCTTAAAATCCAGGGGTAAATATTCCGGGGGTAAATATTCCGGGGGAGTATCGTTATATTCTGCAGCAACAGACTTACCTATCTCAGATATTTTTTCAAAGCTTTTATGCGGACTTATTACTAGAGAAGTTGTAAATTTGCTTATTCCGAGTTCTTTTGCCTTATTAAAAGCCTGCCTTAAACGAAGCAAAATACACTTATCACACCGTTTTCCTTTTTCCGGTTCTTTTTCTAGACCGGAAACATACGATAAAAAATCCTGATGTCTGTAATCTTCCACAATAAGTTCAACGTTATGAAATTCACAAACATTTTTTTGAGCCTCAAGCCGCCTGTCAAATTCTTCTTGTGTATCCAGATTGGGATTACAAAAATAAACTACAGGTTCATACCCCAACTCTTTTAGCAAAGAAATAGGATACCCTGAACAAATTCCACAACAGGCGTGAAGTAAAATTTTATTTTCGTTTTTTTGCACCATGTTCTTCCAATAGTTTTTGTAAATCAGAATACGACAATATTCCGACTCGTTTTTCACCGTTTACAAACATTGTAGGTGTTGCATCAAGACCGAGTTCATAGGATTTGTTTAAATCATTCTGCAAATAATTATCTGTATCCTTAGATTTCATATCTTTTAAGAATTTATCTTTATCTAAGCCAAGTTTATCAATCAGCGGAATTAAATCTTTTTCATCCATAGGATGATTTTCATACAGAAGTGAGCTCATCCCCCAATAATCACCTTGCTTTCCTGCTGCAATAGCTGCTTTTGACATAAAACATGCACCCGGATGCATTGTCATAGGTAATTCATAATTACATTCTTGATCAAACGGCATATTGTAATGAACCACTTTTACATTGGTGTATTCCTGTACCGCTCTGTGGAGAATAATGTTATGTACATAACAAATAGGACAGCCGTAATCAGAATAGAGCTCTATAATGACATCAGCATTTTCAGAACCTAATACATTTCCGTTAATCCTGTACGGATTTTCTTTCATTTCCATATATTTTTTAATATCTTTAGCTTTTCTCATATGGGGAATAAAGCAATCAGTCAGTTCACTAACCGTCAAAAAGGAAACGGAAAGAATAAGCAAAACTACAAAAGTTCTCGGATATTTTTTTATACCATCAATAAAGTCACAAACAGTAGTTTTAAAACTGTTAAAATATTCCTTCATATTTTGTGCCGGAATAAGGGCTATAAGAAAATCTATAAAATATGTAATTACGCAAAGAATACAAAGTTTTTTAATTGTCCATATGCTGATACCTGCCAGTAACATAGATACAATAAAAGCAAATGTACCTATTACCGTAATATAAGCCATTGGATTCTTAAAAACCTCAAGAAATTTTAAAAATCTGAGATTTTTTAATTTTTCAACAACGGTTAAAAAGAATGTTGTTATATAAAATAACATTCCCCAGTATGCAAGCGGTATTCCTAAGAACTGTGATACAGTTGTTTTTGCGGCGCCGTCACAATCAATAAAATCATTAATTGAACAAAAACTTGCAAGTGCATACTTATCATAATTAGCTGAATAATAAATCATCGCAAGCTTTACTGACAATGCAAACCCTATAACCGATAATATCTGAATAAATAATTTCTTTTTATCAATAACCATAAATCAACTACCCCTGTTTATTTTCATACTACATTAATTTTAGTATATCATAATCCCAATTCAATAACTGAAATAGTTATATGGACTAGTATTAAATATGTAGCCTGAGGTATTAATATCCGACAAATTTTAACATTCAAACTGAAATGTTAAGATTTATTACAAAAATCATCTAAATTGATGATTTATTTTCATGAACACATTGCTAATATATAACTATACTCCTTAAAAAACGACGATACACATATCCCTAATCAACAGCTATGCACGATAAAAAGTTCATAGCTTTTTTTTATGCTTATTTTTTATCAATATTTAATATCATTAAAAACCTGTTTATTATAAAATATAACTAACAGGAGAGGTTTATGAAATATTCGGAATATTCGGTAGTTGTAATAGGGAGCGGAGCGGCAGGTTTGTATGCTGCATTAAAGACCGCACAGCAAATAAAATTACCTGAAGGGGTTCTATTAATCTCAAAATCATCACTGGGTATAAGCAACTCAAGATACGCACAGGGGGGTATCGTCGGAGTTGTCCATCAAAATCCTGATGACAATATTGATTTGCACATAAAAGACACACTAAAAGCCGGAGCGGGTCTAAGCAACTATAAAATCACAGAAGAGATCTCATCAGCCTCTGATGCTGTTATTAACGATTTAATCACAAATGGTGTTGAGTTCGACAGAGATGAAAACGGCAATCTGACTTTTACTCTGGAAGCCGCACACAGCATGAGAAGAATTCTGCACTCAGGCGGTGATGCAACTGGTAAAGGGATTACAGAAGGTCTTATAAGAGCGGTTAAATCAAACAGTGCTATTCATACTTTAGAAAAAGCTATGGCTGTTGAATTGCTTATATCATCAGACAAAGAATGTAAAGGTGTCATAATATACAACAAGCAAACAGAAGAACACGAGATTGTATATTCTTCCGCTGTCGTAATTGCAACAGGCGGAACCGGACAGGTTTATAAATATACAACAAATCCTTCCGGAGCAACAGGCGACGGAATTGCCCTTGCGTATGAAGCGGGTGCGGTTATTGAAGATATGGAATTTATTCAGTTCCACCCGACTGCACTGGCTTTGAGTCCTGATAGCCAAAACAGATTTCTTATATCGGAAGCGGTAAGAGGCGAAGGTGCAAAACTTATCAACGCAAAAGGCGAGCAATTTATGTCAAAATACAATGACAAGCTTGAACTTGCTCCTAGAGATGTTGTAACAAGAGCAATTTTCTCCGAAATGGCAGAAGAAAAATCAAACAATGTATATCTGGATGCGTCTTTAATCGGTGAAGAAAAAATCCTTAAACGTTTTCCTACAATTACAAAAAAATGTATGGAGTGCGGAATTGATATAACAAAATCACCAATTCCGGTAGCACCTGCGGCTCATTATACAATGGGCGGCATTAAAGCAAAAGTAAACGGTACAACTTCAATTAAAGGTTTATACGCAATCGGCGAAGCTGCCTGTACGGAACTTCACGGTGCCAACAGGCTTGCAAGCAATTCTCTGCTTGAGTGTGTCGTTTGTGCATACCAGCTTGCAGACTATTTGTCTTTTACAAATTTAGATACGCCAAAAACAATTGATGAAGGCATAAAGAAAATGATAGATGTTTATTCCCGCTCAATAACAGGAGAAGAATATGATACAACATCATTAAAATCAAATTTAAAAAATATTATGTGGGAAAATGTAGGAATAATCCGTACGGAAGACTCTCTTTTGAAAGCACAGAAAGAAGTTGAAAAACAGCAAAAAGATTTTAAACGTAGAAGAAAGTGTCTAAACCAGAGAGAATATGAATACAGAAATATGCTAACTGTTGCATCACTAATAATAAAGAGCGCGCTTGAAAGAAAAGAATCCCGCGGAGCACATTGCAGAAGCGACTACAAACAGACAAACGAAATTGCAAAACATTCTGAATTATCACGAGATGTACAAGGAGTAACAATATGTTAAATAATTTTTTTATAGAAGATCACGTAAAAAAAGCATTACAGGAAGATATTGGATTTGGTGATATTACAACCGATTATCTTACAAATGAAGATGATATTATGTCTTGTTCACTTAACACCAGGGTTAACGGAATCCTCTGCGGCAAAGAAGTTTTTGAAACCGTGTTTAAGATTTTATCCGACAAAATCAGGATAAAATTCTATTTTAATGATGGTGATGAGATTAAAAAAGGCGATAAAATTGCTGATATAGAAGGTCCTGCAAGGTATATTCTTATAGGTGAAAGAACTGCACTCAATTATGCACAAAGAATGAGCGGAATCGCAACAGAAACAAATAAATATCAAAAAGCTATCGGCGAATACAAAGCAAAAATTGTTGATACTAGAAAAACAACACCATGTTTTAGAGCATTTGAAAAATACTCTGTTAAAACAGGCGGAGGAGCTCTGCACAGATTTAATTTGTCAGACTGCGCTATGATTAAAGACAATCATATCAAATATGCAGGCTCTCTTACAAAGGCCGTAGAAAAGTTAAAACAAAATATTTCACACGCTCATAAAATTGAAGTCGAATGCGATACAGCGGAACAGGTAAAAGAGGCTTTGGCTTGCGGAGTTGATATAATAATGCTTGATAATATGACGCTTTCAGAGATGAAAGAATGTGTTAACCTTATTAACGGGCAGGCTATTGTAGAAGCAAGCGGTAATGTTAACCTCGAAACAGTACGTGACATCGCTTCTACCGGTGTTGATATCATCTCATCAAGTGCTATTGTAGCGAAAGCACCTACACTTGACTTAGGTTTGGATATGTAAGTTACAAACTGCTTTTGTTAAGAGCACTTATACCACCGTAAAACTGATTTAAAACGGTAAATTTTTTACTGCGCTCTGCGTTTTTAATAATTTTAGCTGAAGAGTTGGTTAATACTATCTGATTTTTAACACATTCCATGTGTCTTTCCATGAAATCTTTTTCATATTTTTCGCCAAGAGATGTATATTTCTTAGTCTTTACAAACAATTTAGCATCTTTTTTTCGTCTTTTAATCATACTTTGAGCAAAAGAGAAAATTACATCGATATTAACTTCATTCCACCCTGACTGAATAACATCAAGTATATAATTTTCATTATCTGCCGTTTTTATTGAAATATATGCCTGAATATTTTTTGATTTTTTATCACGATAAACATATTTGTACTCATTAAAATACAAAAGTCCGGGAAACATAACATCTTTGAATTCTTTAATATCTTTACTCAAAAGAGGTCTAAAATGAGGCAAAAGTTCTTCGTTATATAAGTTGACAATTGTAGGAGCGTCTGAGTTTCTGAACTCCCTGAACATTTTTGGGTCAAAAGTATCATAATCAGTACTATTATCAACTACACACCAAAGTTTCTCATAAGATATCTGGCTAAAACCGCATTTTGATACAAAGAGTTTTACAAGCTCGGGCAAATAGTCGTCAATTCTTACTATAATTGATGCACAACCCATTGCTTTGTATTTGGAAACAACATATTGAACAAGTTCACCCGCATCTTCGTAACAATTTTCTTCGAACAAAAGCTTCTGTATCTCAGTTTGTTTAAGTGGACATCTGGTCGGTGCAACAGTAATCAGTCCTTTAATATCCTTTTTATCTTTCAGAACGTATGATTCGGGAAGATACTTAAACCGAAGCGGCAGAAAATGATGAAGCGGTAATAACGGATTAAACATTATATTGTGAACATATAAATCCCCGTTATCGAGAAATGATATCATTTCCCGCGCATTTTTCTTATCAAAATAATAAAGCTTCCTTATCTTCGTCATGGTGATATTTTAACATAAAAAATTGCAACTGCGCAAAACAGTTGCAATTTTAAGTTAAATTTAATTTACCTATTATATTTACCCCTTACCCTTGTCAAACATTTGTTTGATACCATCTACGGAGCTTAGAATACCTGTTGCTTCATAAGGCATATAAACAACCTTGTTATCTTTACCGCTTGTAATTGTTTTCATAGTTTCGAGGTATTTCATCGCAATAAGGTATTTATCAGGCTGACCTTTATCTGCTAGAGCACTAATAATTCTCTGAATAGCTTCTTTTTCACCGTCTGCTTCAAGAATACGAGCCTGCGCAATACCTTCCGCACGAAGAATATTAGATTGCTTTTCACCTTCCGCTCTGTTAATTGCAGCTTCCTTTTCACCTTCCGCCTTAAGAACAGCTGATTTCTTAAGACCTTCAGCTTCTAAGATAGCAGCACGTCTGTCACGCTCAGCCTTCATTTGTTTTTCCATTGCAGACTGAATATCACTTGGCGGAATAATATCCTGAAGTTCTACACGGTTAACCTTAACACCCCATTTGTTAGTTGCTTCATCTAAGATAGCTCTGAGTTCCTGGTTAATTTTGTCACGAGAAACCAAACTTTCATCCAAATCCAGCTGACCTACAAGGTTTCTCAGGTTTGTCTGAGTAAGCTTTTCAATAGCTTCCGGAAGGTTTTGAATCTCATATACAGCAGACTTCGGATTCATAATCTGGAAGTACAAAAGAGCGTTAATGCTGATTGATACGTTATCTTTTGTAATTACGTTTTGTCTCGGGAAATCATAAACTGCTTCTCTTAAGTCAATTCTTGTTCTTTTTTGAATAATCGAATAAGTTGATCCGTCAAATCCTCTCTGAGTAGTTTTCCAATCAATAGCACGAGGTGCTTCAAGAACAGGAATAATAAAGTTAAACCCTGACTCAAGGATTCTGTCATACTTACCGAGTCTTTCAATTACAACAACTTCTGCCTGTTGTACAATAATCACACCTTTAGCAATAAACAATAATGCTAAAGCTATCAGAAAAATTGAAAAAATCATATAATAAACTCCTCTCTATTTAACAAACATTATTAAACTGTCATTTTTAACGATTTCAACTTCAGTTCCGGCAGGTATAACTCTGCCGTCTTCACATCTTGCGTTCCATCTTTCGTCATATATTGATATAGCACCATTCTCTGATGAAACGTCTTCAATAACCTTAGCCTTCTTTCCTATATATTTATCATTAATCCCTGTTTCAATATCTTTGCTTTTTCTTTTTAACAACAACGGTCTTAAAAAAGCAAAAGACAGGAATGAAAAAATAAAAAATACCAGCACTAGCGAAAGCAATTTAGTTGTATATAACGATGCAACAGATGTAACGAAAGCCGCAAGTGCAAAGTTTAAGAAAAACATACTCGGAACAAAAAGCTCAAGTATTATAAATACTATACCGCATATAACGATAAATTCCCATAAAACCATATAACACTCTCCTCTTTAGAATGGTATTTTAAATTTTCAATTACTTACATTTGCTTATTCACCAATTAATGAATTAATTTCAGCAACCATTTCATCTGCATCAAAGCCGTGAACTTTAGCACCTGCTTCAAGGTTTTCAAATCTTGCTGCTGCACAGCCTAAACAGCCCATACCGTATTTTTGGAATACCATTGCTGCTTCAGGATGAGCCTGAACAATTTCTATAATACCCATGTCTTTTGTAACTTTAGCCATTTTTTACTCCTTAATCTGTCCGGTTAGTGAATATAATTCAACTATTTTATATTTACTCCTTGACTTATTTATAAATATCCTTAAAACTACATTGTCATTATAACACATAATTGATAAGAAAGGACAAACAATGCAAAAAACTATACAAAATTTATTTAATTTTATTCATGATAACCTCGGAAAAGATAATTCAATTATAGGGTTGAGTGGCTTAAAGAAAAAAACAGAATACGTATTTATTACAATTCCTAAGGAATTCAAGAACACGAGTATTCAAAATACAGAAAATAATTACTTATTATTTTAGAACATAATGTGAATGCATTAAAAAAGAGGATGATTAAATAATCATCCCCTTTAACTTATTGTATTAATTAACGAAAATTACTCAGTAATTTTGTCAACAACACCAGCACCAACTGTTCTGCCGCCTTCACGGATAGCGAATCTCATACCTTGTTCGATAGCTACAGGAGCGATAAGTTCAACATCCATAACTACGTTATCACCAGGCATTACCATTTCGCCTTCAAATTTGATAGAACCGGTAACGTCAGTTGTTCTGATATAGAATTGAGGTCTATAACCAGGGAAGAATGGAGTGTGACGTCCGCCTTCTTCTTTTGTCAAAACGTAAACGTTAGCAGTAAATTTAGTGTGTGGGTGGATTGAACCAGGTTTAGCAAGAACTTGACCACGTTGGATTTCAGTCTTATCAATACCTCTTAACAATGCACCAATGTTGTCACCAGCTTGACCTTGGTCAAGTGATTTTCTAAACATTTCAACACCAGTTACTGTAGTTTTCTTAGTTTCGCCTAAACCAACTAATTCAACTTCGTCACCAACTTTAACAATACCTCTTTCAACTCTACCTGTAGCAACTGTACCACGACCTGTGATAGAGAAGATATCTTCGATAGGCATCAAGAATGGTTTGTCTAAGTCACGTTCAGGAGTTGGGATGTAGCTG
>CACZFL010000015.1 GCA_902780525.1 uncultured bacterium | reverse complement strand
TGTATCCATATTCATGAATGCCTGGTCGTAGCTGTTTAATTGTATTAAATATCCGCCCAACTGTGCTGCTATTGGAGAAGCCAAAATTGCGTTGTTATAACTTCTGAAATCACCAGAACTTCCTCTTGATAATTCAAAAGCACCCTGAGTTTCATTTTCTGCATAGCTCAAATTGTATTTGAATATCGGAGTTAAAACATTTCTATCTTCCATATATACGCCATGATAGAAGTGTTGGTTGTTATATTCGGGAGAAACGAACGGAATATAGTAATTTTCTTTGGTTAATGCCGAATTTTGATTCATAATATTCAAATCAGCAATATTTATAGAAAAACCATTTGTTATCAAATTGTCAGGATCATTAAACACGAATTTGTCTGCACTTAACGAACCTAAATCCACATCTACTGCGGTTGACAGATCCGAATCAAGCCTCATCGACAATAAATTTATATCGCTCGCTTTGTCATTCTGTATGTTTAAAACTCCTCCTTTGTGAACAATTGAGTTTGTTCCGTTTGAAGACAGGTAAGAATCATCATAGACGTTTGTGTACATGCTCTCAATCTGCCATATAGTATCAGTCAAAGTATTTTTAAGGTTTGCTGTTTCGGATTTTGTAGCAAGTACAACATTATCCGCACTATCAAGGTTAATATTTTTTGCAGATAATATTACAAAGTTTTTTGTGTTTGCATTCAAACCCTTGATACTGCCTGCAATATTTAAACTGTTACCCTCCAAATCTGCTTCAAATGTAGAGTTGTCGATTGTTAAAGAAGTTTCACCACTTTTACCTATGTCTATATCCTCTTTTGCTTCGACAACAAAATTAGCTTCGTTTAATAGTGTAATATTACTGTCAGATGCACCGAAAATATCCGTTTTTAATACAGTTTTACCGTTTGAACTCCCGTCAACAACCAAGCCAGTATGCCCTGCAACATCAAGTTCATCACCTGATATTTCAAAATAATCACCACTAACTGTGCCTAAATCGTTTGTTACGGTTTCATCTTCAGTTACAATATAATTTGCTGTCGAGCTATCTGCAATAGCGTCTGACAATCCAAAATTACCTGTTGTTTTATCAATAGATAAAACGCTCTTATCTGATGTACTTTGCGTAAAAGTATATTTGTTCTTGTTGTAATAGAAATTTGCACTTGAGCCAACATCTAAAGTTTTGGGAAGCGCTGTCGGTGAGGCTGCTTCAAATATTTGTACGCTTTCTGTTTCGTCAAGGCTGTCAGCATTTGCCTGATTAACAGCAATCTGTTCTAAATTGAGTGAATTCAGTCCTGGGTCTGAATTATTTTGCAGAACAAATTTATCACCATAGTCTATATATAATTTAGCTCCATCAGCATTCAACTTAAAAATATTAATAGTTTCAGCTTTCCCGTCAGATAATGATATGAAAGTATCATCAATATTAACTGTATTTTCTATATTATTGACGCCTGCCAGATTTATACCATTTGTGAAGTTTAATGTACCGCTGCCGCTTACGGAACCGTCCTGTACAGATAATTCAGGAGAGTTTGTTGCATTTAAAAAATTTATTATTCCTGTATTTTTCAAATGATATATGTTCATATCTTTACCGTAAAAGTACAGATTCCCGTTGTTTTTCATATCAAGCGTATTAAATATATCATTTGAGCCGTCAATGTTACCATCAACCAGGGTATTGCCTGAAAAATTAAGATTAGTGAAATATATTTCTTCTGTTTTATCTTGATCGACAGGATACCATTTACCATCAGTTCCTTTCCTCGCTACATACATATTTATACCTGATTTTACGGAATTCCATTGTGAGATTATATCACCATGTATTTCTGCATTGTTATTTATATTTATATTATTTACAAGCGCATTTTCAGAAATATATATTGCAGCTTTATCACCAAAAACCTTTCCGTCGACATTAAAGTTATCAACCAATGCACCCTGAGTTTCCACATCAGGCGTTGTATTTTTTTTCGAAAATAATTCATAAGAGGAATAAGAGCCTCTGTCATCACCTAATCCGCCACAGACATTCTTACCAAAATCAAAAGAAACACCTATGCTGTCTTTACCGAGAGCATGTACACTTGAACTATTGTCTATATTAACCGTATGTCCCTTACCCCAGGTAACTGCAACACCTATTGACTCGCCACCTCTGACATCAATTATTGAATTATTTAAAGTATATGTGTTATTAACACCGTCTATTCTTGTACCTATTGTATATTTACCGTCAGATAACGTGTTATTGTTTTGGGTAATATTATTGTTATTACCGTATATATGCAGACCAATACCGTTAGCAATTTGACTGTATCCACTGTAATTTAAGCCGTTCCATTCACCGTAACCAGTTGAAAAAGTATCTGCTATATTATTCAGATAGTACGATTTACCGAAGAAATCTCTTAACTGAACATTTGTATAGCCAAGATCTTTTAATACCGCAAGTTCAGCTTCCATTAATATCGACCAGTTTTGATACGGCTGATGTGACATAAAACTGTTTCTCAGTTCTATATGTGATAACTCAGGTTTTCCATCCTCAATTACATGAACAGGTAAACCCAAAACCAGCGGTACTTTATTGCTCCAAGCAGGATTATCTTCCGGGTCATAATATTCGGAATAGTTTTTCATACCGCCGTTATTGTATATAAGTTCTTGTAAATATTCCTCATCTGTACTGTTATTTCCGGTCAAAACTTGTAAAGTATTTTTACCTGTGAAATAAGGAGAATAGTTTACTATATCAAAAGTTTCAGAGCCGTCTTTGTCTATTTTTACAGACATTCCTTTATCAGCTGCAAGTATTTTTGAAGAGTCAAAAGGAGTTGTATCAATAGGAGCCTGATATACTCTTAAACCGCTATCCCAAATACTGATTTTACTATTTGAATCCTTTGAAAAATAATAACTTTCATCGCCCTTAATATGTTGCCCTGCATTAGTTATAAGTCCCATAGCATGATAGATTTCATGTGCCATAGTAGAATATAAATCCGGCTTTTCTGCCTGATATAACACAGTTGGACCTGCATAATGATTCCAGCCCGGATAATCTTTATGCAGACCTAAACCTACTGTTATAACTCCATGTATGTCGGAAGGGGAAGTAGGTATTTTCTTATTAATATATGCATTGATTTCTGTAATTAAGTAATCTTCACCTACATCTACATATGAGCTCCCCGCATTAGCATTAAAAAATTCTTTTGTCAAAACAACAAAATTCGGAAGTTTATCCGGATCATAAGTATAGTTGTTATTTATTATAAAATTCCAATTAGCGGCAGCATCAAATAATGCATCTCGTTGATTTTCGCTTAGTGTAAATTCAGATGTTTCAACATTACCGCTTTCATCTCTAATTGTTTCATCCTGATTGTATATATTGAACAGAAAAGCCGGCTTATTAGCAGGTACAGTATAAATGTCCATAGCAAACGAACTCGCTGTTGATAGAACCGCCAAAAGCGAACTTAATAATAAAATCTTTTTCATAAAACTCCCGATTTTTGCTTTTAAAAATTACAATATAAGTCAATTATACTATAAAATGCAATTTATATATAGTATACAAAAACCGTCTTTTATGATAATTATGTATTCTGCGCTATTGAAGTTTTTCCATTACTCTGGCAAGTGTTTCATCGGCAGGAGCATCTTTGCCGTGAACTCCTACGTTTGCAACTTTTTCTCCGTAATAATCAATTAGCGGCAATGTTTGTTTGTCATAATTTTCAAGTCTTGAAGTCAAAACTTCCGGAGTATCATCTGCACGTTTAATCAGCTTTCCGCCGCATTCACATTTTGCTGTTTCCGGATTGTATCCTTCTTTTATTGAATATACTCTTGAACAATCTTCACAAGTATATCTAGCAGCAGAACGCGCGTACAAAATTGGTCTGTCTACATCAAGATTCACTATCTTAAGTGATATATTTTTATCCTCTTTGAGCAAATCATCCAACTGTTTTGCCTGATTTACGGTTCTCGGGAAACCGTCAAGAATAAAACCTTTTGCGCAGTCTTTTTCCGCTATTCTGTTCTTAAAAATCTTCATTATAAGTTCATCAGGAACAAGTCCGCCGCTTTCCATAAATGCCTTAGCCTGTTTTCCCAAATCGCTTCCTGCTTTTAATTCTTTTCTCAAAATATCACCTGTACTAATCTGCGGAATACTGAAACTTTCGGCAATTTTTCTTGCATAAGTACCTTTTCCGCTGTTTGGCGCACCGAGAAGAATAACAACTTTTCTTAAACTGTCATTTTTCCCCGTAAAAGAAACGCTGTCACACGGCATAGCGGATATAACTCTGTTTTGTGCTGAGTTTTGTTTTTTAACAGTATTTAGTCCAAAGTTTGCGCTGATTGGTAATATTCTCATAATTAACCCCTTTTATTAATTTATACGACACACTCATTAATCTTAAACAAAACAAAACATTTTATACATATAAATATATATACATTGTAATATATCGTAATATATTACTTGTTATTTTCTGACCAGCGCTGGTACAAGTCGGGGCGTTTTTGTTTTGTACGAAGGATTTTTTGTTCCTGTCTGAATTCTTCGATAAATTTATGATTTCCGTTTAAGAGCACTTCAGGAACTTCTAACCCTCTGTAATTACGGGGCTTTGTATATTGAGGATACTCTAAAAGCCCATCAGAAAAACTATCATCGTGGGCTGATTCAATTTTACCCAACGTTCCTTCAATTTTTCTTGAAACACTGTCTATAAGACATAGTGCAGGAAGTTCTCCGCCTGTCAGCACAAAGTCACCGATAGAAATCTCTCTTGGTTTTATAATATCCCTTATTCTTTCGTCAAACCCTTCATAGTGACCGCAAAGAATAACTATCTGGTCATATCCTGCAAATTCGTTTGAAATAGCATCAGTAAACGGTTCACCCTGAGGCGTCATCATAACCGTCACACTATTATCCGCTATGCTTACCCCTTCATAACAATCAACGTAAGGCTGAGGCATTAAAACCATACCCGCACCGCCTCCGTATGGAGTATCGTCAACTTTTTTATGTTTATCCAAAGTATAGTCTCTGGGGTTATGGGTTACAACTTCAATAATTCCTTCTTCAGAAGCGCGCTTCATAATACTAAAATCCATATGGGACTGAATAAGTTCGGGAAATAAAGTAAGAACATCAAATCTCATGAGAGCAGCCCCTCAATGTTATTAATCTGTATTCTTCTGTTTTTTATATCCACTGATAGAACAATTGCTTTAACAAAAGGAACAAGAGAAACTTTGTCACCATGAGTTTTCACAGACAACAAATCACTTGCACCGTTATTTGAAACACCTACTACCGCACCGACTTTTTTATCTCCGTCATAAACGTCTAAGCCTACAAGTTCATCTATCAGAAACTCATCTTCCTCAAGATTTTCTCTTGCTGTCGTTTCTTCAACAAAAAGAAGTTTGTTTTTATATTCCAAAATATCGTTTAAAGTATCAATACCTTTAAACTTAATAATTCCGCACTTTGGAGTAAACCTTATGCGTGCAACCTCAAGAGGTATATAATCATCACCCGATTGCACATAGACCTGTTTTAACTGCGATAAAAAATCTTCGCGGTTTTTTGAATAACCTAGTTTTGCTTCACCCTGTACGCCGTGAAAATTAAGAATTTTACCTATTGATATATAGTTATTCTTCATCTTCTTTCTTCTTGGGTTTTCTTCCGCGTTTTGGTTTATCTTCGCCTGATTCTTCAGCTGATTCGCTTTCAGCTTCCACTACCGTAGCAGCAGCTTCTTCCTGAGCTTTCTTTGCAGCTTCTTCCATAGCCTTTCTTTCTGCTTTTTGCGGGTGTTTAGCTACCATATAATCAGCAGGTTTATCGGCACGTTCTTCATTCCATCTGTCAAGCCCCATTTGTGCACGAATCAGCTTAATACCTACATGAACTCTCCATTCATCCATTTTAAGCTGTGCGGCAATAATTTTGTGACAGCCGATAGGAGGTAATGGCAATAACGGTTCATAAAGAGCCTTTATAGCCATCATCTGATCCGGTGAAATTGCTAATTTACGTTTCGGGAACGGTAATTTTGGAAGCATCATTTTCTGACGTACCAAATTTATACCAAAAAATACTTTTTGCGGTTCAATACCGATTTTTGCTCCGATTACTTCGTGTGCATCCGGATTCGGAAGCGGCAACATCGCTTTATAAAGGAGTTCTATTTGTTCTAATTGCTCCTTAGACACAAGTAACGGTCTTGGCTGCTTATGCGGTCTTTTATTTGGCTGAGGACGTCTCTGCTGAGGCCTGCCACTGCCCTGTTGAGATGCATAATTATTTCTGAATCCTCCGGGACGTCTGTTTTGACCGTATCCGCCTCTGTTATCTCTGTTATATCCACCCTGGCGATTATCTCTTTGATATCCGCCCTGACGGTTGTCACGGTTATAACCACCATTGTCACGGCGCTGATAACCGTTGTCATCACGTCTTTGATAACCGCCTTCACGGTAATTATTTCTGTATCCGTCACTTTGCGGTCTTTGATAACTTCTTTGTTCACGGGGTTCTGCTGAGTATGAACTGTATGAACTATAATTCTGCATCGGCTTAGCTTCAGTCGATTCACTTCCCTTTTCAGCGTATAAACAATTAGGACATATCACTCTTTTGGGGTTTTTAGTTTCAAATTCAGCACCACATTTAATGCACTTGTTTACATACATAATAAAAGCCTCTTAATCAATAACATCAATAATTCTAATCATTCTTTTAATTCTAATAAAATCTTATAAAAAATTCCTACTAATTAAAAATAATATACGAGATTCAATCAAAAACAAGAGTTGTATAACAACTCATATTGTTATTATAATATATATTACGAAAATTTGCAAGAGGTGGGACAAACAAGGCGTAATCAAGGCAGACAAGCCTTTTTATTCCACGTTATTAAGCTTTTCCTTCAATTCCTGAACTTCGTATTTAAGCCTGTTGAGTTCACAGGTAATCGGGTCAGGGATTCTGTTATGCATTAATACTCCATCGTGTCCGATAACTTTTTGCTGAACGACTCTTCCCGGGATTCCGACAACCGTACAGTTATCGGGGACATTGTCTATTACAACAGAACCTGCACCTATTCTGACATTATCACCAATTGTAATATTTCCAAGGACTTTTGCACCTGCACCTAAAATAACACCATTACCAATGGTCGGGTGGCGTTTTCCGTGCTCAGAACCAGTTCCGCCAAGTGTTACTTGCTGGTATATTAAAACATCATCACCAATAATGGCAGTTTCACCTATTACAACACCTTCACCGTGGTCTATAAAACATCTGTTTCCGATTCTTGCTTTCGGGTGAATTTCAATTCCGGTAAAAATTCTTGTCAAATAAGAAATGTACCTCGGCAAAAACGGAACATTCCAATATGCGAGTTTATGTGCTATTCTGTGGAACAAAAGAGCCTGGAAACCAGGGTAACAAAATATAACTTCAGCTAGATTGTTAGCCGCAGGGTCGTTATCATAAATAACTTTTATATCTTCTTTTATTTTGTTTAATGCTCGTTTTAACATAATTTACCTTTATAATAAAATTTTACCAAAAATATATTCACCTAACTCTTTGCCAATTTTTACCAGATATTTACCCCCTACCATACAGATAAATATCTTTCACCGCTATCAGGAACTATTGATACAATTAGTTTTTCGGGATATTTTTCCGCGAGTTGTTTTGCTGCACATAAGTTTGCACCCGCACTTATTCCGCAGAAAACTCCGTGTTTTTGAGCAAGCTCTTTTGCTGCCTCGATTGCATCATCACCTGAAACAGCAATAAATCCATCTAAATTATTATCCTTGCAAATATCTGGCTTAAAATTGGCACCAATACCCTGAATTTTATGCGGTCCTGCAATTCCTTGAGTAAATAGAGGACTTTCTTTGGGTTCGACTCCATACACAATAGCACCCTCAAGATATCTTTTTAATCCGCAGGCTGTTCCACCGGTACCGATTCCAGCTGCAACAACTACTTCTCTTCCGCCAACTGCGTCTTTTATTTCCTTTGCAGTCTGTTCGTGAGCCTTCGGGTTATCAGGATTTGCAAATTGCATAGGAATATAACTGTTCGGGTATTCCTGTTTAAGTTCGTTTGCTTTATCAACTGCACCCTGCATACCTTTTTCTTTCGGAGTTAAAACAAGTTCTGCTCCATATGCAGAAATTGATTTTCTTCTCTCTATCGACATACTTTCAGGCATACAAATAATTATTCTTAAGCCCAAAACAGCACAACACATAGCAAGTCCGATTCCCGTATTTCCGCTTGTCGGTTCAATTATTACAGTATTTTTGTTAATTTCGCCTCTTTCCATTGCTCCTTTGAGCATTGAATAAGATGCCCTGTCCTTAATAGAATTTGACGGATTATAGTATTCCAGTTTTAAACAAATGTTATCATTATATCTTACAAGCGGAGTGTTTCCGATAAGTTCAAGAACGTTATTATAAATCATTTCCGAATCCTTTACTTTATTATATTATGTTACATTTACCTCAATATTATATTACCCAAATGAATATTATTAAACATTTTTTATAAAAATTAGTTTATAATATTCATATGAAAAAATTTTTGTTTTTAATATCGATGTTTTTTATCTGCACATCAGTTTATGCACAAGAAGAGCTGAATGAAGTACATTTAGATGTAAATTATTACGAACGGCACAACTACAAACAATATTCGCCTGACATAAAAACCCTGAATATTAAAGACGATGACGAAAATAACGAAGACTATATTTACCATCCGATGAAGTATCTGAAAGATGAAGCACATGAGCTTTATTCACAAAAAAAGTTTACAGATAAAAAAGAAAAAAAATTCGGAAAGGCCAAAGTTGGCGCAAAATTTGATACAACAGTTGCGCCTGACAGTGCCGCACAAAAAAGAACACTTTATACAAATTACGACTTAACCGAAAAAATGTCTGTCGGTGCCGACTACCAGACAAACTCTCTGGGCGGAATAGAAGAACAGACAAAAGGAACGGTTGGTATAGGACCTGAATACAAGTTGAATGAAAAAATCAAATTAAAAAACAAGTATTCAAAAAATCTTGGTACTGACACTAACAAAGGCGAAGTTTCGGTTGAATATAAACCCTTCAAAGACGGCAGAATGGATTTTAATGCCGGAGCAGCACAGACACAGCAGGATTACGGTCCCGGTTCATCTCAGGTAAACTTTGGCACAAACATCCGTTTTTGAGGGAGTAAATAAGGGGCAAATATATAATGGAGCTGCTTACGGATTTTGCATTTTTATAACAGAGTGTCGATATTCTATTGATTTTGTAAAACAAATCGTTAAATACAATCTATGAAACGATTTATTTTAATTAGTCTGTTTATATTTTTTTGCCTTCCTGTTAATGCTCAAATCATAACAGGCGAAGTTGAATACAATACCGAAACCATTCAGGAACAATTAAGTTACGAGAGTTTAAAAAACAAGTTCTTCGATTCAGATAACATTGAAAATCTGAATTATTTATTTCAGGGAATAACCGAACTCAAAGACCGCAAGCTTGCAAAGTTTTCTGACGGAAGTTATGCAGTTCACTATTACGACAATCCGTTTTATTCCTTTTATTACTCTCAAAACGGAAAATTAATCAGCTACACATACACAACTTCCCAAAACTACCCCTGCAAATTCAAAAAATTTAAACCTGATGGAAGTGTAATAAACACAGGATACAGAGTTTCAGAACAGGAAAGCTTCATTTATTCTCCAGAAGGGAAACTCCTTGCGCACTGGCTTGGAAATAAATGTTTTGACGGAAGCAACAATCTTATTATGACAAGGAAAATTATGAAATAATGTGAAGCATTGATAAAATGTTTGTACCAAACAAAATCACACCGATTGCAATACTTATAAACGTTGCAAACATTACCGCACCGGCTGAAATATCCTTTGCCATTCCTACCATTCTTGAATATTTGTTGTGATAAATTGAATCAAGGGCAAACTCAATTGCCGTATTAAGCATCTCTGAACAAATAACAAGAGCTATCGCAATTAGAATTATACAAAACTCAACGGCAGAAAATTTTAAATACCACGCCGCTAATAGCACAAGAAATGCAACCGCAACATGAATGCGGATGTTTATTTCACTCCTGACTGCAAGATTAAAACCTTTTCTTGCGTTTCTGAAAGTATTATTAAATCCCTGCGATTTATATCTTGTCATACTCTATACACTCCAGCGCTTTTCTTTGTTCAGCTATAACAAAATTGTACTCCTCTTCGCTTTGATGGTCAAACCCCAATAAGTGCATCAGACCATGGCTTATAAGAAAAAACAACTCCTGTTTCCAGTTCTTTGAAAAACTGATATCTCTGTTCACCCCTTCTGCGACTTTGTCCATGGCAATAATTATTTCACCCAAATTTATATCGCCGTCAAAAATAAAACTGTTTTCATCATCAGCAAAAATTGCAAATGTAATAATATCCGCAGGATAATCCTTATTCCTGTAATCACGGTTGAGTTCGTGCGTCTTTTGGGAATCGCAAAAAACTATATCCAAAGTAATTGAATCATATTCTTTGCCTTCCAGACATGATTTTGAACCGACATCGGATATGTAAAACTCCAAAATTTTTCGGGTTTTTTCTATTACATCTTTTTCATCAATATCCGAACTTCCATATATATTTTCGGTAAAAATATTTATTTCAGGCATTTTATGTCTTATATTTCCTCAGAAGAACTATTTTTTTTGCTTTCCAGCTCTTTTACTTTCGCATCCAAATCCATATCAAGCGTCGGCTGAGCAACGATTGGCTTCGGTATAAGGTCTTTTATCTGTTTTTTGCCGAGTTCCTGAACCAAATCATCATGATATTTTATTCTCTTATGGTGCATACCTCTAAGCATTCTTGAAAAGGTCTGACCAATAATCGATATGTCTTTAAATGTCAGCGGGGAATCCGAAAGCTGACCATCGTTTAGTCTTTCCGCAATAATTTTGTCAATTATTGAGTCAATTTCTTCATTTGTCGGATTTTTTGCAGCCCTTACAGCTGATTCAACCGCATCTGCAATCATTAATATAGCTGTTTCTTTTGAATTAGGTTTCGGCCCCGGATAGCGGAATTGATCTTCTTTAACATTTTCCGCACCTTTCTCTTTGAGAGCCTCATTATAGAAATAAGTAACAAGACCTGTGCCGTGATGCTGGAGAATAAAACTGTGAATTATCTGCGGAACATTGTAGTCTTTTGCAAGTTCTACACCGTCTTTCGGATGTGCTGTAATAAGCATTTTACTGAATGACGGAGCGCAGGAGTTATGAGGGTTTTCTATTCCGTAGAACGACTGGTTTTCAACAAAGAACATAGGTCTTTGGAGTTTTCCTATATCATGGTACATTGCACCGACTCTTGCAAGAACCGGGTCTGCGCCAATCGCCTCTGCTGCATTTTCGCACATATGAGAAACTGTTAAACTGTGGTTAAACGTACCCGGAGCTTCCTGCATAAGACGTTTTAATAGTTCCTGGTTGTGGTCTGCAAGTTCTGCCAAGCCATACGGGGTCAACACTTTGAACGTGTTTTCTATAATAGGAAGAATACCCAGAATAAACACACCGCCTATAACAAAGCAGTTAATTACCATATAACCTATATCTTTGAGAATAAGTGCATTTTCTATATCCATCATATATTTTTCTAAAAAGTATATGCCGCCTACGACCAAAATGCCTGCCAATGTAATTTTTGCACTGACGATAAGCAAATCCGAACGCTTTGAAAATTTCAGTTTTGAAGCAGAAGTCATTACAACCGTATTTAATAGCATAAATGCAGCAATTATTTCTATATTCCAGTGCATACCTATTGATATAACCGCAAGCACTATAGTTGACGCGAAGAAAGCATTTCTCGGTGTTGTAAATATTGATAAAAGAATTGTATATGCAGGTATCGGCATTATTGCCGGCGAGACTCCCGTAGGAAGCACAGCTGATATTAATCCGAGGATAAAAGTAAACGTCGCCGTCATCGTCATATACTTCGGATTATAGTATTGTTTTTCGTAATTCTTTTCATATTGAAGGAATATTAATGTGAAAAGTGCTATCAATAAATATATTCCGAGAATACCGCCCCAGTTAACTTCCAGCACGTTGTACCCTGCTGCACGAAGCGCATCACGTTTAAGTTTTGTTACAGGTTCACCTTCAAATACAATTTTCTGACCTTTTTTGAAAACAACTTCATAAGGTTTCACGGAATTTTGCGCATTTTTCTTTGCTATCTCCGTAGCGAACTCGTCAACAACAAGATTAGGCACCAGAACCTGGTTTAAAATCCCTACAATAAGCGTTCCCTGATATCTCGGAACACTGTTTGGTATATGTTTTTTTACGATACTTTCTACTTTGTTATTGTCGAAATCGTCCGAGGATATTCCCTTATTCAAAACAGAACTCAATGTTACCTGAGCTTTTTCAAACACGGCTGCCAAATCAGAATCACTTGCTTTAAGCAGAAAATCTACTAAACCTTTTTTTCCGGACTCATCAAAAAGAACATTAAGTTCATCCTCTTTTGTTTCATCTGAAATGTCTTTTTCACGAATTTTCATTACGGATTTTTTCAAAGTAAGAAGGTTTGTTGTTATGAACTCATCTTCTGCCTGAGTAATAATAGGTTCTACATTCTGTGCAACCTCTTTTTTGTGCTGCTCTGTTTTTTTGGTGTCAATTACGACAATATCCTTTTGCGCAATTATATCTTTTTTGCTTATTCCGTTTTCTATTACCTTCTGAAAGAAATAGTTCTGCGAAGATATTGTAATTGCCATCAAGAGTGTAAACAGAAAGAAACATAATCCGTTCCTGAACTCTTTTGATGATATAAAATTAAGAAATTTTTCCATATATAAATTTAATCCTCATTATTAATTTGATTATCTATGTTTTATAACAAACCCGCATTTTGTACAAGCTAAAACCAAACCCGTGCTGTCAACGGGCATAAAATTATGCTCGCAGGTCAAAGCTTCATCAGGCAGAGGTTCGGTTGTAACATATCCGTCACTGTTAATATTTACCCCTTCTTTCAGAGTATTATTCGGATTTGCGCTCGTGCCTCTCTTATTCTTATTTAACCATTTTATAAAAAGTTCTATTATATACATTTTAGATTTTAAATCCGTACGGCAAATATTCGCTCAGCTTACGTACAATCAACTCACTGGCGCTCTCGGTAATTATTTCCATTTCTGTTTCATCATCCTGAAACTCATACATTACCTGCCTGCAAGCCCCACAAGGATTGCAGTCATCAGCGTTTGGCGAATATATGGCAATTGCTGAGATTTCTCTTTCACCTTCAGACACAGCCTTAAAAATTGCGCATCTTTCAGCACAAATTGTCATACCGAAAGATGAGTTTTCAACGTTACAGCCTGTATATATTTTCCCGCTTTTTGCAAGAACACAAGCCCCGACTGCAAATCTTGAAAACGGTGAATAAGATTGCTTTGAAGCTTCTTTTGCTTTATCCATAAGTAGTTTATAATCGTACATAAAATATTTACCTTTATTACGTAAAACTATTTTAGCATATTTCATAGAATTTTGTTAGAGGCAGGATTAAATATATAATTTTATGTTACGATTAGTTTATGACTTGTTTTTTCAGAAATCAGCACGAAGCACTTTTTAATGCGACAAAACCGTATCAGTACGTTGGCGGAGAGTTTTTATCATATAACAAAGACTGGGATTCTTCGTTAGTTAAATTTGCTTTTGTTTTTCCGGATAAATACGAAATCGGTATAAGCAATCTCGGTGTCAGAATCATTTATGACAGGGTTAACAAGGTTGAGCGTTTTTTAGCCGACAGAGCGTATGCTCCTGAGCCTGATTTCAAGCCCGATTTTTTATACGGTGTTGAATCAAAACGAGCATTAAAAGATTTTGACGGAATAGGGTTTTCTCTCCAGTACGAGATGTCTTACCCAACAGTTTTAAAAATGCTTGAAATGTCGGGGATAGGGGTAAAAAACACTGAAAGAGAAGAGAATGAGCCGATAGTTTTTGCCGGTGGCCCATGCGCATTTAATCCGCTGCCGTTAAGTGATTTTATCGATGTGTTCTGCATCGGTGACGGCGAAGATATGATGGTTGAAGTTTGCGAAATCCTTGAGAAAACAAAAGGGAAAACGAGAAAAGAAAGAATAGCGGAACTTTGTAACATTGAAGGCTGCTGGGGGGTAAATACAGGTGCGGGGATAAATAATAACGTTAACAAGCGCATATCTTCTCTTACATTAGAAAACGCTTCAACATCATATCCGATACCTTTTTCAACCTCTGTTCACGACAGAGCAATTGTTGAAATCAGACGTGGATGCGGAAGAATGTGTCGTTTCTGTCAGCCAGGGCACGTAACTCTACCAATAAGAGAACGTGAAGCGGAAGATATTATAAAAATTACAAAAGATTTGGTGAACAACACAGGGTATGACGAATACTCTCTGCTTTCATTATCCTCCAATGATTACAAAAATATATCAGAAGTCATAAAAGAGCTTTCCGTTGATTTTAACAAACGAAAAATCAACGTATCACTCCCAAGTCAGCGTATTGACGGATTCAGTTTAGAACTTGCAAATTTAATGCAGTCAGTACGCAAATCAGGTATGACGCTCGCACCGGAAGCAGGAAGCCAAAGGCTCAGAAACGTAATAAAGAAAAACATATCTGAAGAACAAATCCTTGATGCTGTTTTAACCTCATACAAAAACGGCTGGAGCAAAATAAAGTTTTATTTTATTGCAGGGCTGCCAACAGAAACTCTTGAAGATATGGATGAGATGGCAGAGCTTTTGGGAAAATTAAAATACAAGTCAAAACAAATTAAGCAAGAGCTCGGTTTAAACTATGGTCTGGAACTTACCTGTACTGTTTCAATTTTTGTACCAAAACCGTTTACACCGTTCCAATGGTGCGGACAAATGGATTTAAGTACAGTTTCGGAGCACATAAGATACTTAAAAGAAAAAACAAAGCATATAAAAGGGTTAAAAATTAATTACCACGAAAGCGCAGTTTCTCAGATAGAAGCAGTTTTAACAAGAGGAGATGCCTCGCTTTGCGATTACATTTACGCTCTATATAAAAAGGGGTGTTACCTTGATGCATGGGGCGAATATTTTAACAAAGAGGTCTGGAATCAAACGGCTGAAGAATGCGGTTTTTCATTATCCGAACTTGCACAGAGAAAATATAATTTAGAAGAAGTTTTACCTTGGGACTTTATTAATGTCGGGCTTTCAAAAGAATGGCTCAGAAAAGAGTATGAAACAGCTATGACACAAGGTTCTGAATTTAATCTCCAAAAAACCTGCGAGCATAACTGTGTAAACTGCGGGGTCTGTTCAAGTCTAAATACACACAAAGTTCTTGCACAACCTTACAGAGCTTCGGAAGAAGCTCAAAAGGTTCTTGATATTAAACCTGTTGACCCGACAAGAGCAAATATTGACCCGAATATTCCTGTTTACCGTTACCGTTTAAAGATAACAAAGAAAGGACTTTTAAAATACTTTTCACATCTTGATTGGCAAAATACTTTCCACAAGTGCCTTGCAAGAACAGGGCTTAATATTGTTTACACACTCGGTTTTAACCCGACAATGAAAGTATCCATGGGGATTGCACTTCCTCTGTTTGCCGAAAGCGAAGGAGAGTTAGTTGATATAGAAATATACGACAATATTTCGGAAGAAGATTTGGTTAATCTTATTAACTCTAAGCTCCCGGAAGGCGCAAAAGTAATCGGAATTAAGCAGGTTGAAAGATACGCAACTGCTGTTGATATTGCAGCACAGTGGGCAGAATACAAAATAACGCCGTATAACAAAGACGACAACTCAAATACATTTACCCCGCCACTTTACAAAACCGAAAAATTTATGTATGATGTAAACAGAGTTTTATCTTCGGATAGCGTTTTAATCACGAAGAAAAACAAAAAAGGTTTTGAAAAAACAACAGATTTTAAGAAATCTATCGGAAGTTATAGATTTGACGAAAACAGTCTGTTCATATACCTTAAAGTCGGTCAAGGGTCAGATATCCCTGCTTTGCGCGCGGATGATTTGATGAAACTTGTAAACCCTGAACAAATATTTGAAATCACAAGAGTTCGTTTCCTTGACGAAAAACTAAACGAAATGTAGTTATGTAAAAAGGATTTAGAAACGATGAAAGACACAAACGCAAACAAAATTGTTATAGCCGAGCGTGATAACATTGCTGCGGTTATTGAAAACGGAAAAGTTGCCGAATTTTTTGTACACAGAGGAGAAATAATTTTAGGAGATGTTTACCTCTGTCAGGTTGAAAACATTTTACCTTCCATTGAAGCAGCCTTCGTAAATGTAGGCTCAGATAAAATGGGTTTCCTACACGCACAGGACGTAGGCGGTAAAGGTGCCTTGCAGGACAAACTTAAACCAAAACAAAAACTCGTTGTACAGGTTGTAAAAGAACCGGTTGGACACAAAGGACCTCGTGTTACAACAGAAATTTCACTTCCGGGAAGATTTTTGGTACTTATGCCAAACGAAGCAGGTATTAACGTAAGTAAGAAAATCACTTCATCAAAAGAAAGAGCAAGACTTAAATCATTAGTTAACCTTCTTAAACCTGTAGGAGTAGGCGTAATCGTAAGAACAGAAGCCGAAGGTCAGACAGAAGCAGATATTCAGGAAGATTTGGAAATCTTGCTTGAAAAATGGAACAATATTGTTACATCAGCTGAAAGTATGGAACCGCCAAGTCTTTTGTACCGTGACCAGGACCTTCTTTACAGAGTTATTCGTGAGGCTTGTAACGAAGAAACCCAGGAAATTATTGTGGATACAGGATTTGCTCTCAATAGAGTACAAAACCTTCTCCAGAACTGGCACATGAATAAAAACATTAACGTTACTCTGTACAAAGGTTCTGAACCTTTGTTGGTTGCTATGGATATACACAAAGAAATCAAAGCAGCGTTACAGATGAAAGTAAACCTTCCGTCAGGCGGATACCTGTTTATCCAAACAACAGAAGCTCTTACTGTTATTGACGTTAACAGCGGTAAGTTTACAAACTCCGCAACCCAGGATGAAACAATCTTAAAAACAAATATTGAAGCAGTTCACGAGATTGCACGTCAACTGCGCTTAAGAAACATCGGCGGTATGATTATCATTGACTTTATCGATATGACAAACCGTATCGACAAATTAACAATGATGGAAGAACTTGAGCTTGCAATGGAAGCTGATAAAGCTAAACCGCAAGTCGGTCAGCTCTCAGACTTAGGTCTTGTTGAGATGACTCGTCACAGACAAGGTCAGGCAATAAGCGAAATCTTTGCAAAACGTTGTCCGCACTGTCAGGGTAACGGCTACATTATGGAAGATTTAAAATTCGCATCCGCTACAGCAGAAGGCGAATACAGAGCTAAAGCAGCAAAAATCAAACTTCCTATGAATGACAGAAAAAAATTCTCTAACAATAAGTTTAATAACAGAGATAACAAACCGCAGGAAGAAATAAAAGAACAAGTTCAAGAAACGCAGATAGAACAGACAGAAAGTCCTGCAGTTACCGCACAGGCTGAAGTTCAGGAAATCAAAAACGAACAACAGACAAAAGCTCAGAAAGGAAGAGCAAAAGGACGTAAAAAAATTAAAGAAGCTGACGTTAAAACAGATGATACAACAGCATCAACCGTTTTAACAGGCGAGGCTGAAATTGCTCCTGTTATTGATAAAAAGACTGTTAACAAAAACAAACGAATAAAACCGGAAGAAGCTGAACAAGCTCCTGCAGAAGAAGCTCCAGTAACGGAAACACCCGAACAAAGCGAAGAAAAAAAATCTGCACCAAAGCGTTCTCGCAGACCAAACAGAGGCGCTAACAAAAGCAGACGTAACAACAAAACAAAAGAAGAAACAGAAGGATAATTAATCCAAATGAAAAAACTTTTTGCAATATTAATAATGTGTTCACTTTCACTTCCTGTTCTTGCAATCGAAGGACAGGAAGGTGAAACAGCACAGTCAGGTTCACTTGAAGTTTTAACAACGGAAGAGGTTAACGAACTTAATAATCAACCGGCACCGGTAATTGAAGAACCGTCAGCACCAAATATTCTTCCCGGAAGATTCAAAGAACCCATGAGCAAAAAAAAACTTGCAAAAAAATTTATTATAGCAATGTTATGTGTTGCCGGAACATCAATATTTTTATATGCCGTTTTGAGCTTATACAACAAAGTTCGTGATGCAGTAACAACACCGGATCCGATTCCGCCCGAAGGCGAAAAACCACTTGATTCTCCTGTTGATTTAACTGAAGCAGTAAAAACTTTTGTTGAGAAAACACATTGGGATAATTAATATTATGGCAAGAGAATTTGATTTTTACGTTGTACCAACTCCGATAGGAAATATCTCGGATATTACTCTAAGAGCGATAGAAATTCTTAAAACTGTTGATTTTATTGCATGCGAAGACACAAGAATCACTCAAAAAATCCTCAATCAC
The DNA here is from genome assembly GCA_902780525.1 of uncultured bacterium. Classification (GTDB taxonomy): domain Bacteria; phylum Cyanobacteriota; class Vampirovibrionia; order Gastranaerophilales; family Gastranaerophilaceae; genus CAG-196. Next base: position 19,722 of record CACZFL010000015.1, on the reverse strand, counting down.
TATGATATAAAAACAAAGTGCGTTTCTTATCACAAGTACAACGAAAGGGAAAGGGTCGACTTTTTCCTGTCAGAACTTAAATCAGGAAAGAGAATTGCCCTTGTTTCCGATGCCGGTACCCCTATGATATGTGACCCTGGCGGAGTAATTATAGATGAACTCCTGAAAAACGGTTTTTCCGTAACATCACTTCCCGGAGCCTGTGCCGTTACAACATTTTTGTCCCAAATTCCGAGAAAGAATGAAGAATTTACATTTGTCGGATTTATACCGAGAAGCGAAGGACAAATAAAAGAAATTACCCAAAAATATTCCGCGAACAATCTTGTTTTTTATGATTCGCCGGAAAGAATACTAAAAACTCTTGAAACAATAAAAACCGTTCGGGGTGAGATTAAAATAGCACTCGGAAGGGAACTTTCAAAACTTTTTGAAGAAATAAATGTCGGATGTATATCAGAAATTTTGAATCATTATAAAGACGGAATAAAAGGCGAAATTGTCTGCATGATTTACCCTGATGAAAATTCTGAAGACAAAGAACTTGATTACAAAATTAAAGAACTGAAAAATAAGGGATACAAAGATAAAGATATCTCCGTTATTCTTTCAACTCTGTTTAATCTTAATAAAAACGAGGTTTATAAGAGGAGCCTGATTTTATAATTTAAGTTTTTGAAGCAGTTCGTGAATAAAAGCAGTCATTGTTTCTCTTGCTTTACCGCCATAGTTACCATTCACAGTTTCATTCAAAGTTTTTGAGAATTTTTTCATAGGTTCAACCAGGCTGTGTTCAGTCATTTCCGGAGCAAGAAGTTGTTTAATATACGATAAGTCCTTATCTTTTGCTTTTACAACAACACTTTTGAATTCCGAATCACGCAAAGCCATATCCAAATATGCACAAATAGCTGCATTCTGCGCTGCATGCAACCTGTCAGTCGGAATGCGGGAAGCAATTGCCGGCTGATTGTAGTATTCAAAATCTTTTGATTTTTGAGCTGCTTTTGTAAGCGCATATAATACTTCTTTTTTGCCCTGAAAAGCGATAGAGTTAACTTTTAAATCCATGTAAAGAACCTCATAATTGTTTCATATTTTATATAACCCTCTAAAAAAATTTTTTGCTATTGTATAATTATGGTAAAATAATATTATTATCAGGAGGGAATTAAGATGGCAAAAGTTATAACAATCGGAAGTGCTACTGTAGATGTATTTGTAGAATGTGATGAAGCTAACATAGTATCTGTTTGTACAAAAGATCACAACAGAGATTTTATGAGTTATCCTTACGGTTCTAAAATTGATATTTCAGAGTTTTCATCAAGGGTCGGAGGCGGCGGAGTTAATACAGCTTGCAACTTTGCAAATTTAGGTTTTGATACTTCAGCTATCTTTAAAATTGGTGAAGACATATATTCAGAAGGTATATTACATTTCTTTAAAAGCCATAAGGTTAACTTAAAACATATTATACAAAGAAAAGATACTTCAACAGGTTTCTCTATTATCTTGGTAAGTTTCCAGGGTGACAGAACAGTTCTTGCCCACCGTGGTGCTAATGCTGAAATCAGAGAAGATGAAATTGATTTTGATGCGGTAAAAGATGCTGATTTTATTTATGTTGCTCCGCTTAACGGTGAATCAAACTCAGTAATTGAACCGCTTGTTGATTTTGCTCATAAACATGACCTCGCAATTTGCTTTAATGCAGGAACAACGAGCCTTAAAAAAGGACGCAAACACCTTGATAAGATTCTTAAATATGCTCACGTTGTCGTTATGAACAAAGAAGAAGCAATTATGGCAACAGGAATACAGGTAAGACCTGATACAAAAACAGAAAGATTCTCAAAAGAACTTGTACACCCTGACATAAAAGAAATGCTCAGAACAATGAAAGTACAAGAATATCAGGTTATCGTTATAACCGACGGCAATAAAGGTGCTTACGCCTGGGACGGCAAAAAATATTATTTCTGTCCTACATTCCCTTCTGATGTTGTTTCAACTTTAGGTGCAGGTGATGCGTTTGCTTCAACCTTCTGCGGTGCTTTAAAACGTACTGACATAAATGTAGGTTTATCACTCATGTACGGTTCTGTAAACTCTGCAAGCGTTGTATCTGAGTTCGGTGCAACAGACGGACTTCTGACATTTGAAAAAATAGAAGAAAAACTGAAAGCTAATCCTGATTATACATATTTAGAGTGCTAGGGGTAAGAATAAATAATTACATGTACCAGCAATTATCACCTAACATGCTCAAAACTTTTAATGAATGTCCGCGCAAGTTCGATTTTCGATACTTGCAGGATATTCAGATGCCTGTTAATGACGAAATCTTTGAGTTCGGTAAAAATATTCACGCTCTCGCTTCATATTATCTCAGAGGGGAAAACATTGACAAAATGGAAAAATCTCTTTCCAAAAAAGAAGCAGAGGTGTGGAATTACTTAAAATCAAGTAAATATTTCGGGTACAACGTAATTAATACAGAATATAATCTTGCCGTAAAAATTGAAAACCACTTTTTCGGCGGGCGTCTTGATGCACTTGTTAAAGATGGGGATAACTATTATATACTTGACTACAAAACAGGTTCTGCACCAATGAACCCAAAATACGATTATCAGACGATGATTTACACACTATGTGTAAACAAGTTTTTTAAAACAAGCAATGTAACTTTTGTTTATATTGATTTAAAAAACAGAGAAGATATTTGTATTCCTTTTTCCAAAGAAATAGAAAATGATTACAAAAACAGACTGGTTGAAGTTTCAAAAAAAATTGACAGTTATGAATCCGCTCCCAAAAAGCCGGAATGTAACAACAAAGATAACGCTATTTATCCCTATCCTTGTGAATATTCAATTATTTGTTACTAAATTTGATTCCAAGTTCTTTAAGCTTTTGTAAAACAGCCTTTGATATAGACGGAAGTTCTACGTCGTGAGTATGAAACAAAGCCGGAATTTTAAATTCTTTTCTTACTGCTTCAATATCATTATACAAGAATTTGCAATGTTGGTTTTCTGAACCTTTGATAAATACTCCTGCGCCAAAATTTGTTGACGATATATTGTTGACTTTCATTTCTGTGTCCTTTTATATTAATTGTACTTTGTACACTTATAATATACTGCAAAGGTTTCGGGAAATCAATACGTGAGCATGCTTTTATTACAAAACATAGTGTTTTATAAAAAACAACCTGTTTCTTTTATGGTATAATATTCGCAAAAAGAAAGGGAAGTTTTTATGACAAATTTATCACCATTACAAATTGAAAGACTTAAATACCAACCAAAATTACCTTCTTCATTAGCATCAGGCATCAGCCATCTTAGATCTATAGAAGGTTCTGCAACACAATCTGTTGCTAACCAGGAAGAAATCAAAACTTTATTCAAAAACACATACGGAAAACCAACCGTAACATTCCAGACTACAACTGATACTATTCAGTCTGATTTAAGAAATGTCGGTGTAATCCTCTCAGGCGGTCAGGCTCCAGGCGGACATAACGTTATTGCAGGGCTTTATGACGCACTTAAACAGGCAAATTCTTCAAATAAACTTTATGGTTTCTTAGGCGGACCGAGTGGTATTATTGAAGGAAAGTATGTAGAATTTAACGATAAATTTATTAATGATTACCGTAACACCGGCGGTTTTGATATTATCGGTTCAGGCAGAACAAAACTTGAAACAGAAGAACAATTCCAGTCTGCATGGGAAGTTTGCAAAAAGTTAAATATCTCTGCTGTTGTAATCATTGGTGGTGACGATTCTAACACAAATGCTGCGCTTCTTGCTGAATGGTTTGTAGCACATAATGCAAACATTCAGGTTATCGGCTGTCCTAAAACAATTGACGGTGACTTAAAGAATGAACAAATCGAAATATCATTCGGTTTTGATACTGCTACAAAAACATACGGTGAACTTATCGGTAACATTGAAAGAGACGCAAACTCAGCTAAAAAATACTGGCACTTTATTAAGATTATGGGAAGAAGTGCTTCTCACGTAGCTATTGAAGCAGCTCTTCAGACTCAGCCAAACATAACTTTAATATCAGAAGAAGTTGAACAAAGAAAAATGTCATTATCATCAATTATTGATTACATGACAGACATTATTGTTAAACGTTCGGATATGGGTAAAAACTTTGGTATAGCAGTTATTCCGGAAGGTTTAATTGAGTTCGTTCCTGAACTTAAGTCAATGATTGCAAACTTAAATGACATTATGTCAACTTTGGAAAAGGATTCTAAATACTCTTCAGGAACTCCTGCAGAAAAAATTGCAATTATTGAAAACACTCTTTCAAGCGAAAACTCTTCTGTATTCAAATCACTGCCGGCACTTATTAAAGCACAATTGTTGATGGACAGAGACCCTCACGGTAACGTTCAGGTTTCTAAAATTGAAACAGAAAAACTTTTAATCTCTATGATTGAAGAAAAATTAGCATTATTAAAGAAAGAAGGTAAATATTCAGGCAAATTCTCAACACAGTCACACTTCTTCGGTTATGAAGGAAGATGCGCATTCCCTTCTAACTTTGATGCAGACTATTGCTATTCATTAGGCTTTAACGCATTTGCTCTGATTAACTTCGGCTTTACCGGATACCTTTCTTCAGTAAGAAACTTAACTGAACCTGCAAAAGACTGGATTGCAGGCGGAGTTCCTCTCACAATGATGATGAATATGGAAAGACGTCACGGTGAAATGAAGCCTGTTATTAAGAAAGCTCTCGTTGAACTTGACGGACCTGTATTCAAAAAACTTGAAGCTAACAGAGAAGATTGGGCACTCAATGACAGATATCTGTTCCCGGGTGCTATTCAATACTTCGGACCTTCTTCAGTTTGCGATATTACAACAGTAACATTGCAGCTCGAAAGCCAGGCTAAACTTACATCAGTTTAGGGGTAAATATTAAATACAGAAAAGCGGTTTGAAAAAATTTTCAAACCGCTTTTTGTTTGATTATATTGGTTAAATTTGATAGAATAAATTCGGGTGGAGAGTTAATTTATGAATAACAACGTTTTTGAAAAGAATATAAACGCTTTAAAAGAAAAAAATCCAAGACTTGCTCAAGCATTATTAACTTATGTTTTGACAGATGTGCCGCAGCTTGTTAAAGAAAATAATTTTTATAATTTTACATACAAGGGAAAACATTTGCATAATCCATTAAATCCTTTGGCAGAAGCATCTGAGATTTTTGCCATGGCGGAAAATACGCCTGTCACCATACATCTAATTTACGGAATGGGGCTGGGATACCTTTTTCAGGTCACTTCTGCGAAATCCATCGGAACCGTTATTCTTTACGAACCTGATTTGAATATTTTAAGAACAGCTTTTGCGCTTGTTGATTTTTCAGCTGATATTCTGAAAAAAAACGTGTATATGACAAACGATTTTACTGAGGCTTGTGAATACATTTATCAAAAATCAAATATGCAAAACACTCCGCTTCTTTTATCTACATCTGCATACAGAAAGTTGAACGAAGGAACTTTTAACAATATGGTCACGGAGCTTCAGCAGACAATTGGCAGATTCAGCCTGGATTTAAAATATACAAAAGAAAAATTCTACGGTTTGATCTTAAAAACCATAAACAATATTCCAAAGCTTGTTAATGAGATTCCGATAGGAGAACTCAAAGATTATTACAAAGGAAAAACCGCTGTTGTTGTATCTGCAGGTCCTACGCTGGACAGAAACATAGAAACACTAAAAAAATACAGAGATAATTATATTCTTATAACAGTTGGTACAGCAATGAAAACACTTAGTTCTCACGATATAACACCCGATTTCCTTTGTATTATTGAAGCAAATGACTGTTCAAAACAGATTGCAGGTCTTGATTTGAGTGGAATTAATTTCATCACCGAGCCCTATGCTCACCCAAATCTCAGAAACTTTAAATATAAAAACACTTATTCTCATATTTCTCAAAACCTTCCGACAAACGAGTTGTGGGGAGATATAGCAGATATTGATATCTCGGAATACTATTCCAAAGGAACGGTATCTTATACAGCACTGAATGTTGCAAGAATCTTAGGTTGTTCAAAAATTGCACTTGTCGGACAAGATTTGGCATACATTGAAGGACAGTGTTACAGTAAGGATTCCGCATACAAAGACCTTGTATGCAAGTTTAATGAAGAAACAAAAAAATGGGAAATAACGGCAAAAGATTTTGAAAACTTCTGTATGTCACTTGGCAACTATGATGACCCTGAAATCAGAAAGAAAAAAGCTTTAGACAGAATACACGCACTCAATTCTTCACTTTACTATGTAAAAGGGATTAATGGTGAGATGATACCGACAGAATCGGTTTATGCAGCATTTATTCAGCCGTTGCATGAATACACTTTAAATTTTCCGGACCGAGAATATATTAATACTTCGCTTGTCGGAGCGCAAATTGACGGGTTCAAAAATATTCCTCTTGAAGATGCTCTTAAAGATTCGGGGAAAATTGAAAACAGGGATTTAAACACAGACTTTAAATATGATATTACAAGCATCAAAGATAATTTATTTAAAATCAAAGAAAGCCTTGAACCTGCAAAATTGATTATTAATGAAATCAGAAAAATTGCAAAAGGTATTCATAATGACCTCAAAAGATACAGAAATATCTCTCAGGAAATACTTAAAAGTTTTAAAAAACTGGTAACTGGATACACGGCTCTGAGTTATGATTTCGGAGGGAAAAACAAACTTTTCGATTTTATTACGACAGCAGAACGCATTGATATAGATTATGAAATGAAAATGACAAGGGAGTTCACACTCGATTCTGTAACAAGCCTGACGAATAAAATTACTGAGTTCACAAATGCTGCCGAAAATAAAATCAAGACAGTGTCGGATGAATTAGACAGAATATCGGGTGAAATATAATGAAAGTTTTAATACAAAGAGTAAAAAATGCAGGGGTTGATATTGAAGGAAAGAATGTTTCTTCTATACAAAAAGGTATTCTTGCGCTAGTAGGAATTGAAAAAGGTGATACAAAGGAACAAGTTGAAAAACTTGCAAGAAAAGTTGTTAATTTAAGAATATTCCCTGATGAAAACGACAAGATGAACCTTTCGCTTATTGATATTAAGGGTGAGATGCTTATTGTATCGCAATTTACTCTTTGTGGTGATTGTAGAAAGGGTACAAGACCGAGTTTTGATAAATCTGCACCGCCTGAGATTGCCAACGAACTTTATGAGTATTTTGTATCTCAGGTTCAATCATACGGAATAAAGACAGGGACAGGAAAATTCGGTGCTATGATGGAAGTGTCACTTATAAATGACGGCCCTGTAACATTCATGTTAGAGGTGCAGGAACAGAGATAAATAAAAGCAAACAGGTGAAGAGCTTTGAATTTTATGCTATAATAAGGCCAAAGATAGATTTTATAGGAGAGTTTATATGAACAGAGAGCCAAGCTGTGAGTTGGAAAAAGAGTTGTTTTACAGTGTGTTTGAAAAAACTCCGGATTATGTAAAAGATTTGGATTTGATGAATTTTAATAACGAAAACGAGTTTACGTTTACGTTAAAAAAAGAACATCTTTATCCGCACTCCGAAAGCAATCCGGAAGGTTTGAACCTTAAAGAATGGTTTGCCAATTATTCAAAAGAAGCAAAAGTTTCAACTGCTGGTATCAGAGGTCCTCAGAATATTATTTACCCTCAGGATACAAGGTTTCCGATTAACCTTGTAGGTATAGTTTTGGCAACATTAGCTAAAGCTCTTGTTGCACGTGAAAAATATGAAGGACAGGAAATCAGAAAGCTGGTAGGAAGTGAAGTCCGTTATAATTCTGAGTTATACTTAGATGCAATCGCAAGAATACAGGCAGCTCAGGGAATAAAAACTTTAACCCCGAAGGACAGAAAAACCATTCCTATCTGGCTTGCATCATTTCTGGCATTCAAACTTGATTTACTAGGCGGAGAGTACATAACTTCAAGCCACGGGATATCGGTTAAAACTGCTACTAAAGATTTAAACTCACAGGGAAGCCAGTATCTTCCCGAGGAATCTTTGGAGTTTGTAAATAAGATTCAGGAAATTTTTGATACAGTTGAAAAAAACGGAACTTATGATATTAAAATTGCTGCTAAGAATGACCCGTTAATTGATGAAAATATTATGAAAAGACTCAATGACGGGATTGATTTGTATGTCGAATACTTAAAATCTGGCGTTGCTCAAAACCTTGACGGCATAAAAAAGATGGAAGGGAAATTATTCATAGAATCTGTGGGTGGCTGCGCTTACCGTACATTAAGCCGAGTTCTGGAAAAACTCGGAATCCAGGACAAATATGTCTGGAATAACACAGAAGAAGATCCCTTCTTCCATTCAATCGGTAAATACGATACTGACCCGAAGGGAAACAAAACGTTTTACGATTATTCCGTTGATGCAACAGTTCTTGCTAAAAAACAAGATGGAACTAAATATTTCCCAGTTATAGAGTCGATGCATTACGAAGAAGTTTTAAAAGATATGCCATTAGGGACTATCGTTCTTATAACAGACCCTGACCACGACAGACTTACTGTTTGTCAGATTGAGGCAAGCGGAAATGAGCCGATGCTTGATGATTATGGAGTTTCATACATTGAACTTGATGAAAACCGAATATTAACCGTTTATACGGCAAATCAGGCATTCTTAATGCTTATGAACTACCGTGTTAAACAACTTAAACACGGAGGTAAATTCAAAAATCATCCGAGATTTATGATTAAAACAACCGCATCTGCACTTTCTTGGGATGAGTGGGCTAAGTCAAATAATATTAAAGTTGTGAACGTACCTGTCGGCTTCAAAGAAATTGCGAATATTATGAAAAAAGTTGAGCTTCAAATAAAAAATAATCCTAATAAAGAAGTTGTCGTTGACGATGTTTTCGGAAACTCAATTAACCTTGGTGTTCAACCCCGTATGGTATTTGGCGGTGAAGAATCAGGCGGTATGATTATGGGCTCTGAAGATTTGATTGAATCACTTTCAGGAAGAAAAGCTATCGCGATGAGAGAAAAGAGCGCAACAGAAGCAATTATTGTAGCTTCTTCTCTTGCTGCAAAACTTGAAGAAGAAAACAAAACTCTTTCTGAATACCTGATTGAAATTTTTGAAGAAAACAATATTATTGCAAAATTCGACGTTAGAGAAGATATCGCTTATTATAACGAATCAGAACCCGATATTGAAAAACTTAAACAGGCTAAAGTTGAAGGCGAAAAACAGAGAACAAAAAATGATTTGTTCTATCTTTCACTTGCCATAGGTATCCGTGAAGGGCTATTCGGCGTTGATAAGGTTAAAGAAGTTCTGAATGATGCATTTCCTGAACTTAAATTCGACAATCTTGTTGATGTAAAATTTGTAGGTGACGGAACATACCTTAAGTTCACTGATAAATACGTTGAAATCAGACCTTCAGGAACTGATGCCAAGACTAAAGCATATTCAGGCGGTGAGGATTTAGAAAATATTCAAAAATTTTCTCAGATTTTAGGTAATTATTCAGGTGAAAGAACCGAGTTACATAAGAAAATTATTTCTGATGAATTCTATGGAAACTCCAAGGATGTTGCACTAAGTCATTACCTTGAGTTTGTTGAAAAAGACGCAAATAATGAACAATTTGTGATACCTGAATATACATATTAATTATTAGCAATAAAATATTAAGAAATTTGCAGTAGTAAATATAAAACAGGAAGTGATGATTTTCACTTTCTGTTTTTGTACACATTTACACCACAACAAATTACCACTTTTATTTCTGTAGTATTATATAAATATGGAAAAGATTAAAAATTTTTGGTTTTCGTTAGACGATAAAATAAGATATTTATTTGTAGGAAGCTTTAATGCAGGTGTTTGCTACCTGATTTATGCTCTTATATGCCTGATTATGGGCGACAAGGTTTATCAAATAGCACTTGCGCTTGCGTGGTTTTTGTCTTCAGCTATATCATTTACAATGCAGAGAACTTTTGTTTTTGAAAGCAAAGGCGTCTGGTACAAAGAATATCTGAAATGCTGTATAACCTGGTTTTTTAGTTACCTTATTAATGCAGGATTATTGGAGTTTACCGTTCAGTATTTGCATCTGAACGTATATATTGCTCAGCTTATCTCAAACTTTACCGCAGCAGTATTTACTTATATTGCGTTCAAATTATTTGCATTCAGGAAAAAATAGACCATTAGATTGATGTAAAGCGATGAAAAACCATCTATAGTGTAAATGGAGAATATTATATATTGATATATAATATTCCTCCTGTGGTAAGTAGGGGTAAATACTGATAGGATTAAGTATATCCCCATAAATGGAGAGAGGCATGGGTAAATTCTGAAGTAATTTCAGATAAAGAACCCTTGGTAGCAGGTAAGAAAAAGATGAACCTTACTGGATTAGATGTAACTTTGCAGAGGATTCAGACGATTGAAAATCAGTTTCAGTCGCTATTATCTTACAATGCTCCCCAGAAGCCAACGGAAGATTTTCAGAAGATTCTTGATACTACAATGAAAAATACAAAAAATACAACTCCAACCTCAAGGGCAGAGATTAATGAGTTAATTGATAAGTACTCAGAACAGGCCGGATTGGATGTGGATTTTGTAAAAGCAGTTATCAATCAGGAATCCGGATTTAACCCGAATGCAACATCAAAATGCGGTGCAATGGGTTTAATGCAATTAATGCCGGGAACAGCACAGGGTTTAGGTGTTACAAATGCTTATGACCCTGAACAGAATATTCAGGGCGGAACAAAATACTTAAAAGGTCTTTTGGACAGATTTGACAACAACAAATCTCTTGCACTTGCCGCATACAATGCAGGTCCGAATGCAGTTAAAAAATACGGCGGAATCCCTCCGTATCAGGAAACACAAAACTATGTAAAAAGCGTATTAAGTAAATACGATAAGATGAAAGGAGCAAACTAATGATACTTAGAGGTTTAGAATCTTGTGCAAACGGTATGCTCGCTCTTATGGATATGAACGACAATACTGCTAACAACCTGGCAAACGTTAATACGGTAGGATACAAAAAAGGGTCTATCAAATTCCAGGATTTAATGGAATCAGCTGTTTACACCCAGTCTGAATCTGTTTTGAGAAATGATTCAACAAGATATCTTGGAGATTTGAGCGTAGGAAGTTCAGCTTACGAATATACTCACGACTTCTCCCAGGGTGCACTAAACCAAACCGATAACCCCTATGATCTGGCAATTGAAGGAGACGGATTTTTCAAAATACAAGATGCTGACGGAAGAAATTACTATACAAGGAATGGTTCTTTCACAAGAAACGATCAGGATTACCTTGTAACAAAGCAGGGTGAATATGTTCTTGATATCAATAATAGAAGAATCCGCATGATACCTGAAGACCTTGATCCGGATTTGGTAAGAGATAAAGTACAAATTATTATCGGTGAAAAAGGTAATATTGAAATGAACGCAGGTCTGCAAAAAGTACCTATGCAGACAATCGGTATCTGGGATTTTTCAAACAAAGATGATTTATTTGAAATCAACGATACAAGATTTATCCCTAAAACTCCGGAGGAAAATCCGGAATTGCGTTCGGAAAAATTTGTTCTGCAACAAGGTATGCTTGAACTTTCTAACTGTAATGTAATCAAAGAAATGATTAATACAATAAGCACCCAAAGGAATTATGAAAGTTTGGCTAAAGTAGTTACTACGAACGGAGATATGCTTGATACAGCTGTTGCACTCGGCAGACTAAGAGTATAAGTTCTTTTTAGGTTGATTGTAGCTTATTGTATTTGTATATTCTGAGAACATTTCCACCACCCGACAGCCAATTTTTTACAAATTGACCACATGGTCTATTTTTGCATCCCTGATTTGAGAATATTTCAACCTTTTGATTGATGTATATATACATAAATACATTTATAGTATTAGTGGGGAGAGGTAGGAATATATCCTGTCGCTCAATGGTAAGTTTAAATTAAGTACTGGAACTTGGTCAGACAGTCTTTTGGCTTTCTGGTCACTGGAGGAATATATGTTAAGAGCTTTAACAACCGCTGCAACAGGTATGATAGCGCAACAGAACTATCTTGATGTTATTGCAAACAACGTAGCAAACGTTAACACCACAGGGTATAAGCAAACCCGTATTGAATTTCAGGATTTGCTTTCTCAGGCAGCAAGAACCCCGGGTGCTTTAATGAACCAGGGTACTTACCAACCTGTTGGTATAGAAATCGGACTTGGTGTAAAAACTGCAGCCACTACAAGGGTATTTACCCAGGGTGTTGCAATATCAACCGGCAGAAGCCTTGATATCGAAATCGAAGGTGATGGTTTCCTTCAGGTAATGAAAGAAGATGGTTCACTTGCTTACACTCGTGACGGCTGCTTACAGGTTGACTCACTCGGACAGCTCTGTACAAATGACGGTCTTTTAATCCAGCCGTCTGTATCAATCCCGCGTGACGCAACAGAAATTACAATCACACAAGACGGTAACATCTCCGTTACGCTTCCGGGACAAACACAACAATCAACTGTTGGTTCTCTTCAGCTTGTTAAATTTCAAAACCCTTCCGGCTTGTTATCAATAGGTCACAACCTTTATCAGGAAACACAGGCGTCAGGCAACCCTGTACAGGATACACCCGGACAAAACGGTTTGGGTCTTATTCAACAAGGTATGTTAGAAGGTTCAAACGTACAAATTGTTGATGAACTTGTAGGTCTAATTAAAGCTCAGAGAGCTTTTGAATCTAACTCAAGACTGATTACGGCATCAAGCAATATCCTGCAGGTAACAAACAACATGACATAAGAATAAGGGGTAAATAAAAGGGGTAAACAAAGAGGTAAATATATAAAATATGGCAGAAAAAATAAATAAACCAAACAAATTAATAAATTTAAAGCAAGGCAATACTAAAGCTCATTTGTTGCCTTACTGCCTTATTGCAATACTTACTTTACTTATCACTCCTGCAGTTCAGGCTCAGACAATCCCGGCAAGCAAAGTTAAAGTAGATGTTGCCAGATTATTTGAAAACAATTACAAAAAAGTCATTAAAGGAGACGTTAATGTAAAAATTACCGCAACTCCGTTTGCGGATTTACAGCTTCCTGACGGCAGAGTTACTTACAAAATCTCCGGCGGAAGCGACAAGATTTTACCACGTGATGTTAAAAGAGTAGACATTTTAGTTAATGGTGTTTATCAAAGAACTCTGAATCTTCCTGCACAAACTTCCGTTTATAAAGAGGTGCTCGTAGCAAGTGAACAAATTAACAGAGAACAAACTCTTACAAAAGAATGTACTGAGGTAAAGAAAATTGATGTAGCAAACAGGTCTGATTATGTATTAGACAGCTCAATGCTTGACAAAGAAATAACAACAAAAAAAATATTCCAAAAGGGTGAAGTTATAGACAGAAGGTTTGTAAAAATGCGTCCTGATGTTGCACGAAACTCCGATGTAAGAGTATTTTTTGTGTCTAATGGTTCAGTCATGATTAGTATTGACGGAACAGCAATGTCTGACGGAATGTTAGGCGACTATATAAACGTTGAAAACAAAAATTATAAAAAAGTTTATAACGGTAAAATAATAGGGGAAAACAGGGTACTGGTTAATATATAACCCGACCCGAACCTGTCTGAATAAGACAGAACGGCTTAAAGACTTGAGGAAGAAAAAATGAAAAAATTAACGGCATTTATTTTAACAATTATGATGTGTATCGGACTTGCGCCAGTTAATGCAGCAATGGTTCGTGTAATGGATATTGCACACATTCAGGGAGTCCGAGAGAACCAGCTGGTTGGATACGGTATCGTAGTAGGCTTACCCGGAACAGGTGACAACTCTCGTTCTACACAGATTACAAATAAAATGCTTTTAAGAAACTTAGGAACAGTAATCGAACAGGAAAACTACATTCAAAAAGGTGCTTCTGCTGCAGTTATCGTAACAGCTAACGTACCTCCATTTGCAAAAAACGGCGACAAAATTGATGTTACCGTATCAGCAATGGCAGACTGTAAAAGTTTAGAAGGCGGTGTTCTTGTTCAGACAATATTAAAGGCTCCTAACGGTGAAGCGGTTGCCGTTGCACAGGGTCCGTTAACCGTAGGCGGTATCGCAAAATCTTCAGGCGGTTCTTCTATGAGAAATGCAATCACAACAACAGGAAGAATCCCGGGAGGTGCAATCGTTGAAAGAGATATTTATACCGAAATCGGTGATGAAAACTCAATAACTCTTTCTTTAGACAAATCAGATTATACGCTCGTTTCAAGACTTGCAACTTCAATATCAAGAGTAGCTCCGGCAAGAGCAATTGACGGAAGCTCTGTTAAAGTTGAAATCCCTGCAAAATTCCAAAATGACAGAGTAAGTTTTGTATCAATAATAGAAAATCTTGATGTCGCACCAACAGCTGAAAGAGCAAAGGTAGTCGTTAACGAAAGAACCGGTACCGTCGTGATAGGTTCGGACGTAAAACTTCTGCCGGCTGCAGTTGCACACGGGAACATCACCGTAACGGTATCGACACACAATGAGGTTTCCCAGCCAAACGAATTTTCTAACGGTGCTACCGTAGGTTTTGAAAATGCGGAAATTGATATTCAAAAAGCACCGGGAAGATTAATCGAGATGAGTGCCAACAGCAACCTGAATGATTTGGTAAGAGCTCTTAACTCTATCGGTGTAGCACCCGTTGACCTGATTTCGATATTGCAGGCACTGAAAAAATCAGGAAGCTTACAAGCAGAACTCATAATAATATAGAGGTAATATAATGACAATTTCACAAGCATCAGACATTACAACACCTACATTAGATTTAATCAAACATGGCTTGCAGCACGCAAGAACGGTTAATGCTGACCAGGAATTGTATAACCAGATTAAAAATTCAGGCGATGAAAAAACTCAGTTGAAAAAAGTCGCACAGGAATTTGAATCAATATTTATTACAAAAATGCTGGAAGAAATGGATAAGACAGTTGACAGAGAAGAGGACGGACTTTTCGGAAACGACCACCAGTACGAAGATACTTTTAAATCAATTGTATTCCAGCAGATGGGCAGAGATTTGGCAAGCAATCCGAGAACAACTTTCGGTTTTGCAGACCAGATTTACAGACAAATGCAGCACCTGGTACAGTAAAATTAACCGGGTAATAAGAGGACTAAAATGGAAATAGTAAGACCACAGGTAAATCAGGTACAACAGTTTAGCGCATTAAATGCGTTCAGAAACAACAAAACCGTTAAACAACCTGAAGAAGTTCAGGAAAAGCCGGAAGTTGCAAGCGGAACAAAGACAACATCAACTCCGTCACTTCTTGACAGAATAGATATAAACGATTTGAGGAAATGTGCAGAAAGCGTTGGTGAGTATGATATTTCAGATGATGATATAAAATACGGACTGCTCTACGGCAGAAGCGTAATTGCAGAGTGGCTCTGCTAAATAAAAAATAATGCCGGATAACCGGATAAACAAAAAACCAGAACTTGAGGAAAAAATGAAAAAATTTGTATTAACAATCATGATGTTTTTGATAACAATGATGACGGCAAACGCCGAATCACTTTTTGTACTCGGTGCACAACAGCATTATCAGGGAACTCCGCACTCGTTGTACGGCGGTGTTCAGGCGCGGCAAATCGGAGATCTAATTTCAATAAGAATGTCAGAAAATGTTTCTGTCAGTGACAACCTGACTTTTTCATCAGCAAAAGAATCAAACACAACAGATTCTTTTACATCTTTTCTTAAAGAATGGTTTCATCTTAGCGGTTTGAAAAATTCTAACGGGTATGGCGGATCAAATGAAGTTTCTAACTCTGCACAGGGACAAAGAGCTTTAAATATGGGGGACAGAATTGCATGTCAGGTTGTTCAGCAGTTACCAAACGGCAACCTCGCAGTTCAGGGTAAGAAAACTCTTGTTAACGGTAACGAAAGAGTTGACTTTATTGTAACAGGTGTAGTTGACCCTCGCTGGCTGAACGTTGACGGCGAAATTTATTCATACAATGTTTCTAATTTGCAATTTGCACTCTCAGGCAGAGGCGCAGTATCAAGAAGCCAAAACGAAGGTATCTTCAACAGATTTATCAAATATCTGTTCTAATCTTAACAATGAACAAAATTGTTAAAAAAATAGTTAAAATAATATAAGAGTTTAAAATATGGAAAACAATCAGTTTAAAAATTTAATAGAAATCCTGGACAGAGAATATAAGGCATACATCGAGCTGAAAGACTTGTTTGCCGAAAAAAGGGAACTATTAAAAAAATCTCATTCTGACGATTTGGGAGTTATTGACAATAAAATAATTGCAATAAATAATAAAATTGTCGGAATAAACAAAGAGAGGGAAAATTTAGCAGTCGAGCTCACAGGCAAAAATTGTAACATGTCCGAATTTATCGAACTTGCGAAAGAAAATGCTCCTGAGTACACCGAAGCTCTTGAGGAGAGAAAGGTTAAGATTTGTAAATTAATTCCCGAAATTACGTTATTAAATAACCAAAATGTGGAACTCTTGAAACATGGCATTATAATTACTAACAAGATGTTGGATACAATTATAGATGCATTTGCTCCACAAGGAAGTTACTATAACGAAACAGGAAAGCCGGACACACGTGATATGGATATGTGGACCGTCAGCGAAGAAATCTAATGAGGTAATTCATACATGAACTTATTATCATCGTTGAACATAAGTGCTGGTGCACTGACAGTAAATGAAAAAGCGATAAGCGTTGTATCACATAACGTTTCAAACATGAACACGGAAGGATACCACAAACAACGTGTTAACCTTCAGGCACGAAATATTGCAGGACAAATCGGCAATAATCCGTACAACCAGGTTCGTGCAAACGGCGGTGTAAAAATTGCAAACGTAATGCGTTACAATGATGATTATTTGAATAATTATTACAGAGAACAGCTTTCGCTGAAAAGTGAGCTTGAGCAACAGCTCGGCAACCTTGATGAACTCGCAGGAATCTTTGATGACCTGGAAGGTACTGGTATAGATTCTGCATTAAGCAAATTTTATGAAGCAGTAAACAACCTTCAGGAATATCCTGCAAGCTCTACTGCGCGTACAAACTTTATTGAAACAACAAAAACCTTAACAGGCTTAATGAATGAAAAAAGCGTTCAATTGAGTAAGCTTACAGGAGAAGCTCTTGGTGACGGTTCCTCAGAAGATGCTTTAGCAAATTCTAAAATTTATGTACAGTACAGGGAATTAAACAATGCTCTGGATGAACTTGCAGCTGTAAACAAAGCTCTTCAGACTACACAAACAGGAACTTTAACAGCTAACAACCTTCTTGACAGAAGAGATTTGATACTTAGTGATATTGCTCAATTTGTTGATATAAATGTTGTGGAAAAAGAAAACGGTTCTGTATATGTTTACACAAGCGACCAAGCATTGGTAAAAGGCAGCGTTGTAACCGGCAAGCTTGACATTGAAACAGCAAAACATTATTGCGATACCCACGGTATTATATATCCTGATGACTGGAAAGGCGAAAATGCAGTTATCAGTATTGTTGACAGTGAAGGCTCAAAAATAGTTGACAATGCTAACGACCTTATTACAGGCGGTGCATTAGGCGGACTTTTGCACTCTGCTACTGATTACAACAACGGAACAACTAATGCCGGTACGGTTCAAAACAGTTTAAATAAACTTGCAAACACACTTGCTCAGGTATTTAACGATTTGAATACAAGAAGTAATGCATACTGCATAGATGCATCAAATACTAACCACCTTAAGGCAACAAATGACACAAACTGGATATTTGCCTGCTATGATGCATCAACCGGAACAGAAACAACAAACGGTATTACAGCAGCTAACATCAAAGTTTCTGATAACCTTTTAACAAACGATGGCATCTGGAACATAAGCTGTGCATACTTTGATGACCCGAGCCATTATGATATAAACGCAGTCGGAAACGCACAAAACGTAGTTGCAATGCTTGCGACAAGAGGTGAAAAACAATCTGCACTAAACGGTCAGTCAATTGAAGATTATTATTCATCATTGCTGGGCAAAATTGCTTCTGCTGGCGACAGTGCTAAATCTTTATATGATACTCAAACCGATGTAGTTGAATCTCTGCAAAATCAACTTGATTCAGCATACGGCGTTGACTTAAATGAAGAACTTGTTGACCTGGTTAAATATCAGACAGCTTATGCTGCAGCAGCAAGAGTTTTCACAACAGTAAACAATTGTCTTGACACGTTAATATCACTGGGAAGATAAAAATTAACAACCAAGGAAGGTAATATTATGTACACTGATCGTATCTCAACAACAGCACGCTACAATCTGTTAATATCAGATATCCACAAAAACGAAGCAAACTATGTCAAATTGACAGAACAGCTCTCTTCGGGTAAAAAAGTAAACAGTATTACAGACGATCCGATTGCAGCGGTAAATATAGTAAATACGTCACGTCAATTAGATAAAATTAATACGTTTAACGAGAACACTCAGCTTGCAATGGAAGAACTTGACACTCTGGATGACTTAATGGAATTGGCAAGAGGGTTCTTACAACAGGCGTGGGATAAAGGTCTGGAAGCTAACAACGGTACATACGGACACTCTTCTTTGGCTGCAATAAAAACAGAAATTGATGAAATTGCAAAAACAATGGTTGACCTTGCAAATACAGAGTTTAATGATAACTTTATTTTTGGAGGTGCAAACACAAAACTTACTCCTTATGAAATAGATGAACACGGTAACATTGTTTATTATGGAACACCGCATGATAATCCTGATTACATAAGACAAACAGAAGTTGCTGACGGAGTTTTTGAAGTAATTAATACAACAGGTGACAAAGTTTTCGGTTACTATGAAGCTTTTTATGAAGACCCCAACGGTACAAAATATTATCCGCAAAAAGACGATGCAGGTAATACAAAATATTACGATGCAGACGGTAACGAATATACCGGTGATGTTGCCGACCTTACATTTAAAGAAAATAGTTCAGGCGTAATGGGTGCTCTTAAAGTTTTAAGCAACTCTATTCAGGAAGTACTTGATGCTAAAGATGCAGGAGATGCTGCTGCAGAAGCAAAAGGGTATGAAAGAATGTTTTCTTCATTAAATATGTTCAGTGATTCAAGCAACGAAATTGTTAATGAGCAAACAAAATTCGGCGGGGTTTATAACAGACTTGAAATGACGACATCAACTCTGGAAACAAATAACGAAAACTTAACCGGATATTTGTCTTCCTTACAGGATGTTGATATTGCAAGTGCAACTTCAAAATGGCTTCAGGCACAGTATGCATACCAGGCAAGCCTGCAGGTTGCGTCTCAGACAATGAACATGAGCCTCCTTAACTATATTTAATGGTAAATAACTAAGATATTTACTTATATAATGTAAAATAACTACAAATTTAATATACTTACCATTTCAAGGACATTACCATGTCCTTTTTTATTGCGGATTTTGGCAAGAGTGAGCGTCAGCGAAACTCGTCCGTGTGAGAAAGTTGGAATGAGTAGCTATTTTGCGAAAGCAAAATAAAACGAATGAAAACT
>CACZFL010000014.1 GCA_902780525.1 uncultured bacterium | reverse complement strand
AGACTCACAGGTCACTTCCAGACTTACTTCACTAACGGCGGAAGAAACGGTATAGGCTTGCAGGCAGGTCTGCGTTGGGCTATTGGTAAAAAAGGTACAGGTGAAATCAAAGGTCAAACTCCTGAACTAAAACCTGCTAAGATAACTTTAAAGTGGTAGCACAAATTGTATGATTAAAATGCACACTATTGGATAGTTGAACCTTCACTTTCCACTTTCCTTTTAACATATAACTATGAAATTATAAATTTAGGATAATTGTTTCTTTTTTGACTATTCTGAATTGTAAAATTTTTCCTCTTTATGTAACAATTTGCCTAAAACATTAAAGTTTTTGAAAAAAATGCCGATAATATATCATAAGAGGTTAAGTAATATGAAAATAGATATCTCTTCTATAATAAAAAATTTTGCTTCTTTAGATAAAGTCGGGAAAAATTCAGATAAAATTGATACGTATCTGGAATATCATAAACTTGGATAATATCTTAACGGAAACCTCAATACTGAGGGTTTTCCTCCAAGAGTTCCATTAATATATGGAGTAATAAATCTGTTAGGAGGTTCTCATTACCAAAAAAAGGAAGTAATAAAAGTCACAGCCTTTTTAATGGTGGAAGTTAGGAGATTGTCTTGGATTTGCTCCACGCTCGGGAAGTTTCGCCTTTGAATCTTTAGTTCAAGTTAGCTCAATTTCCTTGTTATCCGGACGTGCTTGTATTGGTTTTTATAGTTTACAGATGTTATTTATATTTGCCCCCACATCGTCCGTCCGTAAATCAGCTTGAACTCCTGACCTGATATTTAATTGTTATTTACGATTTAACTCTGTGTTGAAGTAATATCAAGTGTTTAATGTAAATTATGTTGTTTTGTGTCTGTAAAATAAATTCGCTTCAAGTTCTGTAAAGGTAGGTGTTATAGCCCTTACAACCTGTATCAATATATTATATCTATTGAACTTTAGGTTTAGATGCGCGAGTGAGCAGAGTGCGGAGGATTTTTGCCAAAGTGTAATTATCACTTTGGCAAAAATCCGAAGACACGTTTAACGCGAACGAGTAAGATGTAAATTTTTCTTAACAATTCATAGGTAAAATTTGAAAATATGTATAATAAAAATATACTCGCTTTGAAACAGCGAATTTTCGGTAGGGCGACGGCTCTGCCTAGCCCGTAAGGTGGAGGTCGGACGTTACTCCGCCGACACCCCGAATAATTCAAGACAAAGCTGCGAGATTAATAACTATCACATATCTCATTATATAGCTGCGTAGGATAAGCCAAAATATTCAAAATACTTTTAATAATTTTGTTAAAGGTACTAATTAACGTACGGATTGGAGGTAAAAATGTTCAAAAAAACTATTTAGCATGAATATCATAATAAATTAAATCGCTTGGAAGAAAAGGTTGAATTACGAATATATGCAGTAGAATCGCAATATTGTATATTAAATAAATTAATGAAATAGTTGCACTAATATATCGTATAGTTTTTATGATCTTATTATTTACAATATAATCATTTTTTATTTTAAATTTAAATGCAGATTCAAATAACCATATTATAAAAGCAATAATAAAAATCGAAAATATAATACAACCAAAAACAAACATTAACCAGCTAAAAGCTGCTAACCAACTTCCTTGACCATATTTTTGCATACATGAATGATAGTAATAAAACAAATAAACTCCGGTTAATAAGATTAGAATACCGTTAAAAGCAAAAACATTGTAACTATATAGGTGACTTAATCTGTCTATTTTTTCAAAAAAGTTCATAAACTTATATTAAAACAAAGAAAGGAAATTTCAATTATGACAAATTATAAATTACATAATGATTGTAAAAATTTATCCAGAAGAGTCTATGCTAATAATAAACATCTTGATACAGATGGTTGGAAATATCAAAGAACTCTTGAAAATAAAAATAATGGTTTTTATTCAGAAATTTATACAAAAAATAATAAAGCTATTTTGGTAATTAGAGGAACTGAGTTTACAACGAGAGATGATATAAGTGCAAGTTTAATGGGATTAGGATATTTGCCTAATCAAATGAAAACTGCTGAACAAGCATACAAAGACACTGTTAATAAATATGGCAAGGAAAATGTTATTTTAACAGGACATTCTTTGGGGGGTAGTGAGGCTCAAATTCTTGGAGCAAAATATGGTGCGGAAACTATTACATTTGAAGCATACGGCACCAAAAATCTTAATGGTGTTGAAGTAAATTATACTGACAATATAACAAACTATGGTAATGCACAGGATGGAATTTTTGTTAAAAATGTTGATAATCAAATTGGAAAAACAATGATTCTAAATGCCAATGCGAAAAATGGCGATAGTTTTGATAAAGCATATGACTACCACGGAATGAATCCACATTTTATAGAAAATTTGGGCGATTTATCACAAGGTGTAGAGTATAAAAAAGAAATATTTGAAGATGAAAAAGCGCCATTATTTAAAATGGGAATTGAATATAATGATTACAATCCGGATGAAGTTTTTGATACAAAAAACAGAGTTTTATATCAAGGTGAACTCAACCTTGAAGATTTGAAAGAAGGAACTCCTTTATTTGATTTATATGTAGATAATATGATTGATAAAAATCCTATGCCAACGAAAAAAGAGGTTGATAAACGTACAAGAATAGGCGAACTGATTTATGTAGAAGAATACACCCGTTCTGATGGAACAAAAGTTTCTGGATATTATAGAGCTTACCCGAAAAAATAAATTTTAGTAAAAACTTCCGACTAAAAATATCAAACTCGCGATACTTTATGTCAAAATCCCTGATAAAAAACAACAGCAGTAACAATGAAGGCAATATAATATTTGAACTGACTTTCGACTCATGTACATGAGTCGGACTCGCGACCTTTGTTAAGAGATTCGAACTCCTGACCTGATTATTTAATTGTCATTCACAATTTAACTCTGTGGTATAATTCTTTCAAGTTATTCGACTTAATTTGTATCATTTTGACACAAATTAACAAATAATAAAAAAACAGGAGAGTTTATGACACAAAAAATTATAGGACTAATCGGCATATTTGTTTTTCTTTTTATTGCATGGCTTTGCAGCAGTCACAAAAAGTCAATTAATTTCAGAACAATTCTAATAGCTTTTTTTATAGAAATAATCGTTGGAACAACAATTTTCTTATTACCCAAAAGCCGAGATGTTTTATTAGCTTTTAGTCATTTCTTCTCAAAAATTATAGAAGCATCCAGAGAAGGTGTCGTATTTGTTTTTGGCTCTTTAGGTGCAGCAAACTCCGAGCAGGGATTTATTTTAATATTTCAAAGTTTAACATTTATAATAATTTTTGCATCTCTTTGCAGCCTGCTCTATTATTTAAGAGTTTTACCGTTTATTATTGTAACCATAGCGAAATTTGTAAAGAAATTTTTTGGCATAAGTGCAATTGAAGCAATCTGTTCGGCAAGCAATATGTTTGTAGGAATAGAATCTTTTACAAGTATCAGACCGTATTTTAAAACACTAACCCGCTCTCAATTGTTCCTGATTTTTACGGTTTTTATGTCAACAATAGCTTCATCAATGTTAGCTTTGTATGTGTCGCTGCTTAGCGATAAAATTCCGACAATAGCAGGACATCTTGTGGGCGCTACCGTATTATCGATTCCCAATGCAATTATGATAGCAAAGATTATGGAACCTGAGAGAGAAGCTCCTGAAGAAAATGAAATGAAAATTGAAGTTCCAGAATCTGCTAGAACTTTTACAGGAAGTATTGTCAACGGCGCAATGGATGGCGGCAAAATGGTTATGGGAATTACTGTATTACTTGTTGCAGTAATAGGCATATTAGGTATATTTAATTTAGGCTTAAGCTATTTTACTGATATAACTATAGCCAAATGCTTAGGGTTTATATTTAAACCGGTTGCTTTCTTAATGGGTGTTGCCCCGCAAGATACATCAATAGTCGGAGAATTCTTGGGAACAAGGCTTATTATGACAGAAGTACCGTCTTACGTCGGATTAAGCGAAGCTATTAAGTCCGGTGCTATATCTGCTCATAGTGCAATTATTGCTTCTTATGCTTTATGCGGATTTACCAGTATTGAATCTTTAAGTATCGCAGTTGGTGGTGCAGTTGCTCTTGCTCCGGAAAAAACAGAATTGATAACTTCTGTTTGTTACAAGAGCTTACTGGCTGCAACAATTGCAACACTAATAACAGGAACTGTCGCAGGATTGTTTTATATTGGATAGGGGTAAATATATTTAGGGGTAAATGTCTTTAGGGGTAAATGCTTTGATCTTATCAATAACTTCCGACTAAAATCTCAAACTTGCGAGGGGTAAATATTATTAGTTTTTGATTCAACTTCCGACTTTTATGTCAAACTTGCGATGTTTTATGTCAAAATCCCTGATACAAAAAGTTTAAGACTCTTTTTATATTTACCCCTGGGTGTTAGAAGACTGTCTTGCTCGTTCGCGTTTAACGGGAACTACGGTTTTTCTTTTCAGAAACTTACGTTTCTTTCAAAGAAAACACCTCCGCCCTCAGCTCACTCGCGCTCGAACTACAGCCGAGGGTTCTTGCTATCAAAACTCTCAAAATAAAAGAGATGATAACCAATGTCATCATCTCTTTTATGGTGGGCGTTAGAAGACTATCTTGGTTTGCTCGCGTTGAACGGCAATTCCGAGTTTTGCCTTCGTGATTTCATCCCTAGGCAAAAGCTCTCCAGCCTCCGCTCGCAAACCGCTCGAACATTATTAGGTCAGAAGTTCGTTGCTCTCCATACTCGAACTTCTGACCCTCTCCTTGTAAGGGAGACGCTCTACCAACTGAGCTAAACGCCCATTTCCCTTTCGGCATGATTAATGTTAAAACAAACAAAATTTTATGTCAAATTTTTTTGTTTCCTACCAAGAGAGTATTTAAAAAAATATAAATGTACGCTAAAATACTTTTAATGAGAAAGGAGTTTTATAACTATGGAGATTAAAGTTGTTGAAAATGCAGCATCAATTGAAGCTGACATCCTTGTTGTTAACCAGTTTGAAGGCGAAAAAACATCAAATGATTTAGCTAATAAATACGCTGTTGACGAAGATAATTTTAAAGGTAAATTTGGTGAAACATATTTGCTTCCAACATACGGCGAAGCACCGTATAGAAAGGTCTTAGTTATCGGTTTCGGTAAAAAAGATGAGTTCTGCTCTAACAAACTAAGAGAAGCAACTGCAAAAGCTATAAAAAAATGCTCCCAAATGGAAGCTAAAAAAGTTGCTTTTGTTTATGACGGAGTTGATTTTGACTACTCGGAACAATTAGTAATGGGAGCATTTATTGCTGATTACAAATTTGATAAATATAAATCAGAAAAAAAAGACAAACATATTCAGGAAGTTTATGTAAAAGCTAATCCGGAGATTGTTAAAAAAGCTGAAAAAATATCAGCTGCAATGAGTTTTGCAAGAAATTTAGCTAACGAACCTGCTCAATTTGCAACTCCCTCAGAGCTTGCAAATATTGCTCAGGATTTTGGTCTTGATACAACAATTTATGACAAGGAAGAATGTGAAAAAATGGGCATGGGTGCTTTTCTTGCTGTAGGACAGGGAAGCATAAATGAGCCAAAATTTATTCACATGAAATACACTTGCGATAATCCAAAAAAACGTATAGCAATAATCGGTAAAGGTATTTGCTTTGACTCAGGCGGACTTGATATCAAGCCTGCATCATCAATGATTACGATGAAAGACGATATGTCAGGTGCAGCTTGTGTTCTGGGTGTTATGAGCATAATAAAAGAATTCAACCCTCAGGTTGAAGTTCACGGTATAATTGCAGCTTGTGAAAACATGCCGAGCGGTAAAGCATACAAGCCGGGCGATATTGTAACTGCAAAGAACGGTAAGACAATCGAGATTGATAATACTGACGCAGAAGGTCGTTTAACTCTTGCAGACGCTCTTTGCTACGCTTGTGAACTCGGTGTAGATGAAGTTATTGACCTTGCAACTCTTACTGGCGCTTGTATGGTTGCTTTGGGTACTCATGCTTCAGGTATTATGGGTAATGATGAAGGGTTAATCAATACGCTTATCGAAACAGCAAAAAGAAATGGTGAAAACTTCTGGGAACTTCCTTTGTGGGATGAGTACTTTGACGGTTTAAAATCAGATATTGCAGATATGAAAAACTCAGGTTCTCGCTGGGGCGGTGCTTCTGCAGCAGGTGTATTCCTGAAAAAATTCGTTAAAGACGTCAAATGGGCTCACATTGATATTGCAGGAACCGCATTCCTCGATAAACCGCAAAAAGAGTTTATCTCAGGTGCAACCGGCGCGGGAGTGAGAACAATATTAAATTATATATTGGAACAATAACAATTTTAGGAAGAGGGCGCAAACAGATTTATCCGTTTGCGCCCTCTTTTTGTTATATAAATTATACTTTTGGGGTGTAAAGTTCAAAAATACCATGTTATAATGACCTTATGAACAACGACAAATCAAAAGCTATGCGCAGACTTTCAAATGCTCTTAATGCAAATGATATGGAATCTGCAAAAAAGATTATAGAAAATGATGTAAAACGTTATTTATCTAAATACGAGTATTATTTCTATTTGGGTTTGATTTCGGGTGACTATAAGGAAAAGCTTAAGTATTATGACAAATCGGTTAAGGCTAACCCTGAGTTTCCTGATGCTTATATAAACAGAGGGCTTGTGAAAAATGAACTTCAGGATTATGAAGGCTCTATTGAAGATTATGACCAAGCCTTAAAACTTGACCCTAAGTGTTCGCTTGCGTATAACAACAGAGGATATACAAAATACAAAAAAGGTGATTACGAAGGTGCACTTGCTGATTATAATAAAGCGATTCTGCTTAATCCTAAGCTTAATATTGCGCTTGATAACAAGGCAAAGCTGCTTAGCGAAGTTTGTCTTAAAGATGATGAAGAATTCAGTGCCAAATTTTATTTAAGCGTCGGAATACAGGAGATTAATAAAGGGAATTTGCTTGAAGGCATAAAAAATCTTGACGAATCACTTAAACATAACGATAAATCGGAAATAGTTTATTTTTATAAAGCTGCCGCATATCACAATCTGAATAACGTTACTCTGGCATACGAAAATTACACAAAGGCAATAGAGCTAAACAAGAACATGGTAGATGCGTATTATAACCGCGGTCAGCTAATAATGAAGGACAACCCTAAACAGGCATTGGATGATTTTGTAAAAGCAGTAGTTCTTGATTCGAAATTTATTGACGCTTATTATGCGATTGCAGCTGTACAAAAGAGCCTTGGACATTATGAAGATGCAATTAAAAATCTTGATAAAATCTTAGAATTTGAACCCATGGCAGTAAACGCAAAAGCGTTGAAAAAACTTATTCAGACAAAGTATTTAAAATAAATTTGAAACAATACCCTCTTTAGGGTATAAATGTATTATGAAAAAGTTTTTCGGAGTATGTTTGGTTTTATCTGTTATTATGATGCCATCCTGTTTTGGGGCTGTCGGCGGTTCTATTGTTAAACTGGATAAAAACGAGATAGAAAAACCTGAAATTGAAATACAGGACAACACAAAACAGCTTAATGATTCTCT
This sequence comes from uncultured bacterium, assembly GCA_902780525.1. GTDB lineage: Bacteria > Cyanobacteriota > Vampirovibrionia > Gastranaerophilales > Gastranaerophilaceae > CAG-196. The sequence continues at coordinate 36,079 of CACZFL010000014.1, read as the reverse complement.
TTTGATAAACTCCTCCGAAGATTTATCCAAAATTATTGACGACCAGAAGGCACATGACCTGAAGGATTTGGAAATTTTATGGAAAGCAACTATTGAGAATAACCAGGTTGTAGAGTTCGCACTTAAAAAACTTGCTTCCCCGGAATCTCAACGGAGAATTCACTCATCGCTTATGGCAAAAACACTTTCTGCTGTTGTATCGGGTGCGTCTTTTATTCCGAGTTTAATGGGTTCAAATTATGGTATTCAGACTGCAGCTTTTTCGGCAGGCAGGCTGGCTCAGGGACTTCTTAATAAAAACAATGTCCCAAAAGAAACTCCGCTCACGGATACGGAACTTATTGAGCTTGCCGGTATGGTCGAAAATTTGCAGGACGCTCTGATAAGCTCTTATTACAATTATAAAAATACACTAAGCCTTTTGAAAGATACACGTTCAAAAATGCTTTTGTACAGCAAAAATTATTCCAATGCTCTTGCGGGAAAAGATATTCTTGAGATTTCAATCTCATCTTCTTTATATGACTCGATGAGATTAAGAGAGTTTACGCTCGAGCAGTCGGCAAAGAAATATCACATTCAGCTGCAAAGACTGGCAGGGAAAAAAGCGGTGGATTCTCTGGAACTCTATCAGTATGACTTTGACAATATGTTATACAAGGATATTGATTCTAAAAGTAAGAAAGAAGATACAAAAGAAGGCAAAAAACAAAAAGGGGGTAGCAATGATAAAAAATAAAGTTATCTCCGTATTGATGTTATTTTTACTTAGTACTTTAACTGTATCGGCACTAGAATTGAAAGACATTACAACACCAAAAGATCATTTTTACCGCTTTGGGACTTCCGAAATTCCTGAGACAAAGTATGATCCGAGCGAAAAAATAGATTTGTCTGCGCCTGTTGTTGACATAAAACCTGCAACAATCAAAGAAACAAAGCCTGAATCGCTTACTTATGCTGATTTAAGTATAAAAAGTATGGCACATGAAATTTCTAAATCGATAGAGCTTGATTATAATGACATGCTTGCTGATTTATCGTTACTGTGGCAGGGAGCGGCTATGAAAAGCGATACAATAAAATTTGCTATATACAAATTGTCTAACCCCGACAAAGACAAGCCTGATGACGGTGCGGTAAAGAAGGTTCTTTCAACAATTGCCGGCATGTCAACGTTTTTGGGTGCAGGTACAGGAAACCCTGTTCTTGCAAGTGCAGCGCTTATCGGCGGAAATACCCTGGGCATTATGTCGCAGGATAACAAAGCTTTGAATTACAAATATTCACAGGTAACAGATGCGGATATGATTATTCTTGTAAGAAAAGTTGATGAACTTCAGCAAAAAATCGTCGATGCTTATTATGATTATATGACAGCAAGAGATTTGTTTGATATGACTTCCAAAATGGTTCAGGAAAAGGAATACAATTATAAAAATTCTCTTTCTCAAAAACGTGAAATCGTCCTGATTACAGATACATTTTACCGTGATGCAATAGACGAACAGGTTAAGGCCAGAGGCAATTTCTTTGAAAAACGCTCTCAGCTTGAACAATTAGTCGGTAATGATATATTCAGGCAATTCGAAGAAGTTGTTGATAACAGAAAAAGATAATTATTCTGCATACTGAATATTTACATTTGCTCCCAAATATGCTAATTTTATTATGTATAAGAATACAGAGGTATATATGTTTAATAAGAATTTAGAGTTTTTGGACAATGAAGATTTAAAATTAAGACTGAGCGGCTATACAATAGATGAAACGAAGGCTAATATGTCATACTGTATGACAAGCTCAAATGACTATCTTCTTATGAAAAACGATATTCCGCTTGATGATTTGGATAACCCCAGACAAGCTGTTCAAAAAATGATTAGTAATACAATCAAAAGACCAATGGAAAAGAATGACATTATTGTTACTTTCGGTATTGGTTTATGTTATCAGCTTGACGAGGTGTTTAACACCTTCCCATCAAGAATTTTTGTATATGAACCTGATACAAAATTATTACATTTTGTTCTCAGTAACGTTGATATTTCTGACCATTTAAAAAGCGGCAGAGTATTTATTTATGACAATTTGGACGCTTTATCAAAAAAATTATCCGAAATATACATTACAAAAGACAAAGTTGAAGTTATATACCTTAAAAACTATGCTGTTGTAAAAAGTCAAGAACTTTTGGCTTTAACACAAAAAGTGTATGAAACCTGCAGAAGTAAAACTATTGATGTTAATACACTTACACGTTATTCGAAAATCTGGCTCAGCAATGCGCTTGTAAATATTGGCAAAATTAACGAAGACGGTAATATGTATAAGTTATCTGATTTAGACGACAAATTTATAGGTCAGACAGCTCTTGTTACCGCATCCGGCCCGTCTCTAACGGAAAATCTTCCGTTTATTAAGGCAAACAGAGAAAAATTTGTTATTTTTTGTGTAAATAAAGCGTTAAAAACCCTTTTGGATAACGGTATTACACCAGATTTTGTTGTTTGTGCCGATGCAAGGTTTGTAGGTAAAACACTTACAGATGTAGGAGAAAAACTTTCAAATATAAACTGTATTATGAGCATAAATACTGACAGCTCTGTGCTTTCAAACAATTTCAGAAAAGTTTTCATATCGTTTCCGACAAACGACATGGTTATAAATAAACTTTCTCAGTATAATACTTTTATCCATCAGCAGGAAACCGGCGGTTCAGCTACTACAATGGCATTTGTATCTGCTGTGAAAATGGGCTTTTCAAAAGTTATTCTTGCAGGTGTTGACCTTGCTTTCAAGGGTGAGCAGGTTTATGCAGACGGACAGGTTTATGAGAAAATATCAGCTGAAAAAATGCAAATAAACTCTGTTCAGAAAAGTCTTACAACCGTTCCGTCGGTTACCGGAGTTAATGTTGTTACGAGTGAGGATTATGCAGCGTTTATTCACCACTTTGAAGTTCTTATAAAAGAGTTGAATTATGCTTCTTTATATAACACATCATCTTTTGGTGCAAACATTCCGGGTGCAAAAAACAGACAAATTACGGAAATACCGCTTCCTGTCGTGTCAAATGCAACGGCAATTACGCTTGGTGAAGCAAAACCGTTTAAACTGGAAGCATCTGTCTGGGCACAAGATGAACTTTTGCTTATTAATGAGATTATTTCATTACTTTCCAGAAATGAGTTTTCAACAGCTCTTGTTTCTTCTATCTCAAAATCTCCATTAATGTATCAGTATATGCAGGCTGATATTTTGCAGGTTATACAGTCAAAGATGGCTGAAGAGCTTGCCGAAGATTTTATAGCTAAAGCAAAAGAAGGTATTAAATTTGTGGTAGATGCTCTGCAAAAGAGTAATCTTATATAAAAAAGGAGTATATATGAAAAATAAAATATTATTAACTGCTTTGTCATTGATTTTGACGATGACTGTTGCAAATGCTACATCAGATACCATTCATGTTTCAATCGTGGGTGAATTTAATACCGCTCATCCTGCGCAAAAAATAGATGTCCGCGTAGTGGAAAATGGTACTCTTGGCGCTCATAATCTTAAAACAGGTGATATTCTTCACTGTAATATTGTAAAAGTAACAGACCCTAAGAGAGGAAAACGTTCTGCAACATTCGCTGTCTGCCCGACATCTTATACTTCAGACGGTGAAACAACAAAGATTGATGAAAATTATTATGGCAAATATGCTGAGAAAGTTTTATCAAAAGAAGAGCTTAAAAATGTAGATAAGGTAAAAGTCGGCAAAAAAGCTGTTTTAACCGTAGGCAACCATTTTGTTAAAGGATTAACGGCAGGGGTTACTCTTGCGGAAGGCATGATTGAAAATGAAGAAGGTAACCGTATTGAATCCGGGGTTAAAAAGGTATATAAAGAATCCCCTCTTTCTTATGTGGAAAAAGGCGGAGAGCTTAATTTAGAAGAAGGAAAGCAATTCTATCTGGTATTTAAACCTTCAAGCGGAAACGTTAACGATATGTCAAAAGAAACAACAGAAGAATAATAAATTAAAAAAGGTCTTGATTTTATCAAGACCTTTTTTAATGAATCATGTATGTTGCATTAGAACCTAAAACTTTGTCTTTAAGTCGTTTAAGTCCTTTACCGTAGATGTATTTCATCTGTTCAACCAGGTTCTCTTCAACATCTATCAGGTACATATCGTGAACGATAAACTCTTTTATGATAAAAACAATTCCCTGATTTTTTGTCCAGATAATACTTGTATCAGAGACATCATTTTTAAGTGATGAAATTTTTCCTATAACTCCTTCATTGTCGTCAGCGGCTATAATAATCATTCTTCCGCCAAGTGAAAGTTCAATATCTCTTGCAAAAGCGTGTTCAAAGACAAGGCCAAACCGGGAATTAAAATTATCATATCCGACAATTCTTATCTCGACATTTCTGTTATATGCATTCAAAAGCTCCTGCTCAAAAACCTTAAAGTCCTGCGACCATACCTCCATATAGATTTCCCGTTTGGCGTTTTGTATAACTTCAATAATTTTATCCTGTATGTTTTGCTTCCCTGTCACGGTTATAATAGGTTCATGGTAATCTTCTTTTACATCAGGAAGATGTTTATCGAGGTAATTAATAGTTGATGCCATTTTTTTCTGAATTCTTTGAGTAAGAAGCTTTGGTTTTATCGGAGTGTAAGTTACAGGTTTCGTATTTGTTGATATTACAATATTTTTTTCTTCAAGTGCTTTCAGAGTGTCATAAGTTCTTGATTGCGGAATATTTGCAAGTTTTGATACCTCGTATCCGGTTGCAGGATACTTTTTCAGAAGCGAAATATAGACTTTTGCCTCATAGGTATTAAGTCCGATTTCTTTCAATTTTTCCACTAATTCTGCCATACAAACATTGTATCATATTGGCAAAACATATGTAACAAATCTTAACAATCGGTCAATTTCCGCTCCACACATGACTTTATATATATAAGGTTAGTTATATTTAAAAGGTTAGGTAAAGTCCATGAACAATTTTGCAGTTAATAATCTTGCAAATATGGAATTCATGCTCTATGGCGGAAGGTCGGGCATGAATATGAACTGTCCGAGTATTTACAACGGTTACAGGTTATCTAACTCTGTTTTTGGCAATCCTTACGGGATGTACGCTCAATTTAATAATCCAACCTTTAACGGTTATAATAATACCGGTTTTGGGCAAAACATTCCTTCAAATTATGCACAAAATACTGGTTCGCAAACACAAGCAGGGAATCCCTCTTTCCAACAAGGAATAACCCAGGAGGACATGGATAAACTTGCAGATTATTATGCAAAGAATAACGCATTGGAAGAAGGCTTTATTGGAGCTGCAACCGGTGGCTTAAGCTGGATGGCATTTGAACACTTGCAATCCCTGTTACACCCAAAAAATGCTTGGAAAGGTGCTAAAGAAGCAAAAGAAATATTTAAAGTTCTTCCGAAAGAGTGGGCAGGCAAAAATGCAGCACTGCTTCAGGAAGCACAAATTGCAGTACAACAGGCAGTAAGAGATACAGGCAAAAAGGGCTGGTGGTCAAAATGGTTAAGAAAACCTATCGACAGAACTGCTATTGACCCTCTTCTTAAAGAGATGAAGAGTGCAGTAGCAAGCAAAAATGTCAACAAAATCGCAGAAGCAACCGAGCGTTTGCAGGCTGCAAGAGGCATGGACGGAAGAATTCCCGGAATGTTTTCTAAAGGAAAAACCGTTGCTCAGCGACTCAAAGATAAGGCAGGAAAAATAACCGAAGGAAAAGAAAACCTGCTCAAAATGAACGAAGGCGTCATAACTAAGAATTTTGGAAGTCTTGCAAAGAGTTTCTTCAAAAAAGATTTTGTAGGATTTATGATATTTGAAACAGTCTTTAATATAGGTAAAATAATGACTGCATTCCAAAAAGATACAAAAACCGGTGTTGAACAAACCGCTCAGTCACTCGGGAAATCTGCAATAGCTACGGCGGGTTGGTGTCTTGGCCGTGCGGGAGGAGCATTGCTCGGTGCAAAAGTCGGAGCATCTCTCGGTATCGCAGGAGGCCCAGCAGGTGCAGTCGTCGGTGCATTAATTGGATTTACGGTAGGTTCAATCGGTATGTGGGCAGGTCACAAGTTAGGAAATGCCTTGTTAGGTCATGACGTAGCCGACAAAATAGAGGCTCAGAATATGACTAAGACACAGGAAGGCCAGGCAGAACTACTCCAGTTTGCAATGCAGAAAGCACAGGAAGGCAAAGCTGATTTGAAAACAAATCAAATAGTTTATAAAGCGTTAAACGCTTATGCATAAAAGTTTATAAAATACCTTATTAATTAACCTAACCCTTTCGTATTTTGAGGAGCGAAAGGGGTTCTTTTTTGGTAAGCATATAAGAGAGCAAGTTTATTTCGTGTTAAAATAATCTTGCAAAGGGGTATTTATGAGAAGTGACAATATTAAAAAAGGAGTTGCAAAAACTCCGCACAGAAGTCTTTTGATGGCAACAGGTGTTTCTAAAAAGAATATGAACTCTCCGTTTATCGGGATTGCAAGTTCTTTTTCTGACCTTGTTCCCGGCCATATCGGACTGAGAGATTTAGAACGCCAGATTGAAAAAGGCATACACACAGGAGGTGGTCAGGCTTTCATATTTGGAGTTCCTGCCGTATGTGACGGAATTGCAATGGGACATGACGGAATGAGATATTCGCTTCCTTCCCGAGATTTGATAGCAGACTGTGTAGAAACAGTCGCTAATGCTCATCAGCTTGACGGCCTTGTTCTTCTTTCTAATTGCGATAAAATTACCCCCGGTATGTTAATTGCCGCTGCAAGAATAAATATTCCCTGCATTATTGTTACGGCAGGCCCTATGCTTAACGGCGAGAGCAGATGTGAAAAGCTCACCATGATTAAAGGTGCTTTTGAGGCTGTCGGAAAATACAGAAGTAAAGAGATAACGGAAGAAAGATTATTAGAGCTTGAAGAGGCTTCTTGTCCTTCCGCAGGGGCTTGTCAGGGCTTATATACTGCAAACACTATGGCTTGCTTAACAGAAGTAATTGGAATGAGCCTTCCTCATTGTGCAACGGCAGCTGCTGTATCTTCCGAAAAACGCAGAATAGCTTTTGAAAGTGGTATGCAGATAGTTGAACTCGTCAAGAAGAATAAATGTCCTTTAGATATAATTACAAGGGACTCTTTGCGTAACGCTATTATAGCGGATTTGGCAATGGGCGGTTCAACTAACTCATTTCTGCATATCTTAGCAATAGCTAATGCAGCAGGAATCGGCGATGACAAGAAAGACGGAATCTCATTAAAAGACTTTGAAGAACTTTCACACATGATTCATCAGTTTGTAAAGCTTGAACCTTCAAATGATATTACAATGACAGAATTTCATCAGGCAGGCGGGGTAAATGCAGTTATACAAGAACTTCTGAAAAGCGTTCCTGAGTTTAAGGATTTAGAAGGTGTTGCTTTAGAAAAAACAAGCAAAATCGTTAAAAATGAATATGCAGACAAATCGGTTATACATGACTATAAAGAGCCGTTTACTACAAAACCGGGACTTGGTATTTTGTACGGAAATATTGCGCCTGAAGGCTCTGTTATAAAAATTTCCGCAGTAGATGAAAACTGCTATGAGTTTGAAGGAACTGCAAAAACTTTTAACTCAGAAGAAGAAGCAATGAAAGCTCTTGAAGAGGATAAAATTAAAGCAGGCGATGTTATTGTTATCAGGTACGAAGGACCAAAAGGCGGTCCCGGAATGAGAGAAATGCTTGCTCCGACTTCTCTGCTTGTAGGTAAGGGTTTAGGTACAAAAGCTGCCTTAATTACAGACGGGCGTTTTTCAGGCGGAACAAGAGGAATCTGCGTCGGACATATTTGTCCTGAGGCTGCAAACGGCGGAACCATTGCACTTATTGAAGACGGTGATAAAATCAAAATCGATATAAATAAACGAACTTTGGATTTGATAGTTGACGAAAAAAAACTTGAAGAAAGACGCAAAAATCTAAAACCATATAAAATACAGCAAAACGGGCTTTTGGGTAAATATGCCAGAACGGTAAGCGATGCTTCGCACGGAGCTATTGTATAGAGGTGATGGGTTTTGGATAAGCAATCATTACGAAAGTGGGCAAAAGAAAAACGTAAACAACTTGATATGGAAAAAATCAGCTCCGTGCTGATAGATAAGCTTGTCCAAACAGATGAATACAAAAGTTCAAATAATATAATGATATTTCATCCTATGAAGGAGGAAGTTAATCTTTTGCCGCTTTTGAAAGATAAATCAAAGCAATTTTTTCTACCGCGTATCAAAGAGAAAGAACTTGAATGTTGTCCGTATTGTATGGGTGATGAACTTTGTGAATCTAAATTTTATACACAAGAACCGATATGTCAAGCTTGCAGCAAACAAAATATCGATTTGGTAATCGTTCCGGCACTTGCCTGTGATAAAGAAGGATACAGGCTCGGATACGGAGGAGGGTTTTATGACAGATTTTTAAGAAATTTTAAAAATAAAAAAATCTGCTGTATTCCTTATGAACTCTGTGTTGAAACCGTATTTCCCGAATCACATGATGTAAAAATTGATATAATAATTTGTAGCAAATAAATTTTTTATAAGGTTTAATTATTATAAATGAAAATATTCCAAATTGTCGCAAACAGATTTTATAATACAAATCAGGTACAAGCTTCGCATCCGCAAAAAACACATTCAAATATCTTTTTGACGAATCCTATACCGTTTGATACCGTTAGTTTTACCGCGTCAAAAGCAAGCGGAACTCCGCTTAAAAAACTCGCGGAATTCGGGATTCCGGATATGTACACAGGTAAAGAAATGATGTCAAACGGTGCCCTGTCACGCCTGTTTAAAAATGGTGTATTTGGCTTGCCTTTGAACAAACTTTTGCCGATTTTGGGAAAATACAATAACACATTACATGATACTGAACAGGAAGTTGTAAAATTACTGAAAAGCGTTGAGAAAAAGCATCCCAACATAAAAATTAACGAAGCGTTTCAAAAACTGTTTCCTGAACAGCAAAAAATATTACTTAACATTCAGCGTCCTGTTTTCCAGGAAATAACCAAAAAAGCTTGTGATATGCCGAGAACTTTCTACGACGATTTTATAGATTTAATGCGTTATACAAACAAGAAAATTGCAAAAGACCCTACAATTTCTCACTTTTCTGAAAAAGAGTTTATATACAGGTTAGAGCAGGTAGCAAAACAAATTAAAATGACAAGACGACATACGGAAGTTTCTTCCATAAATCGTTTAATACGAGAAGCAAAAATTTTGTTCCGCGAGCAGATTGAAGAAAAGAAAAAATTCGGACGTGGAATAGCTGCAAAAAAATTAAAAATGGAATACCAGATGCAGCCTGCCGTTTTAAAACAAAATACCCAGAACCTTCAATATTTAAGAGAATTATTTGAAAAATCTTATATTAAAAACAATAAAGAAGTCAGAAATCTTTTTGATGTTACAAATGCAAAGATATACGGATTTCCAACCTTTGAACCTTTTAAAAGGCAAGAGTTTATATATGATTTAAAAAACATTGTAAAATTTTTGAAAAACAAAGAGCTTGAAGCGGACATTATTCAGATTGCCAGAGAGCTTCCGACTTCATCTGATGAAGTATCTGCATTTATAGTAAAACATGCAAATGACACTCCCGAAAGAATAGGATATTATTTATTTAAAGGTTCCATTGCTTCTATTGAACATATTGAACCAAGAGTATCTCAGGTTAAAGAAGAGCCTATAATAAAAATCGGAAAAAAGAAAAAGAAAAAGGCCAAAAATGACGGTAATGTTTCTCAGAGAAATCACATAAACAACTATGGTTTGAGCAGTGCGTATATAAATTCTATGCGTTCCAATACGCCTTTTGAGGAATGGATAAGAAAAAATCCTCAGGCGTACGATTCATGCCAAAAATATGTTGACAGATTAATCGAACTGTATAAAACAGGCAAGTTTGCGCAAGTCGGACTGAACAAGTCTTATATTACAACTTTCGCTGACAGAGTGCGCGTCAATTCTCCTGCAGAAAAACCGATTATACTGGATTTAAGTAAACTGGAAGTCTAATTAACAGCATAAGTTTTTTATGCTAATATTTATTCTATGATAAGAAGAATTTCATTTTTGTTAGAGTGCTCAAGAATATTTTCATTACCGACAACCATTTTTTCTTGGCTTGTTGTTTTTACATATTCTGTTATCTATTCTGGAAATGTATGGTACGGAATTTTGTGTCTGATTGGTGCTTGTCTTGTACACTTAGGAACAAATGTTCTTGATGATTTTTTTGATTACAAAACTCTTATAAAGCAGGTTGATTTTAATAAATCGGAGTATCTTAAAAATACGCAAAATACAAAATGCAGGTATTTAATCTCAGGTGTATTAACCGAAACACAGGTTTTGGGGCTTGCCGGTTTTTATTTCGGCTGCGCAGGAATAATCGGTTTATTTTTCTATATTCAATGCGGAGCACCTGTTTTAAAAATTGGTATTATCGCAGGAATAATAGCTGTTTTATACTCGTTTTTGTCAAAAATCAGATTGTCGGAAATTGCTATAGCATCTATGTACGGACCGCTTCTTTTCTGCGGGGTTAATTATGTTATGACAAAAACAATTTCCTGGGAAATTTTTGTTCTTGCAATTCCAACAATGTTGATGACGGTTATTTTGCTTTATATACATTCGGTTATGGATTTTGACTATGACCTTAAGGAAGGACATTACACAGTTGCAAATATTTTTAACTCACAGCTGGATTCTTTGATTATTCTTAAGATATTATTAATCGCGGCATATATTTCTTTGTTTGGAATATGTATTTTTGATATTTCTAACTGGCAGGTATTACTTGCGCTTTTGACAATTCCGCTTGCAGTTGATTTATACAAATCAATGACTGAATATTCTCTTGATAATGATTCAATCCCTGTGCATAAATGGTTTCATTTTCCGATGGAAAACATGGAGCATATTGAAAAATTAAATGCAGAAAGTTTTATGATGAGAATGTACCAGTCAAGAAATCTTATGATGTATTTTTCTCTGTTTCTGGCACTCGGGCTTATTTTGGCAAATTTATAATTCTGCGGCAGGCAAAAATTTTTATTGACGTGTTTTATTTTGGACATGAATGTTTCAGCAATAAATACATACACGAACATATATAAAAATCCGGTAAAGTATAATACAACAGCCTTTAAAGGTCGTGATTTACTTGATTTGCCGGAAAAAGATGTTATTGAAAAAATAAAAGCTTCAGTAACCCCTGATAACTTTCTTGGGCAGGGAACAGAGGCAGAAGTTTACAGAATAAAAGGCACAAAATACTGTGTAAGAATTCCTTATCTGGCACAGGATATAAACAGATTTAATTATTCAAAAGAGCTTACACCTATTGATAAAATAAACCATGTAGTAGCAAAACTTGGTTTTGGTGCTTCTATTATGAAATATTTTGACGGGATTGTTCCAAAATGGTATATTAATAACAGTCATAACAGATATAATCTTCAGGAAAAAATTGCAGATATGCCTGTAAAATCCTATTCCGAGCTTTTACATCAAATAGCCGATGCCGTTGATAACGAAATGATTTTCGATTTTTCAGGGGGGAATTTGATTGTGAATACGGAAAAACAAAAATTAACCGCAATAGATTTTTGCGGTATAACAGACAATCCAAGACCAATAAGACCCCTTTCAGAGATGTATAATGTGCTGACATCATATGGTTCGGAAGAAAAAACAGGAAAGAAAATTTTTGACAAGATTGTTGATGCAGGATTAGAAGAGTTCAAACCAAATAAAATTCCATGCATGGATGTTGAATTATTCGATTTTATTGATTTGGCTTTAAAGCGAAATAGTGATAACAATAGCCATAAACAGGGAGATATGACAGAATACATCAATAAATTTCTTGATTTTAAGTGTTCAGTTGCAGAAAGACTGCGTGAATTAAGAAAATTAAAAAAACAGGAAATTATGGATAAAAGTGTTTCAAAAAAATTGGAAGAAGCTGTTAAAAGCTTTGCACAGCTTATTAAAAAAGTTCATTAACTTTTACGTTAAGATTATATAAAGGGAGTTAAAAAGTATGGTACACTTAAATAGTGAGGGTATTAAATAACAGGAGGGAAATATGATTCCAATTTTAGATTCAAAAAGACAATATGCAAAAATCGGCGCAGAAGTTGAAAAAGCAGTATGTGAAGTTCTACGATCAGGTTCTTATATTTTAGGTCCGAATGTAAAAGCATTGGAAACCGAATTGGCTGAATACATCGGCTGCAAATATACAGTAGCTCTTAACTCAGGAACAGACGCTCTTCATATCGCACTCAGAGCATTAGATATAGGAAAAGGTGATGAAGTTATTACAACAGCATTTACATTTGTTGCAACAACAGAATCAATTGAAATAGTAGGTGCAACACCTGTATTTTGCGATATCGACCCTGATACATTCAATATTGACGCAAGCAAAATTGAAGATTTAATTACACCTCACACAAAAGCTATTATGCCGGTTCATCTATACGGTCAGCCTGCTGATATGGATAAGATTATGGACATTGCAAAACGCCATAACTTATACGTAATTGAAGACTGCTGCCAGGCAATCGGTGCAAAATACAAAGGACAAAAAGTTGGTACATTCGGTGATATCGGCTGCTACAGCTTCTATCCGACTAAAAACTTAGGCGGTATGGGTGACGGCGGACTTATTACCGTAAATAGTGAAAATCTCAAAAACAGAATCGTTGCGCTCCGTAACCACGGTGGTGCAATCCGTTATCACCATGACGAAATTGGTGTTAATTCTCGTTTAGATGAAATTCAGGCAGCAATTTTAAGAATTAAACTTAATTATATCGATGAATGGAACAAAGCAAGAAGAGAGCATGCCGCAACATACAACGAATTATTCTCAGGCTGTTCTGATATACAGACACCAAAAGAATTAGCTGATACATATTGTGTTTATCACCAATACACAGTTAAAATTCCTAACAGAGATAACATTCACAAAATGCTTCAGGAAGCAGGAATAGGTGCAATGCTTTATTACCCGATTCCTCTTCACATGCAAAAAGTTCATGCTCACTTGGGTTACAAAATGGGCGATTTGCCTATTACCGAAAAGAATACCGAATGTGTAATATCACTTCCGATGTTCCCTGAACTTACATTAGAAGAACAAAAAACAGTTGCTTCTACTCTTATAGAATGTATTGAAAAATCAAAAGCATTAGTTTAATAGAAATATTTTTTAAAAACAAATCTGCCCGGATAATTTATCCGAGCAGATTGTTTATATTATTGAGTTTTGTTGCCAAGTTTGATATAATCAGACTATATCCGTGAGAATTTAATAAGAGGAAGATTTATGAATAACATTGTAATTTACGCCACAAAACCGTTACCTGAGGTTCAGGCAATGCTTAGTGATATTGACGAATACGAAATAAAAACCGTATCAATTGACAAACTAAAAGAATATGCGGTCATGAATCCGTCATTGATTATTATTGAAAACATTGATGCCGCAAAAGACGCTCTTATGACTAACAAGTTTTCTTGTCCGATTCTTTTCTTTGGTCCGACAAGGATGGATGTTACTGTCAGAGCTGAAGGTTACGATTTTATAAAAGATTTTAATGAAAAAGACGAACTTGTTGTTCGTGCAAAAGCTCTTTTAAAAATAAAAGAATACAAAGATAAAGTTGAAAGAGTTTCTACAACAGATGATTTGACAGGACTTCATAACAGAAAATACCTTCAGGAACGTCTTGAAGAAGAAATTTCACGTTCAAGAAGATATGGTACAAAATTATCCTGCATACTTTTTGATATTGACTTCTTTAAAGTTGTAAACGATATGTACGGTTATGAATGGGGTGATATCCTTTTAAGAAATATTGCAAACAAATTAACAGCTATGGTTCGTAAAGAAGATATTTTAACCCGTTACGGCGACGAAGAATTTTTACTTGTTCTTCCGAATACTTCTGAAGAAAATGCTTTTCTGTTTGGTGAAAGATTCAGAAGAGAAATTGAAAAAATGGAGTTCATTCCTGCAGGCGAAGAAGAAGCTCACAGAGTTACAATTTCAGGCGGCATATCAACATACCCTTGCATGAAAGATGTTGATGAAGATGCAAATACCGTTATTAGATACGCTGAGCATGCCCTCTATAACGCTAAACACAGAGGTAAAAATAAAATTATCCAATTCTCACAGATGAATTTGGAAATGTAGTGATAAACAAGCTAAGTAATAAAAAAGATGCTTTTTAAAGCATCTTTTTTATTTATCACTTTTCATAATTAGCTCGGCACGATAACGTTTATACGCCTGGTTCAGTTGAGTCATGCTTATTGCTTTATCTATATTTGAAATAGCATTCTGGTAATCGCCTGCAAGCTCGTATGCATTAGCAAGCGTAAAATATGCAAACGGTGTTTCATCTTGCGCAAGAGCATCTTTGCATTTTGCTATGCGGCGTTTGTCGTAGGCTATTTTGTACATCTTGCTTTTTCCCAAATCTGTTTTGGCAGCTTCAGTATCACCTATAAGTTTATCAAGTTTACTTCTTCTGGCATACAAAAAATACGATGCGGGGTCGCCTTCTATTGATTTAATAGCCTGGTCAATAATATTACGTGCCCTCAGATTATCTCTGTTAACATATTTTTCAGACTCTGCAACAAGTTCTTTGAGCTGGTTTGCACTGACGACCGACGAATCAAAAGAGTAAACAATTGTCAGATTCTCTCTTGTTGAACTTTCCGGAAACTTTTGGTATGGAGCCGCTTTTTCAACGGAGTTTAAAGCAGATGCATCATAGAATTTATCTCCGGAGCTTTCTTTAATATAAGCGGAGATAACATTTCCGTTCCTGTCTAATTTAAAAATAACGGTAGCATGTCCCTCTTCCGTAACCTCCGGCGGGGTCCAGTTTTTTGAGATTTGTTCCCTTACACCTGCCATATAGTCACCGAACTCTTCCTGAACAGGAACTCTTCTCTGAGCCTGTGCATAGTCGAATTCGTCAGAATATACAAAGTTATTGCACATAAGACAAACAGATGCTATTAAAAAGTATTTTAATCCCAATCTCCCCAACATATTTTTATTTTATTTAAAATGAAAAACCATGTCTATAATATTTTAAGCAATTGTTACGATTATTTTTTTACTTTACAAAGCGTCATATTTTATTGTATTTCGGGATTTTTTAGAGTATTCTTGTAGTGTCACAAATCAATTGGGGAATTAGTTATTATGTTAATGGAAAAGAGTGTAATAGAGAACGGGTTTATTATTGACCTGAGTAATATTCAAAACACATCACAACTTGTCTTTGAATTGAGCTCCATTATGGAGCATCCTGAGGTTCAGGGTAAAGATATTTGTTTAAAATTAGGCAGACTGGATTTGAAACAGTCACAGCTTTTAAGTATAAAAGCTTTAATAGAATCAATGGATGCAAGAATAGCACTCATTGATACAAAATCTGAACAAACAGAGGCTTCTGCCGTAAGCCTGGGTATTATGATAAAAGAGTTGTCTTCAGATTTGATTGCAGATATTTCAGCAAAAAGTGAAAGTGCTGAGAATAACGGGTATAATGCAGAAGCTGTCGCAGAAAAAATTGAAGGAGAAGAACAAATTTCAGCTGAAGAAAACAAAATTGTTGAAGTACATGCTGATATGAGTATAGAAAGCCCCGTAGAAACAAAAGAAGGTATTGAAGATATTTATGACGAAGTTTCTACTCAGGAGCTTTCAGAAGTAATTCCAACCGAAAATTATGAAAAAGACAGTTTCGGAATGCTTGCCGCAAGCGAAGGACTTTTGCCTGAAGAAAGCAAGTACATTCTTCTTGACACCGGAAATGTTCTTCCTGAAGGAGTAGAAGAAAACTCTGAAAATACTGAGTCTATTCCGACACTCTATTTGAATCAAACTTTACGTTCAGGACAAACTGTTAATTATGAAGGAAATATCTTGATTATAGGTGATGCCCACCCGGGAAGTGAAATTATCGCAGGCGGTGATATCACGGTATGGGGTATTTTGGGTGGTATAGCTCATGCCGGAAGTAACGGAAATGTAACATCAAAGGTTAGAGCCTTGAAGTTAAACGCTATTCAGTTAAGAATAGCAGGTTTGTACGCGAGAAGAAATGATACTTTGAACGTACCTTACGTACAAAAATCAAATGAGTTTACCCCTGAGGAAGCTCTTATTGAAGACGGAAAGATTGTAATTTATAAAAAGTTAAGGAGAGATTAATGACTGGTCGAGTAATAGTAATAACATCAGGAAAAGGCGGAGTAGGTAAAACTACAACCAGTGCAAACATCGGTACAGCTCTTGCAAAGAACGGGTACAAGGTTGTTTTGATTGATACAGACTTAGGTTTAAGAAATTTAGACTTGCTCTTGGGACTGGAAAACAGAATAGTTTATACAATTGTTGATGTAATTGAAGAAAGATGCAAGCTTAAACAGGCGCTTGTTAAAGATAAAAAGAATCCTAACCTTCAGCTTCTTGCAGCTGCACAGACGAGAGATAAAACCGCAGTAAACGCAGAACAGCTGAAAGAAATCTGTGACATATTAAAAGAAGAAAATGATTTTGTTCTTGTTGACTGTCCCGCAGGTATTGAACAGGGATTCCAGAATGCAGTTGCCGGCGCAAGTGAAGCAATTGTTGTTACAACTCCGGAAATGTCGGCTATTCGTGATGCAGACAGAATTATTGGACTTCTTGCAACAAAAGAAGAAATTACAAGTGTAAAACTTCTTCTGAACAGAGTACGTCCAAACTTAATCAAGTCAAACGAAATGATGAGCGTTGATGATGTAGTCGGAATTTTGGAAATTCCTCTTGTGGGGATTATTCCGGAAGACACAGGTATTATAACATCTACTAACAAAGGTGAACCTATTGTTAATGACGAAGACGCTCTTGCGGGAAAAGCGTACAGAAACGTAGCAGAAAGAATATTAGGAGAAGAAGTTCCGTTCTTAGACTTAGATGAGCCAAAAGGATTTATGGCACAAATTAAAAAAGCTATATCCGTAATATCAAAGCTGAAAGTGAAGGTGTAGGATGAGCTTGTTTTCTGATTTATATAATACAATCTCAAAGTTCTTTCGTACACAGGAACCGCAGGGTGATGCTTCTAAGTCTGTTGCAACAAACAGATTAAAACTCGTTTTAATGCAGGACAGAACAAACCTTACGCCGAGAATATTAGAACAAATGAGAAGCGAGCTTATAGACTTGCTCTCGCGTTATGTTGAACTTGATAAGGAGCTTCTTGATCTGAACTTTGAACAGGAAGGTGATCAGGTTGCTTTAATGCTTTCTATTCCTGTTATAAGAGCGAAAGATGAAGAAGAAATTGATGCGGCAATAAAACAACACGAAGAAATGCTTAAAGCTGCTCTTAAGAAAGAAGAAGCTGCAGAAAATCAAGAAGAAGATTCAGACGATGAAAATACGTCTGACCCTGAAATCATTGATGCAGCAGAAAATGAAGAAAGCGGTGAACAACCGGAAACCGCAGAAAATAATGATATCAAAGCAGATGAAGACTTAGAGGATGAAAAAGCTGAGGCAGAGAAAAATGATGCAATAGCAAAAGAACTTAATGCAGTTCCTAAAATCATCAAGAAAAAAGAAAAGAAAGAAATATCTGCTCCCGAGGAAATAACCAATTCGGGAAATAATCCTTTTAAGTCAGATTCGTCAGATGTAGAAAGCATAATTTAGAAAATAAAAAAAGAGTGGTTTTAACCACTCTTTTTTTATCTTATTAACAGTACATACCAGCGTTTATCATTTTGCCCATCCGGACTTGAAAATTGTACCATTCCTGGCTTATAAACGGTTAAGAAGCCTCTTAAATCGTATTGTTCAAATTTTGAGTTGCCGGAAGTAAAAGTGTACCCGTCAAACGTATCTTCAGTATCATTGAATAAGAAGACTTTCATTGCACTAAAATTCTTTTTAATTTTCAGAGAATTTGTTTTAGGGCTAAAATCAGACAGCGAAATGATTTTATATTCAGGAAGGATTGCTCCGACTTCTTCTTTTGTTAAAGCTCTTTTTCCTACTGTTTTATTGTCATAAAGGATTTCATAGAACTTCATATCTCTGTTTGAATAGCCAATAAGAGTATTATTATGTATTAACTCGTATTCACAATTTGTGGTAAATGCAAAATTCTGTTCAGAGTCCAGGTAATCATAAAAATCGCCAAAACCTTTTACTTTCATAAAATAGTTTAAGTTTTTTTTGTCAGTATTTTTTGCCCAGGTATTTGTTTCAATGTCATACGTTATTTTATCTTTAATGTCGATATTTTTGTATTTTAAATCAGGCATATCGGAAGCTTTTGCAAAAATAACCGTACAAAACATTATCAAAAAACTTGTTAATATTTTTTTCATAATTTTCTCCTATTTTGTATTATATAAATATTTTTGCCGTTCATCAACACTATTTACACTTTTTGAAGGATAGAGACAAGGTCGGCAATATTGTAAAATGTAGGTATGAATTTAGTATCAAATTTTATCGGCTCTATATCACCGGAAATGTTTAACACCAATGCTCAGGGATTGATTCAGGGAATCGATTTGGGCGATACAACTTTTTCAGATTTGTTGGAAAAGCAGCTGAATAAT
The DNA here is from genome assembly GCA_902780525.1 of uncultured bacterium. Lineage (GTDB taxonomy): Bacteria > Cyanobacteriota > Vampirovibrionia > Gastranaerophilales > Gastranaerophilaceae > CAG-196. The sequence goes on along the minus strand of CACZFL010000014.1, from coordinate 17,298 downwards.
GCGCAAAACAATAATCCTAATACAATACAAAGTATAGGATTTCCGTCAGGTGTAAATAACATTGTAGATAGAGACGGAGGATTTCTTCAGGGAGTAAATTCCAGGGGAAATAAGGAGGTACAAAACGATATGTTAGAGTCAGTAAAACCGATAAACGAGTCGGAAAGTTCCGTTTTTAAAGACGTGAAGAACATGTCTACATCGGAGGTTGTTACTTTCTTTAATTCACTATTTGATTCAAAGCCGAAAATTACAGATACATCACTGTCAGAGCTTTATGAGTTTGAAAAGAAGATTGCTGCCGGAAAGTATGGCAAATATGCAAAAAATGTTATAACGGATTTAAGTGAGTTTGTCACAGATACAATTAGAATGAAAACAGTGGATTAAATAAAAAAGAAAGGACAAGTCATTGGGGATAAGTCTTGCAAAAGCAATCACATCTGTAAAAGAAGATGACAATTATATTTTGAAAATAACAGTAGGCGGTCTGTTAACAGTAATTCCATTTATTCTTTGTATTTTTGCTTTTGTACAAGATAAATTGATTTTGCTTATTATTGCATCAATTGTTGCTATGATATTAGCAGGTTTGTATATTACAGGTTTTGTGTTTGAAACAGGGAATAAACAGTTAAATACAGATTCTCCTGATATGGCAGAATGGAAAAATACAAGTTTGTTAAAAACAGGTTTGAAAACAGCAGTGGTTTATTTTGTGTATTCAGTAATCATTGTGATATTCAGTTTTATTATCGGATTTGTTGTCGGGTTATTGGCGGTTATTTCAGCACTTTTGCTTAAATCAATCAGCTTTATTTCAACGGATATTATTCTGGCAGTTTTATCAAATCTTGTCGGTATATTTGTAGGACTGACTGTTGCACTGTTTATAAATGCTGCATTTACATCTTATATGGTAAAACTTAAAGTGGGCGATATGCTCGCACTCAAAAAGCATCATAAAATTATCCGTGAAAACAGTCATGCTTCCTGGACACTAATAGGTAAAATGATTCTGTATGCAATATTGTTCAGTTTTATCTCTCTTGTTCTGGCAGCGTTTGTTGTTACAAGTGCTCTGCTGCCGTTCCTGTATTTTGCGGCATGTATAGTGTATATAAACCTATTGGTTCAATACGGAAAAGAGATTAATATTCATAAGTATTTTGAGTGGTTATAATGATTTAAAAAGCGGGGCGGAGATATTTATCTCCGTCCCGCTTTTTTACTCTTGTTTTCATTTTGTAATAAATATGTTTGTTATATAATAGAACTATTAGAGGATATAAGCTTTATTTTTGATTATAAGGAGGTCAAATGGGCAAAATAGAAATTACCAAGGAAATCGAAGAAAAATGCTGTGTTCATCGCGGTGTTAAAGGTTCTCCTGCTCCAATTCCGCAAGAAGGCGAATGGACAAAATGTAAAGAAATTAAAGACATTTCAGGTTTAACTCACGGATGTGGCTGCTGCGCACCGCAACAAGGTACTTGTAAATTGACTCTTAACGTAAAAGAAGGTGTTATACAAGAGGCTCTTGTTGAAACAATCGGATGCTCAGGCATGACTCACTCTGCAGCTATGGCAGGTGAAATCCTTCCGGGTAAAACTATATTGGAAGCTCTTAACACAGACTTAGTTTGTGATGCTATTAACGTAGCAATGAGAGAACTTTTCTTACAAATCGTTTACGGCAGAACTCAGTCTGCTTTCTCTGAAAACGGTTTGCCTGTTGGTGCAGGTCTTGAAGACTTAGGTAAAGGACTTTGCTCTATGTGTGGTACAATCCACTCTACTAAACAAAAAGGTGTTCGTTACCTTCAGTTAACAGAAGGTTACATCCTTAAACTCGGTTTAGATAAGAATGATGAAGTTATCGGATATCAATTTATCAACATGGGTAAATTTATGGATGCTATCAAAAAAGGTGTTGATCCTAAAGAAGCATTTGATAAGAATGTAGGTACTTACGGCAGATTTGCAGATGCTGTAAAATATATCGATCCTAGAGAAGAATAGTTAAGTAGATACAAAATAATAAGGGAAATAAATTATGACAGTAAAATTTGAAGGACAAGACAGACGTGAAGCAACTCTTGCTAAAGTTTTACCTGAATACGGTTTCAAATCTTTAGAAGAAGCTCGCGATTTGTGTTTATCTAAGGGCATCGACGTTGATGCTATTGTAAAAGGCATTCAGCCTATCGCTTTCGATAACGCATCTTGGGCTTATACATTAGGCTGCGCTATCGCTATCAAAAAAGGTCTTAAAACTGCTGCTGAAGCTGCTGAAGCTATCGGCTTAGGCTTGCAGGCATTTGCAGTTCCGGGTTCAGTTGGTGACAGAAGACAGGTTGGTATTGGTCACGGTAACTTAGGTGCAATGCTTTTAAGAGAAGAAACAAAATGTTTCTGCTTCTTGGCAGGTCATGAATCATTCGCAGCTGCTGAAGGTGCAATAGGTATCGCTCGTAACGCTAATAAAGTTAGAAAAGAACCTTTAAGAGTTATCTTGAACGGTCTTGGTAAAGATGCCGCTCACGTAATTGCTCGTATTAACGGTTTTACTTCTGTTGAAACAGAATATGATTACAAAACAGGCGAACTCAAAATCGTTAATGAAACAGCTTTCTCAGAGGGTGAAAGAGCTAAAGTAAGATGCTACGGTGCTGATGATGTTAACGAAGGCGTTGCAATTATGATTAAAGAAGGTGTTGACGTTTCTATTACAGGTAACTCAACTAACCCGACAAGATTCCAACACCCGGTTGCAGGTACTTACAAAAAATGGTGCTGGGAAAACGGAAGAAAATACTTCTCAGTTGCTTCTGGCGGTGGTACAGGTCGTACACTTCACCCTGACAACGTTGCAGCAGGTCCTGCTTCTTACGGTATGACAGATACTATGGGTCGTATGCACGGTGATGCTCAGTTTGCAGGTTCTTCTTCAGTTCCTGCTCACGTAGAAATGATGGGCGTTATCGGTATGGGTAACAACCCGATGGTTGGTGCAACTGTTGCAGTTGCTGTTGCTGTTGAAAAAGCAATGGCATAGGGTATAAATAAAATTAAAAAACGGGGAGTGATATTTTCACTTCCTGTTTTTTATGTTATTACTATCATTCCGCATTTTTTTATTTACAGGTTTATTATTTCAGTATGAAAATTGTCAATTTAGTTGCAAATAATCAATACAGGTATGGGTATAATATTAGCAAAAATAATAATCAGCCTTCTTTTGGCAGCATGGGGTTTACCTTTGGAACATACAAAGATTGCTTTGGCATAACAAGAGAAACCCAGAATACAACAGGAAAAAGAGAAGATTTGTCATTAGAAGATTTTGCTAATATTGTGAAATGGCGATTTCGAAATTTTGATAAAGTAAATGTTATGCCAATGAATGTTTCTGACGGAACCGAAGCATATCTTATGGCTAATGCAATTATACGTAATGAGGGTTTAAAAGCTTTTGAAAAAAAGTATTCTCCGATTCTTGCGTCTGATGTTATGAAGAATGTAATTGATAACTATGCAAAAAATGGCTTGTTACATTTATTCAATGATGAAATAATTGAATTCGACAGACTGGGAATAAATGTTCTTGAAGAAGTTAATATAGATGATTATAAAGATAAAATAATTCCGCAAATACGTATCCCGGATAAATTATATAAATTAAGTGATGAGTATAGAAAATATTTTGATTTTCAGACAAAGGATTTGCAAGCCAGAATATATGATTTGAAAGACAATGGAAATTCTATTATTGCAATAAGAAATTGCCTGAAGCAGAGTTTTGGAGAAACCATGTCATCAATTCTTATAATAAAACTTGCAATGAAAATGAATGGGGCAAGTTTGCTGATAACCGGAGATTACGACAGGTCAAGCAAAGCTATAGAAAAAACATTAAAGGAATACTTTGTTGAGCTGAAACATAATATTTGGGGGCTGAGAGAGTTTGGGTTTATAAAAAATTATGCTGCGAAGATTATATAAAGTAATCTTTTTTAATTACCCGAAAAGACAATGTTTATTCTCCGGCTGGTTAATGAAAAATCTGAGAAAAATTTAATAATAAACATGAAACAGTAAGTTTGGGTAAATAATTACAAAAATATTTACCCCTGTCATTTTTAAGAAAGGAGGTGTGATATGATGCACATAGTAAGGATAGTGTCTTATGCACTTGTTATTACCGGTGCAATTGTCTGGGGTATTGTAGGGTTTTTTAACTACAATATTGTTGCTGCACTTTTTGGTGATGCGACTTTACTTTCAAGAATAGTCTATTCTCTTGTTGGTATCAGTGGTATTACTCTGCTTGCAACAAGCGGATTTGAAGAATGTTATTGCAGCTGCTCAGATGATACAAAACACTATTAATGAACATTAAAAAGAGATATGTTTTTTCATATCTCTTTTTTAATTGTTAATTATACTTTCTGCTGCAACAAATGCAGTTGACCATGCATTTTGAAGATTAAATCCTCCGCAAAATCCGTCTATGTTGAGTGCTTCTCCTATTATATACAGGTTCGGATAAAGCTTTGATTCCATTGTTTTGGGGTTAATTTCATTTAAGTCATAACCTCCTGCTGTTACAGTTTCTTCGCCTTTATTTGTACCCGTAATATTTACCCCAAAATTGTGGATTTTATTCAGTATTAAATCTCTTGTTTTTCCGTCAATTTTGTGAGCTTTAACTTCAGCGTATTCTCCTGAGATATATTCGGCAAATCTGTGAGGAAAAGCTGATGATAAAATGTTTTTTAAATCTTTGTGCGGATTTTTGTTTAACAATTTTTGCAGGTCAAACTCTTTATTGTACAAATCAAAACTCAGTTTGTACGGAAATGAATCTTTTGTTTTTACGGAAGATATTTTATAAGCAAGCGGGCCTGATATTCCGAAATGGGTAAAAAGCAAATCGTCAGAGAATTTACAGTCATTAGAATAAACATCTTTAAGAACAACTCCGCTAAGTGTCTTGATGTCTGCATTGAGTCCGACAAGAGCAGGGGTAAACGGAATGACTTTATGGTTTAATCCTTTAAAGTATTTTCCCCCGCCTGTGGATATAACAACACACGGAAAGAAATATTCCGCTTTTTCGGTTTTTATTTTATAACCATTACCCAAAGGTGAAATTTCATTTACCCCTTCTTTAATAAAATCAGCTTTGTTTATAGCGTTTAATATTTTTTCTCTTACATCTTTTGAGCTGTTTGAAGTCGGGAAAATGCGTCCGTTTTCCTGTGTATATGTTTCAACCCCCAGTTCTTTAAAAAGCGCAAGTGTATCATAAGTGGAAAACTTTGAAAAAACAGAATACAAAAATTTTTCGCCTCTCGGGTAATTTTTTGCAAGCTCTTTAAAGTCATACTCTGCGTGTGCAAGATTACATCTTCCCCCGCCTGTGGGGAGCAGGGTTCTAAGCGGAGAACCGTAATCAAAAAGTGTAACTTCAAACCCTGCTTTAAGCAGAAAGTACGCACAAATGCAACCGGAAGCTCCGGCACCTGCAATACAAATGGTTTTATATTTATCCATCATACTCTTGTCCCGTATAAAACAACCTGTTCCGGCTCTTCCAATTCATCATACAAGTCGGAGATAGATTTGTTAAACAAAGGATGAATATAATCCTGAGCGATTTCAAGCATAGGAACGAGCATACACGCTCTTCTGTGGAAAAATCTGTGCGGAATAATGAGCTTATCGGTATTCATTATTTTGTTATCGTAGAATAAGATATCTATATCGATAGTTCTGTCAGTATATTCTCTTCTTTCACTTCGTTCCCTGCCAAGCTGTGATTCTATTCGCTGAATAACGATTAAAAGTTCTTCGGGCGATAGTGAGGTTGATATTTGGACGATAGCGTTTACAAACCAGTTTGGTGAATCCATTTGCCAAGGTTCTGTTTCATAAAAAGATGAAGTCGTAATAATATTAATATCTTTTGTTGTACCCAAAATACTTGCAGCCTGCTGAACGTATCCCAGTCTGTCACCTATATTTGAACCTAATGATAAAAACACTATTGCCATATGCTAATTGTACATTTTTTAACTGTTTTTTGTCAATATTTATATTCAGGCGGGTAATGTTAAAAACCTTGCTTTAAGGTTAAATTTTGTTATGAAAAAATTTTTGTTATTTGTTTTTTTAGCGATAATTCCGGTTTTTGCGTATGATGTTTATACCCCGAAAGATTACAGCTATAAACCTGATGGAGACAAGCTTCTTTTTGTTATTGATTTTTCAAACAGTATGTCCGAATACATCAATAACCAGACGAAGGCTAATCAGGTAAAAGAGCTTATGTCAACGGTTCTTCCGCAAATTTCTCCAGATACAAAGGTAGGTCTAAGGGTTTACGGGCATACATGTAGCTTTCTGGCTTACAATGCGTGCAGAAGTTCCGAACTTGTTATTCCGATAGGATATAATGACCCCGTAAAAATTGCGTCTGCGTTATATAACCTGCGCCCGAGAGGTATGACACCCATAACATATTCCCTAAAACAGGCTGTAAAAAAAGATTTTAACGGAACCGAAGGAATAAAGCATATTATCTTGCTGACTGACGGCGGTGAAAACTGTGACGAAAGTCCATGTGAATATGCTATTGCTTTAATGAAACAAAGACGTGATATAAAAATTGATGTTATTGCGTTTGATGTTGAGAACAGCGATGATTTAGCACAGCTTAAATGCACAGCGGATGTAACAGGAGGTAATTTTTCGGAAGCGGATACAAAAGCAGAACTCTTTCGCTCAATGGAAGAGATGATTTTACCCCATAGAAAAGAAGTTGAAGCAGTAATAGTAAAATGATTATATAAATAAATTACAGATGTAAACTTCTTGCCTTGTTTGTTGCGTTTTTGCTAATATATTAATATGACAAAGTTTTTGTTAATTAGTGAGGATAGCGGGAAAGAAGAGATCATAAAAAAAGTATTTCCGTCTGACGAGATTATTGTCAATGTCGATGAAACACTTATTTTTGACATTCTTAAGGTAGAAGAACCTGATATTGTTATAATTGACGGCGATATAGAAAAATTCGACCTTAAGCCGTTATGCAGAAAAATCAAGCAATTTCCTGTTGTCACACTTTTGATTGTCGGTGAAAAGGAACATAATAAAGATGTTACGCACAACATAAATCTGTTTATCAAAACCCCGATTGACGAAAAATTGTTGTCTGCTACCATTGATTCAAGCCTTCGTACACGCCAGTCGCTTTTAAAGATGACAAAATCAAACCAGGAACTTGCAGCAAGTCTCTATCAGCTTAATGTTCTTTATAATACAAGCTCGCAGCTTGCAGGAACTTTGGATAAAGATAAACTCGTTCAGATTATGATAGAAGGGATTGAAAAATCGCTGAACTTTGAGATGTCCTGCACGCTTATTTTCCGCTCTGAGCGAGAACCTGTTTTGATTATTAACTCACTCTACAAAATCTCTGACAGGCTTCTGGAAGCACTTAAACTCAGGGCAATACTAAGTTATAAGTCTTTGCTGAGTGACCCGCCTTACGATATTAAAATCGGGAATTTAAAAATTGAAAAAAATATTAAACATAACATCAAAGAATATGATTTTTCAGTTTTGAGGTTTGATAACCTTTTTGCACCTATTGTACTGAATGATGAGTTTTTCGGTTTTGAAGAGATATACAGAGAGCAACCGTTTTCAACGGAAGACGCCACTGTTTTCCAGACTCTTGTTCGTCAGGTAACAATTCCGCTTCAGAGTGCATCATTTACACAGGAGCTTAAAGCAACAAACAGAAAACTGCAAAAACTGGAAAGATTAAAATCAGAGTTTATCTCAATCGTTTCTCACGAACTCAGAACACCGCTTACCGCAATAAAAAATGCTATGGATATCATTTTGAGCGGAAAAGCCGGTGATATGACAGAAAATATTGAAAAGTTTGTATCAATGGGAAAACGTAATGCTATAAGACTTTCAGGTATCATAAATGACCTTCTGGATATTTCTAAAATCGAAGCCGGCAAAATGGATTTCAAATTTGAACTTATAAATGTTGAACCGATAATTGAAGATGTAAAAAACAATTTGCTTGAAGTTGCAAGAGAAAAGAATTTGGATATTATATTTACGCCGACAAATGATGAACAGGTACAAATTTATGCAGATTCTGACCGTCTTATTCAGGTTCTTACAAATCTTGTTTCAAACGCAATTAAGTTTACGACAGAGGGAAATATTGAAATATCAACAAAAGTGGTAAATGCGCGAGAGCTTAGGTATGACCAGTGCTTCGAAGAAGATATCAAAAAACTTCATGGAAATTATCTTCAGGTTTGCGTAGAAGACCACGGAATCGGTATTGAACGCAAAGATTTGAACCACGTTTTTGATAAGTTTGCACAAATTGAAAATTCTCTTTCCAGAAAAGTGGGCGGAACAGGGCTTGGGCTTCCTATTGCAAGGCAGTTAATGGAAGCGCATAATGGTGCAATCTGGTGCGACAGTGAAGTCGGAGAGGGTTCAAAATTCTATTTTGTAATCCCTGTTGCCAATGACAAATCAAATTTCCTTATGATACGCAAGCAGCTTGCGCAGCAGGCACGCTCAAACGGTTCAACAATAGCCGTAATAAAAATTAAATCTACCAATGAAACGATTGATAAATTGTTAAAAGATAACAATTTGTTAAATAAAACATATATGGCAAATTCTATGATTGAAAAAGAAGGGCTTATGACAACGCTGTCGTTGATTTTGATGGACGGTGACAAACCTTCGGCAGAGTTTTTGCATAAAAAAATAGATTCTGTAATAGAACAAAATAAAGATTTGTACGGAAAATGTGATATAATGTATTCATACGAGATTGAAGGAGATACACATGAAAAAGATTCTTATAGTGGATGATGAGCAGGATATTGTAGAAAGCCTGAAGTTTGTCCTGGAGGTTTCAGGTTTCGTGTGCTATACAGCTTTTAACGGCGAAGACGGACTTAAGCTTGCAAAAGAGATTTTGCCTGATTTAATTATTCTCGATGTTATGATGCCGAAAATTAACGGATATAAAATCAGCCGTCTTTTGAAATACGATGCAAAATACAAAGATATTCCAATAATTATGGTTACTGCTCGTTCTCAGCTTGAGGACAAAATGATTGGTGAAGAAACCGGTGTTAATGAATACATAACAAAACCCTTTGAACTTGATACAATAGTTAAAAAAGTTGAAGAATACCTCGGAAAAAACGAAGAGGGTTAGAAGTAAAGGGGTATATATGGGAAAAATTTTCGGATATGAAAAACGGTTTTGGCAAATTGATGAAACATTTCTCAAAAAAATCTAGTATTTTAGAACATCCTCTTTCTTAATAAATTTTTACAAAAATTCTGCATATTGGAAAATATATGAATGAATATTATTTAAAAAGCGTTATCATAATATTATGAATATGATAAAAAATAGGTATTTAACGGAGCGAGAGAGAGAAATAGTTAAGCTTATTCTATCCGGAAAAAACAAGCGTAATATCGCTAAAATACTCTCGCTGTCTGTATCAACGATAAAAACAAATGTAGAAAATATTTATAGAAAATTTGATGTTCATAACAGAGTTGAGCTTATTGTTTATTTAATTAAAAACAATATTATTGATTTAGATGATACTGTTTTGTAATTTGAATTAGTTTTCGTTATTTGGTATAATCTTCTTGCGGATTATATTTTAGGATTTTGTATGGAAACGATAACAAATAAAACTTTGGAAAAACTCAAGTATGAACTTGTACGCGATGGAATAGTTGCATATGAAACGCTCGAAAAAGCGGAAGAACTTGCTAACGTTCAGCGTATTAATATAGGTCAGGCACTTATAAACTCAGGAATTTTGGCTGAAGATACGCTATTAAAATTTCTTGAATCCAAGCTTCATATTCCTTATGTTAATCTTGAAGACTACACTCCTGACCCAAAATGTTTTAAATATGTATCATTTCCTGATGCGAGAAGATACAAAATTATTCCGCTTTTTAAAATAGAAGATGTTTTAACAGTTGCGATGTCAGATCCGCTGGATTTATTTGCGATAGATAAGGTTGTTGAAACTGCTGAATGTTCTATTGAACCTGTAATATCATCAGAAAGCTCAATAATCAAAAAAATTGATGAGTATTATAAAGTTGCAGACACGGTTGACAATATTACGCTGAACGACGATGAGGCAGAAAGCTTTGACTGGACTGAAGAACTTCACAAAGAAGAAGCAGGTGAAGAACACATTCAGCACGTAATTAGAGCTATTTTGAAACAGGCAATTATTGAAGATGTTCACGAACTTAACTTTGAACAGGTGGAAGAAGGTCTGAAGGTTGTATTTAAGCAGGTGGGGGAAATTGTGGATAAAGGTACGATTCCTGCAATACTTAACTCTGCTTTTGTATCAAAATTAAAGACATTGTCAAACCTTGATGCTTCAGTTTGCGAGATTCCGCAGCTCGGAAAACTTATTTTTAAAGTTGATAATACGATGCTTATAGCTTCTGTATCATCATTTCCGACAATTATGGGTGAGAGAATATCTCTTAAAATATATAAACCGCCTCAAAAGCTGGATAAAATTATTCCGGATGAAAAAGCAAGGAGCATAATTACACATTCACTTCAAAACCCTGGAATTGTGCTTGTTTGCGGTTCACCGCTGAGCGGAAAAACACATATTATATATTCGCTTCTAATGGAAGCTGCAAAAAACAAGAAGAACATCATAACAATAGAATCTATTGCCAAATATGAACTAAAAGGGGTTAACCAGTGCGAACTGAATGAAAATATCGGGTTCAACATGGATAAAGCTCTCAGATTTATTGAGTTCCAGTCGCCAGATTTTGTTTACTTAGAAGGTATAAAAACCCGTGATGCTTTTGAGTTCCTTTCAGAACTCTATTACAATGACAAAGTCATCCTGACAGAGTTTATGGCAAACAATATGACAGACCTGCGTCAGAAACTTGCGTTTGATGATTTTCAGACATTTAAAACGCTGATTTCCTGTCTGATATTTATTCATTCAAAAGACAGCATAGAAGTTTTTGACAAGGCAACCCTGCAAAAATATCTTGCGTAGTTGGATAAATAAACTTATTTCTTTGCCAAATAGTTTTATACACAAAAACCGTATGAAACCACCTTTATTCTTGACACAAGACTTTTTTGCATACTAAAATAATAATATTATTGGATATTTTGGTAAGGGTTTTTCTATGACAACTAAGAATTTTGTTATCTTTGCATCTAATCATTTGGGAGATACAATAGTCTTAAGCGAGCTTATTTATAACATAAGACATTTTTATGAATCTGTTAATATTTGTTTGGTTGTATATCCGCAATGGGAATATTTAGCAAATTTAATGGAAGGTATTGATAAGGTTGTTGTATTAAATAAAAAAAGTGTCCATAAAGGATTAAAAGGGACTATAAATTTAAAAAAAGATATCGGTTATAAAGATGTTTATGCATCATTTGTAACTTTTCGCAGGCAACGTCCTATTTTTATTTCTAATTTGTTAAACAGTAAGTATATATTGTTTAATGATATTAATTTCTTTTTTGATACATTTTTAAGACGCAGCCGTTATAAGATTATTTCCGATAAAAATGTATTCATAGGCTGTGAAGTAACAAATCTTTTAAGCGGAATTTTACAGGAAAAATTTATTCATGTTCCGATAAAACTTAATGCTGAAAAAATTATTGAAACACATATTGATTTTAATCCTGCAGAATATATAGCGATAAATCCTATCGGAAATGGCGACTATAAGTGTATGACTGTAGAGCAGCTTAAAGAAATTATTAGTGTTTTTAATCATAATGATAAAAAAGTATTAGTATTGGGAAGTGGTGAAAAAGCTCAGGAATATTCGGATGCATTGCATAAGACAAATGTTTTATTTCTTGACTTAATCAATAAAACTAACGTTCAGGAACTGGTTTATATAATAAATAACCTTAAAGGAATAATAAGCGTCGATACCGGCAGTGCTCACGTTGCAACATATCTGGGTAAAAAGACTTTATGGGTTGCATCACGTCATCAGTGGATTCCTGACGAACTATATGAAAATTCTGCCAACATACCTTTGAAAAGTCCGGCAGAAACGGTTTATGCAGAAATGATGAAATTATTATCATAAAGAAGCAGTTGTATTTGTTATAGTTATTGTATTTTTATTTTATAATATAGGTATGTTAGAAGGTAAAAATATATTAGTAGGGATTACCGGTGGGATTGCGGCGTACAAAATTTGTTCGCTTATACGCTTGTACAAGAAAGAAGGTGCAAACGTAAGAGTCGTTGTAACTCCTAATGCACTTAAGTTTGTAACAAAACTCACGCTACAAACTTTATCAAATAACGAAGTTTATGTTGAGCAGTTTGATATTGATGAATATAAGCCCGAGCATATTGCACTTACCGACGCGGATATTTTCGTTATTGCTCCCGCAACCGCAAATACAATAGGCAAAATAGCAAACGGAATTTGTGATAACCTTCTTTCAACAACGGCTTGTGCTTTTAATAAGCCGTTCTTGATCGCACCTGCCATGAACAATAATATGTGGGAGAATAAGTTTGTACAGGAAAATATTAAAAAATTAGAAGAAAACGGATATAATATCCTTTACCCTTCAGAAGGTTTTCTTGCCTGCGGAACAAATGCCGTTGGCAGAATGAGAGAGCCGGAAGAGATTTTTGACGCAACAGTTAAAATATTAAATAATCAGGATTTTCATAATACAAATATTCAGAAAAGCGGAAAGTTATCAGGGAAAAAGATTCTGATTACTGCAGGCGGAACAAGAGAAAAAATTGACCCTGTCAGATATATAACAAACAGTTCATCAGGCAAAATGGGTATTGCACTTGCAAACACAGCAGCCGGCATGGGTGCAGAGGTTACTCTTATATCAACCTTCGGCACAAAGGGTAGTTTTAAAAATATAGTTACGGAAACAGCACAGGAAATGGAGCAGGCGGTAAAAGAAAATTTGTTTGACTATGATTGTGTGATTATGGCAGCTGCTGTTTCGGATTACAGGGTGAGAAACTATTCTGAACAGAAAATAAAAAAAGGTGCAGAAGATTATCTGAATCTTGAGCTTGTGAAAAATCCTGATATTTTAAGAGAGATTAGTAATCTGAAAAAAATAAAAATCCGTTCGGGCGAATATGCAACAGTTTGTCATACCGGAGAACAGGAGAATACGCAATGGGTTACTAGCAGTGAAGAGTCCAAAAAGGATTTATCCAAAAGTAATTTAACTCCCCTTATTGTCGGATTTTGCGCTGAAAGTGAGCACTTGATAGAAAATGCAAAAATCAAAGTTAAAACAAAAGGGTGTGATTATATTGTAGCAAATGATATTTCACGCAAAGATATCGGCTTTAACTCCGATGAGAACGAAGTTTACATCATTGACAAAAACTTAAATATCAATCATATTGAAAAAGATACCAAAGAAAATATTGCTAAAAAAATATTGGAGAATATTTTTGAATAAGTATGAAATTGTCCGCAAAATAGAAGAGTATGCACCTCTTGAAAGCCAAGAAAACTGGGATTGTTCCGGCTGGGGGGTAAATTTAGGTGCAGGGGTAGGGGTAAATAATAATATTAACGTGAACAAAATTCTTTTTGCGCTTACCGTTACGGATAAGATCATTGAGCAGGCAAGAGAAAAGAATTGCGATATGATAATTTCTCATCATCCGCTTTTTTACGTTCCTCTTGACTGGAAGGATATAAATATATATTGCGCTCATACAAACTTAGATAAAGCAGAAGGCGGTACAACAGACAGACTTATTAAAGAACTCGGGTTTGAAAAAACTGAAAGTTATGAGTTTGTAAGAATTGTAAGGTTAGAAAATCCGATTACGGTTGAAGAACTCAGGAAAAAATTACTGAAGATATCACCAAAACTCAGATATATCAATAATTACGATATAAAAGAAATCAAATCAATAGGATTTTGTGCGGGTTCCGGAAGTGAGTTTATCTTTGAAACAGATACGGATGCTTTTGTTACAGGTGATTTAAAGTTCCATACTGCACTAGATTGCAGGCAGGTTGTGTTTGACATAGGTCATTTTGAAAGTGAGATTTTTGCACCGCTAATTTTGAAAGAGATTACGGGTGTTGAAGAAAAAGGAGTTATCGCAGATGAAAAAAGTCCTTTTATTTAGTTTAATACTCCTTACAACGCTTGGAGTTTGTGCTTATGAAACAATAATTTTCCATTTTCCTGATGGAGAACTCTGGGAAGCGGCATATTACAAAAAACGCGGAAAAGAGGCGATTTTGCAATACGTTCCGGGAGGAGAAACTTCAAATAATTGGACAAGAACAATAGTTGTTCACTCGTATAATGAAAATGAATCCCCTGCACCGTTTTTTGCTCAGTATGAAATTAGAAAAATGAGAAAAATTAATCCAAAAGGGCAGTATAGTATTATAAAAAGCCGTGAAAATGATGCAATTTATAAAAGGTGTACGGAAAACTATAATGACCTCCCGGCACATTGTGAGTTTTTGCGTATAACCCGTGCCCATGGAGGGATTGTAACGATACAATACATGAATCGTAATAAAGATGATTTTGATAATAACTATACGCTCTGGCTTCAGGTTATTAGAGATGCAAGGCTTATGAACAGTTATTACCGTGACGAGAGAACTTTTGACAAGTCGATGTATTATGAACTCTGATAAATAACAGCCGTTTTGTTTAATACACCCCAGGCCGATAAATTTTTCTTTGTATTGATATATCATTCTTCCTGTATGGCAGATTTTGCCCAGAAAAGAAAGGATGATTTATTATGACATTTAATCCGCTGAAAGAAAAGGGAATGACTTTAGAAAAGCAAATGAGAAATTGGCATCAGATTGTAGGAAAACCTTATAATAAAACAGATGTAGATTGTTACACAAGAACAAGACAAATCCTGATGAACGGTATTGAAGTTGAAGCATGGGGTTTCAAGCACCAGCTTGCAAGGTTTTTAACTGATAATGAGGATAAAATAAAATTATCCCAAATTGGCAGAATAGAAAATACTCAGCAAATGACATGTAATTGGATGGGACCGGCTGACCAATCTGTTTTAGATACAACATTAGCTTATGAACAGGTTGCGGTTGACCTGACAGCATGGCTTGCTCAGAACGAACCTGACAAGTACGTAAAAGAAGTTTTTGATTTCGGGCTTTTGGAAGATTTTGACCATTTGTATCGCTACGCTCAATTTGCTTATGCAAGAGAAGGAACAGAACCTAGCGATATTGTTCAGGGCCAGACAGATGTTATAACAGGCAGACCGACTCAATTTCACCATAACTGCAACGGGTTGAGAAAACGCAAACACTATGATAAAACATTGGCTTTACCGCAGACAAAGGTTAATATTTTGACCGTACTTTCAGGCGAACAGCAAACACATAATTTTTATGCCGAACACGGTTTTATTTACGGTGACCACGTATTGAGAGAAACTTATGCAGAGATTAAAGATGTTGAAGAAGAACACGTAACCATGTATGAATCTTTGATAGACCCGAATGAATCAATGTGGGAAAAACTTCTTATACATGAGTTTACGGAAGTTTGCAATTACTATACCTGTTTAGAAGATGAGGTTGATGAAAGAATCAAAAAAACTTGGGAAATCTTTTTGGATATGGAGCTTGGACACCTTCAAATTGCATCTGAACTGTTTAAAAAATACGAAAAACGTGACCCAGAAGAAGTTATAGGTTCTGAGATTATTATCCCATGCCGGTTTATGAGTCAAAAAGACTATGTACAAAAAATTCTTGAAAAAGAAGTCAATAAACGACTTGCACCACAAGGTGAGTTTTACAAAACTATTGATGAAATACCTGAAAACTGGGCAAGTTATCCTATTCAAGAAAGAGTTGCAGAGATTTCCGCACCAAGCGAAAACACAATAAGAATAGGCGGAATATACCATGACCGTGATATTGCGGAAGCTAAAGAAAGCCTGCTCGAAAAGCAGACGGGGATTTTGGCAAAAGGTATGCAGAAAAAGTCGGTAGCTGATAATACGGTTCTACCTGATGAACTTGGTGAAATGATAGAAAAACACGAGTTGAGAGCAAAAGAAAAGGAAAAACTTATATAAGATAAGAGGGCGCAGATAATTTTATCTGCGCCTTTCTATTTTAAAATTTATATTTTTGTAGTAGAATAAAGTTTGAAAATTGAATAAACTAATGTTGATAATAGGTTATGCCGAAGTGGTACTCTGCCACAGGAAAAGCTGACTAAATGTCAGGTTTTCCGAGAGGGTTGGTCTTGAACCAACATCCGCCACTGAGTGCATAAGAAAATTTTGAAAACTGAATATAATTTGATAATAATAGGTTATGCCGAAGTGGTACTCTGCCGCAGGAAAAGCTGACTAAACGTCAGGTTTTCCGAGAGGGTTGGTCTTGAACCAACATCCGCCACTGAGTGCATAAGAAAAATTTGAAAACTAAATATAATTTGATAATATTAGGTTATGCCGAAGTGGTACTCTGCCACAGGAAAAGCTGACTAAACGTCAGGTTTTCCGAGAGGGTTGGTCTTGAACCAACATCCGCCACTGAGTGCATAAGAAAATTTTGAAAACTGAATATAATTTGATAATATTAGGTTATGCCGAAGTGGTGGAATGGTAGACACGTGCGTTTCAGGTGCGTATGGAGCAATCCGTAGGGGTTCAAGTCCCCTCTTCGGCAAATAAAAAAGAGGGGGAACCCTCTTTTTTATTTGCCTGAATGAGAATGGTTGAGAACAGCTTTTGGGGTTCAGCGGATTTTGGCAAGGCTGAAGTACTCTGCCGAAGAAAATTATAACCTTTCCGGACAGTTTGGATGCAGTATTATTGGCTATGACGCCGAGTTGTTACGAGTTTAAGGCAGATTTATAGTGTAGAGATTTGCCGGACTATTTTTGCACTTTTGTCCCAATTTTTGCACCATTTTGCACTGATATTTTGAATTTTCAGAATTTTTCATGCCTTAAAGTACTAATATATTTGAATATTTACCCTGTGCAATAAAGTGCAACATAGTGCAAAAATAAATTATCTTTTAGTTTGATATGTGTCAAAATGTCTCTGAGATTGAGATTCAGGACTTGATGTTTCTGCGAAACAGAGACATTAATGTGTATGCAAAGGAGCATACGCATGGCAGAATTTACTCCAG
>CACZFL010000013.1 GCA_902780525.1 uncultured bacterium | reverse complement strand
AAGAAACACCCAAACACTCCGACGCCTTTTATCGGAAATTATGTAAAAGGTTTCGTATTTGCTGACCACGCAGGAATATTTCCATATAAAGGAAGCGGTACCGGACATCAAAGCTATGACGGAAGTGACTTCTTAGCAAGTATTGGCTTTGGTACAAAAATCAACCTTCCGGGTGAATTGAATCTTAGAATGGCATGGGGGTTCCCGCTTATGAGCAACAGATACGAAACAAGCAGTTGGGGAAGATTCCATATTGATTTAAGTTTATCACCTGATTTTGACACTCTTATTGCATTAAGACAGCCAAAAGGGGTAAATGCAGAGGCAATTGAAAGCACAGACAATGAGCCTGCTACAAAAACAGAAGTAAGTCACGGACAAAAATTTGTAAGGGCTGAAATCGATACAACAAAATCTAAAAAAGAAATAAGAGAAGAAAAGAAAGCTCAGAAGCAGAAGGAAAAAGAAGCTGAGTTGAAGGCTAAAGAAGCACAAGCAAAAATAAAAAAAGAATTAGAAGAAGAAAGAAAAATTGATGAATTAATATACGGAAAACAAAAAGCATCAAAATTCGAATTATTAAAGCTAAAAACAAAACACTTTTTCTCAAAGAAAGAATCTGATAAAACAGAAACTAAACAAGAAAAAATAAATAAAAAAACAGATAAATCAACTGTTGAACAAAAACCTTCAAAGATTGAATTAGAAAAAGAAGCAATAAACTAATATGAATTGAGTATGTTTGAGTTTTAGCGATTATCAGGATTTATGTCGGACTTAAGCGTGACAGAAAGTGGACAAAATAGATAGTTTTGTTACGTTTGAGTCAATTCTCAAATAAAACAACATCAAAGTTTTATTATGATGTATTTCACAATGAAAGGCTTGTGAATATTAAGTTTTGTACAATCAAAATCGGCAGAACCAGCATTATGTTTAATATGTGTTTTATACCCGTATAGTTTTTCGGACACTTTTGTATGTTTTTTCGGACATTTTTTAAATGGTTTTTTAGTATCGTTAATCGCTGTGTTTGGCTAGGCATATGAATTTTACCCGCTTCCCTCAAAATAAGAGTCAGTTTTTTTATTGTCCTGAATGTCTGTTTACTATGACGAAAAAGTCCTGTATAAGTAGACAGGACAAATGCAAAATAAGTAATTGAAGAAAAACGATTTATCACCCGCATGAATACTAAATTAGAGGCACTTCCCAAAATTTGTTTGCGACAAGGTAATTGAAGCCATTTTTTCCACTTTCGATTACTTTTATGTCCTCTATTTGTCCTCCGATTTTCAGGTCAAAGCCGCAATACATTTGAATCACAGGCACGGATGCAGAGCGGACTCTTCAATTACCTCATTCAATTACTTCCCCCTTAAAGTCGGAAGTGTTTTTTGTGAAGTGTTTGTGCATATTTCCCCCTCAAATTCCCTCTTTGCATTTCATTGTCGGTCAGGTAATCGAAAACAGGTAATTGAGTTTTACAAAAATGATAAAAAATGATTATCCCGGAATGCTCAAATTATTACAGTATCAGGTTTTATATGTTTTGACCTTATCCTTCGCTAGTATCAAAAAGCATTTTGGCGTTTAAGAACAAAATAATGCAAAAAATGAGAAATTTTAAAAAATTGTTGTATTCCTTTTTGATATTTAATTTGTGACAATTTCAATATTAAGTGTATCTGATATCTGCGACAAGAAAAATTGTGAAGATGGAAGCACTTATGAAAAATTGTAAAAAATAAGTCCTGATTTTTATTAAAAATTTTTCTCAGGTAATTGAAAATCAAAAAATGAGGTAATTGAAGATAAAAAATTTTGTTTATATTTTTTAAAATTCAGACACAAAACAATACATTTCCGACTTAAAATAAACCATTTTGAGAAAGAAGAGTTAACAATGAGTAGCAGCATAGGAGAATTCAATGATGAATAGCCAAAATATTGATATGACTGACATTACGACGGAAGAAATATGAGCTGATGCAGAAACTGTTGCCAAGCTTAAAAGGATATAAAACGAGCCGTCAAAATATCATTAATATATTTTTTATCTAGATATAAAATATAATTAGCACCTTGT
The DNA here is from genome assembly GCA_902780525.1 of uncultured bacterium. GTDB lineage: Bacteria > Cyanobacteriota > Vampirovibrionia > Gastranaerophilales > Gastranaerophilaceae > CAG-196. The sequence continues at coordinate 62,715 of CACZFL010000013.1, read as the reverse complement.
TTGTAATATGATTAAATTATGGAGTTAAACTAGTGAGGTTATATGAGAGTAATTATTGTTGGTGGTGGTGCTGCAGGTGCAAGTTGTGCCGTAAGATTAAGAAGATTAAATGAAGATGCTGAAATCATAATTATTGAAAGAACAAATGAGGTATCTATTGCAAACTGCGGTTTGCCATACTATGTTTCAGGTGTAATAAACGAAAGAGAAAAAATACTTGTTTCAACTCCTGAAAAATTCAAATCTTGGTTTAATATTGATGTTCTTTTAAATACTGAAGCCTTAAGTATTAACAGAAACTCAAAAACAGTAAGTTTAAGCAATGGCGAAGAATTAAACTACGATAAACTTGTTCTTGCTCAGGGGGCAAGTCCTATTGTACCTCCTTTTGAGGGAATGAATAAAGATAAAACTTTTATAGTCAGAAACCTTAATGATGCAGATAAAATTAAAAACTATGTTCAACAAAACAATTCTAAAAAAGTAGTTGTTGTAGGAGGCGGCTTTATAGGAATTGAAATGGCAGAAAATCTTATTGAGATGGGATTAGAGACAACCCTTGTTGAATTAGGCAATCAAATACTTGCACCTGTTGATGAAGAAATTGCATCTGTTGCCCAAAACGAAATGAGAGATAACGGAGTAAATCTTATTCTTTCTGATGGTGTAAAGAGTTTTGATGGTGATAAAATAATTCTCAATTCAGGAGTAAATATACCTTTTGATTTTGTGGTTTTAGCAATAGGAGTAAAACCTGAAACCGCATTAGCAAAAGTGGCTGGTTTGGAAGTGAATAGAGGAATACTTGTTAATGAATATATGCAAACAACAGATTCTGATATATATGCAGCAGGTGATAGTGTTGAAGTCAAAGATTTTGTAACAGGTGATAATACCCTCATTCCGTTAGCAGGACCTGCAAACAGGCAAGGGAGAATTATTGCTGACAATATAATAGGCGGGGTAAATGGAAAACTATCAACATATAAAAACTCACAAGGAACTTCTGTTCTAAAAGTATTTAACCTAACGGTAGCAAGTGTTGGGAATAACGAAAAACAATTAAAACAAAAAGAAATTCCTTATTGGAAAACATTTGTTTATGGTAACTCTCACGCCGGATATTATCCTGATGCAACTCAAACGCTTTATAAACTTTTATTTACACCAGAAGGTAAAATACTTGGTGCTCAAGCGGCAGGGCAAGAGGGGGTTGAAAAAAGGATTGATGTAATAAGTTCTGTAATGAGAAACAATGGAACAGTTCAAGAGCTTATTGACAGTGAACTTTGCTATGCGCCGCCGTACAATTCCGCAAAAGATTCTGGGGTAAATGTCTTAGGAATGAGCGCTGATAATATATTAAAAGGATTTGTAAAACCTGCGTATTTTGAAGATTTAGAAGATTCTTACTTAATTGATGTAAGACCAAATATTGCATACAAAACAAAAACAATAGAGGGTGCTGTAAATATTCCGATAAATGAAATTCGTTCTCGTTTAAATGAGATTCCAACCGACAGAAAAGTAATTTTATTCTGTAACACAGGATATACAAGTTATAATGCTTCAAGAATCCTGATTCAAAAAGGATTTAATAATGTTTATTCTCTAATGGGTGGAATAACTTTGTATAAGGAATTAGTAAAAAACAGAGAAGGCAAAGTTGCTGCTAAAATTCCGACAACGGTTGGGGCTTCCGTAAATAACTCTGAACTTATTAAAATAGATGCTTGCGGACTACAATGCCCGGGACCCATTATGAAAGTATCAAATGCTCTGAATAAAGCAAATGAGGGTGATATTTTTGAAATAACTTCAACCGACAGAGGGTTTAAATCTGATATTGCTTCTTGGTGTGAAAGTACGGGAAACACTTTGGTTGATTTAAAACAGGACAAAGCAAAAATTGTTGCAACGATTGCAAAAGGAGGACAAGAGGTGGAGAATAAAGTCATAAATAACGGTAACGGACAAACTATTGTCGTTTTCTCAAATGATTTAGATAAGGCTCTTGCATCTTTTATTATTGCAAACGGAGCAAAAGCAAGCGGTAAAGATGTTACAATGTTCTTTACTTTCTGGGGTTTAAACATTTTAAGAAAATCAAATGTTAATGTCAAAAAAGGCTTTATTGATAAAATGTTTGGATTAATGATGCCAAAAGGTGCAGAAAAATTGACCCTTTCTAAAATGAATATGGGCGGAATGGGGTCTGCAATGATGAAGTGGGTTATGAAAAATAAAAACATTTCAACATTATCCGAACTTATTAAACAGGCTCAAGATAGCGGTGTAAAGTTTATTGCCTGCAATATGTCAATGGATGTTATGGGCATAAAAGAAGAGGAACTAATTGACGGAGTTGAAATAGGCGGAGTTGCAAAATATATATCTGAAAGCAACAATGCCAACTCAAACTTATTTATTTAAGAAATACAAAAGAAAAAACACTTGATTATGTATTGACATAATCAAATATTTAGAATATTCTTTTTGTATGAGATGTTGTGGTTCTAAATGGGGTGGTAAGCGTGAGCAGGCAGGAAGGAAGAAAACCTGCCTTAAAAAAGTGCCCTTTAACAGAAGAATTAATGAAAACATTTTAAATATCCTTAAAGATTATGCAAAAAGACATAACCTTACGGATACAGAAGCACTTGAAAGTGCGATATTATTGCAGAGTAACATTGAAAAATTAAAAGGAGATAAGATTATGAAAATTTGTATTCCGACATCAAGTGGTAAATTATGTGGACATTTCGGACATTGTGATTCTTTTACTTTTGCTGAGATTAATCCTGAAACAAATGAAATATTAAGCATTGAAGAAAGAGTTCCCGAAGAAGGTATATCTTGCCAGAGTGCTGCTTGGATTTCTGAACAAGGTGTAAGTAAAGTTTTAGCAGGCGGAATGGGCGGCAGACCTATGATGATGTTTGCTATGAATGGTGTTGAAGTTGTTGCCGGTTGTCCTGAATTACCTATCAGAGAAGTATTGGAAAAATATATGGCAAATTCTCTTGAAACAGGAGAAAATGCTTGCGGCGGTGAAGGACACGACCACGCACATTGTCATCATCACAGCGAAGGACATCATTGCCATCATTAAAATTAATTAAGTACATATAAACTGCATGGGTTGTATCGGATTATTACTCCACACCCCGCAGTCGTTCACGTCATTACAGGGCTAAGATAAATAAAATTGGCATAATTTATGTTACAATATATTTGCAATTGATAACTAGGAGAAATAAATATGAAGTTTGTATGTAAAGTTTGTGGTTATACTTATGAAGGGGATAGTGCGATTGAACAATGTCCTAAATGTAAGCAATTGAACGTATTTGAAAAAGTTGAAAAGCAAAAAACAAATCCTTATGCAGGAACTCAAACAGAAAAGAATTTAATGGCTGCTTTTGCCGGTGAATCAGAAGCAAGAAATAAATATACATATTTTGCATCAAAAGCTAAAAAAGACGGATATGAACAAATTGCAGCGCTATTTCTGAAAACAGCTGAAAACGAAAAAGAACATGCTAAATTGTGGTTCAAAGAATTGAACGGTATTGGTAATACTTCCGAAAATCTTAGCGCGGCTGCAGATGGTGAAAATTATGAATGGACAGATATGTATGAAGGTTTTGCAAAAACTGCCGAAGAAGAAGGATTCCCTGAACTTGCAAAAAAATTTAGAGGCGTTGCAGCAATTGAAAAACACCATGAAGAAAGATACAGAGCTTTATTAAAAAATGTTGAAACAAAACAAGTTTTTGAAAAAAGTGAAGTTAAAGTATGGGAATGCAGAAATTGCGGTCATATAGTTGTCGGCACAAAAGCACCTGAACTTTGTCCTGTTTGTGCTCATCCGCAAAGTTTCTTTGAAGTTAGTGAACAAAATTACTAAAATATCTGAATATAAAAACAAGCAAAAAGAGGGATTAATTCCCTCTTTTTGGCATGAAAAACTTTCCCAAAAGTCCTACAAACGAAATAAAATTAACATTAATGCAGAAAACTATATGCTTAATACAAAATGAGTTGCTCTTGCTTCACCCTGTTTAATAAGAACTTTTTTGCTTATTAAATCAGCAATATCTCTGTTTGCCGTGTCGTGAGAACAATTACAGATTGCTGCCCATTTTTTGGTAGTTAAATTACCTTCAAAATTTCCCCCATTATCTAATATTTTTTTCAGTACCTTAATCTGCCTGTCATTAAATACTTGTGCTTTATTCTTTTCCCAAAACTCAGCACGTTTTAAAACATCATTTAGCAACTCTTCCGAATTATCAATTGCTGTTACTAAGTTTTCCAAAAACCATTTCAGCCACAATGTTATATCAACAGAATCTTTTTGTGTTATCTGCAAAATATCATAATAAGATTTTCTGACTTTCTTTATCTGTGAAGACATAGAATAAAAACGATCAGAAGAGTTTTCACTTCTTGCAAGCAGCATATCCGTCAGAGCACGGGCAATTCTGCCATTTCCGTCTTCAAACGGGTGTATAATAACAAACCACAAATGAACAATCCCGGCTTTAATTACTAAATCGGTATCAGATTCATTGTTAATGTATTCAATTAATCTGTTCATTTCCCGTGGTACTATATCTGCTCCCGGAGCTTCATAATGTACTTTTTCATGACCTATCGCACCAGATACAACCTGCATTTTTCCTTTTTCATCATCTCTGTATTCGCCGACTTTAATTTTATACAAGCCACTTCTGCCGCTTGGAAACATTGCTGATTGCCACCCGAATAATCTGTCTTCTGTAACTGGTTTATCAAAATTAATAGTTGCATCAAGCATCATATCTACAATACCCTGAACGTCACGTTCTACATATATATCTCCGCCTACATCCAAACCTAATCTTCTGGCAATAGAAGAGCGTACCTGTTCGGCATTTAATTTTAATCCTTCAATTTCGCTTGATTTTATTACATCTTCAGTTAATACATTCAATTTTGCATGCTGACTATTTTCAAAACCAATTGACTGCATTCTGCCTAACAACATGCCTTGCTTTAATCTTACTGATGATAATAAAGGCATAATAATATCTTTATCGTAAGTAAAATTAGGATATTCAGAGTTTTGCCAAATGTATTTTTTCATATTATCTACGCACCTTATGCGTACATTATACAATATAATCCACGCAAAATCAAGAGATATATACGCAATTTTTGCGTATATTTAATAAATTATCTACGCAAGTCGGAAGTTTATTATAAGACACAAAACAACACATTTCCGACTTAAAATCGACCATTTTGAGAAAGAAGAGTTAACATTGAGTAGCAGCATAGGAGAACTCAATGATGAATAGCAAAGATTTTGATATGACTGACATTAAGACGGAAGAAATATGGGTAGATGTTGAAATTGTAGCCAGGCTAAAAGGTATTACAAAAAGAGCCGTGAGGTTGTCATTAAATAATGATAAGTACGAATGGAAAACAGAAAACTGCAGAGGCGGTCACCTATATAAAATAAGACTGAGTACTCTTGAAGTTGAGTACCAAAAGAAATATATAGAAGAATACCTGGAAGAGATTAAATCAGCTGATTCGGAAGTAATCGAAATACAAAACTTAAAAATCAAGCAGGAAAAACTGATTTCTGAAAATCAAAGAAAAATGGCTCTTGCAAAATACGATTTGGTCAATCTCTGGCTGGATTACAGAAAAGAGTTCAAATCAAATAAATATGAAACATCGAACCAGACAATAAACCAGAAATTTGTTGAGATGTACAACTCCGGAATGTTGTATGAAAACGTTTTCAAAGTTCTCGGAACCATATCGGAAGGAACGCTTTACAGGTGGAAACGAATACTCGGTTACAACCAAGATTGGACCGCGCTTGTCGGACAATATAAATACTCAACAAGAAAAGAATATAATACATCGCTTAATGAAGAGCAAATAAAGATATTTTTAAATATACTATTGTCCCCAAATAATTTTTCAATAGGAAAAGCAATTAGCCTCACAAAACACATACTGCAAGAGCGCGGATATGATATTCTCCCTAAAGACGTTACTTTCAGAAGATACGCATATTGGTTCAGGGACAGCAACTTTGATAAATGGACTCTTGCACGTGAGGGACAAAAAGCATTAAAGGATAAAGTAGAGCCGTTTATTGTAAGAAACGCCTCACTTTTAAAATCAGGACAAGTGCTAGTAGCTGATGGACATACACTTAATTTCCAAGTAATAAATCCGTTTACCGGAAAACCCTGCCGAGCCACTCTGCTTGGTTTTTTGGACTGGAAATCGGGCGGACTTGTCGGGTACGATATTATGCTTGAAGAATGTACGCAAAATATTGCGTCAGCCCTAAGAAATGCCATTCTGAAACTTGACCACATTCCGGACTATATTTATCAGGATAACGGCAGAGCGTTTAAGAGCAAGTTCTTCAACGGAGATAAAAAGTTTGAGGAACTTGGATTTACCGGAATTTATCAAAAACTCGGAATCCGCCCCGTTTACGCAACTCCATACAACGCCCGAGCCAAAGTCATCGAGCGTTTCTTTTTAGAGTTTCAGGAAAGTTTTGAAAAACTTATTCCAAGCTATATCGGGACAAGTATAGAAAACAAACCCGCCTGGATGAAACGGAACGAAAAACTCCACGCACAGATTCACGAAAAATACGGATTTACTCCAACCATAGAACAGGCAATAGCATTAATTGATAAGTGGCTTGAATACAAGCATGCACAACCTTGTCCTAATGTCGAAGGGAAAACGATTCAGGAAGTAATTGATGAAACTACAAAACAAAATATTGATGAAAATGAACTCGATGATTTGATGATGGCACAAGAGATTAAGAGTATCGGAAGGAACGGAATCAGGTTTTTGAAAGCTGATTATTTTGACGAGGCGCTTTACGGAATCAAAGAAAAAACGATAATAAAATACAGCCTGTTTGATTTGTCATATGTAAAGGTTTATTCAATGAAAGGCGAGTTTATCTGCAGAGCAAACCGTGTAACAGAAACTCATCCGCTTGCGATGCAAATGGGTGACATTAAAGATATAGAAGACTATAAGCAAAAGATTGAAAAACAGCAGAAGCTTCGCAGGAAAACGATTAAGGCTGTTAAGGAGCATTTTAATTTAGAAGATATGGATTATCTCGAAAAAGAACTGATGCACAATATCAGAACCCCCGAACCTGAGCCTTTGAAGGAAATAACAATTATCCCTGAACCCAAACGGGAACAAAAATTTGAGCCAAAAGTCAAAACCTCGATTGTCGCAAGACCGATATTCAAAAGTGCTTACGAACGCTATGAGTGGCATATGCAAAACGGTTGCATATGCCAGGAGGACAGAACCTGGCTTGCAAACTACATAAAATCAGACGAATACAAAGAAATATACGGAAAGGAGCAGTAATGAAAAAAGTCTTTGTAAAAACGAAAAACGTGAAAAAACTTATTACAATGATGAATAATCTTAAAAACAGAGATGAGGGTATTCCCGGGATGGGACTTGTTTATGGCGAGCCGGGGCTTGGCAAAACTTATGCGATAACCTGGTGGGCGCTTCAAAACGACGCCATTCTGATTAGAAGTGCCAACCTTATGTCCGCCAGATGGCTTTTAGAAGAAATCATCGAGGAACTCGGCGAGATACCTTATAACAAGTTTTCGGATATTTTTAATCAGGTAGTTGCTCAGCTTATAAAAACTCCGAGGATAATTATAGTCGATGAAACAGACTATTTGACGATTGATTCCAGGGCAGTTGAAACGTTAAGAGATATTCACGATAAGACCGATGTGCCGATAGTTTTGGTCGGAATGGGTACAGCAAATAAAAGACTTCAGCGAAACAAACATTTGTATGACAGGTTGTCAGAGATTGTTAAATTTGAGCCGTTTGAAAAATCGGATATTGATTCAATAATAAGCCAGTTAGCAGAAGTTGAGTTTACGGATTGTGCTAAAAAGCTGATTTATACACGCACAAACAGATTCCGCCAGCTTGTAAAAGTTATCAACAAGGCAGAGCTTCTGGCAAAAGCAAATGGGATAAATTCAATCGATGAAATAACTTTGAAGGAGGTGCTAAAAAATGACGAAATTGACACAGAGCCAATTGAATCTAAAAGCGAAAATTCTTAAAATCGCAAAAGGGCTTAATAAGTTTACTCTGCCGGATATCTTACCGATATCGAATGAAAGCGAAAAAGTTGTTTCTGACCTGCTTTCTGATTTGGAAAATGAAAACCTGATTAAAAAGGTTTCTGAAAGAGAATATTTATACACAAATATTAAAAAACGGGTGAATAAACCTGTACCTACTAGTCAAAGCAACGGTCCGGACATTTGGCTCACAATATCCGAGGTTGCTCGGCTTTTGAATATTCAGGAAAACACAGTTAAAAGGAATTGCTTAAAAGGTGATTATATCGTAAAACCAAATAAAGAACCTGATTTAGAGGGTAAATATTTGATTAAGCGTTCGTCACTAAAGCTCTATGATTTTTTAGAAGATTCCGAACGGCGGGCGATGGATAAAGAGGTCAAAAAACTTTTCCATAATAAAGAGGAAGAACGCTTGTATGTTGTGGCATCAGACAGGGGTAAAGAATTTATTTACAGGTACCTGAAACTTTTTAAACTCACAGAAGGTATGGATTGCAGAGAACTGCGGAGCTTTTTGGAAATTATTCCTCTAAAGAATCCAAAACTAAAGGTTTCATACGCAGCTTTTCATTCCAAACGCAAAAAGTACCAAACGGAGGGAATGCTTGGAATATTGCCAAAATATTTTATGCCGGATAATAAAAATGAAGAACCGGAAGTTCGCAGAAATTTAAATAGGCTTCCGAAAGTTTATAATTTAGCAACAACTGAACAAATCGAGATTATTTATAAATGTTTTTGCTTCGGGATTCCTGCTTCTCAAACCGCAAAAATTGCGAATATGGGAAACACAACGACAGAGACTTTTTATCAATATATTAGGGCAAGAATTTTTGACAAACAATATCAGGAGTTGGTTGAGCACTTTGATTCTGACCCTCAAATCCCGCAAGTCAGAATTTTTATGAATGATGTTTCAATATGCATTTATTGCTATAATGATAAGGTTTATATTACCCAAAAACCATTAAAATCAATGTTGCCTCAAAGACGCCAAAAACCTGATGAAGTCAAAGAAGCACGAAGATTATACAATATTCTTTATCGCAAAAAGTTTACGGGAAGTATGCGAAAATACCTCGATCACCACCTAGCCGTATTTTTATGGAAAGAACTCAACCCAAACTTTGAAGATCAGCTGAATTTAATTTATGAGATGATACACATTTAGTTTACAGTGTCCTTTTCTGACGTAATCCTAATTTATGATAATATAAAGAGGAGGAAGTTATGACACAAATTGAAGTTTTAAAAGGCGATATAACAAAGTTAGAAGTTGATGCTATTGTGAATGCCGCAAATACTTCTTTGCTTGGTGGTGGCGGAGTTGACGGTGCAATACATCGCGCTGCTGGGGGCAAATTATTGGAGGAATGTAGAACACTGAATGGTTGCGAAACCGGTCAGTCTAAAATTACAAAAGGATATAATTTACCTGCAAAATTTGTAATTCACACAGTCGGCCCTATATGGAGAGGCGGCAATTCCAATGAAAGAAAACTTTTGAAATCCTGCTATACAACAGCTTTAAATCTTGCAAAAGAAAACGGAATTAAAACAATTGCTTTTCCTGCCATCTCCTGTGGAGTCTATCGTTTTCCGTTAGAAGAAGCGTGCAAGATCGCAGCAGAAACAGTAAAAGAATTCATTGCCAATAATAATTGCCTCGAAAAAGTTATTTTTATTGATATAAATGATATAATTATAAATATTTATAATCAGATTATTTAGGAGTTAGCGTTATGGATTTTGAACGTGTTTTAGAATTAGGGGTAGAAAAAGAAATAATTAATGAAACCCAGAAAAACAGCCTGATTGATTTATTTTATCAAACCGAAAATGAATCAAAACAGGTTCCGACTGTGGTAAAAGTGTTTTATTATATCGGCGGATTCATTATGCTTTGCGCAATGGTTGCACTGATGTCTGATACAGTGCAGCATAGCACTTATGCAATGATATTAATGCTTGGAACACTATATGCAGGGTTGTTTCTTGGAGTTGGTGAGTTTTTGTGGAGAAAGAACGAAAAACTTCCGGCAGGAATTTTGTATTTTCTTTTTGTTGCAGCAATCGGCTTGATTGTAATGGATATTGAAAAAATGACAGGATTTTTTCCGCATTTTTCCGATATGGACAAGATTCCTAACTATTGGGATGTTTGCAGATTCCCTGTGATTGTACTTTCAACTTTGACAATCATTGCAAACACTATCTTACAAAAGTTCAGACCGGCGTCTTTGCTTGCAGTTCCGACTATTTTTTGTTCTTATGCAATATTTATGACTATTGTAGATTTTATATATGGATACAAAAACATTACGCCAAAAATATTTTTCACAAGTAATGTGATTTTTGGAGCTGGGCTGAGCTTAGTCGGATTTATAAAAGACAGATTAGCAAAAGCAGATTATTCAAAATGGATGTATTTTCTTGGTGCCTCAGGATTCTTTATGTTTTCAATGTTCCTTCTTGATGCTTTAAACATCGGAGTTTGGCAGGACCAGTTAATCTGCTTTGTTTTGAGTTTAATCTACATATTTATAGGATTAATGATTCAGCGCAAACCGTTTTCAATTATCGGTATCTTTGGTGTAATCGAATATATTATGTACCTTGAGTTTGAACATATTGAACACAATACAACACTGCTCACAAGCGTTGTCTTAGTAACAGGTTTGATTATTCTGTATGCAGGTGTTTTGTATAACAAAAATGTTGATAAAATAAGGAGTTTTATCGAATCAAAACTTCCTGAAAAAATAAGACAATGCTTACCGCAAAATCGGGGTTAGGGGTAAAAATTATGAATAAAAAAATATCATTTTTATTGAAAGCAATTTTTATAATATTAGTATTAATTCTTTATGTATTTGCCACAAATTGGTTTTTTAATAAGAATGTTAGTTATACCAATAATTTATCCGACAAAAAAACACTGATTGTGTATTATTCTCACAGCAATCATACTGAAAAAATTGCAAATATGGTAAAACAGCATTTAAACTGTGATGTCAAAAAGATTAATGCAGAAGAATATGAAAATATAAACGCAGTAGATTTAACCAATCTTGTAACAGAACAAATACAGAAAAATTATCTTCCTAAAACGGAAAAGATAGATATGACAGGCTATAATGTTATCTTTATAGGAAGTCCTGTTTGGAAAGGTGATTTATCATTACCTGTTAAAAGTTTTCTGATAAATAACGATTTTAATAACAAAACTATTATTCCTTTTTATACTTTTGGAGGTTATGTGGATAAATCAAAATTAGATAATGAAATAAAAGAATTATCTAATAACGATAATGTTTTACCTTCATTCTTGACGGTTAATTGTAAATTTACATTTATTGAATATAGATTGATACGGTGGTTAAATAAAATACATTTAAATTAATTATGGATATATTAGACAGATTAGCAAAATCAAAATTCAGGAGCAGATTTAAACTTCGGGCAAAAGAGCTTGAATATATCAGGGACAAAGGACTTGATACGATTCGTTCTCATGCCTGCGATTTTATTCGAAATAGAGTTGCTCCGGCAGAACCCACGAATGATGGCAAACAAACCCCAATGCGCGGTCATCCTGTTTTTATCGCTCAACACGCAACCGCTACCTGCTGCCGCGGCTGTATAGAAAAATGGCACAAATTCCCTCAACACAGGGAACTAACCAAATCTGAACAAGAATATCTAGTTTCAATAATTATTGAATGGATAAACCAACAAATTATTATAAATCAATGAATTACTTTATATTGTTCAATTTTAAAATTTTTGTTTTGGACAATATATACATTACTGTTTAAAATTTCAAAAGTTGCAGAGTCTTTATCATAATCGTATTCTATACATTTATTTTCAAATATAAGTATATTTTTCCCCTTTGTATATAAAGAAGAAGGATAAATGATGCCGTCATAGCCCAAGTTTTCAATAAACTTACTAATTTTTTGAGTTGGTTTGTAGTATTCATAATCACTATAATTCGGTAATGAACACATTTGTGCAATATAATGAAATGTCAAATATTTTGAGGGATTTTCAACTTTAAAAGTATCAAATATTTTTGTAAAATTATATAGTTTTAGAGGCTTTAATATTTTAATTTCTGCTACACTAATATTTTGTCCATTTATAGGACGAATTTCGGCAACAGCAGTTTTTATATTACTAGCAACATATAGACAATGTTGCTTTTTTGTATTTAATCGTCCCTCTTTATTTTTACTAGAATAGTTTACACCGCTATTTGTTTTATCAAATCCCCAAAATTTTACATCTTGATGTACAGAACACCATTCATTGTAAATATCTCTTATTTCATTGTAATTTGGTAAAAATGGTAAGTAATTAAAAAATGTTTTAATATCCGAATATGCAAAATTAAATTTTTCTAATGGGATTTCTGCTTTTAGCCTTTTATATAAATCTTGCCAATGATTTGTATTAAACAAATCATCAAATTCTGAATTTTTAAATCCTCTTGCTCTATAAACTATCTTATTTGGCTTTAAATAATATGTGCATTTTTTCTGAAATTCTTTAATAATTTTAAAAATTTCATTGTTTTTGCTTGAGCTATTACATAGGGTATCCCAATACTCTTGAGTTTCATTGTATAATCATAATCGTTTTTAGAGGAATTTTTTATTTGCTTTTTCATAATTAGATTTTATCATAAGCATCTATATCTAACTAAAATCTTTCTATATACCAATTACTATTACCAAAATGGTTGAAATTCCAATGGAGTTCAAAATAAAAATTAAACTCCAAAGAGTTATCGTCTTTGAAGTTCCAAGAATATTTATTCAATTGCGTTTTGCGGTAACTTTCAAACGCCTCCTGAATTTCTTTTGCAAACTTTTTTCTGAATTCTGAATACGGAATATCCAATGTTTCTCTTGTTAATTTATTTTTCAAAATCATCCTCAAAACCTCTGATATTATCAAGTTCAATGTTGTATCGTTTTCCAGTTTTGTCAACACAAGTTGCAAAATCTACGGTCTTATCTGCGAATTTGTTTTCCCATAAACAAATCAGCAAACCAATTTCTTGCGTTTTTAAGTTTAAAATCTTTGTTCCATATAACATATAATCTTTTTCGATCATTGTTTATCCCCTCATCATTCTAAAATCTGAATATATCTCATCCGGTTTTTCGGGATCTATGAGATAATCTTTCTTTAATATATAGCTTTCGCCGTCTGGTGCAACACAGACCACAATATCGTCTTCGCAAAAACCAACAACTCTATATTCTCTGTTGTCATTTGCTATCCAGTCTTTTATCTTTTTTAATTGGTATTTTTTGCCTATCTCAATCATTTTGTGCTCCTTTCGCTACGAACATTAATCGATTGTGACAGGGAAAACTTCAAGTGCAAAATCAAAAATTGTATCATTCAGACACAAATTTATAAAAGCATTTTAAATGGCTTTTAAGGCACGTTTATAAATTAGCACATATATTTTGTCGTACCTCACTTTAAAAATTAAAATTAAAAAGAGTTAAAAAGGTTTTACTTATCTTCTAAAACAGAATTTTCATGATTTATAAAAAATGCATTCAATAAATCTGCTTGGCGATGCAAAAATTTTACTACCGGAGCCAAGTTGTAGCACTCTTCTTTATCCGGCTGTGTTTCACAAAAATAATCAACAACAACTGCAATGTTGTAAACTTCTTCCGCCCATTTACTTAATTGCTTAAACTCTTTTGGAGTAATATTCAATCCGACTTTTTCCATACGACCTCCTTTGACGTGTCGTATTCATCACTCATAAATAAAATAAGTCAACTTAATTGTTTTTCTGGTAGAACTTTAAATCATGTCCGTTTCTGACATACAAATAAGATATGATAAATATTACAGAATATTCAATAAAAGCAGAAATCGTATTTTCATGATAAAATCTGAATACGGGAGTAATGTATAAAAATATGAGTCAAAAGAGAAAGGTTATTAAGTTAGCTACAGTATTCAGCGGAATAGGAGCTGTAGAGCAGGCTCTTATGCGTCTCGAGGTGCCGTTTGAAACAGTGTTTGCTTGTGATAACGGAGAAAGACACATTGACATTGATTATGATGCAGAAATGAAAAAAATCCGGAAATTATCCGGAGCAAAAGAAAAAAAGAAATATACAGAAAGACTATATGAAAAAAAATCAAGAAAAATTAATTTTGTAAAACAGTCATATCTTGCTAATTACAAAATAAAAAAAGATAATTTTTTTGAAGACGTAAAACTTCTTGATGGCACTGATTTTAATGGGAATGTCGATCTTTTTGTCGGAGGCAGTCCCTGTCAGAGTTTTTCTGTTATTGGTACAAAAGGCGGATTTAATGATACCCGCGGAACCCTTTTTTATGAATACGCACGTTTGATAAAAGAAATTCAACCAAAAGTTTTTATATATGAAAATGTATACGGTCTTACTCGTCATGACAAAGGAAAAACTTGGAATATAATGCAGCAGGTATTTTCAGAACTTGGATATCATTATACCTTCAAAATACTGGATTCCAGGAATTACGGAATCCCTCAGGGTAGGCGAAGGATATTTGTAGTAGGGTTTAAGGATGAAGCAGCTTACAAAAAATTTAAATTTCCGGAAGAAATAAAACTTAAATACACAATGCAGGATTTTCTTGAAGACAATACTGCGCCAGGAAGTCTGCAAAGTGTAAACGGAAAACTGGTTAAAGTTAATAAATTAAGAGGGAAACCCGAGGAAAAATATTATCTTTCAGAAAAATTAATTGCATATTGCCTTTCTCCCGGAACAAAAAATTTCATGCATGCCGGTGCAAAGATAGATTTGCCAGTTGCACGCGCCCTTCTGTCAACAATGGGTAATTTGCATCGGTCGAGTGTAAATAATTATGTTACAACAAACGGAAGAGTCCGCGCACTCACAATCAGAGAAGCTCATCGTTTAATGGGTTTTCCGGACAGCTATAATATTGTTGTTTCAAAAGCTCAGGCATACAAACAGGCTGGTAACAGTATAGTCGTTGATGTACTGATAAATCTTGCACGTGAGATTATAAATGCAGAGAAGTGGAATAAATAGTGGAAAGAATTAAAGTAAAAAATAAAAAATATAAAGTCGCAAGTCTTTTTGCAGGTATCGGAGGATTGGATCTCGGATTTGAATTTGCCGGTTTTGATGTGGTGTGGGCAAATGATTTTGACAAATATGCAGTTGAAACTTATAAAGCTAATGTAGGCGACAATATCGTACTTGGTGACATAAGAGAGGTTATGGATCAGATACCTTCTCATGATGTTCTTGTCGGAGGTTTTCCTTGTCAACCATTCAGCACAATTGGAAAACTGAAAGGTTTTAAGGATAAAGAAAGAGGAACTTTATTTTTTGTAATTAAGGAAATCCTTCAGAAAAACAAGACAAAAGTTGTTGTACTTGAGAATGTTAAAAATATTGTAAGTCACAATAGTGGTCATACATTCAAAAGGATTCTTCGGGAACTTGATGAAATCGGATATAATTGTTTTTACCAAATACTGAACAGTCAGGATTACGGAGTTCCTCAGAGACGGAACAGAATGTTCCTCGTAGGACTCAGGAAAGACTGTTTTAATGCAGAAAACTTTGAGTTCCCTAATAAACAGAAATTAAAAGTTAAGACCCAAGATATTCTGGATAAAGATGTTGATGAAAAATATTTTCTTTCAAAAAAGGTGGAAACTACTATTCTCGGTTATGGCACAAAAGGATATATGGTAAAACCAACGATTGATCTTCCGATATCAAAAACTTTATGCGCAACAATGCATAAAATGCACAGAGCGAGCCAGGATAACTACGTTACAGATAAAGCTAATTTTGCAAAAATTAAAAATGATAAGAAAGTTGCTTTAAGAAAACTCACACCTAATGAATGCAGAAAACTACAAGGTTTTCCGGATGAATGGATCCAGGTTGTTTCGAATACTCAGGCATATAAACAATTCGGGAATGCTGTAACAGTAAACGTTGCATATGCTGTTGCAAAAAAACTTATGAAATATATGAACGCCAATATAAAGGAGACAACTTGATGTGCCAAATAAAAAATAATGTATTTTTCCCGGGTCGTTCTGACAGTATGTATAGATAAAAGATTGTAAAGTCATTTATCAAAAAGATAAAATATAGGAAAGGACGTTTTATGTTTGATAAAGAATGTATACCTTTTGCACCATCGTTAATTGAATCTATGCGTTCTCTCGGATATTCTTTTCAGGCTGCTATTGCGGATCTTATAGATAATAGTATAGGTGCTAACGCTACAAAAGTAAAAATTATTTCTGAACCACAAAATAATCCGTACCTTATAATTTTTGATAACGGTAGCGGAATGTCTAAAGACGAATTGTATGAAGCTATGCGTTATGGTTGCAATAATCCGCTTGAAAAACGGAAGGACAATGATCTCGGAAGATTTGGCCTTGGTCTGAAGTCTGCATCTTTATCACAATGCAGAAAGCTGATAGTTGTTAGTAAGAAAAATAATCAAATTAGTTCTTTCGCCTGGGATCTTGACTATGTGGTTGAAACAGGACAATGGTTACTAAAAGGTTTTTCAGAGGAAGAACTAAATCGATTTCCTTGCATAAATTTGTTGTCAGATGTTGATTCAGGTACTTATATATATCTCAGCGAGTTTGACAGAATAAAAGCCGGAACAAGTAATTTGGCTGCAACATTTAATAAATGTCTAAATGATATGACAAATCATCTGGCACTTGTTTTTCATAGATTTATAGAGGACGGGCTGGTTATTGAAGTCAATAATATGCCCATAGAATCACGAGACCCATTTATATTAAGCAATCCTGCAACTCAGAGATTAAAGGAGACACCTATACGTATTGAAGGTCAAAAAATTATACTAAAACCGTTCATCCTTCCTCATCTGTCAAAAATTACAGATAAAGAAATGATAAAAGCCGGCGGTCGTGAAAATCTAAAGACAGAACAAGGTTTTTATATATACAGAAATAGAAGGTTGATTATATGGGGTACATGGTTCAGACTGGAGAAAAAAGATGAGCTGAATAAACTGGCCCGGGTACGTGTAGATATCCCTAACTCTCTGGACTATATGTGGGCTATCGATATAAAAAAGAGTACTGCAACTTTGCCGGATATGATTAAAAATAACATGTATAATGCTGTTTATGAATCTGTGATTATGAGTGAATCAATTTATACGTTCCGCGGAAGAAAAGAGAAAAAAAGCAGTGACATTAATTACATATGGGAAAAAATTAAAGTCAGAGACGGTTATCATTACCTTATAAACAGAAATATACCTCAAATAAAAATGCTTGAAGAAACACTTGATGAAAAGCAGAAAAAAATGTTCCATATGGTAATCAGCAGCTTTGAAGATTCTTTTCCTTCAGCAGCACTATATGCAGATTACGCAAAAGGTAATATAGAAGAAAATATTACAGAAGATTCAGAAGAAAATAAAAAGTTGTGGAAAGATTTACAAGAACAAATAGATTATGTGAAAAATAATAACCTGGATATAGTCAAATATTACAAAATGTTTTTGAAAGTTGAACCATATTGTAAAAACAAAGATGTACTGGAAAAAATCAGAAAGGAAATTAAAAAGTATGAATAGTCTGCAAAAAACATTAAAAGATATGATAGTAATGGCTGTTGCTGGACAAGATGACCTACAAGAATATATCATTGATAAAACAGCAAATGAAATAAAAGGTCTGCCAATGTTTTCAGCATTGTCAGAAGAAGAAATTTCTGAAGTTCTGGCAATAATAAAATCAGAGTTTTCCGTTCATCTTGACAAAGGAGTGCTTATAGAAGAAAAAAAACATGAGAAATGGTTTTTGAACAAAAAATCAGAACTTGATATGAATTATTGGGAGAGGTACCGGAAATATCTGCTTTCAGATAAAAAGTTTTCAGCTAATGTTGTGAATAAAATGGATGACATTTTGGATACTCTTACCGACCTTCTTGGAAACCCGGCCCGTAATATTTCATATCTTCGCAGAGGGCTTATTATAGGAGATGTTCAGTCTGGCAAAACTGCAAATTATACAGGTCTTATATGCAAGGCTGCTGATGCCGGTTATAAAGTAATTGTCCTTTTAACCGGAACTCTTGAAAAGCTGAGAAAACAAACACAACAAAGGATTGACGAAGGATTTGTTGGTTCAGCAAGCGATGCTATGATAAAACAAAATGAAGACAGACTTATTATTGGAGCTGGTAAATATGATTCTTCTGTAAGACCAATGGTTCTTACCTCAACGCTGACTGATTTTAAATCCCAGAATGCAAACAATCTTGGCTTTGATTTGAGGGGAATTAATGTACCTGTAATTTTTGTAATAAAGAAAAACGTTACGGTTCTTAAAAGGCTTAACAAATGGCTTAAGACATTTAACAGTAATGGCAATCAGAAAATTGAACACTCACTGCTGGTAATTGATGATGAAGCCGATAATGCTTCGGTAAATACAAAAGCGAACCCGGAAGACACACCTACTGCTATAAATGGTCAGATAAGAGAACTTGTTTCTGCTTTTTCAAGATCCAGCTATGTAGGATTCACAGCAACACCTTTTGCAAATATATTTATAGATCCGGAAACTTATGATGCAATGAAAACAGAGGATTTATTTCCAAAAGATTATATATACAGCCTTAATGCTCCGACAAATTATACCGGTGCCAGAAATATTTTCAGAGAGGGAGGAAACGCTGGATACATGCTTGTTCCTATAGATGATGATGCAAAAAATCCTCTTAGTATTGCTTCTATCCTTCCGCTTAAACACAAATCAGACATAGTAGTGAAAGAGTTACCAGAAGATCTGAAAACAGCAATTTCTGCATTTTTACTTGCAAACACCATTGAAGATATAGAAGGAATCACTAATAATCACCGTTCAATGCTAATTAATGTCAGCAGGTTTACAAAAGTGCAAGATCAAGTAGCCGGACTTGTAAATGAATATCTTAAAAATATGCAGTCCGCAATACGTAATTATGCTAATTTAGACGTTTCAGTGGCGGTACAAAATGAATATATAGCCAAAATAAAAGAAACTTATGATTTGATGTATAGCGATACCAGATATAACTGGGTTGAACTTCAGAATAAATTATACAGTGCATGTGCAGGTATAAAAGTTCAGACATTTAATAAAGATGCCGGCCAGAATGTTTCTTATGAAGATTATAAAGAAGGTTTAAGAATAATTGCAGTTGGAGGGATGAGCCTTTCAAGGGGACTTACACTAGAAGGACTTGTAATAAGTTATTTTTACAGAAATTCTAAAATGTATGACACTCTTATGCAGATGGGACGCTGGTTTGGATATAGGAAAGGGTATGACCATCTGTGCCGTATTTTTATGTCTGAAGAAAGCATAGAATGGTATCGATATATAAGTGATGCTACAGATGAATTAAGAAAAGATATTAAAAGATATGAAGACACTGGTCTCACCCCTATGGAATTTGGACTTCGCGTAAGATCTGATATTACATCACTTCTTGTAACGGCACGAAATAAAATGCGTAGTGCAGAGACAAGGGAATGTCTTATAAGTTTAAGTGGTGAATGTATAGAAACTCCCGATATATATTCTGATGATGAAAAGAATAAAATTAATATAGAAGCTGTTCGTACACTTGTTACGGAATTGTCCGAGGCAAATATGCAACGATATGATGAACCCCGAAGAAATTCTGTATGGTATGGCTTTAAAAATATTCCGTCAGACATGATTATAAATTTTCTTGCCAAACTTGAAATATCGCCTAAAAATGAGCAATTTAATGTAAACTCTGTAACGGATTTCATAAGTAATTATAATGGTGCAGAATTAAAAACTTGGGATATTGCTTTTGTTCCCGGTGAATCCACACTTCCGGCAGATTTTGGTTACGGAATAAAATATCATTATCCACGCAGAAAATTTTCATTAGTTAATGATGGTAAAATTTTAAGAATGCTTGGTGCAAGAAGAAGAATTGGTAACGCTGCAGACGGGCAATTTGGTTTAAGTAATATAACAATTGAAAATATTAAACAGCAGTTATTAAAAACAGAGGGTATTAAAAATCCTCCGCAGAAAGCATATTTTCGGAATGTAAAACGTAATCCTCTGTTAACAATATATGTTGTTGAATTAAAAAACCCGGCTAACGAGATCTTGAACAACCCAGAACTAAAAAAATATGAAGGGAAAACGGTAATAGGTTTTGGCATTGGTATTCCGTATTTATCTGATGAAAAAACAAAATATGTAAAATATACTCTTAATAAAATTGCTTTGGAAAGAATGTTTGAAGGTGATATAGACTGGAATAATGATACAGAAGATGAAGGAGATGATTAATGGATATATCTGAAAAATTTAAAAAGGGTGCTGAAAAACATACTTATCAGAGAATTGACAGCCAGTATAAAGTTGATATTTTTCTCGGGTATAATGATGATGGTCAAATGTCTATGGTTATTACAGAATCTGGAAAAACTAATAATGTAAAATCTTCAAAATATATAAATGTATCTCTTATGAAACGTGAAGATGGCAAAATGGCTCTGTCTTTTGATTTGCTAGAAGATACATATAAGTCTGTATTTATTATTTTCTGTAAAGATATGATTTCTGTATGCGAAGAAGGAGGGAAAAACAAAGCTGTTGAAAAGGCTCTAATTCGATGGAAATACTGGAAAGAAATGTTCGGGAAAAAAAAATCCGATTTGCTTGATATTCTCAGAATTAAAGGATTAATTGGTGAGTTATTGGAATTAAAAAATTATTTTATGAAAAATTATGATGAATCAACTGCAATTAATGCCTGGATGGGACCTCTTATGGGGCATAAAGATTTTGAAATTGATAATACATGGTACGAAGTTAAAAGTATAACAGAAAATGCTGTTAAAGTTGATATAAGCTCATTGGAGCAGCTTGATTCAGCAGATGATGGTTACCTCGTAATTATCCGTCTTGAACAGACAAGCTCTGTTAATAACAAGGCAATAGATTTAAATTCAATGGTTTTATCTGTTTCTGATACAATCTTTTCTCCAGATGTTAGGGAACATTTTATGAACAAGCTTGATAATGCTGGTTATACTTATGATGAGGAATATAACAAATATTGTTTTTTGTACAAAGGTACAGAATATTACAATATAAATAATAAATTTCCACGTCTTACAAGATCAAATCTCAATCAAGCTATCGGAAATGCACAATACACGATTTTGCTTGCTTGTATTTCTGATTTTAGGGAGGATAAATAATTGAATACAGAAGAATATAGAAATAAATTACATGAAGATATTGAAATAGCAGCTGTTGTCGACATCACAAATCCTCAGGATGAATTTCTGAAAATTGTTACAGAAATTTTGATCAATGGTGATGAATTTGATGATTTTAAAGAATGTTACTATGAAGGAGTTTCGAAACGTGGTGCCAATATGAGAATTGACGGGTATACTATTGACGAAACAGATGGTAGTTGTTGTGTTTTTATAACTGACTATCATGGACGCTATGAATCATCTTCTGTCAATGCTGATGAAATTACGGATTTTTTCAGACGAATCTGGTATTTTATTAATGAAGCTTCTAAATATGAGTTATATAAAGAACTGGAAGAAAGTACAGAAGCTTATGACTTTGCTAAAAAGATATTTAATAATATAGGTAATATTACCAAATTCCGTTTTTATCTTCTTACAGATGCATACAATAATCAAAGGAAAAAAAATATAAAAGAATTAAAACTCCAAAATATGATGGTCAGTTCTGTGGCTGATGTACCGCTTGAATTAAATATATGGGATATTGACAGAATATATAATATTGTTAGCTCAAGAACACAAAAAGAGAGTATAGAAATTTCTCTGGCAGATTTTGGGTTTTCTTCTGGCATACCTTGCGTAAAAGCAGTAGAATATAATGATGCAATTGCAGATATTGAAGTCATACCCAAAATGGAGGATGCTTTAAATATTCAGCAAGAGGAAAAACCGGCAAATTTAATCACATATAAATCTTATTTGGCAGTTGTTCCAGGACAATTCCTTAATGATATATATCTTGAATACGGTTCGAGACTTCTTGAAGGAAATGTAAGATCATTCTTAAGTGCCAAGGGAAAGGTTAACAGAAATATCCAGTCTACAATAAAAAATTACCCGGAAATGTTTTTTGCATATAACAACGGGATTGCTGCTACAGCAACAGAACTTGATACAGAGATGACTGAAAATGGACTTGTGATAACAAGAGTAAAAGATTTACAGATTGTTAACGGAGGACAAACTACAGCCTCAATTGCCAATACTTTGCTGACTGCACGAAAAGATGAAATAATAAATTTGGCAAATTTATATGTTCCAATGAAAATTTCTGTTTTGGAACAATCTATGGCAGAAAGAATAATTCCAAAAATTTCAGAATACTCTAATTCACAAAATAAGGTAGATGAATCTGATTTCTTTTCTAATCATCCTTTTCATATAAGAATGCAGGATTTTTCAAAGAAAATTCCTGCACCTGCGGTTAATGGTAATCAATATCAGCAATATTGGTATTATGAGCGTGCCCGTGGACAGTATAACCAAGAGAAAATGAAGTTTAAACCCAAGTCAAGTCAAATGAAACAATATGAAATGCGTTATCCTGAAAATCAGGTGATAAAAATGGTTGATCTCGCAAAATATATGGAAATTTATGCGGGTGCTCCAGACATTGTCAGCAAAGGTAAACAAGCTATTGTTAGGAACTTCGCAAATCAAATAAAGAATCAGTGGAAAATATCAAATATTGAATTTAATGAATATTATTTCAAACGGATGGTAGCATTGGCAATAATGTTTCGTGATACAGACAATATCATAAAATCAACACAATGGTACAAAAACAAGCATTCATACAAAGCGAATGTTATTGCCTATACATTAAGTATAATTCTTAATTATGTCAAAGTTAACTGCAAGGGGCAGATCAATTTCATAGAAATATGGAATAAACAAAAGTTGTACAAAGAACTTTATAATCAAATCAGTATTTTATGTGAGGATGTATATAACTTTATCACAGATGACAGCAGGTTAACAGAAAATGTCACAGAATGGTGCAAAAAAGAAGAATGTTGGAAAAGAGCTAAAAAACAAGAATGGAATATTTTACCGGAATTTATAGAAACATTAATTCCAGATGAAGAAGTTGTTTCTAAAATAAAAGAATATAAAATAACGCAAAAAATAAAAAATAATGTTGACTTGTATAATGAAATGATTGCTCTTGGTTCTTCTTATTGGCAGATGGTATATGATTGGGGAATTAAGGAAAATAAATTTAGTGGTACTGTTGAAAAAAAAATAATACAAATTCTAATAAATATGGATAAAACTGGAGAAAGTCCAAATGAAGGTCAAGTGCGAATAGCTTCCAATTTAAGGAAACATTTTATAAATGAAGGAATGCCGATGCAATTTAAAGTATAATTATTTTGTATTTTTTATAAACTTTATAATTTTCCGCATTGTATTATCAAAATCTTTTTTAATTTCATGTTCCCAGATCCGGAGTACATACCATCCATTATTTTTATAATATTCATTAACTTTTAAATCTCTTGCAACATTTGCGGCAATTTTATCTTCCCAAAATTTAATATTTGTAGAAGGTTTGATAAAATGTTTCGGACATTTATGCCAGAAACATGAATCAAGAAATATTGCCACTTTATATTTTTTGATAGCAATATCCGGTTTTCCAAACAAACCTTTAACATTTTTTCTGAACCGGATTCCGTTATTCCACAGATATTTTGAAACCAATACCTCCATTCTTGTATTTTTGGAACGTATAGCTTTCATATTTTTTGATCGTTGTTCTTTTGTATGTACATCCATAAAAATATTATAATATACACAAATATTAAAAACAGAAGAACCCCGATGTTAACACACAGACTCCCCAAAGCTGACAGACAAAATAATTTCTAATAAAATGCCTCTATGTCCGTTTTTGACATAGAGGTGTTTTATTATAAATTCGTAAGGTGGATTGATGGTTCCTAAAAGTTATTTTATTCAGGAGCAAATTCACTTGACAGTGTAGAAATCCAACAAATTAAGGAGACAAAATATGGATAACAAAGAAAAAGATTTAACAGAAATGACAACAGAAAATTTAAACAATGAAATGCCTGATATTTCAAAACAGTTTTTTCAAAATTTAGCACGACTCATATATGTACAACCTGTGCAAATTGATAACTTAGATTTGAACAAACTGCAAGAAGTATTCTCTGATACTTTATGTACACTTTCTCCAAGAGAAAGAGATGTTTTAAGGCTTCGCTTGGGAATGGATGACGGCAGACTGAGAACGCTTGAAGAAATCGCACAACTCTTTGGTGTCAAAAAAGATGAGATTCAGTTAATTGAAGCAAAAGCTTTAAGAAAACTGAGACACCCTAATCGCAGCAGAGAATTACGTAAATTTTTAGGGATATAGTAACGGAAATATAAGGAGTAAAAATGGATTACGAAGAACTGGCCAATGAAAAGATGGAATTCGGACTTTATGAAGAAGCTGTTGAAATACTCAACGAAGCAATAGAACATAAACCTCGCGAGGGGGAATATTATTTTCTGCGCGGTGAAGCAAAACACTGCCTTGAAAATTACGAAGATGCAATTATTGATTACGATACAGCTATTGAATTATCCAAAAATCACAGTCAATACTATCACATGAGAGGACGCTCAAAGTATCTTTTAAGCAGATTTAAAGAAGCGGAAGCTGACGCAACAAAGGCTATTTCTCTTGATTGCGAAGATTACACCTCTTTTCTTATGAGAGGCGATATCAGATGTGATATGGAAAATTATTCCGGAGCGGCTGCAGATTATACAAAAGCAATGGAAATCAAACCTAATAATCCAAAAGGGTACATTTTTTATGGCGATATGAAAAATAGTCTGGAGTTATATGAAGATGCTCTGAAACTTTTTGAGCAGGCTTCAGAGGTGGCACCTGATGATGACAGAGTTTATGCAAAAATTGCTGATGTATATATGGAGCTTCGGGAGTTTGAAAAAGCGGTAACGTATTATACAAAAGCTATTGAACTTGATTCTGAGTGGGCTACTTATTACAAAAAACGCGGTACCGCCTATGAAAAACTTGATAAACCAGAGAAGGCATTAAAAGATTACAACAAAATGATAAAACTTGGACCATTACTGGATGAAGGTTATATCTATAAAGGTGATGTATTGCAGGATTTGGAACGATATGAAGATGCCGTAAAAGCATACAAAAAAGTCATCAAGCTAAACGGCGAATATGATGGTTTATATAATGCTATGGGTTCTGCATATTTTGAACTTGAAAAATATGACGAAGCTTTAGATGCTTACAAAAAAGCCATTGAACTAAATCAAATGTACGCAAGAGCTCACTATAATTGTGCAAGAGTATATCTTAAAAAAGAAAACTACAAAGAAGCTTTTTTAAGCATCGAAAGGGCCATTTTTATTGATAATGACAAATATGAGTATTCTCTATTAAGAGACGAAATCAATAAACATATTGATCTGTTTAAACCTGTGAAAAAAGAAAAGACGAAAGCAAATAATATTAATGACAAGCTCGGTAAAGCACGTGAGTTTATAGTAGCTCAAAAATATAGCAGCGCTATTAAAACCTGCAAAAAAGTTCTGGAAACTGAGCCTGAAAACGAAGTTGCTTATAACAATCTGGGCATTGCTTATTATAGCCTTGGGAAATATGACGAGGCTCTTAAATGTTACAACAAAGCGATAAAGATTGCTCCAAAATACGCAAAACCATATTGCAACATCGGTGTATTAAAAGAAGAAGAAGGTAAAATTAGCGAAGCTATCGAATACTATGACAAGGCTATTGCTATTGATTCAACACTCGAGCAGGCAAAAACAAACCGTAAAAATGCAGATGCAAAACTGAAAGGGTGATATATGATTAAAAAACTATCCTTATCAATATTATGTTCAGCAATTTTTATTTCTGCGGTTTTTGCCAAGGAACTCGGTTTGTATGACCATTATTATCTTGCTCCGAATCTGCAGAAAACAATTACTAATCCTGAAGGCAGTCAGGTAATCAAAGTTGACAGAGACCTTGGATACTACGTTGACGGCAGAGGCCAAGTGCCTGAATATGCAAGAATTGCACCACCTAATGAAGATAAAATCCCTGAACCTCACCCGACAAGAACGGTTGTTCCGTTTGACAGATATTATGATATCAACATTTTAGGTATGCACAGACACCCTGCAATGACACCATGGATTCCGAATTACAACTGTCATTATTCAAACAGGCGCGCAAAACCTTACACAAAAAATGAATTTGTTGAAGTTTGGTGTTCCGGAGATAAATTTGTTAACGGAGTTGATTGTCAATCCGAAAACTATGCTATAACTTTTGTTCGTGCAAGAGAATGGTCCTACGGAGTAATCAAAGCACCAATCAAAGCACGAAAAACGGGGAAAAAGTCTGCAATATTTCTTATGGTAGATGACCTCGGACTTGATAGTGAAGCAATGCATTCTGCAAAGCAATGGGCAGAACTCTTTAATGTTCAGATGTTTTTCGGAACAATAGATGCGTACATTCCAAACGACTGGATTATTTAATGAAAAAGTTATTTCTTATTTTATGTGTATCAATATTTATGCCGGTTTTTGCTGAAGAACTTCCGCCTTTGTACGGTTCGGATATGTTTTTTACACCTCCGCCCAAGGGTGTGAAAAGGGGTAAATATAAAGACAGCAACTTCAAAATAATGTTGTGGCGAGCTGATAAAAGACACCCAAGCCCATTTTGGCGATATTATCCGCACATTTCAAACAGAGAATATATAGATTGCAGTTACTATAAATATGTGAACTGCGAGGATTTTCGTTTTTGTCGTTGCTGGCAATGTAAGGATTATATCTATGGGTTTGAATATAGCGACTGATTGTTTTATTTATAATAAGAGTTTTTACCTTGCGGGGAGTAACAATGTCTGATAGAATAATTTTTATCGATAACAAAAGGAGTTAATGATGGCAAACAACAACTTTGAACATGCTAGAAGTGCTTTAAAAGCAGCACAATTAAATAACTTAGAGAAAATTATACTTAATCATGGTAAAAATCCAAAGCAATGCATAAATATTGTTGCTTATGACAAAAGTGGTACTATAATAAATTTTCCTTTAAAAGGAAAAAATCAATATTTTGTTTCTACAAGTTATTATGAACATGATTGGGAATTTGAAGAACTCTTTAAGTTTATTGATGAGGGTGGAAATCCTAATAACATAGAAACTATATTTAGCGATATATTAAAATCTGATAATAACATTTTATCTATTTTTGATAATAATATACAAAATATTTTATCTTTATTTTATGGATTAGAGGGCAAGAAACAACACAGTAAAAGAGAAATTGAAAAAATAATAAATAAAAGTGATCAATATGTGAGAAATATTATAAATAGAGCATTTTTACAATACAGACAACTTTATACGAATAAAGAACATAATAATATTTTGCTGGAATACTATGAAGGTGAATTGTTTGAGCGTACATATTTATCGAAATCACGTAATAAACAAATTGTGGAAAAAGTGAAATTACGTGATAACTATACTTGTTTGGCTTGCAATTTTAATTTCGATAATAAAGTTGTAGAAGTTCATCATTTAAACCCAATTAGTGAAAAGGATGCAGGAACTATTGAACCGGCTGAACTTGTTACATTATGTCCGACTTGTCACTCGTTGGCACATCTTTTATTAAAACAAGATAATATTTATAAAGATAAAAATATATTATTAAATAAACTAAAAAAAATTCATAAAATATAAATCAACCAAAATTAATATAAAACATTCTCCTCTGTCCGTTTCTGACATAGGGGTAACTTATAATGAAAATGCAGAAAACAAAAAGGAGTAAAAACAATGAATTTAAAAGTTAGAGAAAAAAGTATTTTAAATGCAGGTGATGAAATGGGTATTTCATTAAGTATTAAAACTCATATTCCTGATGAAGATTTGTGGAAAGATGAGATATTATGCGAAGACAATTACAAACACAGTTACAGTATTACATATATGCTAAATGATAAATGTATCGGCGGTTCGGATTTTACGCTTGATGAAGGTGAATATCCTGATTATTTGGATGATATTGTCGGCTGTATAAAAGAAGAAATGGAAGAAACTTTCCCTGAAATAACTGACTATGAGATTTTTGATGTTGATAATACCGGAGAATTCAGAACTGCAAAAGTCAGAGTAAAAGAAGTTAAATAAAATTAAGGAGAAATATTATGACGATTGAATCAGTAGTACAAAAAAGTTACACTATCACAATTTATGGTGAAAAAGGAAGAGTTCTGGGCAATATTCCAACGAATTCAGGGGATATGTTAATGGGCTACACTGCAACAAGTGTATCTGTAAAAAAAGGCGGATTTATTAACGTATATAACGAACACGGAGCAATGACTTATTCCCAACCGGTATAAAAGGGGTAAATTAGGCAAATGAATATATCTAAAATCGATTACGGCCACATGCTTTGGTATATGCGTGAATATATGTGGGTAAGACCTTTTGACAAACTGAATAAAACCATAAGGTTTGAAGAAGCCCCTTTTTCTCATCTGATGGCAGGTCTGTGTACTTTTGTAATATGTGTTTTTGGTTCATTTGCGTTTGCTTTTGAATACATTATTCTCGGCAAAGGACACGGAGCTGATTTAGTCGGATATATGATGTACTGTGATTCTAAAAATAAAAAGGAAAATAAAAATGGAAGAAAAAGAAATAGAACAGAGAATAGCGGATGCTGTAAATGAAATTCCGTTAAATGAAATACTTCAGGAATCCAAGGACAATTTAAAAGTAAAACTGGAAAGATTTGAAAAGAATTGGAATCCGCACAGAGGTCGAAATTGGAGACTTAAAGCAAGAAAACTGCGTAAAGCCAAAAAGGAAGGTATTCTATTATCAATAATTCATAAAATTTTTGGTCATTAAAACCCTCTGTCCATTTCTGACATAGGGGTAAATTATACTGTAAGTATAGAAAGAAATCAAAAAAGAAAGAGGTGGTAAGGTGCCATTCTGGGTAATAGAAATATTGTTATTTTGCTGCTGGGACGATTTCTTCGACGACTAAAAAACAAAAAATATGTCTATGTCCGAATCTGACATACCCATATTTTATACTATAAGAGTAAAGAGAATTTGAACCGAAACGAATTCTAAATACATTGAAAATTTAATATTCTAACATAATCTCATAGAGAGTGTACGAGGGGCAAGCCCGATGACTACACAGCAACCGGGGTAAATATATTTTGGTTAATTCCACAAATTGCCGATTTATAGTGAACCAATGGTGCTAATGCTTGAATGATGAGAAACCTTTGTCTATCTACAAAAAAAAAGGAACCTCCTTTCCTTTGCTTTACTAACTCTTGAAAAGGCTCATCATAACGATGAGTCTTTTCTTTTTATTTATCATTTGAGCCTCTGTGAGAAAGAAAAAAGTAAATCAGAAAATTACTGATAAGCATAACTCAAAAAGCCAACGGAGGTAAAAGATGGCAAATTTTAAATCAAAAAGTGAAGTTGAAAAACAACTTCCGTCAAAATCAAAAACACATTACACCGGAGAAGTTTATCCTGAAATTTTTTCTCACACAAAAGATTCCGAACTGAAAGAAGGAATGCCTTTAGATGCTGCGATTATGTGGTTAGGCTCTTTCAGATTAAACAGCGGTTGGTTCCCGAAAGAAAAATGCCTTGTATGCGGAAAAGGTGAAGTCCTGATTCCTTATATGTGCGGTGGGTCGATTCTAACAGGAAACCACACAATTCAATTCTATTGCACAAATTGTCACGAACAATTTGTAACCAATGACCACATAGAATATTTTCGGCAGATTTACAGATATGCCATAAAACACAAAGACGAACTCAAACCGAGTCCAAAATTTACAGAATGTACTAAATTATAGGAGATACAACTATGACAAATTTAAAGAAACAAGCAAAACGCAACGAAACAACAAAAGAGGTAACTGTTATGAACGAATTAAGATGCCCAAAATGCGGCGAAGTATTTGAAATTGATGAAGCAGGATATGCTGCAATACTTAAACAGGTAAGAGACAAAGAGTTCTCTAAAGAGCTCCAGAACAGAGAAAAACTGTTTGAGTCTGAAAAAGAACAGGCAGTTCAGGTTGCAAAACTTGAAGCCGAAAAAGATTTTAATACCGAGTTGGCAAATAAAGATGCCGAAATTGCAAAACTTATCGCAAAAGTAAAAGAAAGTGAGCTCGTGACAAAATCAGCAATAAAAGAAACTGAGGCAGAAAAAGACAAAGAGATTGCCAAGCTCAAAAATCAACTTTCTTCTTTTGAAAAGGATAAGCAGCTTGAACTAAATAAGTTAGAATCAAAACTCACTGAAGAAATTGTTAAAAAAGAAAACAGTATTCAAAAGCTGAAAAGCGAACAGGCTTTGACTGCAAAAGAATGTCTTATCAGGGAGCAATCTCTTAAAGAACAGTTTGAAATTCAGCTTAAACTAAAAGACGAAACAATTGAACAATACAAAGATTTCAAAGCAAGACAATCCACTAAAATGATAGGTGAAAGCCTAGAACAGCATTGCGAGATTGAGTTTAACAAAAATCGCGCTTTAGGGTTCCAAAATGCATATTTCAAAAAAGATAACGACACTAAAGACGGCACAAAAGGGGATTATATTTTCAGAGAAATTGATCCCGAATGCGGTGAAGTTGTTTCAATAATGTTTGAAATGAAAAACGAGTCTGATTCAAACGGCAAGAAAAAGAAAAACGAAGAATTTTTTGCAAAGCTGGATAAAGATCGCAGGGATAAAAATTGTGAGTATGCAGTTTTGGTTTCAATGCTTGAACCAGAAAACGAATACTATAACGAAGGTATCGTAGATGTATCACACCGCTATGAGAAAATGTATGTAATTCGTCCGCAGTTCTTTATTCCGATAATCACACTGCTCAGAAATGCGTCTTTGCGTACAATGGAATACAAAAAAGAACTTGAACTTATGCGCAAACAAAATGTAGATGTATCTAACTTTGAAAGGGATATGAATGATTTTAAAACCAGATTCCTTAAAAATGTTAAAGATGCACGTGCAAGATTTGATGATGCAATATCAGGTATAGATAAGGCAATAAAGAACCTGCAGGATATTAAAGCAGCATTAGTAACTTCCGGAAATCATCTCAATGCCGCAAATAATAAAGTAGATGATTTGAGTATTAAAAAACTCACAAAAGACAATCCGACAATGCAGGCTATGTTTGATGCACTAAAGCTTGAAGATAAAAGTAAAAAGAAAAAATAATAAAAGAGGGGGATTTAATCCCCCTCTTTTATCTTACTCCCTGTCCGAAAATGACACACACATCTTTTATTATTAAAACAGAGGATTAGTGAAAATGGAAAAAGATTTTAAAGAAAAGGTTAATAAAAGAATAGCTGTTATGCAGGGGTTAATGACTTTTGCTTTTATCATTTTAGCCTGTTATCTTTTTGGAGTGCAGGTACTTGATTTAAGCGGCTATAAAGCAAAAGGTATCGCAATAAGGAGTACAAACAGTCTGGCTTTAAGAGGAAATATTCTTGACAGAAACGGAATCAAGCTGGCGACAGATGAGCTTGTGTATGAAGTTTATGCACATCCTTGCGAATACTCTTCCAAGCGTCCGCCTGAGTATCTTGCAGAGATTCTCTCACCGGCTCTAGAAATGTCAAAAGAGGAAGTTCTCACAAAATTAAAATCGAAAAAGAGGAATATAATAACTTTAAAAAAAGAAGTTAACAGAACATCTGCTGAAAAAATCCGCAAGCTCGGGCTTCGTGAAATCAGCGTAGGAACAATTAATCGTCGTTTTTACCCGCAGGGGAATATTGCTTCGCATATCATCGGGTATTATAGTTATCTCTCCAAAAACTCAACCGGTATTGAGAATACGGGGAAAAGCAAGCTGGAAAGCATTACAGATACAGAAAGTGTTCAGAGAAAAGCCAACGGCGACATTATTTTTGATTTTGATACAGATGTTAATAACATTACCAAAAAGCAAAAAGGCAAAGACATTACACTTACTATTGATGCTTCCGTACAGTATATTTGCGAAAAGGAGCTTGCTAAAACCATAAAAGAAACAAAAGCGGAGCGGGGAACGGTGATTGTTGAAGATGTAACCAACGGTGAAATTCTTGCTTATGCATCTTATCCTAATTTTGACCCCAACAAGTTTTGGAAAGCTTCGCAGTTTGATATGAAAAACTGGTCACTCACAGATATTTATCCCCCGGGCTCAACATTTAAGATAATTACAGTTGCAACGGCTATTGATCTGGGAGTTTTAAATGAATATTCAAAAGTGCCGGATTCGGGCAAAATGGTTATAGATAAATTTGTGATAAGAAATCACGATTTAGACAAACACCCAAACCCGGGAATGATTAGCTTAGACTACCTTTTTGAACACTCAAGCAACGTAGGAAGCGCAAATATTGCACTTATGCTTGATAAAGATTCTTACTATTCAAAGCTTCGGGAGTTCGGTTTCGGGCAGAAAACGGGGATTGACCTTACTGCAGAATCAATGGGACTTTTACCGAAACCAATAACGTGGTATAAATCAAGGCACGCAAGTATGGGGTACGGATATGGTGCTTCTGTAACTGCAATACAAATGATTAGTGCAGTCTCTGCGGTTGCAAACGGAGGAGTTTGGACTACTCCGCACGTTATTAAATATTCAGCCGAGGAACTCCCTAATCACGTACAGACCCGTAAGGTCATTTCTCCCCAAACGGCTCATTCTGTTACAAGACTCTTGGCTAAAAGTATTGCAAATGGTGATACTCCGCTGAACTTAGAAAAATATACAACCTGCGCTAAAACAGGAACATCAAGAAAACAGGTTACAAGCGGTGCCGCGGTTTATGCTTCCGCTATCGGTTATTTTCCTGCAACAGCACCAAAAGTTGCAATATACGTTGTAATCGATTCACCCAAAACAGGTGTTGACTACGGCGGAACGATTGCATCACCTCTTTTCAGAAAAATAGCAACAGAAGTCGGGACTTTGCTTAATATACCAAGCGATAAGGGGGTGAATAATGGTTAAAAACGGATATCAGGAAATAAAAACAGATGGTGACAGGGAGCTTTTGACAACAACCATAATCCTTATTGTAATAGGTTTTATGGCTGTTGTATCTGCAAGTCTGCCGCTTTGCGTTACAAAACACTTGCCGCCGTTTTATTATGTTTTTCAGCACTTGTTCTGGATAATTATTGGCAGTGTCGGAATGTGGTTCTTTTCCAAATTAGATTACAACAATTTGCGAAGGTTTACTTTTTCGTTTGCTTTCGGAGTAATTATACTTTTACTTATGGTTAAATTTACACCGCTCGGGGTAACGATTAACGGAGCTAGAAGATGGCTGAATCTTGGGTTTCAGTTTCAGCCGTCAGAACTCACAAAACTTGCACTCATTATGCTTTTAGGCAACTTGTTTTCACTAAAAAAAGATGTGTTTAATAAAATGCTATTTAAACATCTGATAACTGCAGGTTTAATGATTTTTATTGTATTAAAACAGCCTAATCTCAGTATGACACTTATTCTTCTCGGTATCTCTTTTTGCATGTATGTATGTTCCGGAAAAACTCTTAAATATATTTTTCTTGGAATAATTATGCTTGCAGGATTTTTTGTTATGGTTAAAACAAACGTAATTGATTTATCTCAATATATTGAACCATATCAGTTACAAAGAATTATGAACTGGCATAACTCAGACACGGATATTCAGGGCGAAGGGTATCAGGTATTTCATTCGCTTGTTGCAATATCATCAGGCGGAATGTTTGGCTCCGGCTATGGCTCCGGCAAAGAAAAACTCGGCTGGCTGCCTGAATCTCATACGGATTTTATCTTTTCTGTAATCTCGGAAGAGATAGGATTTATCGGGAGTTTGTTTGTAATTCTACTCTTCCTTACCTTGTTGTACAGAGGTATAACTATTGCTCTAAAATGTCCAACAACCTACGGCCGCTTGCTTGCAATTGGAATAATATTTTCAATCACGATGCAGGCCTTTTTTAACATCTCTGTTGCAACATCATTTCTCCCTGCAACAGGGATAACCCTTCCGTTTATAAGCTACGGCGGCTCATCACTTGCTGTATCAATGAGTATGATAGGGATATTGCTGAATGTATCAAAAACAAAACTTACAAGAATTACAAGGGTAAATATAGATAGACAGAAAAAGATATAAAATATCCGAATCTGACATATACATATGTTACGATATTTTTGTAGATGAAAGGAGAACAGATTATGAATATTTTAAGCGAAAGAGCTGCAATAACCCAATATGCCGGAATGGATGACCTTAATGCAGAAGTTGTGGTAAATGATAATGGTAATACAGTATATATTAATGTTCATTATGGTGACGATTGTGACGCTTTTACTGTAAGCAAAGTAAGTGTTTTTGATTATGTAACGGGTGCCACAGAAAATATTGAAGACGGAGCATTTGATTACATTGAGGAATTTTATGAATTTAAAGAAACAAAAAAATCAAAATATGCCAAATATTATAAAATTGCAGAACGAATGATTAATGATATTGCAGATTCGTACTGAAAATATAAATTATTTTAAGCCGGTTGGAACATACTCTCCATGAGCATTATAACCATACTTAACAGATTGCCCGTTAATTGAAGTTGGCACATATTCACCATGAGCATTGTATCCATATTTAATACTTTGTCCATTTATAGAAGTCGGGACATATTCCCCATGGGCATTATATCCATATCTGACATTTTGCCCGCCTACTGAAGTTGGCACATAATTTCCATGAGAGTTGTATCCGTATTTTATTTTTTGATCCCCGACAGAAGTTGGAACATATTCTCCATGTGCATTGTAACCATATTTGACCTTTTGACCGTTAATTGAAGTTGGGACATATTCTCCGTGTGCGTTATACCCATATTTTATATTGTCAGCAAAAACCATAACTGTTGAGATAAATACAAAGAATAAAAAAATTAAAAAACGTTTCATTGATAAACTCCTTATTTTTTGTTTAAATCTTTTGTTAATTGTTTTTTTATTTAAAGTTGTGTTCAGTAAATTGTGTCATCGTCAAAATAGTCTAAAATCCGAAGTCTTATATCGTCAAGAATCATAAATATAAGAAAAAACGGTATACATAATAAATGCCAAAATGTTGTTATAATAGCTTTCATTGTATTAAACAAGTTTTTTGAATATTTCTTAGCCGGTTTTTGATACAATGAATCATCAAGATCGGGGGAAAAACACCCATCTGGTGCAAAATTTTTTAAAGCTATTATTCCGTCCATCAGCTCCTTGTCGTGTTTGGCCTGTTGTTCTTTTGTTAGTTTTTTATTATTCATTCTAATTACCATATTTTGTACTAAATCTGCCCCTGGGCATCATCAAGCAGTTTTTTATGTCATCCAATATGTTTGCAGGTCAGTAATTTCAAGATTGTCACTACCGCATTTCGGACATTTTAATTTTATGTCGCTTTGATGTATATCGTATTTTTTTGTTTTTCTCAAGCAATTAGGACATCTTTTGTTATATGTTTTATTTTCTCCATCAGATTTTTTCCTATAATGAACAAAACCTCCCTCCAACGGTTCCCTGCAGCTCGGACAATAAACCAACTCTGTTGAAAAATAACCTTTTAAATCAGACGTATGACTCCCGCCAATCATTTGTTTTGTATTGTATCCGCACTTGGGACATTTTATTTCATATTCGGTATTCCCTCCATGCGAGGCTAAAAATTTTAAAAAAGACTGTTTTGATTCTTCGCTAGAATGGTATAAAATCCTATACTTTATATTATCAATAACCATAAATACGAGAAAAAATGGCATACATAATATATTTAAAACTGTTTTTGGAATATTTTTAATTATTTTAAATATTAATTTCTTACAATCGTACGAAATCATCATTTACCCCATTTGTCCCTGTGCATCATCAAGCAGCTTTTTGTATGTATCTTTGAGATCCTGCGGCTCAAGGATTTTTACATCTTTTCCCCAACGGAATAAGTGCCAACAGATTTCATATCTGCCACCGGCTTCAAATGTTACTGTCGTTGTGCCGTCAGGATTTTGCTTCAACTTTTGTGACGGATGAAGATTATAGTTGCTTATAGCGTCTTTTACATCTTTTGAAAACAACAGTTTTACCTTCATCGGATTTTCCTGATATACTCCAAACGATTGTGCCAGATATTGTTTTAGGTTGAATTTCTCATCTCTGTCAAAATATTCGTCAACAATTTTTAAATCTTTTATTTCGTTTATGTGATAAGTTCTGAACCCTTTCTTTTCTTCGTTGTAACCCAAAAGGTATGTTTTTTCTCCATAAATAATCCCATACGGCTGAATCTTTAAATCACTCTTTTCACCCTTCTTATTTTCATAAGAAAAAGTAACGTATTTCATTGCTTTAATAGCTTCTGATATTGCATTAAAGGTTGTCATATTCATTTTATACCTCGGGAATTGGCGTACTGCATATCCTTCTGCCTCCAACAATGCCTCAATATCAGTTTTAACTGCTTTTTGCTCATTAAGAGCAGCCATTTTTGCCATAATCTCAGACAATAAATCACATCTGTTGGTATAATTCATATTTTTCATCATTGATTTGCAGTTTTCGAGTTCGGCAAATTCTTCCGCAGTAAATTTAACAAGTTTGGTAAACGGTTTCTTGCTCAAACGCCATTTTTTAACGGGCGAATAATAGTTTTCAACTTCTTCAACTTCAAAAACTTCTTCTAATATACGTTTCATTCTGATTGCTGTGCTTCTTGAAACACCAAACTCGTCCTGAATATCCTGCAAAGATAATCCCTGAAAGCTTTCCTGCATCAGTAATCCTAATCTTATAACATCCTTGATTCCGTCGCCTCTAGACATATAAATTCTCCTATTTTTCCGTAACTATTATGATTATATTTTATCCCTATGTCAAATACGGACATAGGGATTAAAAAACTTTGATAATCTGATATTTACCTCCGAGATTTACCCTGTCCAAATTTGTCGTTGTTATATTTTATTATTTTAATATCAGGAGGTAAATTATGAATATTGAACAAATAATTAACGATGAAGTTTATAACACTGAATCCGGACAAAAACTTATAAAAATTTTGAGTAAATATGATATAAGTACAAAAGCTGCAGAGCTTTTCATAATTATGTCCAAAACAGAAACTCAAAGGCAATGTATACTGAATCTTCTTAAGGATGGTACAGGAAAGAAAGATACATTTGCTTACCACATTAAAAAAATAACCTCTCTTATAAATGAAGATACAGTAAACGAACAAAAATTTTGTTACCATATAAGGAGATTTTCTTTAATAATAATGCTAAATTACCTCGAAGAGTTGGTAAAAGGAAAGAAAAGCCTTGTACTTGTTGATAACAAAAAATATGGTATCAGAACTATAACTGAAAGTAATTAGTCTTTGCAGATTTTCGTTAAAATTATAGTCATTAACACCATGTCCATTTTTGACACAGTTATGCTCTAAAATAAAAATACAGAAAACAAAAATAAGGAGTACAACTATGATTTTTACTTTTAGAAACAAAACAGAATTAAATGTTGGTGATGTATTAGACATTACTTTAAGGATTGAGTCATTAATCCCTGATGAAGATTTTGAGAAAAACGAAGTATTGGATGATTCTGATTATGCTCACGACTATGACGTCTGGTTCTATAAAGGGGACCAATTTATCGGAAGCTCTGAGTTTCAGATTGAAGCAGGCTTTTGCCCGTCTTTTAGTGATGATATAGAAGAATATATTGAAGAAGAAATGCCGCAAACTTATGCTGACATAACGGAATATGAAGTTTTTGATGTTGATAAAAGCAATTATGAGCACCAAACTGCAAAAATCAGAATAAAGGCTATTAAAAAAGTATAAGGGAAAAAAATATGGCAAAAACTGTCGGAACAACTCACAATGTATTAAAAGTATTCGGGATTAAGATTTTTGATTATTATTCAGACTACATCTGTAATGAAACGATAGAAGATGTTGAAACCCTAAGAGATGATATTATTCTGCACGAAAACAGTATAAAAGAACGTGATAAAAGATAATATATTTACCCTCTCCATGTTGATATTTACCCCTAAATTTGCTATTATTTTCATACGACCTGCTTTGTCAGGGATATGGCTTAGTGTGAAAATAAAGGAGAAATATGGTTAGTGATAAACCGAGATACTCAAGAGTGAGTGATATTCTTGATTTGATAATTTTGATGCAGTCAAAAGTTTTGGGTATAACGCTCAAAGATATTGAGACAGAATTACACGTTACAAGAAGAACTGCAGAAAGAATCAGAGATGCGCTTATCTTAGGGCTTCCACAGATAGACGAAATTGATACCAACGGAAAAGAAAAGCACTGGGGATTTGTTTCAGGATATATGATGAATGAAATTATCAGTTTTTCTCCCGATGAGATTGCTATTTTAGAGGGCATAAAGGACAGTTTGCAGATTGAAAACAAAAAGCAGACTTTGGATAAGGTTATTACAAAGCTCAGGGCTCATTCAAGAAAACAGATTCAAAAAATTGATGATGCGGTTGAGCTGATACTTAAATCAGAAGGCTTTGCGGTGTCACAAAAACCAAGCTATAAAATTGATATTCAGCTAATGGACACAATCAGACAGGCGATAAAAGAGCAGGTTATGGTGAGATGTAAGTATTGCGGAAATGACAAAGTTCTTGCTCCGTACGGAATAATTTACGGTTCAAATGCTTATTTGATTGGTGTAGAAGACGGAAAACCAAGCCCTTATGTGTATAGCCTGCATAAGCTGACAGATGTTCAGATTAGTAACAAGCAGTTTGATAAGGGCGATTTTGACATAAAAGAATACGCTAACCATTCATTCGGTGTTTATCAGAATGAAGTTATGAAGGTTGAACTTTTGTTTAGGCCAGATGTTGCAGAAGATGTTTTGAATTTTAATTTCCATCCGACACAGAAGGTAAAACAAAATGATGACGGAAGCGTTACTGTTAAATTCAAAGCCTCCGGTGAACTCGAAATCCTATGGCATATATTTAAATGGGGAGATAATGTGAAAATAGTTGCTCCAACTAAATTGAAGAAGATGTATGTTGAATATTTGGAAAATGTTTTAAAGGCAGAAAGAGGTAAATAATGGAAGATATAAACAATAAAAATATAGATGGCTTCAAACTTTATCTTGATAAAAACAGCGAAAATGGACAATTATATAGTCAAAAAACTGAAGTAGTATCCAAAATAGAGGCATTTCAAAAAAACTACGGAATTAATGTTTTAAAAAGTAAAACAGGAAAAGATTTGCTTTGTTTCTTATATAAAAAAGAAAATGAAACTACATCAATCGCACATCAAATGGAATATGGAGATTGTTCATATAGTGTTGACTTTGGGACATTCAAAGATATTCAATCAACACTACGGAATATAGAAAATGACGGTTGGGTAGTAGCAAAGTCCGGAAAAGCAAAAAATATAAAAATTAGCGAGCAAGATGCTATAAAAATGGCAGAAGATGTAAAAAAAATATTATTAGAAATTGATAATAAAATTCAAGAGGTTATTTCCAAAAAAGCAAATTATCAAATTATAAAACAAGAATTTTTAGATAAAATTTTGGGTAATAATTTATATAAACGATCATACACCTATTTTAGAAAATATTTTTTCCTTCTTTATCCGAACATTTTTTCATCATATATAAACGATAAAGAAGAAAAAAATCTTATTCATATAAAAAATTTCCTTGGAATTGATAAATCAGATTGGAAACAACCATTATGTGTTGATGAAAAATTATATAATTATTTTAATCAATATAATGTTAATGATGTATATCACACTCTTGAAGAATATCTAAAAGAGAGAACACCAATGACACAACCTTTAAATCAAATTTTATACGGACCTCCGGGAACGGGGAAAACATATAATACCATAATTAAAGCAATAGAAATTATTAAAAAGAAAGAATATGAAGGTTTAAAAAAAGAATTAAAAATAGTCAATGAAAACAACAAAAAACCTACAGTAGAAGAATTTAGTAAATGGTATAAAGAAAACCCGAATTATACCGACAATAAAAATGTGTTACAATCATACGTAAAAGAACTTGAAAAAATGTCTGAATATATAGGTTTAGATATTTATACATTATACAAACTGAAAGATTATAATGTTATTCGAGAAAAACTTGAAGAAACCTATGTAAAAGAGTATAAAGAGCAACATCCCAATACAAATAGACCTTATTGTGAATCTGCATTAAAAATATATGGTGAATTTTTAAAAAAATTCATTGATCTTAATGAAAATAAGAAATATGAATACTTAAAACAAGAATTTAACAGCTTATTAGGGCAACAAATAGAATTTATCACATTCCATCAATCTTATTCCTATGAAGAATTTGTTGAAGGAATAAAACCAGAGATTGATTGGTATGCAGAAGTGGAACAAAAAGGCAAAACAAAACCACAAACAAAAAAATCAAATGACATAAAGTACATATGCAAAAAAGGTATTTTTAAGGAACTTTGTGATAGAGCAAGAAACGACAAGGATAATAATTATATTCTTATTATTGACGAGATTAATCGTGGTAATATATCAAAAATCTTTGGTGAACTAATTACACTGATTGAAGACGATAAAAGGAAAAACGTAACAGGTGATACTTCAAAAGAATATAATACGATTGAAGTTACACTTCCTTATTCAGGTGATACTTTCTCTGTACCGAACAACCTATACATAATTGGTACAATGAACACATCTGACCGTTCGATTGCAAGTGTTGATATTGCACTCAGAAGGCGATTTAAGTTTGAAGAAATGATGCCAGATGAAACTGCTTTTGATGATTTTTTGGTAATAGGAACGCTAACATTAGTACAAATTTTTAAAACACTAAATCAACGAATATGTGCTTTATTAGACAGAGATCATCAAATCGGTCACAGTTATTTTATTGGTGCAAATAAAGATAATTTAAAAGATATTTGGTTTGATTGTATTATGCCGTTATTAAATGAATACTTCTACGGTGACTGGGAAAAACTTCAAGCTATCCTTGGTGAAGCAGAAAAGGAAAATCAATCAAAACAAAATGCTTTCATAAAATATATAGGTATTGATGACAAATTCTTTGCAACTTCAAAAAGTGATATTTGCGACGATGATAAATACTATGAGTTTTGTACAAAAGACAAAACCGATTTTCTTTTAGCACTTGAACACGCATTTTCCGGTAAAGAAAAACAAAAAAATAAAGATGTTATAAATACAGAAGAGGCTGATAAATAAAATGAATGCACAAATTTTAGAGTATCAGAAATTTGACAAAGCCGCTCTCGAAATTGATGAAAGCTGTCTTATCAGCTTAGAAAAATACATAGAAAAAAATAAATTATCCTCTGCTCTAAAAGTAACAGCAAGCGGAATAAAAGCAACTTCTTATGTCGGTGTTATAAAATTCAAAAATAACCAGATTGAGATTTTGCCAAAGCTGATTGCCCCAATGGTTAATGATGGAGTAGTTAGCGAAAAAGAGCGTGAACAAATTTTAAATAACCTTCTTTTTATGCTTTCTTATACAAAAAAACTTGATATAAAAACATCAGATAGTGCCAAACTTGCAAAAAACAACAATCCATTTCTTGAAGTTTTAATTAGGGAGTATGCAAACTCTCTCTTTGAATGTTTAAAACGTTTAACGCCAAAAAACTACATAAGAGAAGAAGATAATTTAAACTATTTAAGAGGAAAGCTGCTATTCACAGAAAACATAAAATATAATTGTGCAAATAAAGCTAAGTTTTATTGCGTATATGACGAATTCAGCGAAAACTGTGTTCTTAATCAGTTGTTTTATTATGTTGCACAATGTCTTTATACCATCTCAAAAAACAGCAAAAACAAACAACTCTTAAAAATGATTATAGATTATTTTTGCGATATAAAATTAATAAAATTTGATAGTTGTAAATGTGAAAAAATTAAACTTACAAGACAGCAAAAACTTTTTGAAAAACCATTTAAACTTGCAAAAATGTTTGTTGAACATTCATCGGTCGACCTGTCAAAAAACAAATTTGAAAATATTACTCTTTTATGGGATATGAACAAACTATTTGAAGAATTTATTTATCAGGTAATAAAAAAGAAAGCAAAAATTGAAGGTCTTGTGTTGGTAAAATCACAGGCACAAAAAAAACTGCTTAAAAATCATCGTTTAACAAAAGCAGATATTCTCATAGAAACAAAAGATAGAAAAATTATAATTGATACTAAATATAAAAAGCTGGAAAGTTTTGAAAATGTTTCAAGTGCGGATTTATATCAGGTTGGAATGTATTGTACTTTGCATGATGATAATAATAAAAAAGTTAATGCAATATTATTATATCCAACGTATCCTAAGATTAATGATATAAGCATAGATGATGAATACAATAATGAC
The DNA here is from genome assembly GCA_902780525.1 of uncultured bacterium. GTDB lineage: Bacteria > Cyanobacteriota > Vampirovibrionia > Gastranaerophilales > Gastranaerophilaceae > CAG-196. The sequence goes on along the minus strand of CACZFL010000013.1, from coordinate 19,760 downwards.
AGAAAATATTATATTGGCATAAAAACAATTAATTTAATGGTAGAAGATATTAAAAATGATTTAAATAAAAACGACAGCAGCATTGTAAAAAAATTACGAGAAATAATAAATTTCACATCCGAGTCCAAATCTGACACAGGGAAATAGTAAACTAAAAATGTAGTTTACTAAAGAGAAAAGGAAAAAATCATGGCAAAAGATAATCAGAAAAAACCGTTTGAACCAAATGACGAACAAAGAAAATGTATAGAAAATCTTGACGGTAGTTATCTTGTTCTTGCAGGTCCGGGAACGGGAAAAACTACAACTGTTGTTCACAGGATTAAATACATGCTTGAACAAAAGAAAGACCCTGAAAAAATTCTTTGTCTGACATATTCTGATGCTGCTGCAGGTGAAATGAAATCCAAGCTCGATAAAGTTTTGGGTGAAGTTGAGTCACCGATTAACATATATACATTTCACAGTTTTTGTAACGAAATTATCGGACAAAATGCAGAAGAATTTGAGCTTCCTGAAGGGTACAGAGTTATTACACCACCTGTAAAAAGTCAGTTTATCAAGGAATGTATTGATGAATATCAGCCTGAAGCATACAGAAATACCAAAAACAATCCTTATGTTTATGTAAAAACAATTACAGATAAAATAGATGAAATTAAACAAAGAAGAGTGTCTGAGAGTGAATACTTTAAGGCAATAAAAACCCATTCTGCGTGGAAACCCACAGAAATCAGATTAGAAAAAGAGCTGGAAGAATTAAAAAGACAACCCAATCCGAATCTTAAAGCTATTGATACTGCAGTCAAAAGTTTAGAAGACATAAGAAAAAAAATAAAAAAAGCAGAAGAAATTTGGGAATTCTACAAAAGATATAAAGCGAAAATGGAACAGGAAGGTTATATCGATTTTAACGATATGATTGAATTTGTGCTGGAAAAATTTTCTAAATCACCTGCTTTTTTGGATAAAATTGCCAACAAGTATGAATATATTATGGTTGATGAATATCAGGATACAAATGATGCTCAAAACCAAATTGTATTTAATCTTGTAAGAGCATCAAAAAGTAAAAATATTTTTGTTGTTGGTGATGATGACCAGATTATTTTTTCATTCCAGGGAGCAAATCTTGAAACTATAAACGGTTATTTAAGAGAATTTCCGGAAACAGAAGTTGTTGTTTTGAAAGAAAATATGCGCTCAATACAACCAATACTCGACGTTGCAAGAGTGATTTCAAAACAAGATGCAAACAGGCTTGAAGTAAATCCGGAGTTTAAAAGGTACGGAATAAACAAAGATTTGGTTGCTAAAAACGATGAAATCATCAAAAAATACAAAGATAATAAAGTTCGCTGCATCAAGTACAACAACAAAGATCAGGAGTTTTTGGACATAGTAAACGAGATTGAGGAACTCATTAACTCCGAAAACTGTCCTAAGGATGATGAAGGAAACAAAAAACTTTCAGAAATTGCCATTTTGTCAGGAGGACATGGCGATTTGGCTGTTTTTGCCGATATGCTTAAGGACAGAGACATTCCATTTGAAAGAAAAGACGGCAGAAGCATTTTTGAAATAAAATCTTCGCTTACGCTTATTTATTATCTGCAAATGCTTGTAAATCCTGAGTTATATGCAGATAAAGTTTTTCAGGTTCTTATGCTTAAACCGTATTCAATTCATCCGATTGATTTTTCAAAAATTTATCAGAGAATCTCAAAAGATGAAACCTTTATTGAATCAATGCGAAAAATAGATGCTTGGCAAGAGCCTGAGAAGATTAAGAAATTCCTCGATACTTATGACTACCTGAAAAATTATATTTCAGGCGAAAATGTCCACAATATTATAATGGAAGTCGGGGCAAGAACAGGAATATTTAACGAATACATAAATGACGATGTTAATAAAAATGAAAATATTGCGGGATTAAAGAAAATAATAGATGAAGCTAGTGCTTTCTCTGAAACCCGCAAAGATATAGGAATTGTTGATTTTGTTGATTATCTGACTATGGTACAGGGGGATAAAGAACTTGATATCAAGACAGATAAACCGCTTGTTGCACTAAATGCCGTGCAGCTTACAACATATTATTCTGCAAAAGGTAAGGAGTATGACTATGTTTATATGCCGACACTTCAGGCAGATTTGTGGAATGCATCAAGTAAATCTTTTAAACCAACAATACCGGTTTTACCGAACAAAGATAAATCAGAAGACGACTGGAGAGAATATAAAGTCTCTGATGCCGTAAAAACAATGTATGTCGGTATGACAAGAGCAAGACATACTTTGAGACTATCTTATGTTGCAACAAAAGGTAAGAAAGCAACTTATCCTTGTCCCTGGATTATTGAAGCAAAAGACCTGATGGATATGATATCGAAGGATGAAAGTGACATAAAAACATTCTATTATCAGGCAGAGAAAGCTTTAACAAAGCGTAACTACAATTACAGACGTGATTTTATGGAGATGATAAAGGATTTCTGCCAAAAGAGAATCCATTCTCATTCATCAATAGATACTTATCGCGGGTGCCCAAGAAAATATTTTTATAAGTATGTTTTGGCTTTTGAAGGCAGGGGCGATATTGCTGACGGTGCTAATTACGGAAGCGCAGTTCATGATACCTGTCAGTATCTTATAGATTTAGCAACCGTTCCGCCATATAAATATGTTTCTCTTGAGGATTTTATGGCTAAATTTGAAGAAAGAATAGAGCATTATCCTTTCTCAAGCAAAGAAAAGCAAAAAATGTACGAAGACAGAGGAAAGAAAGAGCTCAAAGAGTTTTATAAGGTTTTGATAAAGACAAATCCTGAAGATTTGGTCGGGGCAGAAATCCCTGTTGACGGTGAAGTTGGAGGCATAAAGGTTACCGGACGAATTGACAAGGTTGTTAAAAACAGTGACGGTACGGTAGATATTTACGATTACAAGACAACTGATGCATTGTCATTAAAAGATGTTTCTCCAAAAGGAAAATACAAAGGATACTACAATCAGCTTTGTTTGTACAAGTATTTTGCTGAAAATATAAAAGGATATAGTGTCAAAGAAACAAAAATATCTTTTCCGATAGATTGTTCAGAACTTTCTGTTCCAATAAGTGACGATGATTGCAAAGAAGTTTTTGAAGAATTTAAAGGTTACATAAAACAAATTGAAGACGCGAATTTTGAACCGTCATTTGACGAAGATGCCTGCAAATACTGTCCTTATACCTCTTTTTGCGGAATAGATATAATATAAAAAACTTAATTTTACCCTGTCCATAATTGTCGCAGTTGGCTGTTATTATATAAGTGTAATTAGGAAATAGAAATAGCAGCCGAAGGTGATGTGTTGCCTTTCGCAATTAAGGAGTAAACCCATGAACAATTTTGAGAAAAGGAAATTTTTAGACTACATGGAAAAACTTTTACCGGTAACAGACACAAACAGTTACTCGTTTGATGGTGTGTTTGATTTTATGCTTGAAGAATTTAAGATGGATAAAAAAGTTTTTCCGCTTGATGAAGATGGAGAGCTTGATTTGGAATCTCCTAAAAAAAGAGCTAATTTTGAAAAGATTTTAAGAAAAGAAATAAAAAAACTCAAAGAAAAAATTAAGCCTCAAAATACTGTTTTAGAAAGGCAATTTAATACTGTTAAGGAAATATATGATCTTAATAGCGAAGAATACGAAGTTATGATGTATTTAACTCTAAGAGAAGTCAATAACATTTTTAAAGAATATTTGGATTGTCTGCAAAACCAGTCATTAACTACTTTTACGAGAAATTATCTTAACATGAGATTTGGAAGAAAAGAGCGTGTTATGGATAATTTGCACTTGAAAAATATTACAGACTCAAGACATAGTGAAAGTGTTAACAGCAATCTGTTAAAAATTTTTGATAATCCAAATTGTAATACTCAGGCTAAAATTGCAAGCGTAATTATAGGAAAACCCGAAAAGTCTAAACTCAAACTTAGTGACTATTCTCACATGGAAAAAGATTGTAATACTGTAATAAATATATTAAAAAAAGCAGTTGAACAAAAGAAAACAGGGGTAAATATACTTCTCTATGGCGGAGTCGGTTTAGGTAAAAGTGAAATGGCAAGGCTTGTTGCAAATTGTGCAGAAGTTCCGATGTATTCCGTAATAACTCAACTTGATAATTTTAAGGAAGCAGACAGAGAAGACAGACTTGTTGATTTGTATTCTAAACAGCACGTTCTTTCCCGCTCTGAAAAAGCCTGCATACTTTTTGATGAAGGTGAAGATGTTATGAACAGAGGATTTTCTTATGGCGGCTCTGCATCAAAGGGGTACTTAAATCACCTTCTTGAAACAACATCAGTTCCTATAATCTGGACTACTAATAATATTTTTGATGTCGACCCTGCATTTTTACGCAGAATGACCTACTGTGTTGAGTTTGAAAAATTATCAGATGAAGTACGGCTGAATATTTGGAACAGAGTTATTAAGAAAAACAAGTTAAAAGTCAGCAAAGAAAAGGTTGAGGAACTTAATAAAAATTACAATATTCCGCCGTCACTTATTGCTAACGCGGTTCAGACAACCAAAATGGTCGGTGGTGACGAAAACGATTTTGAAGGGTTTATTGAAAACGTGGCAAAAGTTGTTACCAAAAAGAAAAACGTCAAAAACAAAAAAGAATTTGAGATGAATGAGTATGATGAAAACCTTGTTAATACTGATATTGACATAAAAAATCTTACTCAAAAAATCAAGGATTGCGGAAAACTTAATTTTTCACTCTGTCTTTACGGTGAACCCGGAACGGGAAAAAGCTTGTATGCAAGGTACTTAGCAAAGCAAATCGGTTGTAACGAAGTTATTCTGAAACGTGCATCAGACCTTATGAGTAAATGGGTTGGTGAAACCGAGCAAAATATTGCAGCAGCTTTTGCAGAAGCAAAAAGCAAAAAAGCTATGCTGATTTTTGACGAAGCAGACAGTTTTCTGCAAAACAGAAATAACGCACAGCGCTCATGGGAAGTAAGCCAGGTTAATGAAATGCTTACCTGGATGGAATCTCACGAATACCCGTTTGTTTGTACTACAAACTTACTCGATACTCTTGATGAAGCAAGTTTAAGGCGTTTCACTTTTAAGATTCGTTTTGACTTCTTAACTGTTCAACAAGTAAATCAAGCAATTGAACACTTTTTTGCTGGGGTAAATAAAGAAGGTAAAACCGTTGATATCAAGGGCTTGACAGCAGGCGATTTCGCAACAGTTAAAAAGAAAGTCGATTTTTTAGGTGTAAAAGATTTAGACGAAATAACCAAAATGCTTCAAGACGAAGTAAAGGTCAAAAAGTCAAAAGAACTCAAAAATACTATTGGGTTTTAAAGACAAATATTAAAAAGGAGTAAATTATGACAGAAACAGTAAAAATCAAAGTAATAGGTGTCGGCGGTGCAGGCGTTAATACTATCAATCGAATGATAAAAAACGGATTGACGGGTGTTGAACTTTGGGTAATGAATGCTGACAAACAAATATTGCAGGCATCTGATTGTGAAAAAAAACTTCAACTTGGCAAAAAAAACCTAAAAGGTATTAGTGCAGGCGGTGATAGCTCTTTAGGAGAAATAGCAGCCAAAGAATCTGAACAAGATATCAAAAAAGCCTTAGAGGATGCGGATATAGTATTTATTATTGCTGGCTTAGGCGGTGGAACAGGAACCGGAGCGACTCCTGTTATTACAAAAATTGCAAAAGATATGGGAATTTTAACTGTTGTATTTGCTTCAATTCCGTTCTCTTTTGAAGGTAAAAAAAGAAAAAAACAGGCAGAATTTGGTTTAAAGGAACTCCAAAAATCATCAGATGCAATCAGTGTTATCCAAAATGACAAATTGTTGAATGTAATTAATAGCCAAAGTTCTTTGGCTGAAGCATTTTCTATTGTTGACGAGAATATATCCCGAGTTATTCAAAGCATTTCTGATGAAATTAATAACCCAAGTATTATACATGCAGAATTCAAACAAATAAAAGAATTAATACAAAGTACCTGTTGCATATCTGTAGGCTTTGGACAAGCAACAGGACAAAACAGAGCTAGAGAAGCTGCAAAAGAAGCTCTCAAGAACTTATCATTAACACCTATACAAAATGTAACAAATGCTATTTATATGATAAAAGGTTCTTCGGATATGACTTTACAGGAAATTAACGAAGTAATAAATATCATAAACGAAGCTACTCTTAATAATACGAATTTTATTGTGTGCAATAAAATTGACGATAACTTGCAAGATAAAATTATAGTTACAGTAATTGTTACCTGTATAAAGAATGACTAAAATAATTATGCGTTACTTTTCTCATAAATATCCGACCGTATTTGACAGAGGTAAATAGTATTCTTTAGTTATAGAGAATACTATTTTTTATGGAGGGAAATATGGACGATATTAAGGAAATTTATTTAAAAGAACAGGAAAGATTAAAGAGAACTGACTTTTTCTCAACAGGATTTGAAGAATTAGATGTTTTCTGCAAATACATAGATAAAGGAAATGTTATTACAATAGGCGGAAGGCCAGCTATGGGTAAAACAAACTTCTCTGTTTCGCTTATTAATCATATGGTTAATGCAGATAAAAATGTTCTTTGTTTTGTTATGGACTGTACAAAGTCAAAATATGTAATGAGATTAGTTTCAGAAAAAATAGGAACACCTTTATTTAGCCTGTTAGAAGGCAAAGTTCGTGAAGAAGAAGTAAATATTGTTCTTGATTCATACAAAGACAAAAAGCTGGAAATTATTGATAAAACAAACTTATCAATAGAAGATATTGATACTAAAGTTCAGGAAATAAAACCTGATATCGTATTTATTGATTATGTTCAGCTGATAGAAGCTCCGAAAGCACCCAACCGCACAGAAGCAATAAACCTTGTCATAAAAGAGATTAAACGCATTGCTGTTACTCATAATGTAATTGTCGTTTTGTTATCCCAGCTATCTCGAGCCGTTGAAGGCAGATTTGATAAGCATCCACTGTTATCTGATTTAAGGAACGGGAGTTTGTTAGAAGAAATATCCGATGTTATTTTAATGATTTATCGGGATGAATATTATAATCCGGAGTCTGAATATCCAAGTAATGAGGTTATCGTAGAAAAAAATTCAATGGGACCAACAGGAATTGTTAGTTTAGATTTTAAAAACGGATTTTTTAAAAATCGTAAAATAGACAATACATTTTAGTCGAGGTTTAAATGGAAAGAATAGAATTAACACCATGGTTTTATTATGACATCTATAATAACGGAAAACGAACTATCCATATACCTTCGCCTGAACTCAAAAAAGTACAGAGATTAATCTTGCGGAAATATTTTAAACCATATTGGCACTCACAAGGAGTAAAAGAAACAGCATCGGTTCATTGTAATAAAAAATGGCTGATGAAACTTGATATAAAGGATTTTTTTAATTCCATAACAGAAGAACAAATCAAAGACATTATCAAAAGGTACGTTTTTGCTGAGTACAATCCTATTATTGCAGATCCTCATGACAGAAGAATTTCTGATGTGGAACAGATATTCTCTATATGTACCATTAACGGCAATCTTCCCACCGGTGCTCCGACTTCGCCTTATATAGCAAATTTGCTTTTAGCGGAGTTTGATGTTCATATGGAAGAATATTGCCGAACCTATGATGTTTATTATTCACGTTATATGGACGATTTATTCTTTTCAACTTACGGTCCGCAGTATTTGTTGAGTCTTGTTGAACTGGAAGTGTTGAGACGGTTTAAAGAAATGGGATTTGGGGTAAATGTAGATAAAATTAAGTACATTTCTTCAAATAAACGCCAGCAGGTTTTAGGTTTGGGAGTAAATAATAAAAAACCTGTTCTTACAAAAGAGGATAAAAGAAAGTACAGAGCATATTTTTATAATCTTATTTCCCCTGTTCAATTTAACAAAATAAAAAACTATAAAGAACACGAAAAGGAACTGTTAGGGCATATTGCTTATATAAAATCTGTTGATGATGAGTTCTTTGTGCGTATTACTTTTTATATATTTAATCTGTTAGTAAGATTTAACATTCAGCGAAAACCTTGTTTTAAAAAATTAATGAAAAGCATTGAGTATAACAAAGGCAACTAAAGAAAAATCCTTAATTGCCTCTGTTATATAAACAGACTGTTGTTGAGCGTTAGCGAAACAACGATCGCCTGCATATTTTAGGTTCCGAGATTTGAGCGAACCGCTCATCTGATATAATTATCCTAAAATATACCCACGACAAAAATGGACAGGGGTAAACGAGTAAGTATATAATGACATTCTTGTAAAAATAAATTATAATAACGATAATAAAAAACGGAGAATTCTTCATGAATAACATAGAAAAATTTATACAAGAAATAAATAAACCGGAAAATACATGGTGGGACATAATAAGAAATGATAAAGATTTCAGAATAGATTTGAGAAGAATGGCAAATAAAAACAGCTATCCTCAGATCAATGTATATTATCGTGCGGGTTCCTTTATGAAAATCTATTATACTAGAAGTGGTTTTAGAGCAAGTATTAAACAAAAATATATTGACGGAAATAAAAAAAGCAACGCTTATAAAAAATGTCCTCTTGAAGGTCGTTTAATTAAGATTGATGATTATTATTATGATTTAGGAACAAGCGATATAAAAAATCTAATTTGTAAGAATATTCTTGTTTTTTATGACAAAATGGAACGTACTTTTGAAGCAAATTACAGTGCTGACACCAATAATAATATTTTGATTACTGAATATACTGGTGAAAATAAAGACAGAGATGAACTACGGTACAAAGATGAAAACGGCAACAATATTAATAATATAAGAATCGATATGGTACGAGTTAACCCGAATAACGTTGTCGATTTAATTGAATTAAAACTGGACAAAAACAACGAAATAAAGAAAAATCATGAAAAACATAAAAGAAATATAAAAAACCAGTCTAATATATACAAGAACTACTGTACAGAACGTCCATATATTATAGAAAAACTGCAAGAACATTACAGTATATGTGAAAAATTAAAATTGCCTTGTGCAAAGTACAGACCAGAGAAGATAAACTCCAAAATAACGATAATGATTGCCTGTAAAAATGGTGATAAAAGTTTCATGGATGACTTTCTGTTGCAAGATGAAATAGTTAATGAGGCTGTTAATATTGAAGTAATAGATCTAGATAAATACTATAATAAGGTGCTATAATTTACCTCTGACCATATTTGACATAGTAGTATGTAATCATAATATTAGAAAAATACAACAGGAGTTAATATTAGCATACACTACAAAAAATCGAAAGGAAATTTAATATGGTTTTTGAAAGAAAGTTTAGTAATATAGCAGAATTAAAAAATGAGCCTTTATACAAAAAACTTGAAAATGATATACATACAAATAAAGCATCTGAAAAAGTATTTCCGGCAATAAGAAAAAATGAGATTCATTTTTATTACAAAGGCGGAAGATTGTTCAAATATTCCGGCAGGAGTTTTAAAACTCATCTGAAATATGCTTTTGTGTGTGACGACAAAGAAACTAATCGTGATGTAACCACATCTGTACTAAAATGTATTGAAGTAGCAGATTTTACAAATGGGTATAAAAGGATAAAAGAGCAATGTGCTTTATATAATAAAGGGTTAGAGTCCCTATTTGTTTCAAAATTATTTCAAAAATATTCATATGTTACAAGCAGTGAAAATATTGTTTTACTTGATATAGAAGCAGCTTTAACCACTAGCGAGAGGGCGGATATGGTTCTATATGACAGGAATAATCAAAGAATTAAGTTTGTCGAAGCGAAGCTGTTTTCTAACGGTGAGCTAAGGTCTTCAAAGCAATCAGAAACAGTACCCAATGAAGAAACAACCGTAAAAAAAGAGACTGCGAAAAGTGTAATTGATCAGATTGAAAGATATGAGGATACAATTACCAAAAACGAAAATGATATTAAAAAAGCCTACAAAAATTATATAGATATTGTGAACGAATTATTTGGTTTAAAGATACCTAATGATAAAATTAAAATATCAAAAAAAGCAGGTCTGATATTCTTTGATTTTAATGGTAATGATGTGAATTCCAAAGCGGTTGAGAACAAGAAAAAAGAATTGTCATCACCGGAAAATAAGTATAAAATAGACGAACGAAATATTTATGCTGTAGGCGATACAAATGATGCATCTTTAGGACAACTTTTTCTATATGACATACAGGAAGAAGAAAAAACAAACACCCTATGTCCGAATTTGATATAGCGGAATGATAATATGACAATATACAAACATAAAAAGTGAGGTATATATGTCAAATTTAATTATCCACAGAGGTACGCAGGAAATAGGCGGAAGTGCAATTGAAATACTCAACGGCGGAACAAGATTGTTGTTTGATTTTGGGATACCGCTTGAATCCATGGACAGAGAAGATTATTCACCGGAGGATTACAAACTTGCGATAAAGGGATTATACATAGATGAAATTCCTAAATTCAATGCAGTATTTTTAACTCACGCTCATCAGGATCACTATGGTTTAATGCAGTTAATTAATCCAGAAATACCTATTTATGTAAGTAAAGTAACATATGATATTCTTAAAAAAATTACTCCGTTATTATCAGATGATGCCTCCTGTAAATTAAACCTGAAAGTCATAGATGATGAAGTTGATTTTGCAGGTACAAAAGTAAAAGCACACCCGGTAGACCATTCTGTTGCAGGAGCATTAGCATACGAAATTCAAACTGATGATAAAACCATTGTTTATACCGGAGACTTAAGATTCCACGGACGTGCTTCATGGCAGACCTCAGTATTTAAAAGGAAAATAAAAAATCCTGATTATCTTATTATGGAAGGTACAACAATAGGACGTAGAGAACAAAATATAGTCACCGAAGAAGATTTAGAGCCAATGTTTGTTGAAATATTTAAGGACAATGAACTTCCTTTAGTACAATTTTCTCCGCAAAATATAGACAGATTTGTAACTGTTTACAGGGCTTGTATTAAATCAGACAAAACACTTGTAATTGACCCATATACATGTTGTGTGCTTCAAGTCTATTCACAATTAAGTAAAAGAATCCCTCAATTTAGCTGGAATAATATAATGGTTTATTTTGCAAATAAAAAAATTCGTGAAAAATTGACCGAAACAGGAGAACTCTTCAAGTTCAAATCAAAAAAAGTTACAGAAAAAGAAATTCTTGAGAATCCGCAACATTATGTTATCAAAGGAAATGGCACAATCAACCGCATAATATTGAATAACATGGACAGAGATAATATAAACATTGTATTTTCGATGTGGAAAGGTTATCTGGATAAACCAAATCAGTTTGATGATTATAAAGATTTAATAACTTGTCTGCATGTTTCTGGGCACGCTTACATTGAAGATTTGCAGAATTTTGTGGAATATGTTCAACCTAAAAACATTATCCCTATTCATACGGAATACAGAAATAAATATAAAGAGCTTTATAAATCAAATATTATTGAGCTTGAAGACGGACAGGTTTTAAACCTGTAAACACTCTTTATTCTGCAGATATTCCGATAATATTTGATACGCTTCGTTAATTTTGAGCATTTTTTGCGTTGCTTTTATCTTGTCATTTTTGTTTTTAAACAAGTCCGGATGATTTGCCTTAACCTGTTTTCGATAAGCTGTTTTAAGGCTTGCTAAATCAAATTTGTTTTTTATCCCCAGCAAATGTTTGTATTCTTTCAGTTCAGGATTTTCCTTGAATACAATATCCGGCTTTTTACGTTTTTTGTAGGGCTTTTTGACCCCGCGATTTTTGAAAAAATGGTAAAGGGTGAAGGTAAGAATAAGTATTTTTATAATAACAAGAACATAAGTCATACTAACAGTTTAATATATAACCGTGTCAAAAACGGACATGGCGGGGGATATATATTTACCCCACGAAATATATTTACCCCGACCGAATTTGACACTCTGATAAATTACAATGTAAATAACAGGAGGCTTTATGGCTGATGATACTTTGATTACAAAGATTACAGAAATTATTATTGATAAAACAGTAAATCAAAAAATACCGACAGTTGTGTTTATGTCAGTCAAAAGAGAAGAGTTGGTAAAAAATCTTTTTTGGACTCTTAAAGAGGGAAACAAAGACGAAAGTACTTTTACACAAGAAGACTGGAATCAGATTGCAGAGATTATGAAACAGCTTTCCGGCATACCGTTATTATTAAAAGAAACAGGTGAAATTGATGATATTAAAAAAGAAACAGAAACATTTATTGCCGGTATGGACGACAGAAAAGGGCTGGTAATAATTAATTCCGAAGGAAATATATCTGATAAAGATTTTACAACTGGTGAAAATATTTCTATAATAAAGATTATGTAGAATGGTATAAGGATAATTAAAATGTCTGAAACAGATAAATTTAAAAATGATATTGAGGAATTTATAACTAGTATTTTATTAGGCGAAAATGGGTGTAAATGTGCACATTGTGAAGAAAAAAATTGTGCAAAACCGTGTAAAGATGAAACTTTTGAATATAAAATATACAACGAGTTTAGTTTGCAACATGAATTAGGACAATTTTTACTCAACAAAGACTATAACGTTTTTTATGAGAAAAATGTAAAAGAATTTCTTGATAGTGAAGCTGCCGAAAAATGTATAAAAAAAGAAGTAGATATCATTGCAATAAAAGAAAATAAGAAATATGCAATAGAACTAAAATTTCCTAAAAACGGACAATATCCGGAAGAAATGAAGAAATTTATAGTAGACATGTGTTTTATGAAACAAGTAAAAAAATATTGGTCGAAAGAAAATAAAAATGTAGAAGCTTTTTGTTTAACATTAGTTAATGACCCAAAATTCCACAAGAGCAAGAATAAACATAATTTAAATAAGAATGGTATTTATTCTTTTTTTCGGTGTGAACAAAATAAACCAATATACAAGCAATCTGTCAATTGGCATGATATATCTCAAAAACTGTCTTATTATTTTATTGCCATGAGCTAAATTGTCGTCATAACGTAGGTTGGGCATACTTGCCCAATAATTTATTATTAGTTTTTAGTTGTCTTGACTCTTCTAGACACGTTTTCTATCTGTTTCATAAATGACATATTAAGATATGCTTGCATTTCTATAATGGAAGTGCGGGGTTTAATGGTCATGTCTTCGTTATAAACTCTGTCAAAATACTCAACTGTATAAAAAGCATCTATTACCTTGCATTTACGTTTAAAATGATTGTATAAACTTTCTTCTATCCGATTTTTGTTAATTATTAGAACAACTTTTTTGTCTTTTGCATATCGGATAAATTCATCAACAAATCCTGCTTCTTTCTGTCTCATTCTGGATACAACAAGAACTATTGTTTTTTTATCCTTTATGAGTTTTTTGAAAATGGGTGTTCTTAGGTTTTCAAAAATATCTTCGCCGCACCACCAGAAATCATCTTCTTCCTGAGAAAGGTTATAGTTGTTCTTGTATTTTGTCAGGTCTTTTTTTCGGGGATAATACACTTTATCAAAATCCATGCAGAACTTTTCAGCTTTGCCTTCAGCCCTTTTTACAATTACAGAACTCTCAAATCCAAGTCCGATTATCAATTTTGTACTTTTCTTTTGCATAATTACTTATCCTTTCTCTGTTCTATTTCCTGGTAGATGACTTCGTTCATAATGTTGAACATATCATTTAGAGAGATTTTCCTATCAAGATTGTTAATTAGTTTATCAAACTCATAAATAGTTAAGTTAATGTTAGATTGACTTAATAATTCGACAACCAAATCTGCATTATCTTTTCGCCTTTTCCCTTCAAATTTTGCAGGATATGAGAGAATAAAATCTATATCGAGTTCCATTTCTTCAGCAATATAAGCCACCATTGGAACAGCAATAACTCCGAAGTTTCCGCCCAAGCCTGTAACCACAATGAGCTTTTCTGAATTACCTATAGCACTAACTAATGTTTCAATATCGTTACCTTTGCAGTCAGCAACTCTTATGGTGTTTACCGTTGACTCCATAATACATTGTTCGTCATCATCAACATATAGCAAATTATAATCTGCTCCTTTTTCCTGCAGATAATGAACTATTTTACCTCCGGCTCCGCCTAAGCCTAATACTGTAACTTTGTTTTCTTTTGGTTTTTTTGGTTTTGGGTCCATGCACATAATTCGTTCTCCTTTTTCTTTTATTATAAGGAGTAAATACGTCAAATACGGACAGGCAAATGATAGTTTTACTAATATTTATTTCTGACTATTTTTAACAGACTAACCCTGTTACATACATTGAATTTAGCGTAAAGTTCGTTCACTCTTCTGCAAATATCCGCAACGCCTGAACCTGTCTTTCCTGCAATCTGTCTGAATGTCAGACCTTGTTTCAAGTATTCAATAATTTTCTGTTCTGATTTGGTGAGTCCCATATATTTATCCCTTATGTATTTATTTCCCCCCCCCTAAGCAACGGCTTTGTTTTGGGCGGTTATCGTATATCCGTCTCCGACACGCTCTGTTTTGAATACACAATCTGAGATATCAATTATCTCTTTTGACTGACTAACGATAATGATTTGAGTATTTTTCGCTTTTTCTTTCAGGTCATTAATAAATTCCTGCAGTTTAACCTGATTCATAAAACAATGCGAGTCATAATCAAGCAGCAGACAATTAATATTCTCTGGTAAATCATCATTAATGAATGTTTTTACACTACCTGACCGGTACAATTTCTTTAGGATACTGTACTTGTCTAGTATTAGTGATTTATTAGCTAGTGTAACTTTTATTAATGCAGCATTTCTGTTTTTTGTTACAACATTAGATTTGAAACTTATATCTTCCCCGAGAGCAAATCTGATTGCCTCTAAAATATTGCTCTTACCGCTTCCGTTTACGCCTGTGATGACATTGATTCCGTCACTCAAAGTAAAAGACAGGTTTAATCCCTTATAATTGCTTATTAAAACCGAATTTATTTTCATTGCTGTACTCCTTTCTTTATAAGAAAAGTATAAAATATGACTATGTCAGAAAAGGACAGGGTTAAATTAAAAGGAGTAAATAAGAAATATAAAATAAATATTTTTTTAAATCATTATTTTCTACGACCAAATTTGTTATAGTAGCAGGTTATATTATAAATATAAGTTTTAAGGAGGTAATTATGAAACAACAACAAGACAAAAAAAGAATGTACCTGCACGGTGAATGTATGATAGCAGAAATTGATGCGCTGCCGGAGGGCTTAAAGCACAGAGACGACAAAGATTCAATAATGATAGCTGAATCAGAAACTGTCGGAAACGAACACAGAATAAAAGTCAAAGAGGGTGTTGAGTTTTTTGAAGATGCCCATGGGATTTTGTATATGAGGAATACTGTTCCGACAGAAGTTTATTGTTTACACGAAGCTCGACACGACACAATTGAACTTCCGGAAGGAATTTGGCAAATCGACAAAGCAAAAGAATATGATTATCTTTCTTCAAATATTATTCAAGTGAGGGATTAATTTATGGCAGATATTTATATTATAAATTCAGAAAATCCAAAAGATATTGCACTTGAACTTCAACAATTAGATTCTAAAAATAATTACGTTGTTTTAAATTCAAAATCACCAAAAGCTATTTTGATGGAATTGGAAGAACTTAAAACAAACAGGCGCATTCATGCTGAACTAAAAAGAAAAACAGATGAAGCTGAAAAAGAAAAACGAATAAAGCCGTGGCGTGATTTTTTGTACCAAAAGGCATTTGAACCGAATAAATTATCAAACAAAGAAATTGAAAATTTGTGTTTGGAGTTTTATGAAAAATTTATACTAACCAATAATCGTCGTTTAAAAAATTATCCTAAAGCTCCGAATATAAATATTATTGAGGAACTAAAATGGTGGTTCCCTAATAAATTATGGGAACCAGCACCAAGAGGAGGCTATAGATGTCTCGTTGGACGATATTTAAACAAAATTGATAAAGAAATAAGAACAGAAATACCTTATTACCGTCCATATGGGCTTCCATATCAAGACCCACTTCCTAGGCGATATGGTGCTTTAATAAATCGTAATAACAATTTTGGCGGAATAATACAGTACGGAAAAGAATACGAAAGACTTTATTATATCAATTTTGAAGGTTGCAGACTTAGTGAAGAAAGTCGGATTTTCTGGGATTGGTATCAAAAAACTTTTGACGTTATAGCTATGTATTATGGCAAGGATACAAACACTTGCCATGTTATTAAAAAACCTGATGAATGGAAAATTGAAGATAATTATACAAAAATGTACTACCGCTATGGAGAAAAAGAAAGGTTCTTTTTTGAAAGGATAGAAGTTCCTAAATGGCTCTATGTTACACCTGCAGAAGAATTGAATCCGCAGGATTATTTGCTCTTACAAAATGCTGATGTAAAAGCGGAGTTTGTCAGAAAAATTGGTGTTGATAGACTCGTTGTGTTCGGAACAGTAGTAGATACATATGAAAACTATCCTGATAATGAGATGTGGGCAAAATCAGAATATAAAATTATAGATATGCATGAAATTATACCGTCAAGAAGAAAAAGAGATCTAGATGGCATAGATAGGGGTATTGCTGAGAGGTTTTCCTATGCACCATTCTTATATATGAAAAACCAAACCACAGGTGTCTACCACTTGGAAGGCATACACCCTCGCTGCAAGACGCTGTATGATGCAATAAAAATGCGTTATAACGGCTTAAATATAAAAGATTACGATATAAAAGATATTAAGTAATTTTAAATGAGGCAATTATGAGCAAAATTTACATATTAAATACTACAATGACAAGTTCAGTTTATATTGAAATGATGAAACTTATACGCTTGCCATCATCATCGTATTATGAAAATTGCTGTACTTTAGTTACTCCCAAGAATCTTGATTCAATATTTGTCTTAAATAAAGTTGATAATTTTTTTATTTGCGGAAGAGAAATACAAAAAGAATTAGTTATTTCGCACATAAAAAATCGATTTAATATTAATACAAAAAATATTATAGTCATAGAGATTCCTCATTATAAAGATTTTGATTTTATTACAGAAAAATATGGCATAAAAAAAGGCACAATAAAAACATTACAGATAAATGATGTGCAGTATTATAGCGATGAATATTATATGGATTTATGCTATGAATTTTTTTATACTTTTGTAAAACCGCTTTATCCGGAATTAACAAAGCCAGATATTAAAATATTAGAAGAAATGAATGGTTTTCTACATATAAAAAATTCAATTTACAAAACTATCAGCGATGAATTATTTAAATACAAATTTTACCAAAAGCCTCAAATTTTTGATAATAATCTGGAAAAACTTTTTACAATAGGCTTTGGTGGTTCAATAATATTTGAACATTGTATGTCGAGACAATATCGCACAAAATTTAATTTGCATGCAAATAAAATAATAGATCTTAATATGTCAAATCGATATATTAACTTTTTAGAAAGGTCAAAATTTGCTTTTGGACTGTTTTATGACGATAAAAACAATACTTGTTATGTTATTAAAAAAGTTTGCAAAAATTTAAAAGAAAATTTCTCATATAAAATAGATAATCGTCAATATTCTTATCTGAACTGTATCAATGTTCCAAATTGGCTATATAACACCCCACCTGAGAAACTTGATATTAAAAGGATTTTAAGCATCAAAAATGTTGATGTTAGAACTTTGGCAATTAAAAAAATAGGTATGGAAAAATTAATGCTGTATGGGAGAGTAATCGATAGTTGGGAAAATTATCCTGAAAATGAATGGTGGAAGAAATCGAAGTATAAACTTATTGATATGCATGATTTTGTTCCACCAAGAAAAATGGTATCATTTCGTACAAATAAAACTCTTAAATTAAATAATGTTAAATATGCACCATTTCTTTGTATGAAAAACCAAACTACTGGTGTCTATCACCTTGAAGGTGTGAGTCCGGAATGTAAAACGTTATATGATGCAATAAAAATGCGCTATAACGAATTAAATATAAAAGATTATGATATCAAAGATATTAAATAATAAAAAATAGCGACCATATCTGACGTATTTTGGCTTTATAATTAAAATATGATTACAAAGAATAAGGCGGACAGATTATGGAATACGAAGAAATTTCAAAAATTTTTTACGAACTGTTAAAAGACGAACTGCAAAGAAAACCAATGACAGCTGCAGAGCTCAATAATCCAATGGAGCATGATAAAAAAGAAGCATTATTCAATGCGATATTTTGTTATGACGAAAATGGCAAATTATGCGGATTTAACATTCAGCCTCGAATAGAAGAAAAAGAAATATATAAGTTAAGATATTATTTACCGCTGATAGATACTTCCTGGTCAGGGATTAAAAAGGCTGAGAGTTTGCCGGATAAGAAGATAAAAATAGGTTTTGACGGAGAATATATTTCTCAAAACGAACTCTTAAAAAAGAATGACCCAATGCTTGCAAAAGCAATGTTATTTAACTTTAACGTATATGGAGTTTTAAATTTAGGTAACGGCGTAGTCGGTATTCTTTCTCCTGATATTTTGTACTTAATATTAAGAAGATTCAAAAATGCAGGATATCCGATTAATGACGCAACAAGAAAAATGAACGAAGACAAGAAGTTTGTATAGCTATTTTGTATCACTTAGTTTTGGAAAAATTATCTTTTGCATTTGAAATGTCTGACAGTTGAAATGCAAAACATTTCCTCTTAACAATTATCAAAATGAGAACATTTGCATTTTGTGTCGGACTTTTTGCATTTCAGCTGTCGAACGATAATAATCTATACTTAATTTGGTTGTCCGACTTGTTTAATTTTAACTGTCTATTTATAATAATCTACACCAATAGTACAGAAGTATCATGAGTATCTATATACACAAACTCTTAAAACTGCTCAGGTTGGACCCGAACCTGTGGAGTCTTAAAACGCTTGCTATGTCACTATTCATCTTAACTCGTTTTTGCGACACGTCAAGTCTATCAAGCAATAATAACGCATATTTTAGACACATATTTTAACATGGGCTGAAAACGAACCGATGACAATAATTATTTTGATTATGTATTGACATAATCAAATAAGCGTGTTAGTTTTTTATTATGAAATGTTGTCAAAAATCTAATTGGGGCGGTAAACGTGAGATGGCAGGAAGAAAGAAAACCTGTCTTAAAAAAGTACCGTTCAATAGAAGGATAAATGAAAATATTTTGAATATTCTGCGGGATTATGCAAAAAGGCATAATCTTACAGACACAGAAGCGTTAGAAAGTGCTATTTTATTACAGAGTAATATTGAAAAATTAAAAGGAGATATGGTTATGAAAATTTGTATTCCGACAAGTGAAGGTAAATTATGCGGACATTTTGGGCATTGTGATTCATTCACTTTTGCTGAAATTAACCCTGAAACGCACGAAATTTTAAGCATTGAAGAAAAAATACCGGAAGAAGGAATTTCTTGTCAGAGTGCTGCTTGGATATCAGAACAGGGTGTAAGTAAAGTTTTAGCCGGTGGAATGGGTGGCAGACCAATGATGATGTTTGCTCAAAACGGAGTTGAAGTGATTGCAGGCTGTCCGGAGTTACCTATCAAAGAAGTTTTAGAAAAATATATGGCAAATTCTCTT
>CACZFL010000012.1 GCA_902780525.1 uncultured bacterium | reverse complement strand
ATTCGGAAGAATCGGTAGAAACACATTAAGAGCAGCTATCAGAGAAGGTATCTTTGATAAGATTAACTATGTTGCAATCAACGACCCTGGTTTAAAACCGGAAGATGCAGCTAGAATTTTCAAATATGACTCAGTTATGGGCAAATTTGACGGTGAAGTTTCAGCTTACGAAGAAGGCATCATCGTTAACGGCAAGAAAATCAAATTCTTCGCTGAAAAAGACCCTGCAAATCTTCCTTGGAAAGATTTGGGTGTAGAAGTTGTTGTTGAATCAACAGGTTTCTTCACAGACGGCGAAAAAGCTAAAGCTCACATCGCAGCTGGCGCTAAGAAAGTTATCATCTCAGCTCCGGCTACTAACGAAGATATTACTGTTGTTTTAGGTGTTAACGAAAATATGTATGACCCTGCAAAACACAACGTAATTTCTATGGCATCTTGTACAACAAACTGCTTAGCACCTGTTGCTAAGGTTATCGATGAAAAATTCGGTATTGTTAAAGGTTTGATGACAACAGTTCACTCATACACAGGCGACCAGAGAATCTTAGACGCAGGCCACAAAGACCCACGTCGTGCAAGAGCTGGTGCTCTTAACATTTGTCCTACTAAAACTGGTGCTGCAAAGGCTGTTGCATTAGTATTACCTCAATTAAAAGGTAAATTGGACGGTTTCGCTATGAGAGTTCCTACTCCGGATGTATCTTTAGTTGACGTTGTTTTCGAAGTTGCTAAAGACGTTACAGTAGAAGAAGTTAATGCAGCATTAAAAGCTGGTGCTGACGGACACGTTCTTTGCTATACTGAAGAACCGTTAGTATCTTCTGACTACGTTGGTACTTCACAATCTTCAACTGTTGATGCTTTATTAACTCGTGTAATGGGCGGAAACCAGGTTAAAATTATTTCTTGGTACGATAACGAAATGGGTTACTCTACAAGATTAGCTGAAACAACATTAATGGTTGCTTCTAAATTATAGAGAACAGACAATCTGACAAGATTACAATAAAAAAAGCGTTCAGTTTGAGTTTTCAAACTGAACGTTTTTTTATCATTTAATTAATTAGAAATCTGCATCTTGATTATCTATATGGTAAAGGCCTTTGTATCCTTCAAAGGCCTGCTCTTCTGCTTCTGCAGGAGTACAATCTGATTTTCTGAACTTAGCAATCATCTCAGATAAATCTTCTGCCTTGTTTGGATTTATTCTGTGCATCTCAGTATCACCTTTTACAAATTTTGATACGTCTTCCTTAGGACGAGCAATAACTCCGTTTACGATTTTTTCATAAGTATCAATGATTTTATCTGTTGCAGATTCAATACTATGACTAAAAGAACTAAAAAGTTCTTCTCTGATAATTTTGCACGTATTAACAAATTTTTCTCTTACAAACATCCCGCTATATGGGTCCATAAAACGAACTTCTATACCTTTTTTTCCTTTCGGAATCATATAAATATCCAAATCTTCACCTGCTCTGATATCTGAAGTCAGTTTTGAATATTTTTCACTATACTTTAATGAATTAAAAAGACGATCACTTATGCTTCTTTGATGTGAAGTCATTTTAGTTAAATTTACCTGAATACTACCAAATGACTGGGCATTATTAGTTGATATCAGCATATTAGACTTCTTAATTTATTACTTTGCATACTTTTCAAATAAATCATCAACAAACTTTACGGCTGCAGCTTTTGCTTTTTCTCTATAGCCATAACGGCTTGTATCAGCTATATCCATCCGAACCTTATCTGAGCCTGATTTATTACCTTTTGTCATATATTTAGCAACAAATGTACCCTTAAATTTATCCATCAAACCTGTTTTTTTTGATTTTCCGGCAAAATAACCGACATATTTAATATCTATTACATCTTTATCAGTGCCTATTTTAGATGCTTTTTCAAACATCTTTTCAAAGACCTCGCCAAAAAACATCTCGCCTGTAATATCAAGCTTTGCTTTAAAGTTTGAATTGTAATCAGAGCTTTGTATTCTGCTAATCTGCATATATTTTCTCCTTGTTTTAAATATATAAAACCCGAGAAAATAAAATTTGCCAGTAAATAAAAAATTTATGTATTATAAATCCTGTCACCCGCATCGCCCATGCCGGGGACAATATATCCCCTTTCGTTAAGGCAAGAATCAACTGCGGCAACAATTATCTTAACATCAGGGAATTCACCAAACACGGCATTAATACCATCCGGAGCAGATATCATGCATACACAGGTAATATTTTCCTGAGGAATACCTTTAGATACGTATAGTCTTACAGCTTCCCTTAAGGAATTACCTGTCGCAAGCATAGGATCAGTAATAAATACGTAATATTTTGACGGATTATTAACAGGCATAGGCACCTTGTTATAATACCAAACAGGTCTCAGAGTTTTTTCATCTCTATACATACCTATATGACGAATCGTTGCCTGAGGCAAAATATCAACAGCTTCATCAGTAAATATTAGTCCTGCTCTTAAAATCGGTGAAATAATAATTGTAATATCATCATTAATAGTTTTTGTTTCAAATTTTGATATAGGAGTTTCTATTTCAATATCTTTTTGTGGCAAATTTTTTGTAGCTTCATAAAGCAATATTCTTGTCAGTTTTCTAGCAGCCAGTCTTACCCCCTGTGTATCCGTATCTTTAGCTCTAATTGTACACAAGCTCTGATTAACTATAGGATTAGAAACTACTGTTAAATTATTGCTGAATTTTTCTGACATTTAATTTTCTCCCTATCTCATCTAATTTTTCACCAAAATCATCCACTCTTTTTTGCTGAATATCAATTACTTCATCAGCATACTGCATAAAATCTCTTGAGTCATTTACAACCCTTCCACCGTTCGGAAAGTCAATTTGACTAAGCTTATGACCGAATTGTGAAGTAACTGTTATTATGTTACCGATTGTTCTGAACATTTCATCCAACAGACCTGTTGCTGTGCTTAATCTTCGGGGAGTATGAACGGTTAATGTCGGGACCGTAGAATCTATATATGTTTCACTATCAGGCAGATAAAGTTCAAGTGATTTTGACCCGCCCATACCACTAAACTCTACCGTAGCAGCTGTACCCTGAGGGAGTGTAATTGATTTGTCAGTAATAACAAATTTTACAAAAACTTCGTCTTTAGCAGGTTCGATTTTTGTAACGTGCCCTATCTCAATACCCATAGCACGTACAGGTGAACCAACAATTAATCCGTCAACATCCGGTATAAAAATTTTATGTTCATTTTCATCATCCGGAGAAAAAACACTGTGGAAAAAAAATATTACTACGGGAACAAGCAATATTATGAGCCAAATTAAAAGCTCACCCTTATGATCAATATAAAAAACTTTACTTTCTTTTTTTTCTGACATCTTTAGAACTATTATATATAAATTATTAACATCATACAAGTTATTGAATATAAAAATAATTTACAGCCACCGGATTTGTAAAATCATCGTGAGAAAATATCTGCATTACATATCTTCCTTTTTCCCATAATGTAAAGTAGTCTGTATAATAATACCGCTCGTCACGATTAAGCCGAAAATCTTTTGTTCTTACCATATCCTCTCCGCCTAAATCGGCTTTATCAGTTAAAGTAAAAACCTGAACCCTGATTAAGTCGTTATACATCTTTTTAGGAGCAATAAACAAAAAATATACCTTATCTCCGGGCTTGAAAACTTTCTGGTCGTGAAGTGCATTATTTTGGGTAATAGGAACACTGTTAAAAAGTATAAGCCCACGGTCGTAAGCACACCCGGACATTATAACTGCAATTAAAATTATCAGAAAAAATTTGAGTATTTTCATTTACTAAAATTGCCTTTTAACTATATTTACCCCTATCCCTCTAGAGCTTTAATTTTTTTTCTTACTGAATCCAGCATAGCTTCGTCTTTTTCTATACCTGAATATAAGTAATAGTATTCAAGTGCTTTGCTCGTATCACCTTTTTGTTCATAAGACATACCGAGTGAATAGTATGCATATGGATAATCAGGAGTTAATTGTATTACTCTTTCAAAACATTTTATAGCGTCATCATAATTCTTTTGACTTGCAAGAACCAAACCTTTATTAAAGTATGCATCTTTATTATCTTTATCTATTGATAAAAGCTTGTCATAAAAACTGAGTGCTTTTGTATTGTTTCCGGTCAGTTTATATATATTTGCTATTTTAAGCATTGTAATCTTATCCTGCGGTGCATAAACAACTGCCTTTGTATAATAATCCAACGCTTCGTTATATTGTTGTTTTTTGTATGCCTCATCACCATTTTTAACTAAGCTTTCGTAAGCAAGAGTCATTTCAGTTGATGTAAGCTCAATTTTTTCGGGTTTCTGTTCTACGTTTTCTGAATTATCCTTTTTTTCTGCCACAGCTTTTGCTTCAGCCATTTTATGATTAGACATAAACATTGAAAGTGCAGCATTATACTCCAGATTTGCGGGAGCCAAAGAAACCGCTTTTCTGTAATTTTCAAGCGCTGCCTCATAGCAGCCCATTTTATCATTAGCCTGAGCAAATCCAAAATATGCAGAAGCTTCTTTAGGATTAAGTTCAATGGCGTCATCAAAATACAATATAGCCTGACCGTAGTCTTTTTTGTCGTATAAGTCATATGCATATGCTATAGTAGCAGAAGCCAGGTTTTTTTGAAGCCTGTCGTTTTGTTTCTTTTCCAGTAATTCTTTGTACAAATCAATCGCTGCAACAAAGTTGTTCATAGCATGCAAAGTTAATGCTTTATTTGCCAACAACTCGTAATTATCAGGGTCGTTAGCCAATACCATATTGTAGAATTTAAGAGCATTAACATAATCCTGCTTCTGATGATAGCATAATGCGAGTTCTTTTTTTATATCACTGTCGGAAGAATCCAGCGTATAAGCCTTTTCAATATTAAATAAAGCTAAGTCAATATCACCTTGTCTTTTATATACAAGTCCCATATTCTTATATGCATTGGCGTCATTTGGAAAGGCTTTAATGTATGTTTTATATTCTTCAATTGCTTCCGCATTTTTACCCATATTCCCGAGCAAATTTGCATAATCAAACCTTAGAGCAGTAAGTTCCGGGTTAATTGAAAATACTTTTGTATAATAATCCAATGCCTTATCGTTATCACCCAGATATTGATATGACAGTGCAAGTTTAGCAAGAACAACTTCATCATCTTTATTATCATCAAGAGCTTTTGAAAGAATTTCAGAGGCAGCTTTATACTGCTTTGTATCAAAAAGAGCGAGACCGTAGTGAGTATAGTCCTTAAATGCAGTCGGGTATTTCTTATACAAAGCCGCATAAATTTCGCAGGCTTTGTCAGGCTGCCCTGAAGCATAATAAACATTTGCAAGGTTTTCGCTTGCTTCTAGATGTTCCGGATACGCATTTAAAAACGTTGTATAATACTCTATGGCATTTTTATAATTTTTTCTGAAGTATTCAATATTTGCCAGGTTCAAATAGTTATACTTATATTCGGGATAAATCTGTTGAGCCTGCATAAAAGAGTTATACGCATTTTCGTAATCACCCATAGTTTGGAGAATATTACCAATACTTATATAAATAAATGCATCATTTGGGCGGAGTCTTAAGGCTTTTTTGTATGCACCGAGAGCTTCTTCATAACTACCTGCATCAGCAAACAGACCGGCTATTTTTGTATAAAGCATTGCATCGTCGCCGTTAATATTCAACGCCTTTTGAATAATGTTAATTGCAGTTGCATAATCACCTTTGTATTCGTAACTGCAAGCTTCCTGGTATAATGCCTGTGCTTCTTTTGTCATTTTGGCATCAACATGAAGTCCAGACAAAAACAACATAATCCCTAATAACGAAACGTATATTTTTTTATTCATATTTAAAAGCCCTCACGTATATTTTAGCAGAAAAATAAAATGAGTACACAATGTTTAGATATATGAATAATCAGCCTGAGAGATTAAAAAAGGTTAACAACATTTTGTTTTTCAAAGTTAGGGCAGGTATTCCAAATAAGAGTCGGAATAATATCTCCTTCAACTCTGCCGGATAGTGGGCAATTGCAGTTACCCTGAACCATATTTGTAGAGCCGTCAATGACCTGTTGAAAATATTTACAGGAGTGGCAAATTTTCATAGACAAGCCGAAGTCACTGAGTTTTTGAGATAACTCTTTTATTGCATCAACCATTCTGAGGTGGTTATTTTTTGTAATATAAACCTTACCGTTATTAATAAATTTAACCTTTGCAAGTCCGTCATCCGATATAAGTTCAATCTTGCAGGAATAATCGCGAGTTCCGTCGGTAACAATAATATCAGCAGACATTTTTTCAATTTGATGTTTACGGTTTTTGTTATGCATAAAACCGATAACTGACCTGATAGGCGGGAAATTCTTTATAATGTGTCCTATTGAATACAAAGGATATGAGAACAGATAAAAATATGCTTTTGAGTATATTCCGGCATGGAACAGACTTATGCTGAATGCAAGAGCAAGCATAACAGCCATAACGAGAATTCCGTAGTATCCTGCGGTAAAGAGTCCGAGGATTTTAAGCCCACCGAAATGGTATGTATGAGAAAGCAGGAACGCATAGCATAATATACAAACAAGCCAATTCGGAATCAAAAGCGATGAAACGTACTCAAAGCTAATAATATTTTTTGCTTTAGTCCAGTTATGCCAGAATATATTAATTCTTTTTGATAATGATGGAATTCTCAAGTCATAATTTTCAATAGCCCTGTAAACCTTAACTTCATCGACAGATGCGACAGGAACACCTTCCAGTGCAAGTTTTAGCGTATAGTTTGCTTCGGATATTTTGTCCCTGAAGTCAAAAGAGCCTATTCTGTTGAGCAAATCACGTTCAATAACAAAAACATCAGTATTTAAGAGGTTTGTTAAACCAAGGTG
Organism: uncultured bacterium; assembly: GCA_902780525.1. Taxonomy (GTDB): domain Bacteria; phylum Cyanobacteriota; class Vampirovibrionia; order Gastranaerophilales; family Gastranaerophilaceae; genus CAG-196. Next base: position 73,889 of record CACZFL010000012.1, on the reverse strand, counting down.
TGTTCTTGCATTATAAATAAAATTTGTCACATATCTTGAATATGAAACCCTGACGCTGTCCCAGAACTTCATTTCAGTATCTTCACCTATATAATTAATTGCAGGCATAAAAACCGGGTATTTTGTCAGATAATAGTTGACATTTTCAAGAAAGTCCGAATCAACATAGTTGTTTGCATCAAGGAAAACGTATGCATTAAGATTCGGAACCTCGCTTAATTTTTCGGCAATAATTGAATATGCCTGACTTTTGCCGATAGGCTCAATGTTATTAATATTAACAACATTTATACCCAAATCTGTCTGGAAAATGAATTCAGGCGGATTTTCAACCTTGTCTAGGACAACATAAATTGTATATCTTTGATTATCATAAGTCTGTTTTTTTAACTGGCGTATTAAATACTCAAGAGAGCCGGCTTCACCTGAAGCATACACAATAACGCAGAGGTTAGAATCTTTGGATGTATATTTATCTCTGACTTTTTTATGTCCTTTAAGACTGTTTACAGCAAGTATTATGTAATACACAGTAAAAATTGTTATATATAAATATATTAATGTAAGCATAAAAATTCCCCGTACGTGTAGTTTACTTTAAACAAGTAACAAATACAAGAACTTTTTAAACAATGTATTATTGCCCTGAATGAGTAAAATAATCCGAGTAAAAAATTTACCAAATTTTATTAAGATTTATTAAGAAAAATATATAAAAAAAGTCTTGAAAAATGAAATAAATATGATATAATAAAGATGTAGTTATGGTATTTTGTCTTAATTAACAAATGATTTGTAAAACTTACCCCTAATACGAAATCAGTGATGATAAGTATTAAAAAATAAGATTAGCGAATTATTAAGCGTGAGGTCTTATGACAATATCTTTCAGCGGACCGGCGTCCGGAATAGATACATCAGCATGGGTTGACGCACTTGTCAAAATGAAGCAGGCAAACGTCACTTCCATGGAGAACAAAAAAGAAATACTGGTTGCAACAACCAGTATCCTTGACAATGTCAAAAGTTTCTTCTCGTCTTTTAAGAGTGTTATATCTACCGTAACTCAATCGAATTTAGGGATTGCATCATTTGATTTATTTGTACAGAACTTGGTAGAAACATCAAATGCCAATGTTGTTACAGCTTCAGTCACAACAGAAGCACAACAGGATAACTACGAAGTTTTTGTTGACCAGGTTGCAACAGAAACGCAGGCTTCAAGCGTATTCTTCACAAATATCATATCTACTACAGAAAACATAGCTACACATAACTCGCTTTTAAGCAGTATAGGGATTGGAACGGGGAACGTTGGATTTACGGTCGGTGGAGTTGAAAGGATTATTACTTTACAGAGTAATGATACTATCGGTTCTTTGATCGAGAAATTAAACAAAATTGGCGTTGATGCAAGTTACGACAGTCAAATGGGATATTTCTCAATCAATCTGAGTGTCGAAGACATCAACGATGACCTTGACGGGGATGGGATTGATAACACGGGTATTAAACAGGCATTCTTCCTTGAAGATGTAAACTCAGGATATTCAAGCGACGAGCTTGAACTGAGCTACATGGATACATTCATTATTAAAGCCACTGAAGAAGCAAAAATGAGCCTCTTTGGAGTAACCAAAGGTGAGTTTGCTGTCACAAACGAAGCCGGTGATACAATTCTGTTATCAGCTGATATTGACGGAAGTTTCCGTGACTTCTTTAATGTATTAGAGGGTTACGGTTTATTTGCTTCGTTTGATGCCGATGGCGTAATCTCTATTGAAACAAGAAGCGGATATTTGCTTTCAGGTTCACTCGCAGAACAACTGGGAATTGTAATTGATGACCAGTCACACAAAACAGATACAAAAGCTTCCTCTACAATAGGTGTATTCTCTACTGAAATAAGAAATGCAGAATACACTTCTACAATGGATGAGATTGGCGGTATTGTTAATACTTCAGACACATTAAAAGTTTATGACGTACATAATAATCAAATAGCAGAGATTAACACATTAACAAAAGATTCAACTGTTGACGATTTATTTGAAGCACTGGGTATGTATGGCATAGAAGGAAAGCTTAATAACAATGTTATTTCGTTTGAATCTGTAAACGGAAATATCATTGGTGGCGCAATTGCAGAAAACCTTGGGGTAAATACAGAACAGACATCTGTAACGACAATAAAGACAGGGGAGACAACAACTTCAACAGCAATGATTTCATACGTAGCAAGTGCAACAGACTGGATTTCAGACTGTTTGTGGGATGTATGGGACAGCTACAAAGAGGCTGACAAAGTTCTTACGGTTACACATACAGACCGCTATGGAACAGACCAGACTTATACATACAGAGTTGTTGAAAAGAACGAGATAGCTGCAGACGGTTCGGTACAGAAAGGTACACAATTCCAGGACATTGCTAACTGGTACAAATCAATTGACCCGACTGCAACATTCACATTTAATGACAACGGACAGATATTCATAGATTCAAACGACTGTTTCTATTTTGAAGGCAAGATAGCAGAATACCTGGGAATAGGCGGACACACAGAAACATACACATGGACACAGGGTTCATCAACTACTTCAAGTAACAGCACTATTTCATACAGAGTAAGGTCAACTGACCACTTATCAGATGTATTATGGGACAACGGCTGGGCTACATACTCCGCTAACGACAAAGTTATAAAAGCATACAGCATTACTGTCGATCACACCTCAGGTAAAAACTCAGTCAATCATCCGGACGGAGCAGAGGGCAACTATGTAGAAAATGCGGGAACTTATCAGCACACAATTCAAACTCTTTACAAAACCTTCACCATCATTGAAAGCAAAACTACTATGAACGCTGATGGCACTGTAAGAACAATTACTGTCGGTTCTACATTAGAAGATTTGGCAAAATGGTACACAACTGAGGTTGATAAGACAGCAACGTTTATAATCAACAATAACGGCACAATCACTATTGATTCAAACGAAAATTTCCATATCGAAGGTAAAGCTGTTACAGACCTCGGACTTGGTATCAGCACATATGCACAATCCTGGACGACAGGTTTGGAAGAAACCGTTTCCACCGGCTCTGTAACGTATGCGGCAAAGATGACCGACTACATTTCAGACACGTTTACATCTGCACAGTGGAACAAGGTTAACAAAGTTATTTCAGTTTATTCAAGTAATGTTGACCACGTAAACGGCGGTGACGGGAACTCTGTATATCATGTTACAATTCAGACGAAGTTAACCGATATAACGATTACTACCGATACGACATTTAATGATTTACGCGACGCACTTGCTCCTTACGATATAACACTTTCGATGAACAGCGGTGTTTTAACATTAGATTCATCAAAATCTAACTACCTGGTTGAAGACGTTTTCCAAAATATATCTATTCAAAATGGTGTTACTGTACTGCAAGCCAGAACCACAAGCTCCAACGGGACCACTAGCATGATACAGCACTTCGGTATTACGTACGATACCATTACCAACTACTGGACTACCGGTAATGCCGCAACAGAATCAACAGGTGTAGTTAACTATGTTATAAAGTCCACTGACTACATATCTGATACATTCACTGCTACACAATGGGCTAACCTCAGCAACTACAAAAACAGCGCCGGTAACACATACGCAGGCAACGTTATCTCAGTTATGCACGCTGAACTCAATCACTCTACTCACCAAACCGTTATTACTACCGCAACTACTATTACCATCAACACTAACACTACTTTCGCTGACCTCGCTAACAAACTATCCCCTTGGGGAATCACGCTTGGTATATCCGACGGTGTGCTTACCTTCGATTCTACACAAGCATCTGCTCACAACAACAACCTATACTACATCGAAGGCAGAATCCCAGACCACTACGGAGTCAGATACGATTCAATTACCCAAAACTGGACCACAGGCGCTGAACAAACTAAATCAACCAGTGAAATATCATATCTAGCAGACAATGATGACCTAATCAGAAATATGTTTACAACAAGCGAATGGTCAGGATTAAACAAAACCATAACGGTTTACAACATGAGTTATAACTACTCTACTCACGCTACCGTTAAAAATACCGTTGATTCTTTCACAATAGGTGACAACTGGAGAATCTCGGACTTAAACAACAAACTCGCTACATACGGTATTTCCTGCTCTGTCGCTAACGGAAAAGTCTCTCTCGACTCTGCTAACGGTAACTGGGTCGAAGGGGCACTGGCTAACCACATGGGACTCGGTAACAACACTATTACTCTTACCAGCACTATCGGTACTACCGTTACCAGTGCAAACACTATCTACAACACCGTTAACGCCAGTGACACAATCTATGACCACTTATACGGCTCCTGGAACAATCTGAACAAAAACTACACCATCATGCAGTCTACTATTGACTACTCAACAGGTAACAAAGTCGAAGTCGCTATCAAAACGCTTAGCATCTCTTCTACGACCACGTTCAATGACCTCAAGAACACACTCGCCAATTATAACTTGACCATGAACATTACAAACGGGGCTGTTAGTCTCTCCGGTAAATACAATTACTACATCAAAGGGGATATTCCAACTGCTATCGGAATGGGTACTACTACAAAAGATGTCACCTACACTTACGCTGTTTCGGCAACAAGTACAGGAATACTCACTTATGCAGGGCTTAATAATGCCGATAAAATTTCCGACATCGTCGGCTGGGAAAACATATCTAACAAAAACGTATATGTAGTAAACAGATACTACAACCGTAACTCTCACTCCATGGTCTATGCAACAGTTAAAACCATCGGCACAACAGGAACAACCGTTTCAGCTCTTAATGCCGCTACTTCAAGCTACGGAATTAGCATTGGGGCTAACGGAAACGCAATCACATGTTCTGAATCCAATTCCGCTTACTACATCGATGGCGCAATGGTTAACTTCCTCGGAATAGGTGCTAATACCACAAGCAAAACTGCAACTGTCGGTAAATCATACACAGGCTCTGCGTTAACTGCATACGCAAAAGCTGACTCACTCATGTCTGACTTCGGCGCAAGCTATGATGTTTACCTCTACAAATACAACGCTATGTCAGGCTCCGGTTCATACCAAAACCAAAGAGTCGTTAGCACCGGCAAGACATTCCAGCAATTCGTCAATGATGTAAACGCTATGACCGGAACTTCCGCTTCGTTCTCAAATTCTACCATCAGTTTCTCCTGCTCAGGTGGTTATTACAACAATTATACAGGTTACAGTACTTCTGCCAGAACAATCTGGACAAGCTCTTCTTGTTCAGGAGGTAAATACTCTTATGATACGTCTCACTACGTTTCTGTATGGGTTACAAGTACTCAAACAGTTACTTACACGGTTACAACTACAACTACAACTACAAGTACATCTACATCTACGTATTCCATCTATAAATATACTTCTAATGATGATGATTTAGAAAGATTTGATATGGCTAATAATAATAGTGTTTGGAATACAAATAGTAAGGATGCAAGCTACGGATATAAATATTTAAGAGCAGGAGGTTGTAGAACAGGTAAAATGACTTTTACCGCAGAAAACTGTAATAATGGTATAGGAACAGGTGTCACAAAGACTATATCTGTTACTCTTACCACTGATAAATCTAAGGACGCAAAGACCTTAAATGCGTTATTCAAGTCAAATGGTTTAAATCTAGATGCAAGTACAGATGAAGATGATAATTTATGTATTGTCCCGACAAATAGAGACAAAATGAATTGTGTTATCACACATGTAGAAGTAGCTGCCAATAGTACAAGATGGGTATATGTACTATATGGATCAAAATCGGTTAATAGTACCGGTACCACTACAACTACAACGACAAGCACACAAACGATATCGACCACAACGACAAAAATTAAGGACACATCGCACTATGAAAATAGTTGGAAGGTTGAATCAACAGCTTTGAACGACTGGGCATGGAGCAACAAAGCAATTAGTGCTTACGGTATGCAGGGCGGTGTAATACGATTATTCAAGTATAAAGATAACGGTGCCGGTGTAATTACAACAGAAACTAAGAATGTTACTTATACTGCAACCGAAACACTTGCAACCATAGCCTCCCGACTGTCAGGTTATGGTATTACTATGGAGAGAAGCAGTTCAGGTGTTAAAATGAGTTCATCCGGAGGCGGAAGCGGAGCTTGGTTACTTGACAGCGGTTCAACAGGCAGTCTGGCATACAGTCTTAGTGTCGGATCCGGTACAAAATACAATTGGAACGGCGCAAGCTACAGTTCAGGTGCCTGGAGCAAAACCGCTGACGGAGCGACTAAATTAAAAGAACTCGGTTTTGACAGTACAGGCAATCTGTTCAAAGTCAAGAGCTTCACCTCCAATATTGAAGGTCAGGGCTCAAGCTCCGATTCTAATACAGCATCCTTTAACGGTAACACAACTCTGAATACCGTAATATCAACACTTAATAATAACGGTCTTGCTGCAAGCCTGAGTGGCGGCAAAATTACTATTGCAAGCTCAGGCAAAAACTACATAAGCGGTGTTGCTAATACAACAATGGCAAGTAAACTGGGACTTTCAACAAGTGCTTCAAGTTATCAGACAACCGCAAGCTGGACTCAGTACACAAACAAGAGTACAGGAAGCAACCAAACACAGTACATCACAGACAACAACGTAACCCGTGCAACCCTCGAAAGAATGGGATACAGCTCAAATCAAAACTTTGTATCTTCAAAGCACACTGCAGCGTATGACCCGACACAGGTTGCTAATACAACCATTACCTGGGAAAAAACTACTTCACTCAGCGGCTTTATGGAGCAGCTGAGAAATGCAGGATACACAGTAACCTTCAATGGTTCTGCTCATACAGTATCCGTTGCTTCCAAAAGTATTTATTCATACAACCTCTCAAGCACAGGCGCAAAAAACCCGTTGAAGTTAGGTGCCACTTACGGTTCAAAAACCATTACATACATAAATGCAGGAAGTTCCGGCACAACTCTATACCACACACTTCACGGTGCAACTACATTAGGTGACCTCAATATTACATCAAATCAGGTTATAACGTTCGTAGGACACGTTAACAATACCTATGCTCAGGATTGTACAACTGCTAACGGGCACAAGATTACAGGCACTAACAATACATATACCGTTACATGGACTACTGCTCAAACATTAGATCAGTTTATTGCAGCGTTCAACAACTCTACGCCTGCAAAATCCTTCGGCTGTACAATATCTTACGATGCTTCAAAAGGTAAAATAACAGTCAAAGGTAGTAATACTGCTTACGTATCAGGCATGACGGACGGTTTGAAAAATACCATCAAACTGAATTCCGCTTACTACCAGAGTTCAACATATAACCTGATTGATGAAGCAAAATCTACCAAAACAGGATTGCTTACTTACCTGAACGGAGAAACACGTCTCGGTGATATGACAATCAACAGCGCACAAACTATTGATATCGTACTTCACAATAACCACACGTTCGGAACGGATATGACAAAAGCGTCAAACGTTTCACACACAATAACCGTAACATGGCAGACAGGCGAACAACTCGATACCTTCATTAACAGAATAAACACCTCTATTAATGCACAGAAAACTGCATACGGGTTTGATTATGCACTAAACGTAAGAGTAAACGAAGCAGACCGAACCCTGGAATTTACGGGTAACGAATATACCTACGTATCAAATGTTTCCTCCGCACTTAAAAATTACGTCAAGATTAATACAAAAGAGAACGGTACGTACGGCAAGTCCTACGGCTATACCGTCAATTACCGCGCTAATGCCGATACGGCAAAAGAATACACATATGTCAACGAACGTAATACAAAACTCCATAACCTGAGTATCAACAGCGAACAAACAATGACCTTCGTTGTACACAACAACAATACCTTCGCTCAAAACCAGACAGATGGTCTTAACGTTGCAACAAATGTTACAAGAACAATAACCGTAACCTGGACTACATCAGAAACACTGGGCAGCTTTGAAAGAAAAGTTAACCAGAAACTGAACTCTCTGTACAGCCAGGTCGGCGCACCTGCAAACACAGGTCAGTACGGAATAACCTTCTCTGTTAACGCCGAAAACGGTAAGTGGAAAATTATAGGTAACGAATATACTTACCTGTATGACGTAAGCGATCCGCTCGAAAATTACATGAAATTAACGGGCGATAAGAAAGAAGACGGGACCTACGGTACATCCTACAGCTACAACGTAATTTACCGCGCAGACGCAGACAAAAACACCGGCGGCACAAACCCGACCGCTATCGATTACACCTACCTCAACGGACGTAACACAACGCTCAACAACCTGTCTTACGTAAACAGCAAAGGAAAAACAGTATCCACAACTCAGTCTCAGACAATGGATATCGTTATCCACATAAACAATACTTACGCTCAGGATAATACAAAATCAGCTATTCAACAGCAGGCAAGAAGCAGCTCAAGTACATACACTGTAACTTCGACTGTTGCTCTTACACAAACAAGTTCAAATGCAATTACATACAACACCGTTGTTACCGCAACTACGGCTCATACGCTCGCAGAACTCGGATTCACTGCTTCTGAAGGCACAACAGCTGTGTATGACAAATACGGCAACAAGCTTGGTGAGTTCACACTCAGAAATACAAACTCACTCAACGACTTCTTAACTGAAATCAACAACCTCAACTCAAACGCAAAAGCAAAAATCAGTTCAAGCGGTGTTATTTCCTTAAGCGACGGATACCTCACAGGCGCTATCGCAGAACACTTAGGTCTGAATATGGAAGACCAAGGATTCAAAACAACAGCTATCTCGCTCACAAGTGCAAGCGAAATCACTTACTACTCAACAGTTAACATATCATCTTCTACCTCTTTTGCTGACCTCGGTATCAGTACCGCAGGTGTACAGGAAGTGTTTGACAAGTTCGGTAACAAAGTCGGGGAATTTACACTCGAATCTTCAGCTACAATAGGAGATTACCTCAACGGAATCAACTCTCTGAGCTCATCAAATAACGCTAAATTGACAAACGGTGCTATATCAATTGCTGATGGATACGTAACCGGTAACATCGCTGAACAAATCGGACTCGGAAGAGGCGACGGAACAGGCAGTTATAAAGTCGCTAAAACAATTACAGGAACAGATGCAGTTAATTACTTCACGAACGTAAACGCAGACAAAAACACAAAACTCGGCGAGCTACTCGAAACAAATAACTACTCTGTAACCCTATATGATAAGTACGGTGAAAATGCAACAAATATTCTGCTAACAGCAAATACTACAATCGAAGAACTTGTTGCAGCTATTAACAATGCAAATCCAAATGCTAACGCTACATTCACAAACGGAAAACTAAAAATTGCAAGCGGCTACATTACAGGTGAACTAGCAACAAGACTAAATATGACCAATACAATAGGTCATGAAACAACCACTGTTGCAGCATCTCTCATGAGTTCTGAAGCTGTATCAAATACATTAATTTCAAACGCAACAGGAAGCTCATCTCTCAGAGACCTCGGAATAAATACAGTACAAACTGTAACCGTTCATAACATATACGGAACCCAAGCCGAAACAATTACTGTATCAGATACGGCTACTCTTAATGATTTAACAAATGCTATTAACAGCGTAACCTTCACTGATGGCGCAACTGTCGGCGCAAAATTTGAGAACGGCGTGCTGTCGCTTGCAAGTGGCTATATTGAAGGTGACATCAACAATGTATTAAACATGAGCGACCATACGACTATTGCTGTAAGAACTGAAGCTATGGTTGTAACCTCTTCCGAAGGTCTGTTCTACAAGACTTCGGAAAATGCTACCGCACAAACTGCACTGAGTACGTTCGGTATCAACTCTGCTGAAGAAGTAGTTGTTCATGACAGATACGGAAATATATCAGGAACAATCAACGTTAGCAGTACAACAACTATAGGCGAATTAAGAGATGCAATTAACAACTTCCAGTTCACAAATGGCTCAAGCCCTGTTGCAACTCTTGGTGCTAATGGTGATACCGAAAATTTATTAAGAATTACAAACGGCTATATTTCAGGCAATGTTGCAACAGCTCTGAATTTAACAAATTACAATTACGATAGCGAAGTTAACATTACAAATATTACCATCACAAGTACAGCTACTATGACCTGTACTAATGGTACGACAGCAACTGCTAACTCAACAATGTATGAATTGGGCATTACAGGTGACTTCACATTTACGCTAACCAACGGACAAAAAGTTACAATCAAATCCAGCAATACATCAACAGGTAACTCAGACACAATAGCTCAGATGATAACAAAACTGAACGAAAAAGGTTTGAATTGCAAATTTGAAGACGGCAAAATGTACTTTGGCAGCGACGGTGAAGTTAATATAAATTCAGTAACCGGTTATACAAAATATTTTAAAGTCGCATCAAAATTACAAACTTATACATCACAAACAATAAAATTACAAGGGACAACGGGTACTCTTGCATATGAAACATTGCACGGTATCGATGAAAAAGAAGGTGTTACTTTTGGCGATATCGGTATGAACAATACTACAAACTTCAAATACTATGATGTAAGCGAAGGCACTATTAAACAGGTAGATACAACAAAATCTACAGTAATAGAAGATGCATTTGAAGAAGCAGGTTTCAGTCTGTCTGTTGACCCGCAGGGAAGAGTTTCCATAATTTCAACAAACGGAAATTATCTGACTGAAGGAACCGCTAATTACTTCAAAAACGGCTTCAAAATAAATGTAGGAGAGGGTAAGTCATACGGCGACGTTAATTATACGCTTCATGACAGCGCAACACAAACTCTTCAGACAGTAAGAACAGTTACTCTTGATGAAAACACAACACTCGGAGATTTCGGCATAATTCAAGCAGCTACAATTATGTACTATGACGGGTCAAGTACGAAATCAATCGGAATTTACTCAGGTGATAGCATAATGAGCAGGTTGAGGGAGCTTGAATCCAAAGGCTTCAGTGTTGATCTTGTCGATGGCAAAGTAAGTATTGAAAGTAATGACGGAAAACACTACATCAAGTCTTTCACAGATAACCTGAGCGGTCTGCTTAGAATAACTACAGGTGAAGGAAACTCCTACAATAATGTTCCTCATGATACATACAGTACGGGATCTTCAACCGTTACATATAACTTACCGCAGACCATTAACGAAAATACCAAACTTTCTGACCTAGGTCTGTCGAGAGCTACAATTACAATTGCAGAAACTACAACACAACTCCTTTACGGCAACGATAATATTCTGCAGAGACTCAGAGATTTTGGCTTTGACGTAAATGTTAACAACGTCGGTGTTGTAAGCATCTCAAGCAGTGACCCTGGACACTATATATCATTTATGTCCAAGGGACTTCAGGAAGCACTAAATATCAGCATTGGCGAAAACAACAGCTGGGATTGGTACACATTCGAAAAATTCTCGAGCACAACTTCTAATCAGCTTCTTACAGAAAGTTCATTAATATTTAACAGCAACTCCAAACTTACTGACTTCGGAGTAAATCAAAATGCTACCATAGTGTACTCTAAAACTGGTACAACATTAGTAACTATGACTATTAGCACCTCCGAATCTATTATGAACAAATTAAGTACGCTCAAAAACAATGGATTTAATGTAACTCTTTCTAACGGGAAAATCAGTATATCAAGCTCCAACGGAACTTCTTATATTAAAGAAATGTCCGCTGATCTAGCAAATATCCTCAATATATCAACTGGTGACGGTGAATCATACGAGATCAGTCATCTGTTCTCAAGCACAAATACTGCCGCTCGAAAAGCTACTTTGAACTCTACAATTAACGAAAACACTACTCTTGCTAACCTCGGAGTAACATCTAACGCAACTATTACTACTAACAACGGTACGATAGTTATCGGCAAAAACGATAAGCTGTTAGCTAAACTCAGAAATGCAGGACTTGGCGTCAGTATTGTTAACGGTAGATTAAGCATTACAGGTGATGACACTACTTATATTAAAAAATTAAGTAATAACATCAAAAACGCCCTTAAAGTTGAGGTCGGTGAGGGCAAGACTTATAGAACAATCGTAGATGAAGTCGTTACAGACGGTGACATATCAGGGGTAACAAGAACAATTACTGTTACATGGACATATGGTACTCTCGGCACTGAAGATACTGATGCTAAGCCTGAAACAATGAACCAATTCATCGCTGATATCAACAGATCGCTCGCTCAGGCTACGACGCAATACAAAGCAATGTTTAACCTCTCCGAAGACTTTACACTCTCAAGTTATGTTGACGGAGACGGGAAATTCCACTTTACCGGTGATGAATACACTTATGTATCAAGAGTTGACGACTTCCTGGCTAACGCCTTGAAAATCAAATCAGCTACAAAAGAAGGACATTCGTACGGCAAGTCGTACTCGTACAACATTCAATACGCAAACAACTCCAATAACAAAACTCAGTATACGTACACCAACTACGACAATATGCGTCTGCAAAACTTCGATACATACACAGACCAATACATTACTATTGTTACTCACAACAATACAACATTTGCTGCAGATGCAACCGATGACAGAGTTGTTAAAAACGGAACAATCCTCCGTGACGAAACTACTACAACATACGTAATTACATGGACTGCCGGCAGCACAGGTCATACTCTGACAGGAACAAACAGCTACAACAATAACAGTAATGCAATAACTGACGGTGAAACATTCCAGGAATTCGTATATCAGCTCGAACACTTCGGAACTCTTAACCAGCTTGCAACAGAAGCCAGCGCAGTATTAGGCAACGATATATATAAGATTAACGTAACCATAAACGCAGATAAAACAATTAGTCTCGTAGGTAACGAATATACTTACATTCTCGGCATAAGCGACGGTCTGCAAAAAGACTTCAGAATCCAAAACAGCAAAGGCGAAGGTTTCTACTACAACAAGTATGACTACGATATAAGATTTAACAATGACGGTTATACAAAACAGAATACAACTCTGCTGAACTATGATACAAGACTTGATAACCTTGGTATTACGGCAGACATGACAATGACTCTTGAAACTCCTGAAGGTGGTAAGAGCATCATATTCGACCACGATACTACTATGCAGGAAATCAGAAACAGATTGTTTAACGACTACGGTATTGAAGTTACAATCGAGGACAAAACCGGAAGAATCTCATTCACTCCGACGCTTATCGACGAAGGATATTATATCGTCGGCATGGATACGGAACTGAAAAACGGATTAAAATTAATCACAGGTGAAAAAGGCACTTATACTCTCGATTCCGAACAAATTATTGCTACAAATAAAGCAGGCGTCTATACAACTACAACTTACCACGGCGTAACAACAACAGGCGGTACTTACGAAACTACAACTGAAAACAACTACGATAACACCGCTTCCAGAAACCTGCGTTTTGAAGACACAGATAATGTTATAAAAGCTTCTACAAGAATATCCAGATTAAACGGATACGACAACGGAAACGGAAATATCACCGTTCATTATGCAGACGGACTTGAACAAAATATAAGCATCAGAGAATCAATGACCCTCGGTCAACTCAATGATATACTTAAAGATTACGGCGTAACATCCGAAATCTTAGCCGGAGGCAGAGTAACATTCCAGTCCAATGACGGTACCTATCTGAAGAGTGCTGAAGGCGGTTCTAACCTTCTTAGTATACTTAATATGTCCGACTTCTCAATCAAAACAGAAGGCGATACAATAATTACTTCAAAAACTCTTCAATACAAAGAAGAAAAAGAATTCAGATACTTTGCATCCGAAGAAACAACCCTCAGCTCATTTGCAGACGGACTTCTTGAAGCTAACGGCGTAATTACATTCTCTCAAAACGGAACATATAAATCTGTTACGTTGACTTCTGATGATACGTTCGCTACATTAATACAAAAATTCAAAGACAAAGGTCTGAACGCAAAAATAGAATCTGGCAAATTGTCTGTATCCAGCGGTTTTGACACATTCTCAATTATAGAAGAAGCAACTACTTCCAACCTATCGGCAATTATTAATCTTACCGAGAAAATCGATTTGGGCGGATACGCAATGACAAATCGCTCTAAGACAATTATGTCGACAACTACTATAACTGATACAAAATCTCTGTCAGTTGTTAACTTTGCTGATGAAAATACAACACTTGATACTTTCGGTATCTTTGGCGGAAGCCTCAGCATATATGCCGATGGTAAAAAAGCAGGTATTCAGGTTAGCGGAACAGACACTATAAGAACTCTTCAAAACAAATTCAGAACAGCTTTGGGACAAGATGTTAACGGTTCTGATGAAGAAAACCTAACCCTCAGATTTGAAGACGGATATCTGAAAGTTAGCCAGAAAGATACAAATCTAATTGTCGGATCAAACGAAGATACAAGTAACTTCGGGGCTATTACCGGTATATTTACAAATAACGGTGTAGCAGAAAGTACAAGACAATTCTTCAAAGCAAACGAAAATACAAAAGTTACCGAAGCAGGAATATTCAGAAATGGCGTCGTTACAACAGGTGATTTTGTAATTGGTGATGCTACAATAACTATTGATGAAACAACAACATTAGGTGAATTGGCTTCGCAAATTAACACGAACCCTGACACAAATGTTAATGCATACTGGGACAGCATTGACGGTGAACTCAGAATCGTATCCAACAATACCGGTAACTTCTTTATTAACTTTGAATCAGGCTCAAGCAATTTAACCGATATTTTAGGATTTACCAAAACTTCACACGATGAAGCAACCGGAACTGCTACAACTACAATTAATACCGATGTTCAAAAACAAGGTAAAAATGCAAGAGTAAGAATTAACGGTGCAGCATACACATCAGTATCAAATACTCTGGGAAGTGATGTTACAAGCATTAAAGGTTTGACTATAAACGTTAAAGGCATGTCTGCAGGTGAAGCTACAATTCTGTCAGTCAAGAGGGATGTACAATCATTGGCACTTGCAGTAAGTGATGTCATTGACGCATACAACGCATTGATAGATAATATAAATGGAGCATTGAGTTCAAAAAGTGAACTTAAAAATGACAGCGAACTCAAACGTTTGAGAAATCAAATAAAATCAATAATGACAGGTACTAACAAAAACTCGTCGATATTCAAAAACATACTTTCAATAGGTATAGTTACAAACACTGCAGACCCGACAAATCTGTCAGTCGGAAGCGGTATATACAAACTGTCTCTGGACAACGAAAAATTTGCAAAAGCATTTGAAGCTGATTCAGACAGTGTCAGAACACTTCTTATCGGAAGAGTTGATGACGAAGGAAACCTCATAGAAGAAGGTATCCTGACAAAACTGGAAGCACTTATAGATGAAGCAGTTGAAAATGCAGGCGGTTATTTTGAAAGAACTGAAGAATCTTTCGAAAGACAAATAAACAGACTCGATAATAAAATTGCAAAGGGCAATGATGCAATCGAAAAATATCGCGAACGTTTAGAGAAAAAATATATGTCAATGAACATATTGAATAGTAATATTCAAACACAATACCAGGTTTACTTTAACTAAAAAAAGGAACAGTAATTATGTCAATATCATTTAGCGGATTAGCTTCAGGAATGGACACATCATCATGGGTCGAAGCCCTAGTATCTGTTAAACAAGCAGAAATTACCAAACTTGAAACAAAAAAATCAACAATAACCGGCGCACAGGAAACACTGAATAATATTAAAAACTACTTCAGTTCATTCCAGAGTTTGCTGGAAAATGTTACCGATGCACGATTTGGTATTGCATCCATTGACTTGTTCTCACAGAATATTGCAGATTCAAGCAATGTATCTGTTTTATCGGCGATAGCAACTACTTCTGCAGAAAACGCAACTTATAATATAGAAGTTAATCAACTTGCCACAGCCACGGAGGTAAACAGTGGTATTAGCAGGGATGTTACGGCAACCGTAACAACTACGGCAACATCAACATCAAGATTATTTGATTTAAGCGATGACCCTGGTAATCACCCTATTCAGGCCGGCAATATTGTATTTGAAGTTGATGGCTTTCAAAGAAATGTATCCATTGACGATACAACAACAATTGCAGATTTTATCGACAAATTATATGGAATAGGTATTGAAGCCAGTTATGATGATAACACCGGAAAATTCTCAATGAATGTCGGCACGAGTGCCCTGAAAAGTGATGCAACAGGAGTTATGGCAAACCTGCATCTGGGCAACGTTAACTATGGTTATGATACAAACAAAATTAATGTTATAACAACAATAACTACTCCTGCAACGGCAACAATTAATTCGAAGTTAAAACACTTTGACATAGAAAGCAACAGCGACTGTGCATTTACTATTACAAAAAATGACGGCTCTGTAGTAAATATTACAACATTTACCACAGAATCAACACTCTCAAGCATATTTGACGTATTAGAAAATAACTTCCAAATATACCATGAAGTTAGTGATGATGGTACAATCACACTGACATCAGATAAATTCGGAAATGTATTTGGCGGACGGTTAGCCGAGATTTTAGGCTTTACTACGACCGAAGATCCGTATATTTCTTTATCAAAAATGACATCAACAGACATTGTCTATGCAACGCATGAAACATTAATAAACAGAGATGCCACTTTGGGACAAATTGGTGCCGTAACGGCTACATCCGACAGATTGGTTATAAAAAAACAAGACGGCGGCAGTACGGTTACAACAATAAGCTCTCTAACAGCATCTTCAACCGTACAGGATTTATTTGATACACTTGCACAATATGGTATTACGGCTACTCTTGATGACGGCATCATTTCATTGACGTCAACAACAGGTAACTATATAGATGGTGCAATAGCTACAAATATGGGTATATTACATCCTGTTACGGACACTTATTCAACAACAGCACCTATTACAATGACATCATCAGCAAATATCAACACATCAAACTCAATGGGTGCGCTTGGTATGGATAACGATGGTTCAGTTGTAATATATTCACCTGTTTACGGCATCGTTTCAGTTAACATAAATAAAGAACTCAGCGTTCAGGGATTCTGCAACAAAATTAACGACAGTAACTACGGAATCAAAGCGGAAATTGTCGGTAACAAAGTTAAAATTTCCGAACTTAACGGCAGCGGTGCATACGTTAAAAGCATGAGTACATCAATCCAGAATGCATTAAAAATGAATATTGGTGAACATAATTCTTATAACTCAACAACAATAAATGTGTACTCCAACACCAACTCAGGATATATTGTTTACGATGATACTGCTGTTGAACTGAACGCAAATACAAAAATATCCGATATAAATGGATATTCTAACGGTAATGGTAAGATTCGTCTTATGGTAGACGGAGTTGCATCAACAATAATGGTAGACCCGACACTGACAATTGACGAATTTATAAATAACCCGATAGTAGGTTTGGCACAATATGGAATAACAGGTCAGGTACTGTCAGACGGTAAGGTCTATCTGAAAGCAGACGCCGATATTTATCTTAAACAAATCAGCGGTGGTTCTAAAATACTTTCAGCATTGAAATTATCAAGCCTGTCACAAACAACCAGCGGTCAGCACGCTGTTGAAACCTCAAGACTGAGTTCTACAGTAAGGGTTACAACAACCGTTGCAGCAACAAACAGCACGGCGCTTGCATCACTAAACTATCAAACTGTTGTTAACGGTTCTACAGAAACTGTTTGGTTTGATGAAGGTTCTCTTGTGTTTAAGGTAAATGACTACTACAAAACAGTTTCTCTGCGACAGGATGACACATTCGCTTCTCTGATAGACAAATTAAAAGACGTTGGTATTGATGCATATATAACCAGAGGTTCATTCTATGTAGCAAGCGGATATAATAACGTAGAATATATAGCGTCTGAATCCACTTCAAATCTTATGGATGTTATTAAATTAAACGGGCCAAAAGATTTGGGCGGGTACTCAGCAAGCTCGGCGCCTGTAAAATCTAAGATTATTACAACGACCCAAGAACAATTATCTGCAGTTAACTATGCAGACAGAACAACAAAACTGAGCACAGTATCTATATCAGGCGGTGCACTGACTGTTTATAGAGACGGTCAAAGAGCAACCATTAACATTGATGAAAATGATAACTTCTCAAATCTACAGACAAAGCTTAATTCAGCGTTTAACGATTTGTACATAGATTTTGACGAAAATGGTTTTCTGAGAGACGGTAAATTAAGAATCTATGCTAAAAACGGCGACGGAACAGTTAATCAAAATGTAAACATCAGCATAGGTTCAACAAGCGACAAATCAAACTTTGTAGCGATAACCGGTATAGGAAAAAATGACGAAAATATGCTTGAAAGTTCAAGACTTCTGTACAAAATGAATGACAAAACAACTCTTGGTGAAGCAGGGTTATTCAGAAATCTTGGTTCCGGTGAAAGTATTACAACAGGTTCATTCAAAGTCGGAGATGCAGATATATATGTTAACAATGACACTACAATGTCAGATATAGTTTCCCAAATTAACTCAAGTGAGAAATCACTTGCAACGGCATACTGGGACAGCATTGACGGTAAACTTGTAATTAAATCGACAGTAACAGGTGCTTCTGCAGTAAACATAGAAGCTGGTGATACAAACCTCACAGAAATGCTGGGACTGACAAAAGACGGGAATCTGGTAACGGATACACAAAAGATCGGTTCTAACGCTATATTGACAATTAACGGAACGAAATACACATCTCTGTCAAATAACGTAACAAGTGATTCAACAGGTTTGACAGGTTTAACCATAAACCTGAAAGGTCTGACAAACGGCTCAACAGTTACACTTAATGTCAAGAGAGACACAGAATCGCTGTATAATGCCGTATCAAATATCTTAGACAGATATAATGAACTGATATCAAACATAGATACCGCAATTGCAAAAGGCGGAAAACTGAGTGACCAGACAATGCTTAAGCTTCTTAGAAACAATATAAGAACAGCAATGAACAGTTCTGACCCGGGTACAACCAGATTCAGAAACCTTGCAGCAATTGGTATCAAAGCTTCCGCAGAAAGTAACGCAAGCAGTATATCTACGGATGCAAAAGATATTACATTCCTGTCAATTGATAAAGAAGCATTTATGGAAGCGTTTGAAAACTATGAAGAAGACGTAAGAGCCTTATTAATAGGAAGTAAAGATACAAACGGAAATGTAGTAAACGAAGGCATTTTGTCAAAAGTTGAGTCACTGGTAGAAAACGCTCTTGCATCTGCAAACGGCTACTTCTCATCTGCAAGTAAATCATTTAGCACAGATTTGAGTTCAATATCACAAAAAATAATTAAAGGTAATCTTGCAATAGAAAAATACAGAAAACGACTTGAAAACAAATTCTCATCAATGGACATCATGATTGCAGGATTACAAAACCAGTACAAATCGTTCTTGTCATAGACTGGTTGATAAAAGCAATACGAATAAAAAGACTCCTTACGGAGTCTTTTTTTAGTGGTAGGCAGGGGTAAGGACTCCGAATGCGTCAGAAAAACAGTACTAAATGTACTGTTTTTCGTGAAAAATTATTTTAAATCAATAGCTTTTTGCAAGCATTTGGAGGGGAGAACCCATTGCCATAGGCAATGCGTGAGAATCCACAAATAAAAAAGACCCCTAACGGAGTCTTTTTAAGTGGTGGGCAGGGGTGGATTCGAACCACCGTACCCTCTCGAGAACAGATTTACAGTCTGTCGCCTTTAGCCACTCGGCCACCTACCCATATTAAATTTTAAATTGCCTTTGACGGGATTTGAACCCGTGGCCTCTCCCTTACCAAGGGAGTGCGCTACCCCTGCGCCACAAAGGCTTATACCCATCATAGATTCATTTGTCACACAGCTTTTTAAGTAAAAACCAAGGGAGTGCTGCTACCCTCCTCCATTTTGAACGATACTTAATCGTTCTCATGGAGTCCTTGCCACAAAGGCTTGTACCCATCATAGAAAAAAGCCGGTAATAGGAATCGAACCTACAACCTACGGTTTACAAAACCGTTGCTCTACCGTTGAGCTATACCGGCAACACAATTTATATTATAGTAAACATATTTTAATGTCAACAATTTGAGAAAGGTTTTTAGAGATTACAACGTTCGGATGATATTTATGATTTTTGTTTAAAGTTCTTTGCTTTTTTGTCGATAAAAATATTGACTTTCAGTGATAAATCATTAAAAGTTAACCAAGAAAGGTTTAACTAAATATGGCAGGAATCGTACAATTATTAGCAAATGTTTTATCATCAGCACCTGCGGTGCAGGCTCCGGCAATCAAAAGAACAAGCACAAACCCCTTTGCATCAGGAGCAGGAAATCCGTTCGTATCATCACAGGGAAATAATCCGTTTGAATTCTATGGACAAAACAGACCTGTTGCAGGCGGATATTTCGCAGGTTATTACAACAATCAGCCGAACATAGTCGGCAGAAGATTATTTATTGAAGTATAGACTCAAAAATATACTTTATATACATACCCCAAAACAAAAGCCATACGAAAGTACGGCTTTTTCGTTTTTAAGTTTAATCTATATAAGCGTCTTCCAGAAGTTTTATTCTGAACTGACTTCCCGACGGAATCGAAACATGCTTTCCTTTTTGGAAGAATGCGGTAACGGGTGAGATTAATGTATTAGCACCAAGACATATCGTTCCGTATAAAAAAGGGAAAGGTGACAGAAGGAATGTTGAACCGTCACTGCCTAAATTTATCGTAAGTGTCATCATTCGGCTAAACAAAGACCGTCCCCAATTTCCTTTTTTCCAAACTGTTTTAAGATAAGTTCTTTCGCCTTTTATATTATTTAAAAAAATCATTTTTTCATCAGCCCTGGTTATATAGGCGCATAATGGAACTGTCGTGCCATTGTATTGCATGCTTTGTACTCTAATAACAACAAGTCCTCCGTTGCATGACACCTGGGGCTGGTGAGATTCTATAACTTTACCGACAAAAACAGTTGATGCAGGGATTTTGTATTTCTTTTTATAAAGAGACTTTGTCGTTTTAAATCTAACAACAGCACCTTTTGTCTGCCAATCTGATATTTTAGCCGTACTGACAACGTCAAAAGAAGTTCCTTTTGATATTTTTATATTACCTGTCAGAGGTTTAATCGTTACCTGCGACTTTGGAACAGAAACAGGATTTGTCTTTTTCACAGAAACAGATTGTTTATTTTTCAGTTTTTCGGGAAGTTCGGGCAATTCTTCCGAATATTCAATATTTGTATCTTTAATAAGCTTAGAAGAGTTGTAATTTTTTCTAATATCATCCTCAACAGTCATGTCTAAATCAAAAGAAAAGACATGATTTGTACATGATATTAGTACAAAAAGTGTAATTGTTACAATTCTTAATGTGATTTTACTATTTTTCATAAGCATACAATCCTATATTTATTATACATTTGGGGTTGTTTTTCACAAATTGTAACAATATTTTAACTAACTAGCAAAAATTCTTTTGATTTGTTTTATGATAAATGTGTAGAGACAAAACAAATTAGATTGGAAACTATGATGAAGATTCATAAAACGCAAAATCTAAACTCTTTAGTACAACTTAATCAACAATCAACCAGCAATGTATCGTCTAAGGACTTTAGATTAAAAAATTACTCAGAGCAGATGTTAATGCCGAAGTTATCGGCTGAGAGCGCGGAATTGTATAGTTCGTCCGTATCATTCGGAAAGAGCAAGACAGTTCTGAAAGATGCAAAAAAGATTATTAATATAACAAAAAAATCGGTTGGGGAAATCAAGAGTGAACCCCAGCTTGAGAAAAAAAAGGGGGACGAGTTTTTACTTGGTTCCCTTTTTGATAACATGCTGAAAGTATCAAACTTCGGACCGATTACACAGGCAGGACTCGCAGCAATTGTATGTACAGTATTAAGACCGGCAACAATTATGTTTATGCCTGATAAAGAAGGGAAAACAAATAACAAATATGCGGCAGCACACTCAATATCATCAGGTATTGCAGGTTTTGTTCTTACTACACCGTTAACTTATCCGTTTAAGCAGGGAGGCAAATATGCACAGGCTCACCTAATCCAAAAAATGGGTGATGATGTATTGAGACGTCTTTATCCGCATTTGAACATAGAATCAATTACAGATGAAGCAGGAAAAAGACTTGATAAAAAACTCTGGAAAGATATAAAGGGAAACAAGTTTATTGATGATATCAAACAAGTTGACATGCTTCCTCAGTTCAAACATCTCGCCGATGTATCGGACAAAACATTCAAAGACATATTAAAAGTCGATGTTGACTGGGCAAAATACAAAGGAAAATCTTTCAACGAAGTAAAACTTAAAGACGGAAGAAGTCTGTACGATGCAATAGAT
This sequence comes from uncultured bacterium, assembly GCA_902780525.1. Lineage (GTDB taxonomy): Bacteria > Cyanobacteriota > Vampirovibrionia > Gastranaerophilales > Gastranaerophilaceae > CAG-196. The sequence continues at coordinate 51,330 of CACZFL010000012.1, read as the reverse complement.
ATGAAAAACATTGGCATTGTAGTAAAAGAAAAAGGATTCGGTGAAACACAGTTCCTTTTAAGAGATTTGAACCATGAATACTTTGATAAATTAATCAAAGAATCAAAAGATACAAACTGGGGCAATTTAGATATCAATTCAGTTTATGCTGACAAAAAGAATAATATAGTAAATGATTTCAGAAAATGGCGCACCGTTGACGGAAAACAATGGAAGCTTGATTTGGATGAGATTAATGTTGCATCAGAACTTGAAACAGCAGATTACAGACCAAGAAGAACAGGCGAAAAAAGATTCGATAAAAAAGACAAAGAATACAAATTAGTATCCTATTTAGATAACGGCAGAAATGGCAGACTTGGCACTCCTATCAACAATGCAATGGTTGAAGCTGACTTGGCAAACGAAGGACAGATGAAGCTTATTGAATGGTTACCGGATTTGGCATTCAGAATCCCGATTGCAGCAACTACAATTGCAATGATTCCGTGGGTACTGAAACGAGTATTCCACCTGGAAAAACGCAAAAAACCTGCAGAACAAAAACCTGAAGTACAGACAGTTAAACAGGATGTTGTAAAAAATGAAGTTAAACCTGCTGTTGCTCAACAACCTACATTCAAAGGAAAATCAAAAGAACCGTCAGGCTTTGTAAAATGGCTGGGAAGAGAATTTGGTGCAAGAATCATAAAGAACCCGACAATACATAAATACTCAGGAAAATTAGCTCAATTACAGGGCAAATTAACCGCGCATATGTCAACAATCGGTTCTTTAATTACGAGTAGTGTTTATGTCCAGCAGACATTATCAAAAAAGGATTTAGATTCAGAAAAACGCACAACTCTTGCAATTAACCAGATATTATGTTTCTTTGTTCCGACATTCATGGCTTATACAGCAGATTCTAAATTAAACAATTTTGTAAAAAACAAAGAATACAGATATTCAGGCTTGCAAAGACAAAAACGTGTAATTGAAGAAACTAAAATAGGCAAACCTTATACAGAAGAACAGCTTAAAGCTTTATCAGATAAGATTAAAGGCATCAGAGTTCTTGCAAGCTTATTAATATTCACAACAGTTTACAGATACGTTTCTCCGGTATTAATTACACCGTTTGCAAACAAACTCGGTGACTGGTACAATGACAGACGCATTGCAAGAAGACACGCAAGAGAAATTGCTTTAAACGCTGAAAACGAAAATAGTGCAAAAGAAATTGCTATTACATCTGATAAAAATGTAAAACAATCTGCATAATTTTATCAATAATTAAAAATAAAAACCGTTCTTCTTTGTAAAGAACGGTTTTTATTATATTCAATATTATAGTATAATTTTGCTTATGAACTATTTATACTTGGAAGAGATTGATTCAACGAATAAATTCGCAAAAGAAGGGATAAATGATATTCCTGACAGAACAGTTGTTTATACTTATAAACAAACAGCAGGGCGGGGAAGACTTCAGAGAAAATGGAACTATACCGGTGAAGATAATATTTACGCAAGTATTGTTCTAAAGCCATCATATGAAATGAAGGAAGTTTATTCCAATTTAACACAACTGTTATGCGTTGTTCTTGCAGAAGTTTTTGAAGAATATGATATTTACCCAAAAATCAAATGGCCAAATGATATAAGGATTCACGGGAAAAAGATATCGGGAATACTTGCCGAAGCAGTCGGGGTAAATGATTCTGACGGGAAATACATGTTAAAAGGGCTCGTTTTAGGATTTGGCGTAAATCTGAATGTACCTAAAGAGATTCTTGAAAATATCGACCAACCTGCAACTTCCTTGAATATTGAAACAGGAAAATTTATTGATAAAGAAAAATTCCTGAAAAATGTTATCAACAAGTTTTGTTTATATTATAATAGGTTTATTGAGGATGGTTTTATATCAATAAAAGAAGATTATAAAAGAAGAGCTGAGTTCCTCAATGAAAACGTATCCGTAAAAGTTTTTGACAAAACAACAGAAGGGAAAGTAATTGATATTACAGATAACGGTGCGTTAAAAATAATTGACAAAGATAACAAAGAACAAATACTTTTAATAGGAGATATTTTATGAACGAATTATTAATTGAAGGATTGTCCGCAATGCTTATAGGCATGGGAACAGTTCTTTCTTTTTTATGCTTAATGATTATTTCAATGTTCATTATGTCAAAAATTGTCAGAAAACTTAATGAAATTTTTCCGGAAGCAGTTCCGCAAACAGCAGGAGCATCAAAGAAAACTGTTGTTTCTGACGATTCAGAAGTTGCAGCTGCCATAGTCGCAGCTATGTTTGCAAAAAAATAATTAATATAATAAATGGAGATAATATTATGACAAAATTAATCAAAGTTATGGATACGTCATTCAGAGACGGTTTCCAATCAATCTTCGGGGCAAAAGTTCTCGTTGATGACTTCATTCCGGCATTACAATCAGCTGTAAGTGCAGGAATTAAACATTTTGAAACAGCAGGCGGTGCTCGTTTTCAGGCTCCGATTTTCTTCTGCAACGAAAATGCTTTTGAAACTATGGATAAAATCAGAGAGGCAGCAGGTCCTGATGTTACATTACAATCTCTTGCAAGAGGTGTAAACGTAGTTGGTCTAAACTCTCAACCAAGAGATGTTATTGACCTTCACGCAAAAATGTTTGCAAAACACGGTGTTAATGTAATCAGAAACTTTGATGCATTAAACGATGTAAATAACTTAATCGATTCTGCAAATTCAATCAAAAAATATGGTCTTAAACACGAAGTTACTATTACAATGATGGAACTTCCTTATGGCTGCGAAGGCGCTCACGATGTTGCTTTCTATGAAAGAGTATTAAGAAATATTTTGGATAGCGGACTTCCGTTTGATTCTTTGGCATTCAAAGATGCTTCAGGTACTTCTAACCCTAGAAAAGTTTATGCAACAGTAAAAATGGCACGTGAACTTTTGGGTCAGGATGCTCACATCAGATTCCATTCTCACGAAACTGCAGGCACAGGCTTAGCTGCATATCTTGCAGCTCTTGAAGGCGGTGCTGACGGAATTGACCTTGCAATGAAACCTGTTTCAGGCGGAACAGGTCAACCTGATATCATATCTATGTGGCACGCACTTAAAGGTACTGAATATGACTTAGGCTTAGATATCAAGAAGATCATGGAAACAGAAGAAATCTTCAAAGAATGTATGAAAGATTATCCGATATCTCCGATTTCTCTTGCTGTTAACCCGATTCTTATTCAGGCTCCACTTCCTGGTGGTGCAACAGCTACAACTGTTAACCAGTTAAAAGATATGGGTATGTTAGACAAGTTCCCGAAACTTATAGCAAATATGAAGGAAGTTGTAGAAAGAGGCGGTTATGCAACATCCGTAACACCTGTTTCACAGTTCTACGCTCAACAGTCATTCCTGAATGCAATTACTGAACATCCTTGGGAACAGGCTAACCCCGGTTACGCAAAAATGTTACTTGGATACTTCGGTAAAACACCTTGTGAACCTGATCCGGAACTTGTAAAATGGGCAGAAGAAAAAACAGGTTTACAACCAACAACAGAAAAAGTTGTTGACCTGAACGAGAAAGACCCTGAAAAAGGTGTAGAAGCTGCTAAAAAACGTCTTGAAGCAGCAGGACTTCCTACAACGGAAGAAAACATCTTCATTGCAGCAGCCTGCAAAGATGGTAACGTTGACAAAGGTATCGATTTCTTACTCGGCAAAGGTCAGATATCAGTTAACAAAGTTAAAGCAGATGCTCCGAAAGCTGCCGCAGCAACATCTAATGCATCAGGCGAATATACAGTTAAAATTAATGGTAAAAACTATGCTGTTAAACTTGAAGGCGACAAAAAAGCAACCGTTAACGGAAAGGCTTATGATATTGATGTAAAATCAGGTATAGAAGTAAAAGGTTCATCAGCTTCTGCCAGTGAAGGCGAAGAAATCAAAGCAGGTCTTCCGGGTAACGTACTCAGAATAGAAGTTTCAGAAGGACAGGAAGTTGCAGAAGGCGATGTTCTTCTTGTAGTTGAAGCTATGAAAATGGAAACAGAAGTAAAATCACCAAAAGCAGGAACTGTTAACTCAATCTTAGTTGCTCAAGGCGATAAGGTTGTAACAGGTCAGGCTATGGTAGTTATCGGATAAGGGGGAAAAGTAAATGAATATAGTAGATGGTTTACATACCCTCTGGGAAACAACAGGTATAATGGGTTTTGTACATTCAGCGCAAAACGCATTTGCAAATACTGAAGTTTCAGGGTTTGAACAAATATTGGAAGCACACGGTCAATGGATAATGATTATTATCTGTCTGTTCCTTCTGTGGCTTGGTATCAAAAAACAATTTGAACCGTTACTTCTTGTACCTATAGCATTCGGCGGTTTGTTATCAAATATTCCGATGCCATTAGGGGAAGAAATTGCAGGACCTAACGGATTCTTGGGTATAATTTTTGAAGCAGGTATTCATAAAGGATTATTCCCGTTAATAATCTTTATGGGTGTAGGTGCAATGACAGACTTCGGTCCGCTTATTGCTAACCCTAAGATGGCACTCTTAGGCGGCGCTGCTCAGTTTGGTATCTTTGGTGCATTGCTTATGGCATACTGTTTGTTCGGATTTACACTTCCGGAAGCTGCATCAATTGGTATCATCGGCGGTGCTGACGGCCCGACTTCAATTTATGTAACAACTAAACTTGCTGAAAACTTACTCGGACCAATCGCTGTTGCAGCATATTCTTATATGGCTTTGGTTCCGGTTATTCAGCCTCCGATTATGAAGTTCTTTACGACAAAAGCAGAACGTGAAATTCAGATGGAACAATTAAGAGAAGTTTCTAAACGCGAGAAAATTGTATTCCCGCTTATGATATTACTTCTCTGCGTAATTTTGTTACCAAGTGCTTGTCCGCTTTTAGGTGCTTTATGTTTCGGTAACTTGTGTAAAGAATGCGGTGTTGTTGAAAGACTTTCAGACACAATGCAAAACGCATTAATCAATATTGTTACAATATTCTTAGGTTTGTCAGTAGGTTCAAAACTTTCTGCAGGACAGTTCTTGACAGTACAAACATTATTCATATTAATCCTTGGTGTTGTTGCATTTTCACTTGCAACCGCAGCAGGTGTTTGTATGGCAAAACTTATGAACTTGTGTTCTAAAACAAAAGTTAACCCGTTAATTGGTGCGGCAGGCGTTTCTGCGGTACCTATGGCAGCACGTGTAGCTAATAAAGTAGGTTTAGAAGCTAATCCTCAAAACTTCTTGCTGATGCACGCAATGGGACCGAACGTATCAGGTGTAATCGGTTCAGCAGTCGCAGCAGGTGTGCTCCTTGCATTATGCCACTAAGAGTAAATAAAAACATAAATAAAAGAAGCGTTAATCAAAAGATTAGCGCTTTTTTATTTCGCAGCTTATACATGACAAAATCTTTACATTCTTGATTAATTGATTTGTGTGTATTAAAATGGCTAGGTACGAATAATTATGGGAAAAGAGAGATGAAAAAAGCCTTATTAATAGTATCAATTTTATTTGCTGCGGTAATTTCTACTGCCTGCATTAATAATATAGCTGTTCAGGAACTTAACAACAAAGCTGCAGAGTTTATGCAGAAAGGTGATTATGAATCAGCAGTGAACAGATTACAAGCCAGCCTTGATTTAGATAACACAATGTATGAAACATATTACAACCTTGGTGTTGCTGCAATAGGCGCAAATAAATATGATATTGCAATAGAGGCTCTTGAAAACGGTATAAAAATTAAACCTGATTTTTATGATTTTTATTATTCTCTGGGGGTTGCACAAATCGGATTTGCCGATGATATGTATGAAAAAGCAGAAGTTGAAGAAACAGCTGTTGCTGACACAGAAAAAGATTCTGTTGATATAAAAAGAGATGTTGTAAAACTTGATAAAGAAAGCATTATTGACCTTAAATTATCAGCAATAAAAAATCTGAAAATTTATCTGGAACACGTTCCTGACACAAAAGACAGAGATACTGTTGAAGAAATGATTAAACAGTCTGAAGAGTTTATAGAACAGAACAGCAAAAAGTAAGAAAGAAGTAAAAATGTTCACCTCTCCATCACAAATCTTATGCACAATATTTGGTGTTCATATTTACTTTTACGGTGTAATTCTTGCTATCGCAATAGCAGTAGGAACGCTGGTTGCTGACAGAATCGGCGTAAAGTACTTTGAACTAAAAAAAGAAACAATTATAGACTTAGCTCCTTATCTGATTATTTTTGGTATTATAGGAGCAAGATTATACTATTGCTTTATGGATATCGGTTTTTATATGCGATTTCCGACAGAAATATTGGCAATAAGACACGGCGGAATCTCAATCCACGGTGCTATTATTGGCGGATTGCTCGGCTTATTGATATATGCGTACAGACACAAGACATCAATAAAAAAGCTGTGTGATGTATCTGCAATAGGACTTGCATTAGGTCAGGCAATCGGAAGGTGGGGAAACTTTTTCAACTCTGAAGCGTACGGTCTTCCCACAAATTTGCCCTGGAAATTATACATAGCTCCTCAGTACAGACAAATACCTTTTCAGGATATTGATTATTACCATCCGGCTTTTTTATACGAGAGTATTCTGGACTTATTTATTTTCGGAACATTATTATATCTTGCACGCTCTAAAAAGTTAAAAAAAGACGGAAATATTGCACTTTTGTATCTGATACTATATTCAGCAGCCAGAATTATAGTAGAATGCATACGTATTGACTGCGTCAGATATATTTTTGGAGTATCAGTTGCAATTATTGCATCTGTTGGTATAATAATTTTATCAATAATACTTTTGTTACTTAATAACCGAACCAAGGATTTAATAAAATAATGAAAGCAGTATTATTTTACGGGCCGCAAAATATAAAATATGAAGAAACAATGATTAAGCCGTTAGAAAAGGGGGAGATTCTGGTAAAAGTAGGTGCTGCCCTAACTTGCGGAACTGATGTTAAAACATTCAGAAGAGGTCACCCTGTTTTAATAAAAAATATCCCGTCAGGATTTGGACACGAATTTGCAGGAACGGTTGAAAAAATATCAGAAGGTGTTACGAACGTAAAAGTAGGCGACAGAGTAGTATGTGCAAACTCTGCTCCTTGTGGAGAATGCTTTTACTGCAAAAGAGGGGAATACAATCTTTGCGAAAACCTTGATTTATTAAACGGAGCTTATGCAGAATATATTGTAGTTCCTGAAAGAATAGTAAAAAAGAATACAATTATTTTACCCGACAGTCTGCCATTCCATAAAGCTGCATTTGCGGAACCGCTTGCAAATGTTGTTCACGGAGTTGAAAGAACGGAGATTAAGCCGGGTGATACAGTCGGTGTAATTGGTATTGGACCTATCGGGCTTATGTTTGCACGACTTGCAAAACTAAAAGGAGCAAGAGTAATTGCAGCAGGAAGAAATCCCATAAAGCTTAAACTGGCTGAAGAGTTTAGTCACGCTGATGAAGTTGTGGATTTAAAGAAATACCCGAATCCTGAAAAAATATTCAAAAGCTTTACGGAAGAAGGCAGAGGACTAGACGTTGCTGTTGAATGTGTAGGACTTCCTGAAATGTGGGAAAGAGTATTTTCGTGTGTTCGCCCCGGGGGAACAGTTCATTTCTTTGGAGGCTGCAAATCTGGTTCTACAGTAACATTTGATACTACAAAAATGCATTATGGCGATATTAAGCTTATGAGCGTATTCCACCACACTCCAAAATATTTCAGACAGGCACTTGACTATATTGCCTCTGGGGAAGTTGAAGTTGAAAAGCTTATTACAGCGGAACTTCCGCTTGAAAAAGTAGAGTGGGCAATGGAGCAGCATATCGCAGGTAATGCAATCAAATTTTTAATAAAACCATAATATTGGGAAATATTATCATATAAATAGCAAAAAAAGTTTTTAGATGTTTTTATAATAACAACTATAAAGGAGTTTATATGAACATCAGCCCAATAAGCAATCAATCTTTTAATGCAAGAATAATCCCCTGCCGAGCATTAGACATAACGTTAGAGTACGCTCAAAGTGATGCATTATCAGGAACAAAAGAAGGACTTCAGAGAGCTTCAGAATTATACAATAATTTAAAAGCAATAGAAAATGACACTAAGTCAGAAATATTCTTTATAGATACGGAGGCCGTAAAGTACCATCCATACCTAAGACTTGACGGATATATAAAATTACTGGGACCAATAAGTTCATCAGGAGAAATAATTGCTAAATCAGTTCGTAACGGTATTAATAAATTAATAAACGAAACTCATTTAAAAGACCGTATTAAAGATGAAGCAAAGGATACAGATCTAACAAAAGCGTTTATTAAATGGTTATAATAAATTTCACTTGGAAAAGACCCGAATGTAGATTCGGGTCTTTTCATATGTATTGCCTTTTAATTACTTTTAGAGTACAATTTAAAAGCCGTAAGGCAGGGATGAAAACAAGTTTTACACTCGTCAAAAGGGGGATATTATAAATGAGCGGACACTCAAAATGGTCAACTATTAAACACAAAAAAGCAAAAACAGACTCTCTCCGAGCAGCAGAGTTTCAAAAATATTCAAGAGAACTAATTGTCGCATCAAAGCTTGGCGGACCTGACCCTGCCGGAAACTTCCGTTTAAGAACAGCTATTGAAAAAGCAAAGGCTGCAGGACTTCCTAATGATAACATTAAACGTGCAATCGAAAAAGGTTCAGGCGCCGGCAATAACGAGAACTACGATGAAATGACTTATGAAGGATACGCAGCAGGCGGTGTTGCAGTTGTTATTGAAGCAATGACAGACAACAAAAACAGAACCGCAGGCGATATCAGAAGCTATTTCACAAAATTTAACGGAAACCTCGGGGAAACAGGTTGTGTAAGTTTTATGTTCGATAAGAAAGGCTGCATAACATTCTCAAAAGACGATGTTGATTTTGATGCTCTGTTTGAAGCTGCTATTAACCTTGATGCAGATGATATCGTTGAAGAAGAAGACGAATACAAAGTTTATACATCTATTCCTAATTTACAGCCTATTGCAGAAGGGTTGGAAAAAGAAGGTTTCAAATCAGTAACAGCTGAATTTACAAGAGTTCCGCAAAATACAATTGAAGTTACGGATGAAAAAACCGCAATAAATATAATGAGATTACTGGGCAGACTTGAAGAACATGATGACGTTCAAAATGTGTATGCCAATTTTGACATTGACGATGACTTGATGGCAAAAATCGAAGAACAATTATAGTAAGTACAGGGGTAAATTTTAAGGAGATTTTATTATGATGAATATGATGAATATGATGAAACAGGCTCAGAACATACAAAAAAGATTAAAAGATGCACAGGAAGAATTAAACGGTATGGAAATATCTGGAGAAGCAGGCAATGGTTCTGTTTCAGTTATTTGTGACGGAAAAGGTATTTTTAAATCAATCAAACTTACTGCAGAAGCAATTAATCCTGATGATCCGGCTTCTGTTTCAGAAGATACAATTGAAATGCTTGAAGATATAATTACAGCAGCAATAAACCAGACTTCCGAAAAAGCACAAAAAATAATGGAAGAAAAAATGAAAGCTGTTACAGGCGGTATTTCAATCCCGGGACTTTTTTAGGGGTAAAGGGGTAAACGTTATAAAAGTATGATTTATCCGAAATCCATAGCAGCATTAATAGAACAGTTTCAAAAATTTCCATCCGTTGGCCCAAAATCTGCACAACGGATGGCTTTTCAGGTATTAAAGATGCCTCTTAGTGAAGTAGAAAAATTCGCAAATGCAATAATTATGGCAAAAAGAAGCGCAAGAACCTGTGAAATTTGCTACAACATATCAACCCAAAGTCCCTGTGAGATTTGTTCATCAAATAATCGTAATAAATCAGTTATCTGCGTAGTTGCTGAAACAAAAGATTTAATCGCAATCGAAAAAACCAACGAATACAGAGGTTTATATCACGTTTTACAAGGCTTAATTTCTCCGATTGACGGAATAGGTGCAGAAGATATAAGAATAAAAGAATTGTTAACCAGGCTTACTGACGATACTGTACAAGAAGTTATACTTGCGCTTTCTCCGTCTGTTGAAGGTGAAGCTACTAGTCTTTATCTTACAAAACTTATTAAACCGTTCGGCATAAAAATATCACGCATCGCCTTTGGTATTCCGGTCGGTGCAGATTTGGAATACGCGGATGAAGTTACCCTTGCTCGTGCGATAGAAGGCAGAAGAGAATTATAAAATCCTACACACAAATGTTGTCTTTTGATTTAAAATAAATATAATTATATTATGAAGAAACTGGTAGCTTTATTAATAGTTTTAAGTTTTGCCTTGCCATCACAGGCATTCTTTTGGAATAAAAAAGATAAGAACCTGGAAAAAGAACTGCAGGGAAAAGGGTATGCGGGAAGTCTGCCTGATATTGAAAACAAAAGCGTAAAACCGAAAGTGAATGTAGCAGAACCGGTTTTTGAACCGCAGCAATTTGATAATCCGTCTGAACTTAAACCTGTTCCGAGAGATAATCCAGCATTTATTGATATTATTCAGAAAAAAGATAAGACATCACAATACGAAAATGATGCAAATAATATTATACCAATGTTGGAAAAATTGTATGACTGTATTGAAGACAATGAAAGTCTTCAACTATTTGTTTCAAAAGCAAACCTGCTTACAATAAACATTGATTACCTTGCACAAAAATATGACGGAAAACCTGAAAGCTATTATGAATCTTTCAGAAAGTTAATTGAAGTAAACAGATACGTTAAAACAGTTATGGAATTAAGAAAGGAAGCCGCAAAATACCAGAGATTTATGGCATATACAGAAAGCGGCTCTATATACAGCCCCGGGAATATTGAGCAACAACTTGATTACCTGAAAGAAGAGCTTAACTCCGCCATCCTTATGCTAAAAGAGGAAAGTTAAGATAAAAAAATGGGATAAATAAAATATATTTACCCCTGGAATTAAGAATAGCTGGAAGTATGAAAAAGATTTAATAATTATATTTAAACCAAAACTCTGTTCTTTTTATATTCACTAATTGGCTAGTTTTTATTAACAAGCAGAATAAAAAAACTGTTGAAATAAAAAAATGTTCATGCTAACATTAGTTTGTCAGACTACTGAAAGACGCTTTTTATTGAAGCAAAAATTAGTTCAGCAAGTGACGGGTACTCGGAGCAAGTAAATAGCCGAAATGCAATATTCTCACGTTTTGTAAATCGTGATATTTAAACTACTCCATAACAGTAAAGGAAAAAATATGAACACAGATCCGATAGCAGATATGCTAACAAGAATCAGAAACGCTAATGTTGTTTCGCACCCATCAGTAGAATTACCATCTTCTAAATTAAAAGTTGCATTGGCTAAACTATTAAAAGAAGAAGGCTACATTGTTGATTACTCAGAAAAAGTTGACGGACACTTCAAGACTTTATCAATTGAACTTAAATATGATGAAGCTAATAAGCCCGTTATCACAAGCTTAAAGAGAGTTTCTAAACCTGGTTTAAGAAGCTACTGCAAAGCTAAGAACTTACCGCAGGTTATGGGCGGTATGGGTATAGCAATTGTTTCAACAAGCAAAGGTTTATTGACTGACCGTAAAGCAAGAAAAGAAAACCTTGGCGGCGAAGTTCTTTGCTATATATATTAAGCGTAAGCCGGTGTGAGCCGGAGTTGCGTTTGCTGAAGCAAATGTAAGCAGGGCGAAACACTACGTTATCACAATCAAATCGGTTCAATTGACAGAAAAGCCGATGTACAAATTTAAAGGAGAAAATAATATGTCACGTATTGGTAAAAAACCTATTGATATCCCATCAGGGGTAGAAGTAAAGATAGAAGGTAATACAATTACCGTTAAAGGACCTAAGGGTACTGAATCAGTTTCTTTCAGAGATGAAGTTAAAGTTTCTCAAAAAGAAAACCAAATCATCGTTGAACAGAACTCTGACGACAGAAAAGCAGGTGCTCTTCACGGTTTATTCAGAACTCTTATTGCAAACGCTGTAACAGGTGTTTCGAAAGGTTTTGAAAAGAAATTAGAAATCGTTGGTGTTGGTTATCGTGCAGCTATGGAAGGCAAAAATCTTAACATGGCACTCGGTTATTCTCACCCGGTTCTTATTGAAGCTCCGGAAGGAATTACTTTCGCAGTAGAAGCTAACACAAAAATCACTGTTAGCGGTTCAAACAAACAGGCTGTCGGCGATATCGCAGCATTCATCAGAGGAAAAAGACCTCCTGAAGTTTACAAAGGAAAAGGTGTTAAGTACGAAGGTGAATACATCAGACGTAAAGCAGGTAAAGCCGGTAAGAAATAATGGCGTATGCCGGTGTGAAGTCCGGTGTCGTGTTGCATAAGCAATGCGAGCAGTGGACGAAACACTACGAAACCGCCGTTGTGACGAAACGTAAGTGAAGGAACGAAGCAATCTTTGATTGCACAGGCGGTTTAAAATTTACATGTGAAGGGCTTTAGCCCGTTAAAGCAGTAAGAAAGAAGGAAAAAAATGATTAAACAAGAAATTAGAAAACCAAAAGTACAAAAAAGACATCAGTCTATCAGAGTTAAACTTTCAGGAACTACTGAGTTCCCACGTTTAGCAGTATACAGAAGCACAAAACACATTTATGCTCAGCTTATTGATGATGAAAAACACGTAACAATCGCTTCAGCATCATCTGTTGACAAAGAACTTAAAGAAAAATTAGCTCACGGCGGTAACATCGAAGCAGCTAAGGTTGTTGGTGAAGCTATCGCAAAAAAAGCTAAAGCAGCAGGCATTGAATGTGTTGTATTCGACAGAGGCGGCTTCTTATATCACGGTAGAATTGCAGCATTAGCTGACGCAGCAAGAGAAGCAGGCTTGATGTTTTAGTAGGGGTAAATGAGTAAATATACTTATATTGCTTAATTAAACCCATTACAAAACTTAAAACGGCGGAATCGAAAAATCGGTACCGTCGTTTTTTTATGGTATAATTATCTTATCAGAAAGAGGAAGGTTAGGATATGAGTTTAGATGTATATTTAGGAATAGACGTAGGTTCGGTTACTACAAAATTAGCATTAGTTGATGAAAAAGGTAAATATGTTGATTCATATATGCTAAAAACAGCAGGTCGTCCCGTTGATGCAGTACAAGACGGTATGAGACATATAATTAACCAGGCGCTTTGTGAATACAAAGTTTGCGGTGTTGGTACGACAGGTTCCGGCAGAAATCTTGCAGGTGCGCTGGTTGGTGCCGATGTAGTCAAAAATGAAATTACAGCACACGCAGTTGCAGCAAGTACCAATATTCCGGGAGTACAAACAATCTTAGAAATCGGCGGACAAGACAGTAAAATTATTATTCTCCGTGATGGTATCGTAACCGATTTTGCAATGAATACTGTTTGTGCAGCAGGTACAGGAAGTTTCCTTGACCACCAGGCTCAAAGACTAAATGTTCCGATTGAACAATTCGGAGAAACAGCACTGCGTTCCGAGAATCCGGCACGTATCGCTGGAAGATGCGGCGTTTTTGCAGAATCAGACTTAATCCACAAGCAGCAATTGGGCTACCCTGTTGAAGATTTATTATACGGTCTTTGTCAGGCTCTTGTAAGAAACTATTTAAGTAACTTAGCATTAGGAAAAGAACTTCTTCCGATATTTTCTTTCCAGGGTGGTGTTGCATCTAATACAGGTATGGTTAAAGCATTTGAAGAAGCTTTAAATGCGAAAGTAGTTGTTCCAGAACACCACCAGACAATGGGTGCAATCGGTGCGGCACTATTGGCTATGGAAAATCACCAATATACAGAAACATCAACCAAGTTCAAAGGCTGGGAAGTTGGGAATATGAACTTCCAGTCAGTGACTTGTCAGTGTACGGGCTGTTCTAATAACTGCGAAGTTATCACAATCCTTGAAGGCTCTGAGCCAGTCGGCCACGTTCAGAAAATAGGAGATATTAAAGGCAACATCATCGCCCGCTGGGGCGGCACCTGCGGTCGTTGGGATATCGGCTAGGGGGTAAAAGAATAAATATGAGCATAAAACTAAAAGACTTTGTAATCGGAAATAACAAACTTACAATTCTAGCAGGACCTTGTGCGGTGGAATCTTTGGATATTATGAGAGAAACTGCTGAAGGGCTGAAAGAAATTTGTGAAAAAAATGGTATAAACTACGTTTTCAAGTGCTCTTATGACAAAGCTAACCGTTCTTCAATTAAATCCTATCGCGGTTTGGGTATGGAAAAAGGTTTGGAATATCTAGCTCAAATCAAAAAAGAATTTGACGTACCGATAGTAACTGACATTCACACTCCAGACCAGGCTCCTGTTGCAGCAGAAGTTGCGGACATTTTGCAGATTCCGGCATTCCTTTGCCGTCAGACTGATTTGTTGGTTGCAGCTGCTAAAACAGGAAAAATTGTTAACATAAAAAAAGGTCAATTCCTTGCACCTGAACAAATGAAAAGTTTAGTCAAAAAAGTTGAAGACAGCGGAAACAAAAATATTATGGTAACGGATAGAGGAGTTACTTTCGGATACAACAACCTTGTGTCTGATTTTCGTGCAATTCCTATTATGAAAGAGTTTGGATATCCTGTTGTATTTGATGCAACTCACAGCGTTCAAATGCCCGGTTCAAACGGTGATTCAACAGGCGGTGACAGAAGATTTGTTCCCGTTCTGGCAAACTGTGCTATGGCAGCAGGGGCTGATGTTCTCTTCTTTGAAGTTCATCCGAATCCTGACCAAGCCCTTTGTGACGGACCAAACATGCTGTTCCTGAAAGATGCGGAAAAAGTGTTCTCAAAATGCAACGAAATTTTTAAGCTGGTCAGATAATTTACGACTGGTATCTATTATCACGTTTTCTTTTATTATCAGTATTATCAAGCTCCTGTTTCATTTGAATAGCCTGGAATATTTGTTTACCCAGAATTTCAGCACCTTTTGTCGGTTCAGTATCCTGGTTGAACGCATTTTCTGCCTTTCTTGTTATTTTCTTTGCCTGTATTTTTTCCTGCTCGGATTTTGACACTGTTATAAATTTACTTCTTACGGCAGATTCTTGTTCAGCCTGCCTGAGTTCAAGCTCATGAAGTTTTTGTTTATCAAGTGATTTACTGCCCGAAGAACGAATACCAAAATCATTCCACAGTTTATCAATAATCCTTTGCCATTCGGCATCGGGTTTCGGCCTGAATCCAAAGTATGAACCGATACTGAGTACCATTTTACGCACCCCTGAGTCTTTTCTTTATACTGTTTTTATCGGCAAAATTCACAAAAACTTTAGAGATAAAGGGATAATTATTACAAAATTGTTACATATATGTTAGAATAAGACTATGTTAAAAACTGTCCAAAAATTAAAAAAAGGTTTAAAAGGCGAAATAACAATTCCGGCGGATAAGTCAGTATCTCATCGTGCTGTTATGTTTTCATCAATAGCAAAAGGGGAATGTATTATTAAAAACTTTTCAAGCGGAGCCGATTGTCATTCAACGCTGAATATATTTAAACAACTTGGAACGGATATCGAATTTATTGATAACAAAACGTTAGCCGTAAAATCAGACGGTAACCTAAAAAAATCACTTACCCCCCTTGATGCAGGAAACTCAGGTACAACAACAAGGCTAATTTCAGGAATTCTTGCAGGTCAAAATTTTGATTCCGTTATCATCGGTGATGAAAGTCTTTCAAAACGTCCGATGAAAAGAATTATTGAACCATTGAGTCAGATGGGTGCAGACATTGAATCCGTCGATGGGCATGCACCACTCACTATTCACGGATGTAAATTAAGAGGTATTAACTACTTTTCTAAACTGGCAAGTGCTCAGGTGAAGTCCTGTATTCTTCTTGCCGGCCTCAAAGCAGATGGCAGTACAACTTATACAGAACCATATATATCAAGAGATCACACAGAGCTTATGCTTAAGTATCTTGAAGCAGATATAAAAACTGAAGGTAATTCAGTTACAATTTACCCCTCACAGCTCACAGCAAAAGATATTTCGATAGTCGGTGACATCTCTTCTGCCGCATTTTTTATCGTTGCAGGTTTGATTGTGCCGGGTTCAGATTTTTTAATAAAAAACATTGGTCTTAACCCGACAAGAACAGGCATTATTGACGTTGCCGAACGAATGAACGGAATAATAAAAATAATTGACAGGCGTCTTGAATCAGGAGAGGAAGTCGGTGATTTGAGGATTCAGTATTCAGATAATCTGAAAGGCAGCGTTATTGAGGGTAATGATATACCAAGGCTGATTGATGAACTTCCTGTAATTGCAGTTCTTGCTTCGCAGGCAGATGGTCAAACAATTGTTAAAAACGCTGAAGATTTAAGAAACAAAGAATCTGACAGGATAAAGTGTCTTGTATCAGAACTTACCAAAATCGGAATAGATATAACTGAAACTTCTGACGGTTTTATAATAAACGGCAAAAAGAGTATTAAAGGCGGAGCAGAGCTTGAAAGCTATCACGACCACAGACTTGCTATGAGTTTTTATATTGCCGGACTTGTTGCAGAAGAAGAAATTGCAATTAATGGCTTTGAGTGGACAAAAATATCATTCCCTGAGTTTGAAGAGCTTGTATATAATTTATCTTAATCAGTCTAAAGATTTAACCGCAGCAACAATTTTACCAATTAAAACAAGTTCCGACAAAGCCTTTGAAGGTATTGTACGTGTTCTGTATTCAGGATTATCAGATTTTATAATAATCTCGTCAATATTTTTCGACAAACGTTTTACAAAAAACTCGTTGTTATAACAGAAAACATAAATTTTATCATCCTGAATCTGTTCACCGCTCCAGTGCTCAACAATAAGTTTATCACCATCCTCAATCGCAGGTGACATACTGTTTCCGGTGGCATTAATCATTGAATACAGTTTATTTTTCGAATACCCTCTTATCATAGAAGCCGAAATAGGAAGTTTTGTTTTGGAACTGGAAAAAACAATACTACCGTTTCCACAGCTTGCAAAAACATCGGCATAATAATCAACATAAGCAATATCAGAGTGTGAAGAATCAAAAATTTTAACCTTGAAAAATTCTTCAGCTTTTTGTAGCTCGCTAACAGTAACTTCGCTAAGATTTTTTATTCTGTTACAGACAGTTTGCCTTGTTATTCCAAGGCACTCAGCTAGCAAAGACTGACTTACAGGAGCGCCTGTTTTTTCGGATATTAATAGTATTAACTCATCAAGTTTCATCGTTTTAGTAAAATATCGCTTGACATTTGTATCATATTATCTTACAATTAATATACAAATGTCAGCTTTTTGTTGATATTTAATCATATACAAGACATTTTGTCAAATATATTATCACAAATTATGAAGAAAAAAGGGCTGGAGTTTTATGATATATAAATACAATGTATCATGTAGTGAAACAAATTCAAAAAACTGGACACCTACCGCAAAAGAGTGTTACCAAATAGGATGCAACTGTTCAAAGTGCAATATTTACAAAATTTATTTTTCAGGGAAATATTTTAGATGCCGAATGAAAGAAACAGTTATTGAACTTGTAAGGAAATTGGGGAAACCGAATATTGACAAAAAAAAGCAATTTTAAGAAAAACGGAAAAAAAGGCGGAAGGCCGAAAGGAAACACTTATAAATCAGTATTTTCTTTACCTGAGTCAGATACGGTTATTCTTACAGAAACACAATACAAAAAGCTTATTGAACGTTACGGGAAAGAACTTATGCAGTATGCACTCAAAATATTGGAAGACTGGCTAAACAACAGTCCAAGAGGATGCAAATACAGAGGGCATAACAATTATGCACATTTTCGTTCTGATGGCTGGATTATTAACGAAGCAAGGCTGTCTATACAGCAAACCTGAAGTGAACAATGTCACCATCCTGTACAATATAATCTTTTCCTTCAAGGCGTGTTACACCTTTATCTTTGCAAGCAGTATAAGAGCCGTTTTCTACAAAATCTTTATAGCTTGTAACTTCGGCTCGTATGAATCCTTTTTCAAAATCCGTATGAATAACCCCTGCTGCCTGAGGAGCTTTAGTTCCGGCAGAACAAGTCCAGGCACGTGTTTCTTTTTCACCTGCTGTAATAAATGTTATAAGATTTAAAAGAGAATAAACAGATTTAATCATCTTATCAATACCGCTATCCGAAATACCAAGTTCGGCAAGATATTCTTTTGCACCTTCTTCACCGAGTTCTACAAGTTCTTCTTCTATTCTTGCACAGATTATTACCGTTTCTGCACCCTGTTTTTTTGCATACTCTTCAACTCGTTTTGTGTATTCATTTCCTTCTTTTAAATCGAATTCTGAGACATTTGCACAATATATAACAGGTTTCACAGACATAAGATTAAGAGGTTTAATAACAGCAATCTCATCTTCGTTGAAATAATCCTTAAGATTTATAAAATGACCTTCCTGAAGCAGCTCATTAAGTTTTGTAAGGGCATTATTTTCAAGAACGGCCTCCTTATCACCGCCTTTTGCCTGTTTTGATATTCTTGCAATACGCCTTTCTATCGATGCAATATCAGCTAATGCAAGTTCAGTATTAATTGTTTCTATATCGGATATGGGATCAACTTTACCTTCAACATGAATAGTATTTTCATCATCAAAGCATCTTACAACCTGTATTATTGCATCGACTTCTCTGATATTATGCAAAAACTGGTTTCCAAGTCCTTCCCCCTGACTTGCACCCTTTACAAGTCCAGCAATATCAACAAACTCTATTACTGTCGGGATAATTTCTTTTGACTTGCACATATCAGCAAGTATTTTAAGCCTTTCATCCGGGACTGTAACAACACCGACATTCGGTTCTATTGTACAAAACGGGTAATTTGCACTCTGTGCATTCTTTGTTGCGGTAAGTGCATTAAATAAAGTTGATTTTCCGACATTCGGAAGTCCTACAATTCCGGCTCTTAACATGTTTTTTCCTCTCTGATTATCTATAACATAATTATACCACGGTCTATGCATCTAAGAGGAAAATATATTTACCCATTTGTAACAAATTGTTAATTGGGCATGGATTATATGGCAAATTTAGAGATGCCGATTACTTTATTAAATATATAGGTTGTACTGTGGAAGGTTACATGGTTTTGGAAATTAATAATCAAAATATAATATTATCAAATAAAACCCCCGGCATTTACAATAAGAATAATAACAACAATACCGGTTATACGCCTGCGTTCAAGGGCGGAATTGATACTTTTCTCAACAAATCCGGCTGGCTTATGAATAAAATTGAAAGCGGCGGATTCTTGGTTTTGTTCTTAATCCAGGATTTTCTGGGAATGACACTTCCAAGAACATGCGCAGGATTTTTACGTGATAAAGAAGTTACAGGCGAATACAACATTCAGGAAGGGTTTGAAGTACTTGGCAGAGAAGGACTTACCGGTCCTTGCATGATGGCAATGGCACCGCTTTGCCTGTGGCTTGCATCAAAAACATTTGGTCAGTCCACAAGTGTAAATACAGAGTTGATTAAGCGTTTCGGAAACAGCCTTAAAGAGATGGTTTCATCTCCTGATTTTAACAGAGAGCTATTAAAAAACAGCACAAAGTTTAAAGAAGAGTTTCTCAGGAAAAACATTAATATTATACTGAAGGAAACTATCGGTGACAGAACGAAAGAGGAACTTGATGCATCTACAGACTACATAATGAAGCAGCTCAATAAGTATGAAAATATTCCTGAAGATGCAAAACTAGAGAAGGTTATGGGCAAAAGCCGTTACCGTTCGGAACGTATGGAAAAAATTACTGCTCGTATAAACAGTTTAAAATACAATACTAGCGAAGATTTGAATATGCTCCAGAAAGTAAAATTCGGAGTATATGGTGAAAAAGATGTAAAGACATTTGATACAAAAAAAGCCTTTGATGGATTGTTAAAATATACAAATGATGCTATCAAATTTAACAAAAACCTCGACAAGCTTGACGGAGCTGTTGCAGAAAGCTTTAAACACAATGCGCTGGGCAAACGTATATTAATGAATATCACTATGATTACTGCAACTCTCGGAATGTTATCTGTATTACCTAAGCTTTATCTCAGAAGCAACACTGCACCGGGTGCAAGAAAGAAAGTTCAGCAGCAGGAAAACCCTGCAGCAGAAAATATTGCATTTAAGGGCAAAAACTCAAAATTTATCGAAAAAATCGGAAAAGCAGTTGAAAAGAACAAAAACGAATTTGTTTCATCCGAACTTGAATACAACGGCCATAATTTTACAAACTCGCTTATGGCAGGTTTATCCTTGTTTGGTCTGATTACGCCAAGATGTATGAGAGCATATAGTCGAGCACAGGTCGATGAGCACACAGACAAAAAAGACCTCACAGAGCTTTGGGAAATTATAATCAGAGATATAACATCATCTCTGGCAGTTGTATTTGCAGTACCTATGATGACAAGAGCGCTGGTAACATCATACGAAAAGAACTCCGGTTACGTACTGATGCAAAAAGACAGAACAAAGAGCGGGTTAAAAACAACTCTTGACCTGTTAAATCCGTACAGCAAAGCTCACGTACTTTCAAATTCCGAAATTACTGCGCTTTACGATAACGTAAATACAAAAGAAAAGATGGTTAACTTCTGTAAATATATAGACAAGAACGGCGGCGATTTACAGAAAATACTTTCTAAATCGGAAGGCATAAATGAAGTATTTAACGAAAAGACACTAAAACTTGAAGAAGCTGCAAAACTAACAAAAGAAGATGCGAACAAAAAGATTATTTCGTTTATGGAAAACATAGAAAAACAAGCAGAAAAACTTGGTTTATCAACAGATAAAAAATCAATTAATGAAATGATAACAAAACTTATGAAGGGCGCATCAAAAGGCGGTAACAGTAAAATTACGGCAATAGCAAGAGGTTTGAACTCTGTACCGGGACTGCTAACAACAATATTCATCTCACCATACATATTAGGCTGGTTTATTCCGAGATTAACATACCGGAACACAAGAAGAATTCACGCAAAAGAAGACAGAGAACGAGAAGCAATGGAAAAATTGCAAAATTTAAAAGCCTGAATTACAGGTAATTTGCAAGAATTGATTTTACGTAATTTTGTGTTTCTTTGTACGGTGGAACACCATCATACTTATCAACAGCTCCCGGACCTGCATTATATGCAGCAAGCGCAAGAATAATATTACCGTTATATTTGTTGAGCATTGATTTTAAATACTTAACTCCGCCTTCGACATTTTGTTCCGGATCCATAGGATTGGTAACACCCAGCCCTTTTGCCGTAGAAGGCATCAACTGCATAAGTCCCATAGCTCCTACTTTAGATTTTGCATTAGGATTAAATCCTGATTCTTGTTTTATAAGAGCATTTACAAGTTTTTCATCAACGCCGTGTTTTTTTGACATTCTGGAAACAATATCCTGAATTCTTTGTTTCGGGGAAACTTTATTTGTGCCCTGTGCCTGAGCCGTATATATTGAAGCATTAACCTTTGTTATCGGTCTTGTGAGCAAATCCCCAAATTTAACCGTGGCAGAATTTTGCAAGACCTTATCAAATGACTGAACCGTTGTTTTATCCAATTGCGAATTTTGTACCGTAGTCTTTTCAACAGGTGCCCACACGTCATTATATTTATTAACATAGTTGTTCATCTGGACAGCTCTCTGCATAGCACTTGACTGACCCGATGTTGCTAACAAACTTTGTAACATTGATGAAAACATAAATTTAATCCTTTCATTCTTTTCGTCGGAAAAAAATATTAAAACTTTAAGAGTTAGGATAAATATCCACTATATGATTTAATTATTAAAATATGTTTGTCAACATAAGTCCAGAAGGCATGGCAAATATGGATTTTTTTCGTTTATTATGGTATGATAAATACGAGCATGGGAGAGTGTTTGTGGATAATGATTTAATGACAATATATGCAGACGATATTGAGATTGCACAAAATATTTGCAGTTCAATATCCGACGGTAGTATGCGTAACAGAGCTGTTGCAAACGTATTAGCAGTTAAATTAGCAGAAAGATATTTTAACTCGAATAACATTCAATCGGATGCATTGACCGGTCTGCACAAGATACAAAAAGTAATCGAAAATATAGACATAGCAGATATATATTTAAACGGAGCTTACATTGATGTTCGTGTATATTTTTCAAACGACGAATTAAGCATTCCTAAATTTCATTTTGATTTGGGCATAAATCCTGCTGCTTATATGTTTATACAATTAAATTCAGATTTATCCGGATACAAAGTAGCCGGTTTTATACGTCCTGAAAATATTGACAGAAATAACTTAAAAGAAGAATACTATTACATTGATGAAAGGCATTTGGTATCTTATTACGATATAGAATCATACCTATCAGAAGTGCCTGACTCATTCAGCGATTCAAGAGAAATGTTGTATAGTTTTGTTGACGGAACAATTAATAACGAAAACATTGCAAAACTTATGCAGATTCTGATTACTTCTGCCAGTGCCAGAAAGACTTTAGCTAAAGCTTTTAAAGCAAATACTCTGTTCAAATTCGTTTCTGCAGTTCCTGATGCAACACCGAATATCAGTGAAAATACCGGATTAAATACTGATAACGGTATAACAGAAAAGGACCTGGACGAAATGTTCGATGTCAATAATGACATTGACAGTGACGATTTGTATAACTCTTTGGAGTATTCAACGGAAATTACTCCAAATGTAACAATTGACGATGAGCAAAACGAAGCTGAAAATCAGCCGGACAACAGCGTACAGATAGACTCTTTATTTAATGACGAACAAAAAGGTATTCCGACCGGTAAAAAAGGCAGCTCTTCTAAAAGAATACTTGTTTTACTATTGATTCTCGCAGCAGCCTGCGGATTCTACGCTTATACAAACATTGCCCAAAATAATAACGCGTTACCATCCGAAGATATGCTGCCCGCAATAACGGCAGAATCGGACAACAATGCCAATTCTGAGCTAATTGCAGAGGATAATGTAAAAAAAGAAGATGCAATGCCAAATGAAACAGTTGATACATTAACCAATATTCCGAGTCAGACTGAAGATGCTGCTTCCGTATCAATTCCGGCAATAGAGCAACACCTGGATGCCTCTGTATTGGTATCGAACCTGAAAGTTGACTGGGAAGTACCAGCAGGATATGCATCAAATACTTCTGCTAAGAGATATCTAATTAAATTGGGTAAAGTTATTCAGCTTAACCTTAAGTCAGAATTACTTTTGTTAACAAGACCACCAATTTCTAACAGAATTACGGTTGAACTTACTTATAATGCTGACAAAGGTAAGTTTGATATTGTCGGTCTAAAAGATTCCAGCGGAGAAAAATCGGTTGATGAAGTTATTATAAACACGATAAGAAATGCCACAAGCATAAGTACAAGCTCAAATATTGAGTCTTTTGGCAAACTGCAGGGTAATCCTATATTGATAATTCATTTATAAGAACAGATAAGAGAGTATAGATGGAAAAAGATAATAAATATTACAACATAATAGAAAATCTCGTAAAAAGTAACAGAAAATTTAACGGATATGATGCTATTTTAGATGATATCATTGATGATGTTTACAAACATTCAAAAACCGTCCTTGAATCAGTCAGAGATAAAGATGTAATTTTATCATATCTTCAGAAACTGGTTTCTGTATCTGTAATAACGGTTCCCAAAAGAATGAACTTCCACTCTGAGTTGAAACACCGTGAGATAACAAGGGAAAGACAAATTGTATTACCGGCAGCAGAGCCAAATGAAGAAGTTCCTTCGGAACTGGAAAATGATATTACACCTATAAGTGAATATCAAATCAATGATGAACAAAAAGCAAACGTTAAACTAGTAGACAAAATGATAAACTCAATCGACAGTTCATCAATTGCAGAAAGTAATAAAACCGATAATATGGCAGAATCTGATAGTGTAGCTTTGACTGAAGATTCCCAGCCGGAATTCACAGAAGAAGAGTCAGAATTGTTTGAACTCGACATTGAAAATACAGTTGCCGAAGAAGTCGGACAAACAGATGCTTCTCCGGAAAATGAACCTGAAAACAACATTGAAGATTTTGAAGGGACAGAAGAGATTGAAGTTAGTACGGAAAGCTTTGATATTGTTTCTGACGAAGTAGAAACTCTGGAGCCGGTTGAAGAAAGTTTTGAAGAAAATGTCACAGAGCCTAATGATATTATCTCTGACGAAGTAGAAACTCTGGAGCCGGTATTATCTCTGACGAAGTAGAAACTTTGGAGCCGGTTGAGGATGTTTTTGAAGAAAATATCACAGAAACCAATGATATTATCTCTGACGAAGTAGAAACTCTGGAGCCGGTTGAGGATGTTTTTGAAGAAAATATCACAGAAACCAATGAGCTTATCTCTGACGAAGTGGAAACTCTGGAGCCGGTTGAAGAAAGCTTTGAAGAAAATGTCACAGAGCCTAATGATATTATCTCTGACGAAGTGGAAACTCTGGAGCCGGTTGAGGATGTTTTTGAAGAAAATATCACAGAAACTAATGAGCTTATCTCTGATGAAGTTGAAAACCTAGACCCTATTGAAGAAGGGTTTGAAAACAGTCTTGAGCCTATTGAATTTGCTTCAAATGAAGATAATCTATTAGGAGTTGACGAAAACTTTATTATTGATAATAACGAATTTGAAAATATTGAACAAAACTTAAACGAAAATGACAATATTGATATAACGCTTTTTGACGATAATGAAGACAACCCGGAACAGGATTTTGGGATAGAGAACAGTTTAACGCTGGAACCTGCAGACGCAACCATAGAGGAATACAATACTGCAGAAAATACAGAACCTGCGTTTAAACCGGTAGATTATTCGTTATTTAATTATGTTCCCGAAACACATAACGAAGACATCGACATACAAAATCTTGAAAATAAACTTGCAGAGTTAAACGAGCAGAAACCGGAATTAAACATTCTTAAAATTTTTGATTTAAAATATAAACAGAATTTACCAATTACGGAAATTGCCGAAAAATTACAGATTGAAAAACAGGATGTCCTTTCGGCATTAGATGAAATAGTTGATTTGATATAGGTGACCGGCTGCATGCAATGTCCCAAATGTAAAAATGAAATATCTGCAAACTTATTAAAATGCGAAAAGTGTGGAACAAGAGTTGCTTCCGTGTGTAAAACCTGCGGTGCAATTAATCCTATAAGGGCAACTGAATGTGCTAAGTGCCATGCCATACTTTTAAAAATATGTACAGAATGCGGCAGCGCAAATCTACCCGATGCAGAATACTGCAGAAAGTGCGGTGTTGAGTTTGTCAGAGGCGGAACTGTGGCAAATAAGGAAACTCACTCGCTGAATGCAGAATATAAGGCAGAAACTTTCTCTCAGCAAAAAGCAAAGTCTTGTCTGTCTGACTCAATTAAAGATGCTGATACTTCAATAATTACATTAAACGGAGAAAGCGGCTGCGGTAAAAATTTGATTGTAAGATACGTAATGAACGAGCTTAAAAATGCAAAACTTGTCTGGCTGACCGGAACCTGCACTCAAATAACTCAGCTCTCTCCTTTTGGATATTTTCAGGATGTATTACTGAACTTTTTTAATATAAACAATTTTTGCCCGGATACACTCCAGCTAAAAAAGAATTCAATAAGATTTTTCAGACAGGATTTTCCAACACTCTCGAATACGGAAATATCAAATTTACTTAATTTTCTTTACCCCGAAAATATTGATAAATATGAAAATATTTATCAAAATAAAGCAAAAATGTTTATCATGATGAAAAAGGTTATCTTAACAATTATAGAAAAAATGAAAACTATTTTTGTTGTTGATAATATTGAATTTTTAGACGGAATGTCTTTTGATTTTCTGAAAGAGCTTTTGAAAGACGAATATGTTTTACAAAGGTGTAAGTTTATCATTCTATCAAAAGAACCAAAGCCGGGTATGGGAAGAATTACCTCCCCGATACTAACAGTCGAGAATTATAAAGATATAACAATTACAAACTTTACCGAAAGTCAGGTTGAAGCTCTTATTACACAATACCGCGATATAAACATCGGCAAAGATTTTATGAAGCTTGCAGCTAAAGTCTCAGGCGGGAATCCGGCTATTGTAGAGCAGGCTGTAATGTTATACAAAGATATAAAACGAAATGACTTAAAACATATAAACTACAACTCTTTACAGGCAATAATAGAAGCCAGATTGAGTATATTACGTCAGGAGGATACGGCAGCATACAGGCTGCTTACAGCAATGGCAATACTAGGTTCAAAATTTTATCCTGCAATGCTGGAAAGCTTTGATAACAATTCACCATCTGATTTTGAAAAAGCAATAGATTCTCTTGTCAGCAAAGGTTATATAACTCAAATTAACAATTTATCATTTGAGTTCAAAAGTTACGACATTTGGAAAGCAATTATTGCAGTAGTAAAAAATGATGATATTTTTGAAGAAATAGTAAATATACTGTACGAGATTATCAGCATATACAAACAATCTTCAATTGCACTTTTGGGATACATTGTACAAAAACTCAATAACAATGACCGTTCTTTTGAGATATGGACAATGCTAATGAAACAGTCTTCATACATTGGTGATATCGGTCTTTATATAATTTCGCAAAAGCAGGCACTAAAATTAATCGAGCACAAAACAAGCCCGTATTATCAAAAAATCAAAAAGAACATTTACACCCGTGTAGGAAAACTGCTTGAGCCAATAGATTATGAATCCGCATTTGATTATCTGCAAAAAGCAGTAATGATGCTTGACGAAAATGAAGATTATGCACACATAGATATCTTGGGGTATCTGGCATCAGCTGCAATGAAAATGGGAAATTACTGGGGTGCCATTGAATGTGCTGAAAGCGTTTTGAATAAACTGCCGGAGGACATGGAACTTGAAATAGCACTTGTAAAATCTAGAGAAATACGTCCGATGGTAAAACTCGGAAATTACGGACAGGCTGTTAATTTGATCGATAACGAAATAATGCCTGTCATACAAAAATATCTGGCTAAAGGCAAAAACATGCCTTCAATCACATCTGAGGATCTTTATAAAATTTGGTTAGATTTGTATTTTGATTTGGCAGAAGCCCTTACCTTCCAGGGTGACAACAGAATGTTTGATATCATAAAACTAATTTTCGATATCATTGACAAAAACAAAATTACGGACACAGCAATATTATGCAAAGTTCACCTTGCACTTGCTTTAGCAAATACTATCAAAGGTGATTTAGCGACTTCTCAAAAAATACTTGACGATATAATAAAAGAATATCAGCTTGACGATATGAATCCGTTTATCATATCCCGCTGGAACTTTACGGATATTTTAAATAAATATATCAAAAAAGATTATAACAATCTTATGACAGAGTTGTTCAACGTTACCGCTTATGCAAACAACATAAATGATAACTTTACCAAAAACATGCTTAAAACCCTGCTTGCAAAAATCCTGAGGGACAAAAACGAAACAAAACGTGCTTTGGAAATACTGGACGAACAGGTTGCATATTTTGCAAAGGAAAAAGTCGCAACAGGTGTTTTATTATCCTGGTATCTCATATCAGAAATAAAACTTGTTACAAAGGGAACACAGTTTGCTCTTGATATTGCCGCGAAAGCTCTCGACATTGCTCAGGGACCAAATATTAACAACTATTTCTTCATTGCTAAGTTTAACAGACTTATAGGTGAAATTTATATTGCAAAACAGGATTTTGAATCCGCAAAAGTTTATATTGAAAAATCTATTTTTATATCAAAACAGTTTGACTTGCAGGATTTATTAATAAGTAATTACCTGTTATATGCAAAATATTATCAGGAGTTGGCTCTTCCAAAATCATCTATGAGAGGTGATTACATAAAACACGCTCTTAAGATGTATCAGTTGGCAAAAAATATACCGATTGTTCAGACACACCCGCATTTAATGCGCAAAATAAAAGAAGATTTATCGGTTTTAACTTCTTTTTGTAAAGTAAATGGCATCGTATTAAAAAAAGGAACTAAGTAATATAATCCTCTGGATTTCCTGAATAGTCAGCGATAACACCTTCTTCTGCAGGAACATCAACCTCTGATGGAACAATTTCGTACCCATCAGAAGAAGTTCTGTATGCAAAAACTCTTGTTCTGATTTCATCTATGGCCATAGGTCCTGAGAGAACCTCTAGAACTTCACCGTTGGTATCATAGACTTTTAAACGCGGAATTTCAACACCTGTTGGAGTTTTAAATCCCATTAGAGAAATTTTACCATATGCTCCGTTTGGAGATACAAAACCATCTTTTATAGCAAAATAATCTTCTTTCAAATTTTCTTCTTCAAGACATGACAAAGCAGCATTATTACAGGTTTCTCTTTGTACCCAATCCTGAACAGTCTGGGTTTCCTGCATAAGCTCAAATAATTGTTCTCTTGTTGCATGTATGCGGCGAAACAACGGATCACCGCCACGTCCAACAACAGTTGGACCGCTTTCTTTTGGTCCCCTGACTTTATAATTTGCTTCATCAATTATTTTCCCTGAGTTTTGCTCAACTTGAGGAGGCTGATTTTCAGATTGCTCAGAAACATCCGAGTTTTTAATAACTTTATAATCTTCTGACATTAACTAATTCTCCTTATGTATTTGTTATCGGCAAAAATAGGAAAAACTTTAGTAATTAGGCATACAATAAAAGAAAATTGTTACATTTGTTTACATGTTCAGAAGAATTATAGTATTATAAAATTAGATTATGCTACCAAAAGATTACAGACTAAAAAAAAGAACGGCTTTTGCTGCAACATACAGAACCGGAAGAACTTTGCATAAAGGCGGAATAACAGTTTTTATCGGCAAAGAAAAAAATAATGACTCGCCAACCAGGGTGGGATTTGTTGTAAGTAAAAAAATCCATAAAAGAGCCGTAAAACGTAATAGAATTAAAAGACTTATGAGAGAAAGCTACAGACTTCTGATTAAAGAAGGAGCTGTATCTGATAAATATATTTCACTGGTTTTTGTTGCTTCTTCCAGATTACTAAACATGGATTTTAAAGAAGTTGATAACTCAATAAGGAAATTGGTATATAAATTATAGGGTAAGTCATGGGGGGTAAGAGGAATAAGTCATGATAGATGGCATAGTTACACCGGCATTAAGAGATATTGATTATCTTGCACCTGCGGCACCTTATCCGGTTGTTCCGTCGGGTATTATGGTAAATCAGAATACAATATACAGGTATGCCATTCCGACTGACGAACAGCCAACACTTTTAATAACAGACCATATCCCAGACCACAACGGAAACTTTATCAACCCCGGTTATTATCAGCTTGCACTTTCTGACGACAGGGAGTTCCTTTACCTTATTGAATCAAAGAATTTAATTGCTGTAATACCTGTATTTAAAATTGCAGAAAACAAAAGAGAACTAAATAAAATGTATGCCTCAAAAAAAGAGCTTACCAAAAAAGAAAAGCAAGAGCGTGCAAAGAAAAAACGACAGGCAAAAATCCAGGAAAAAATCGACAAAAAATACGCCGTAACCGGAGCAACACCTCCGCAGGATTATGAACATATGGAAGCCGATATTGAATACATAAAAGAGGGTGGATATTACCTTATAAAATACGAAAAGGGTTTTATAAGAGCTTGGGGAGCAATTAAACGATAGTTATTTTTCTTTTAATGCACTTTTTCCCCTGAGTTCTCTGTGGAAAGTTATTGCAAAACGGTGAGCCTCATCACGTACACGCTGGATTAAATATAAAGCGTTTGAATCTCTTGGAAGAAGTATTGATTTTGATTTATGCGGAAGAAATACTTCTTCTTCTCGCTTTGCTAATGATACAAAATCAATATCTGTTACACCCTCAACATTTATGCCCTCTACAATTTGCATAACGCTTGAAAGTTGACCTTTTCCACCATCAATAATAATCAAATCAGGCTTTTCCCATTTTGGTTCACCTAAACGATTCAGCCTTCTTGTTAGAACCTCTTTCATGGATAAAAAGTCATCAGGTTTACCTTCTGTCATTTTTATTTTAAACTTGCGATACGCCGTTTTCTTCGGGAGTCCGTTTTGAAACACAACCATTGATGCAACGGTATTTGTACCCTGAATATGAGATATGTCATAACACTCAATTCTGTTTGGAAAATTCTTAAGTTTAAGTTTTTCTGCAAGATATGAGCCCACTTCATTAAAATCATTCCTTATCTCAGCCATTTTCTTTAGGCGGGCATTTTCCAGGGAATTTTGCGCATTCTTTTTGGCAAGCTCATAGAGTTCGCCATATTTTCCCCTGCCGTTACCATAATTAATACTTATTTTTTTACCGGACATAATTTTTAGCCATTCCTGATAAAGCTCTTTTTGCCCGACTTCTTCCAAATCTTTGGATACAATTTTATCAGGGTATTCGAGCTTCAGAGTCGAATAATACTCTCGGAAGAATGTTTCAAAGTATTCCGTTTTATCTGCGTTATCAACAAAATACGTAAAGTCTTTTTTATCAATAAGACGACCCTCACGAACCATCATTATTACGATTACAAGGATTCCATCCTCATACAGAACAGCTAGAATATCCTCATTAAGTTTTGTATTTTCATACACAACTTTCTGACGTTCGAGCGTTTTAACCAAATCATTGTAACTGTCACGCATCTTAGCGGCTTTTTCAAACTGCTCGCTTTCTGCGTATTTTGTCATTTGAGCCTGTATTTCTTTCAAAAGCTCTGTTTGTTTACCGCTTAAAAATAACTCTACCTGTTCTATCAGCTTCTGATATTCTGCTGGAGTAACCTTTCCCTGACAAGGCGCAAGACATTTACCTATATGATAATAAAGACAAGGACGATTTGAAAACTTTGGCTGCTTACACTGCTTTAAGGGGAATATTTTTTTCAGAAAATCAAGCGTTGCATACATTGCACCGACATCGGTATATGGTCCATAAAATCTTCCTTTATCCGGATTAAGATTTTTCTTTCTTACTACCTGAATCCGAGGAAAATCCTCATCTGTAATCAGGAAGTACGGATACTTTTTGTCATCTTTTAAAAGAATGTTGTATTTTGGTTTATGTTTCTTGATTAAATGTGATTCTAAAATAAGAGCTTCAACTTCGGAATCCGTGATTATATATTCCATTCTCTCAATCTGGGACACAAGAACTGTAACCTTTACGCTGTCATGCTTTTTATGAAAATAGCTATACACTCTGCGTTTAAGGTTTTTAGCCTTTCCAACATAGATAATCTCATTGTCTTTATTATAGTAAAGATAACACCCCGGTTGCGTCGGAACTAATTTAATCGTTTCCAAAAGTTCTTCATTCATAAAAATATTATACATTATATTTAATGTAATGCATAAAGCTCAAATTATATTTAACCCTATATAACAAATTCTTCTTTTAGATATTCAAGTTTTTCTTCGCTGTTTGCTTCAAAATATATTCTTAAAAGAGGCTCTGTTCCGCTCGGACGTACAAGAATTTTTGTCTTATTTCCGAGCATCATCTTAACCCCGTCCTTTGTATCAAAAGAAGTTATATTATACTTGCCTATTGTTTTAAAGCCGAGTACTTTATCCATTATGGGCATAATCTCATCAACATTATCAAGCTTAAAATCAATTCTATCTGTATAGAATCTGTTTTCAGCAAGTTCATAAATATCTTCCTGAAGTTCATAAAGAGCTTTTCCACTGTCTGCCATAGCCTCAAGAACGAGCAGATTTGCAAGCAAACCGTCTTTTTCGGGAATATGGCCGTTTATACTTAACCCGCCGGACTCCTCTCCACCTATAATAACCTGATTATTTCGCATTGCTTCGCCTACGTGCTTAAACCCGACCGCAGTTTCAATAACATTTACACCGAGTTTTTCAGCTACAACATCAATAAGAAGGCTAGAGCCTACTGTTTTGACAACAGAACCTTTATAACCTTCTTTTACGAGATATTTTAACAAAATTGCGATTATTTCATTTGGTGAAACGTACTCACCTTTTTCGTTAATAATCCCAAATCGGTCAGCATCACCATCATTTGCCAGACCGATTGAATTCGGGGTGTTTTTAACTTTTGTTATTAAATCCTTTAGGAATCTTGGTTTTGGGTCAGGCATTCCACCGCCAAACTCAAAATCGTGATAAAGATGAATACTCTGAAAAGGAATACCGATGTATTTTAAAATCTCATCAAAATATCCAATTGATGCAGAATATAGACCATCATAAACAATATGAGTTTTAAGGCTCTGAATTTTTTCAAAATTAACAATGGAAGCAATGTGCTCATAATACTTAGGACCAAAATCAGTCTTTATAAAAGCACCATTTTCTCCGCTCGGGAATCCTTTATCCAGGTTGTCTAAAATCGCATCCGTAATTTCCGATGTAGCAGGACCTGCATAATCGGGAATAAACTTAATTCCCAAATATTCAGGCGGATTATGAGAGGCTGTAAACATAATAGCACAGGCATTCATGCGTTTTGCGTTATATGCAAGTACCGGTGTAGGAACTACACGGGAAGAAAAATATACCTGGAAACCTTTTGCTTTTAATACGTTAGCCGTAAATCCGGCATACTCATCTGCGGATTTTCTCGGGTCATACCCTACAAGTATCGGCTTGTCATAACCAAATGTATCGGCAACATACTTACCGATTGCCATAATTACTCTTTCAACGTTTTCACCGTTAAATTCTTTGCCCATTACGGCACGCCAGCCGTCAGTTCCAAAATGTATGCTCACAAAAAATCTCCTTGTAATATTATTAAAGGCGGGAATTAAAGAATTTACCCGCCTTTTATTTAAAATTTTATCAGGGTAACAAAATTATTTTTTAGCCCCGACGGTTCTCCATTTGATATTCATATAATCGAGTGCAAATGTTCCAGTTCCATCAGCATTTTCAGTAAACTGAATAGGTAATCTGCCTTCTCTTTCACAAACTTTTAATGTCCAGATTTCTTCCCAAGCACCATTTTTTTTAGGTTTAGATACTTCTGTATTTGTAATAGCTACGGTAAAGCAATCCTTTGTTGCAATTCTTAATCCATAAGCACCTACTGAAAAAATAGTATCCTGCTGAAGCTGTGGTGATGCAATAGTTTTACCCGGCAAAGGGACTTCGCCAATAAAATTATAGTATGCAAAAGCTGTTGTTGAAGTAAATAAAGCAATTGCCAATAAAAATGCCTTAATCTTGGACATGTATAACTCCTTTCATATTCCTAATCCTGCCTGATGTGATAATAATAACATAAAACCAATTTTTTTGCACTATATAAAATTTGAACAAGTTTTTATTTCGTAACAATGCAGTACTACAAGCTTACAAAATGTTCAGGATTTTGTTATACATTTACACCTGTTGATTTAAGTCGGCAGATATATTATTATTGTATATAAGTTATGGCAAAAACAAGTTACAAAAAGCAAGAGAATGAGTCATTTTTTACTAAAGTTGTTAATTTGATATTAACGCTTGTTCTTGCATATTTTATAGGTTCTCAGGTATGCACGGAAGCAAACAATAATCTGAGAATTGCACAAATCAGCGATGCGCATTTTTCCACATACGAACAGAACACATCATACAAGATGCTTGAAGATTCTTCAGCTCTGCTTGATGATGCAATAATGCAGGTTAATACCTCAGGTGCTTACGATTTTGTAATATTCACTGGTGATTTAATCAATACACCAAAAGTCTCAGAATTAGAGGCATTTATAGGACACGCAAATAAACTTGTTTATCCCTGGTATGCCATAGACGGAAATCACGATATTAGCATAGACGGCCCTCTGACAAAATCAAAATTCATATCCGTTCTGGGTGAAAATAACAGAAAAATGAAACAAAAAAACATATATTACGCCTTCACCCCAAAACGCGGATACAGAGTAATCTGTCTTGATTCAATCATCGATAACAGAGTAACAACGAAGGGAAGAATATCAAAAGAGCAAATAGAATGGCTTAAGAATGAACTTAACACCTACAAAAAAGAAACAATAATACTTTGTACTCACGTACCTGTTGCAGAACCATATTCAAGCCCGAGTCACGCTATGGAAAATGAGCCGGAACTAAAAAGGATTTTAAAATCACACACAAATCCGGTAATAGTCCTGCAGGGACATTATCATGCAGCAAGGCTTATTCAAAACGAAAACTTGCTTATAATAGCCTGCCCGTCGCTTGTATCATTCCCTAACGCATTCCGCGTAATTAATATAAATACAGGTAAAACTAAGGTAAAAGTTGATGTATTCCTTAAAGAAACAAATTTAAAAGAAGCTCAAACTCACGCAAGAATACGCTTAATGGGAACTCAGATGCTTTACGGCGAAAAAGCTGACAGAAATAACAGTTTTGAAATGAGAAGGGAAAATTTATAATGGATGAATTTAAAATCAAATTCAGAGGTGTAAGAGGAAGTTACCCGGTTGCCGATAAAAATTTTTTGAAATACGGAGGAAACACTTCGTGTGTAGAAGTTCGCGTCGGCGGACATCTTATAATACTTGATGCAGGAACAGGTTTGATAAGCCTTGGAAACGAACTTATGCAAAAGTATATTGAATCAGGTACAACAATTACTGACAGAACCCCCGTAAAATGTTCAATTTTATTAAGCCATATTCACCTTGACCATATACAGGGTTTTCCGTTCTTTCGTCCGTGCCACTTGGCATCAACCAGAATGAGTCTATTAGGCGGTGTTAATTATAATGAAACATTAGAGCAGGAGCTTGCCAAATTATTATTTACAAAATCTTTTCCGCTGGATTTGGGTGATATCGCAGCTGATTTAAAAATAAAAGATTTAAACGAAACAAACTATATAATATTTAAAAGCGGTGAGATGCCTGAGGTAATCAGAGTAAATGACTTAAAAGAAGGCGACTATTCCGAAGATGACGTTGTAATAACATGTTATAAATCATACGCACATCCTCAAAATGGTGTCTTTGTTTATAAAATTGCATACAAAGGAAAAACAGTTGTATATGCAACTGACAAAGAAAGCTACCCAGGAGGCGATAAAAAGCTGGTTAAATTTGCAAAAGGCTGCGATCTGATAATTCATGATGCACAATATTCTACAGAAGATTACTTGAGTATATACGTTCCAAAACAAGGATTTGGGCATTCAACCTTTGAAATGGCACTTGACTGCAAGCAGCAAATCGGAGCAAAAAAACTTGTATTTTTCCATTATGACCCGGGTTATACAGATGAAAAACTTGATTCACTTGCAGAAGAATACGCTTCAGATGATGCAATCTTTGCCCGAGAAGGCTTGGAAATAGATTTATTCGCTGGATGACAAATGGAATTTGTTAATTAAATAACTATTATGAAAAAACTTTTATGTTTATTTTTACTGATAACAATGTTTTTCTGTTCAGGATACAGAAAACCATATAAGTATGTAATAGACGCAGGAAAAGATGCTTATTATCACAATGCCTTAGGGTTAAACTATCTTCGTGACAGAATTTATTATGCAGCAATTCAGGAGTTCAAAATTGCAATACAACTCAGCCCCGACACACAGGCAACTGCAATTTATAAATCAAATCTCGGTGAAACGTATATGTTCATCGGATATCCTGAAATGGCAAGAGTCTGTTTTGAAGATGCACTTAGGCTATACGGACTGAATTTTAAATACTATATGAACCTTGCAGACTGTTATATACAGCTTAATATTGCGAACTCAAAAATATCAGAATACAAAAACTCTGATATTTTATATGACAAAATTATGCTGGGAATACTATACATAAAAACAGGGGAAAAACGCAGAGGAATAATATTATTAGACGGTATCTGTATGAGTGAACCTGATTTACTTATCACTCCTGCAATCCGCCAGTATATTAAACAGGTAAGCAAAGAGTTACAGTAAAACCTTATCTGAAATATGCAATCATTGTCGATGCAATTTTTTTGTTAAATTTTGCAGCCAGCGACTGAAATTTTGATATTTTCAGACACCCGACTGAAGTAAGCTCAAAAGCCTCTTCTTTATCAAATATACGAAAGTCTTTGCTTCCAATTACTTGAAGATTTTTATACAGAGTTTGAATAACTCTTTTTATATCAACATCTTCATTCTCAAATTTATCCTGAGCCATGCGTTTTGTTAAACTTGCTAATAAGGTATATGCTTTAAGATGTGCCTGTTCAATTTTTTTAAACTCAACATTTTTAAAATGCTGCGGAACATACTCATCTTTAAGCACCTTTAACTGCTCACCCCAGCACATAAGATTTTCAGAGAAATAAAGTTCTTCGTATTTTTTGTCCGTAACGTGAATAAGGGTCAGTATATCGTCATTTTTGTAATCAGGAGGATATTTTTGCAGTTTTCTTATTTCCCTCAGTTTGCTCAAATCCTTTTCACCGTTATCGTCGAGCTTAAACGCAATATAACTTGTTTCCAGGGCACCAATGTTGACCTTTTGAGCACAAACAATATTTGAATAACCTTTAAAACTGATATTATTCATAATACTTTATACAAAACTCAAACAATTATTTTTTTGCCATTAACAAAAAATTATTCTATAATAGCGTTATGAATAAAGAACCTCTATATGCTGGGAGCTTTTATCCTGCAGATCCTGACGAACTAAACAGACTGCTGGATTCATACAAAGAACCGGACAAAGTTAAATATAAATCAAAAGCAATCATTGTTCCACACGCTGCGTATATGTATTCAGGGCATTGTGCGATGACTGCCTATCAGTGTTTTGAGCCCAGTGAAAATATTTTTATCATTGCACCTTCACATAATGAAATGTTTACAAATATTGCCATGCCGGAATATACATATTTTGACACACCACTTGGAAGTGTAGAAGTCAATAACAGGCTGATAAAAGAGCTGGCAGCAAAGTATCCGTGCATAGTATCCAACGTTCCATTTGAAAGAGAGTATGCAATTGAGATTCAACTTCCTTTTCTGCAAAACATTTTGTTTCCGCAAAAACAAAATGCAATGGATTTTGTAAAGAATTTAAAGAAAATCGGCAGAAAATTACGTATTGTACCTATTTTGGTCGGAAAATGCGATTATCATCTCATTGCCGATATTATATCGGAATACTGGGAAACTTCGTCTTTTATAATCTCTTCCGATTTAAGTCATTTTTATGATCAAAACACTTGCAGACAAATTGATAATTATACGGCAGCAATCATTGAAACCGGTAAAATTGATTGCTTTCAGAAAGAACAAGCCTGCGGACTTATCGGAATAAGAGGGTTGATAGAATTTGCAAATAATAATGACGCTTCTATGATAAGAACCGAAATGTATAACTCAGGTGATATTGATAAAGAAACAGAAAGAGTTGTAGGTTATGGTTCCTGGTTCTTATACCCTTATTCAAAAAACCACTACATTGAACAATATTATAAAAACTATATTTTTAATATTGTTCGTGACAGCATACTGCACGCAATTAATCAGGAGAAGTTTATACCTGAACACGTACCTCCTGTAATGTTTGAATACGGAGCATCATTTGTAACTATTAAAATTGACGGAAAACTCAGAGGATGCGTAGGCTCAATTTATCCGACGAAACCGCTAATTATGGATTTGGTTGATAATGCAAAAAATGCAGGATTTCTTGATTCTAGATTTATACCGCTTACTATCGACGAGCTTGAGCATATAGAAATATCCGTTTCTATTTTATCACTGCTTGAGAATATAAAATTTAAAGATGAAAAAGATTTGTTATCAAAAATTTATCCCTATGGTATTATAATATCCGAACACGATAACAGAGCGGTGTACCTGCCTTCGGTATGGGAACAGCTTCCTGACAAAGAAATTTTCTTAAACTCACTAAAAGAAAAAGCGGGATTGCCGCCTACTTATTTTTCTAAGACATTTGAAGCTTATAAATTTACTACCGTTGATATGGAAGAAACCCCTTAGTCCCGGCAAAACAAAAGCCGCTGTAAAGCGGCGAAAAAGGGAAAAGGGAATTATATTAAGGGAAAAGACTTATACTACGAGAAAATACCAAACGTTCTCTCAATATTGTCATCTTTTACTTTTTTTATTGAATCCATTTCTTGTTTCAAAGCTGTTCGTTCTGTTTCAAGGTTTTGTAAATCCTGATCAAACTTGGCATCTTTTTTCTTAATCTGGTTTAACTCATGCTCATACTTGGCTTCAGCTTTTTTAATATCAACTTCATCAATCGTCTCCTGAAGATAATTTTCATTAACAGACGTCGCAACACTTGTTTCGACCCAGCCTTTTTGCGGACCGTTTGGATTGTACATATTAAGAATACCTCTTCCTGAGTTAACAACCCCATTAAACCAATCATTATCAGTTGTATCGCCGCCTGCAAAATCACTTATTGATATACATCCGCCTGAACCCTGTATTCCTTCAAAAAGACGAACATAATAATCGAATTTGTCAGTCAAATCATCAAAATCATCAGGGAAACCATCAATATATGAACAATTTGATATTGAAGTTTCCTTATCCTGGGTTTTATCCAAACGCATAGCATCATATATCTCAGCTTTCCATGCAGAATTTTTATACAGTAAATCTCTGAAATTCTGTACGGCTTCCTCTTGCCGTTTAAAATCGTCTGTCTGCAAAGCTTCATTGTATTCGTTATAAGCGGCAGAGAGTGTTGAATCGTCAGAGTGTTTATTATAAACAATTTCTTCGGCATCGGTCATCAATAATAAAACATGACCGTTAGCACCCTCATCACCGATTCCTGCATTAATGCCGACATTACCGCCCCAATTATCACCCCAGCTGAAATCGGAATAGTCTCCGCCTTCAAGAAAACCTATCATAGCCCAAGCAAATGCATACTTATCATTTTCATAATCCCTGTAATTCTCAAAAACCTCTTGCTCAACAACCATTTTTCCTGTCTGTGCGTCAGTTAATGCATACTGACACTTTCTGTTACCTGTTTCATCATAAGTACATACATTGCCAAAAGTTGCATCTACATATTTTGTAGCAGTTCCATTATTATATGCAACCTGAATTTTTTTTGCATCCAAAGCATCGCAGTAATCTTTATATGCTGCGTCTTCCTGAGTAGCAAGGTCAATTTTTTGGTTCATAATATTCTGAGCCGCATACTCGACATCATGCATTCGGGCTGTTATAGTCAGTAATCTTGCTTGTGATGCTGCAAGTCCCATTACTTCGGGTCTTCCTTTCCTGTATTTATAGTTGGTTTATTTAACTAACGACAAAATACATTTATCAATATTTTCCCTTGTCACTTACTATTAACGGCATATTGAACAAAAACTTTAGGGATTATGGATAAAAAACTCAAAATTGTTACAAAAATTTACAAAACATGGATATTAAACGTTAAGATTTGTAACAAATTTAACGCTTACTGAAATCGAAGACTAAAGATATACTTAATATATATGTAAGATGTAAATAACAAATTTTTATAAATCCCTAAATCCCTACCTAATTAATTTTCCCGGCTTCTCCATTGAGAAGTTTTTTTTTGCGTATTTTTACATAGAATAACCGTGCAGATTTTATGATAAAATTAACATATGGCACAAGGACAGATTTATAAGATACATTCGGATTTTTATTATGTCAGCTCCGGCGGAGAAAATTTTGAGTGCAAGCTTCGTGAGGTATTAAAAAAGACAAAGCAGTCTGTTTTTGTCGGTGATTTTGTTGAGTTTAGAAACGGTGCAATAGAAAAAATATTACCGAGAAACAATTACATCCCAAGACCTTCTGTTGCAAATATTGACAGAATAATCATTATATCAGCAGTTAAAGAACCTGATTTAAGTTTTCCGCAATTAAACAGATATATATCATTTGCAAAATATTACGGAATAGAAGCAGTTCTTTGTTTTAACAAGAACGATTTATCCTCTGATGACAAAATAATTGAAAAAGTTTTTTCAATCTATGAACCGCTCGGGTACGATATATTATTTACTTCGGCACTTGAAGGCTTGGGACTTGATGAGTTTAAAGAAATCTTATCAGGTAAAACATCGGTTCTTTGCGGCCCGTCAGGTGTAGGAAAATCGAGTTTGATAAATGCAGTAACAGGATTAAATTTAAGAACAAAAGAAGTCAGTGATAAAACGCAGAGGGGCACACATACAACAAGACACTGCGAAATTATTAACCTTAATAAAAATACAAGAATAGTTGATACTCCCGGTTTTAGCAATCTTAAATTTGATTTCATTTTACCGCTTGATGTTGACAAGTTGTTCCCTGAAATATACAAATACAGGGATAAATGTAAATTTCAAGATTGCTTGCACATAAACGAAAATGAGTGTTGCGTTAAAGAAAACATTGATAAAATTGATGAAACAAGATATCAAAGTTATCTTGAGTTTGTAGAAGAAGCAAGAAGCTACAAAGAAAAAGTAAAGTTTCAGGGAACAAAAACAGAAAGTACGCACAAAAAACATAACAATAGTATAGCTGTCAAAATAAGTTCAAGAAAGCGTCAAAGTGCAAGAAACACTTTACGTCAAAACGTATATAAGGATATAGAAAATGAAGGAATTGATTAATATTATAGATAAAAAACTTGACGAATATATGCCGATTGCCTATCCGGAGGATATCTTTAAGGCAATGAAGTACACACTTTCTCTTCCGGGGAAAAGATTAAGACCGGTAATGTGTATTGAAACAGCAAGACTTTTAGGCTGTGATATTGATAAAGTAATGCCATCAGCATGTGCGTTAGAGATGCTCCACGTACAAAGCCTTATACACGATGATTTACCGTGTATGGATAATGACGACTTCCGCAGAGGAAAACCTTCCAACCATAAAGTTTTCGGGGAAGCAAATGCTGTACTGGCTGGAGATGCACTTTTAACTTTTGCACCTCAATTAATTATTGAAAAGTCGAATGGGTTATCACCTGAACAAATAGTCAGAATAATACACGAATACACAAAATTTGCGGGAGCATACGGACTTATTGCAGGACAGGTTGTTGATATTGAATCCGAAGGGGGAAAATTAGTAAAGTCACCAGAAGAAACACTTGATTTTATACACCTGAATAAAACCGCAGTTCTATTCAGACTGGCGGTAAGAATTGGTGTTATATGCGCAAACGGTGATGAGATAAAATTTAATGAGTTTGACAGCTTTGCAACAAAATTCGGTTTAGCTTTTCAAATATATGACGATATAATGGATGAGATTTCAACCTTTGAAGAGCTTGGCAAGTCAATAGGAAAAGATGAAAAATCAGGAAAACTGACTTATGTATCTTTGTACGGACTTGATGAAGCAAAAAATAAATTCGCAAAGCTAATTGATGAATGTTATGGTATAATAGACAAGTACAACTCAAAAATTTTCAGAGAGATTCTGGATAAATTAAAAAATCGTATTTTAGGTTAACAGGAGTAGTTGATGAATTTATCACACATTTTGAATACAGGATACGAAGTAATTTTTACGGCATTTACTGCAATCATAACCGCACAAATAATAAAGAGTATCGTATTCTTAATAATAAAAAGAAAGCTTGATGTAAGACTATTTACAACAACAGGCGGAATGCCCAGTTCACATTCGGCAGGTGTAATGGGACTATCAACAGCAGTAGGATTAATAAACGGTTTTGATTCCATTGCTTTTGCGATTGCAATCGGATATGCCTGTATCGTTATGTATGATGCAGCAGGCGTACGACGTGCCGCAGGAAAGCAGGCTGCTTGCCTTAACAGAATAATTATGGATGTATATAAGCAAGATCTCGCAGAAGCCGGAGGCAAGTTGAAAGAACTATTGGGACATACTCCTATGCAGGTATTTGTAGGAGCTGCCTACGGGGTAATATATGCATTTATGATACATTATTCACTTATGCACTATATCAATTAAGATAAAACTTAAATCACCCCTATTTACAATTAATTATGTTATACATATAATTAAATTACTCACTATCCTCAAGTGAACTGGTGCGATTTTAAAGAGTCATTAACTTTAAACTCAAACCGCAACGAAAGGAAGAAATACAAATGGCAAATATTAAGTCAGCAAAAAAAAGAGTTCTTATTGCAGAAGCAAACAGACAAAGAAATGTAGCTATTAAATCAGGTATCAAAAGTGCACTAAAAAAAGCTTTGGCTTTGGCAGAAGGTTCTGATAAAGATGCGTTGAATGCAGCTATATCTAATGTTTACAAACTTTGTGACAAGGCTGTTTCTAAAGGTGTTTTACACAAAAAC
The DNA here is from genome assembly GCA_902780525.1 of uncultured bacterium. GTDB lineage: Bacteria > Cyanobacteriota > Vampirovibrionia > Gastranaerophilales > Gastranaerophilaceae > CAG-196. The sequence goes on along the minus strand of CACZFL010000012.1, from coordinate 8,856 downwards.
ACTGCTGCAAGAAAGAAATCAAGACTTGCTCTTGCTATCAAGAAATTAGCAAAATAATAAAAGCTAAAATGTTTAATAAAAAGGCTGTTCCTGTAGGACAGCCTTTTTATTTTGTTAAATTTGTAAACATTCTTTGATTTCAGCGTTAAAAAGCTTGTGAAATGTGGAATAAATAAACGGATAATAAGGATTTTTAATAAGTTATCCGAAGAACACAAAGGAATATTATTCTGTCACAATTTCCTCCAATTACTTAACTCCCCTATATTTACCCCCTATATTTACCTACCTAAGGATGTGTGTGTAAGTGATTAGTATCAGAACAAATTTAGCAAGTTTAATGATTCAGCGTAACCTTTCTGCAGCGACAAAAGGGTTAAATACTGCTATTGAACAAATGACAACGGGGTACAAGCTAAATCGGGCAAAAGATAATGCTGCTAACTATTCCATTATGAAAAACATGGAAACAAAATTAAGAGCCTGGGATGTTGCATCAGATAACATTTCTATCGGATACAATATGCTTGAAACTGCTGACAGCAATGCTTCATTAATAGGAAATCATCTCACCAGAATAAGAGATTTATGCGAGCAGGCTGCTAACGGCACTTACGGGGAAGAATCCATAAAAGCTATAAAAGCTGAAATAACGGCAAGAGCAGATGAGATTAACAGAATTAAAGACTGTGCAGAGTTTAATGACATAAAACTGTTTGGTGATTATGATTCCGACGGAAACCTGATACGAAAAAAAATAAACCTTCAGGTAGGAATAGACGGAAGCGAAAACTCAAGAATTGCCGTAGATACAACAATAGACTTGAGTGCAATATCAGGCATTGACGACTGGGATGTAACAGACTCTTCCTGTCTTGACAGAATAGACAGCATGCTAAGTAACGTATCAGATTATCAGATAAATATAGGAGCATCTCAGAACAGACTTGAATGTGCATTAGAGCTTGCAGCCGTCAACACAGAGCACTTAACAAGCTCTATATCAACAATTCGTGATGCTGATATTGCTGAAGCTTCCAGCGATTATATAAAATATCAGATTCTGCAACAGGCTTGTGTGACTCTGCTTGCTACTGCAAACCAGATGCCGTCTATTGCATTACAACTGCTTTAAATTACAAATAATAAATTACTTTATCTCGATTCTTACAGGGCACGGTTTTCTTGTTATATATCTGAATATTTCATATATTAATCTAAGCATAATAATTATAACCCCTTTATGTTGATTGTTATTTGCGCCTACACTGCACATTTACCCTTGTTATTAATATTATAAGACATTTCAAAACTTTTGCAAGTGGGGGATGTGATAAATATATTCCTGCTGGTTGAACGGTTTACACATCTGAAGTTGTTATACAAGCGGTAAATATAATAAAGTGGGAAAGGATAAAATCCCCTTCCCCGCTTGTTATTTCTATTTTACAAAAAATGTTGCATTTACATTTGAATATACTTTTATCACACCTGCGGAAATTGACGTTGAAGGTTTAGCCTCTTCTACCGCATCGTTTGATGCTCCTAAAGCCATTGATTTTGCCATCATAATTCTTGGGGCATTATAGTTTCTGTTTTCAGAACAGCTGACGTTCATAGACATAATACCGTCCAGCGTTGTTCCTGAGTTTTTAGCTGCAATACCTGCTCTTGAGTTAGCTTTTTTTACGGCACTTTCGATTAAAGAATTGCATCTTGACTCATAATTTGAGATTGAAAAATTAAGCGAATCTACGTTTGTAGCTCCTGCTTCCATAGACTTATCAATCATAGAACCCAATTTATCAAGAGATTTTGTATGAACGGTCACCCTGTTGGATACCTGATATTTATCAAGAATCTGCTTTTTATCTCTATATATATAAACAGGAGATGCATTGTAGTTAGAAGTCTTTATATAATCGCCGTTTGCGGTATTAATTTGTTCTTTTAGAATATTATAAACTTTTTCTGAGATATCTTTGTTTATTAAAGTTGCTTTTTGCATAGATTTAGCGTCCGTAGTTACAACAGCAAAAGAGATATCTGCAACGTCGGGAGTGACATCAGCTTCTGCAGAAGTAGAAATTGATATGGTGCCTCTTTCTTTTTCGCCTGTCTGACCTGCCTGAGAAGTCATCATTGAACCGGCCAAAATAGACAATACAGCAATTATTACCATTGATTTTTTCATAATTTTACTCCTTTTTTATTTAATTAATCAGCTTCATTATCATTTTGAGGAGATCCCAGATTATCTGTTACTCCGTCTTTTATCTTTTGTTTTTGAGATTTCTGTTCTTTTTTATACTCTCTGACTTGCAAAAGTGTATTCATATCCATTTGATGAACTTTACGTCTGTATTCGTAAAGCTGCTGTTTGGATATCATTTTTTGTTCCTTTTTTTTGGCTTTTTCTGCCATTTTTACTTCTTTTTTTACAAGCTTTGCATCATACTCAAGTTCAGATATTGATTTAACTTCCTGTTCCTCAGAAAGCTTATATCCAACAACAGAGATAGGAGTACCAACGCCTGTCAGAGATTCCAGCTTTGATGCTTCGTTATTAACATCAATGCTCCAGGTACCAAGAAATTTAGGAACATTACCCGTATAAGCGTATGCGCATAAAACAATCCTGCCATCATTATTTGCATCAAATCCCAGGGGATAAATATCCCATCTGATATCGTTCAAATCAATATTTTCTGAAGTATTCCAATAGTACGCAATAGCTTCACGCACAGCTGATAAATTTTTGGCTGACCGCTTATTAAAATCATAAACCCATACATCAGTTTTCCATATACCATCATGCTTATATCCTATTTTTTCTTTGATAAGAAGTTTTGAGTTATCAGTTGAAAAATCAATCGGGGTAAGAGTTCTGAACACGAATTTTTTATCAATATCTTTTTGGGTTGAAAGAATAGGTTTTTGTTCTTTATTCAAAACATTAGCTGTCTTAACACGTTCAAGATTTGTTTTGCCTGTGTCTAGTTTTATTAAGAATAAATCACTGCTTACACAATCACCTTCGGCATAATAATATACCGACGGATACACAAGCATTGTATAATCGCCGGATATAATTCCTTGTGCATTTACCTGTCTTTCAAACTGAAGTCTCCGTGGAAGAGAAAGTTCAGGGCTGCCAACCGGGTCGTTGTATTTAACAAGTTTAAAAACATGCTGCGGAACATAAACATAATTTTTATCTTTTGGGAAGTCAGGTTTATCAAGATTTTTGTCATTAATTTCTTTTCTTGTTAAACCGCGTGAACTTTTCTCATACTCTTCAACAGTCATATAACCCGATTTGGGCAATTTGCTTTTTTCAAATTTTTCTTTTTCATCGGACTTATCAATTTTGTTACGGTAAATTGTTTCAGAAACCTGTTGATTCTGATTTTTGGTCATATTAGCCTTAACCTGCATAAACTGAAGTTTTGTAGCCATATACATACCGGCAAGAGCATTAAACATTAAATAAGTCCCTCATTAATAGCCATTACAGTTGCCTGCGTGCGGGAAGTAGTACACAGTTTTTGCAAAATACTGTGTACGTGAGCTTTTGCTGTTGAACGAGCTATAACAAGCCTATCAGCAATTTGCGGATTTGTAAGTCCCTCTACCATAAGCTCAAGCACATCTAATTCCCTGTCAGTAAGGCCGTATGAATTATTACGTCCTGTTTTCGCCGTATCAGGTTCTGAAACAATCTGAGATGACGGTCTTTGCAGACTTGCAAAAACCATCTTCGCAATGCCCGGGTCTATCCAGCCTACCCCTTCATAAACCGCTTTAATAGCAGTAATTGTCTGTTCCGGAGTTGCGCCCTTCATAATATACCCGTCTGCACCGGCTTTAAACGCTTCAAACACATCACTCTCACCGTCACGAGATGTAAATATTAATATTTTTATATTCGGATTAAAATCCTTGATTTTTTGAGTTGCTTCTATACCGTCAATATTAGGCAGTCCAATATCCATTAAAATAACATCAGGAGAAAACTCTCTGGCCTTTTTAATACCTTCAGCACCGTCAGCCGCTTCAGCAAGTAGAGAGATTCCCTCTGAGTTGCTTAACAGCATCGACAAGCCCATTCTTGTTAATACGTGATCCTCAACTAAAAGTACGTTAATCATATCAACACCCATAATTTACTGCTAATTTTGTTTCTGTAATGCTCTGTGCGTAACAACATCGGTGAGCAAAAACGAAAACTCACTACCCTTATTCAGAATACTTTCAAGCCAGATTTTTCCTCCGTGTGATTCAATAATCTGTCTTGATAAATATAACCCTAAACCCGTTCCTGTTGAACGTTTTTTCGTTGTTCCCTGTGAAAATCTCTGGAACATATTCGGAATATCTTCTTGAGGAATACCGGAACCGTTATCTGCAACGGAAAATATTATATCATTATCATCTGATTTCAATGTAATAGTAACTTTACCGTCTTCCTGCGTATAATTAATTGCATTCCCGCATAAATTACATATAACACGTCTTAACTCACTTCTGTCAGCGAGTATTTCCGTATCCGTAAGTTCTGTATCAATAGTAAAATCAATATTTTTTGATTTTGCAAGCGGAAGTAGTTCATCATAAACCTGGTGTACCAAATCTGCAATATTAAAATTGGTTTTTGTTAATACAAGCTTATCGGCGTCATACTTATAAACTTCTAAAAGTGCATTAACAAGTCCAAGCAAATCTTCATTACTCTTGTACATTGTTGAAAGAAGTAATTTTTGCTGTTCTGTAAGTTCACCCAACGCACCATCCAAGAAGAATTTTAATGTCTGGATAGCAGCCAGAAGCGGTGTCCTTAAATCGTGAGTAAGAGTTGCAATAAAATCATCTCTTAGCCTGTCAGCCTTCTTTTGCTCAGTAACATCACGGATAACTCCGACAAATCGTTTGTATTCATCATCAGGATTTATTCTGGCAAAACTAACATCTACAGGAATCTCTGAGTTAGCAAACGGATTTTTGATAAAAAAGTCCCTGAGCATAAGTTCATTAGATTCAAGGTTATAGAGCTCTTTTGATATAAGTTTGTTTTTACCGAACAAGAAATCATCAATTGAAGCATTAACCAGCTTTGAGTTAATATGTCCAATCATATTTTCACAAGCTGGATTAACCTGTTCAATTATTCCGTCTTCATTAATTATCAAAATACCGTCAGCACAATAATTAAACAATCCTTCCAGCTTAGCATTTGATTGTTTTAAATCAGCAGTTCTTTCTTCTACAAGTTCTTCAAGGTTATGTGAATATTTTTCAAGCTCTTTTTTTGCAATTTCAAGTTCATTAATCTTTTGTCTGAGCTCTGACATCAGATAACTTCTTTCAATACCATTTTTTATATCAATTATCAAATCATTATCTTTCCAGGGTTTTTCGATATACCTGTATAATCCGACTTCATTTATAGCCTTGATGGCATTTTCTTTATCAGCATAACCAGTCAAAAGGATTTTACTTACTTCCGGATAAAGTTTGTTAACTTCTGTCAGAAACTCAATTCCATTCATATCAGGCATTAAAAAGTCAGACAGAACCAAATCAGGTTTGTTATCTTTTAAAAAAACAAGGGCATCTTTCGGTGAATTGAAACAATGGGCATCATCAAACCCCTCAACACGCATTAAAATTTTTAATGCTGAGGTGAACATTTTTTCATCATCAACAATTACTATTTTCCCCTTATTCATAACCTTATATTACCCCAAATTCACTAATCGGGCAAATCTGGGGTAAATATAACCGGATTTATTAACATTTTGTAATATAGAGTATTTTAATGCAACTTATAATATTGCCCGTGTTATAATCGAAGAGTAATAAATTATCAAAAAGGAGAGAAAAATGGCAGAAGCAAAGTTACTTGCAAGTATTCCGAGAACAGACACGGAACAATTACAAATATCAATTTCCGAATATAGAGGAAAAAGTTATTTTAACCTCAGAATTTTCTATACAACAGATGACGGTGCAACATGGCTTCCTACCAAAAAAGGCGTAACTTTTGCACCAGATCAGCTTGATATTTTATCAGAAGCTATAGAAGAAGCTAAAAAAGAATTTATGGAAGAAGAATAGGGACCAGTTGTACAACATATAATTCGGACGAAAGTTTGGTGTAAAATTGAAAAACTCTATTCAGGATGAATTCATATCAACAGTATCACATGAGATGAGAACCCCTTTGACAAGTATCAGGGGGTTCTCTCAGACTTTATTGTCTTCCTGGGACAGAATTGATGATGAGAACAAAAAGAAATTCATCAGAATTATCGAGGAGCAATCAAACAGACTCATTAACCTTGTTGAAAACATCTTAACTGTATCAAAAGCCAATTCTGGAAGTACGGTTATGAAAAAGGTTTTTGTAAACGCATCAATAAAAAGTATTATTCCGATGTTTCAGGAGCAATACAAATCACATAAAATAGTCTTTACTCCTCAAAAAGATTTACCATCCGCAAGACTTGACGAAGATAAATTTCAACAGATTATGACAAATCTTATTGACAACGGAGGGAAATATTCCGAACCCGGCTCCACAGTTTTAATTACAACTGAGTCGAAAGGTGACGAGATTATTATCAACGTTAAGGATGAAGGCGTCGGAATAAAAAAAGAAGATGCAGATAAGCTGTTTAAAAAATTCAGCCGTATAGAAAACCATCTTACAAGCAAAACTCAGGGTAACGGGCTTGGTTTATATATTACAAAACAGCTTGTTGAAAGCATGAGCGGAACAATTACGTATAAAAGCGAGGAAGGCAAAGGCACAACGTTTATTGTAACCTTCCCTGTTTATAATGAAGAGGAGGTGCTTAAATGCTCTCAAAAATCTTAATTATAGACAAAAGAAAAGAACTTCCTGCAAAGTATAAAAAAAATATTGAAGATGCAGATACTTCTGTCATTATATCTAACAACCTTAAAGATGCTCTGCAAAACATTCAGGAACTTGAGCCAGATATGATTATTGTATCGGACAGTATTAATGAAAAACTCAGTGATTTTTGCGAAAAAATAAGAAGTCTGACTTTTAACACACGCCCTGTAATTATTGCACTCTCTAAATCAGCTGATTCTGGTGACAGAATACTTGTTCTCGATAGCGGAGCGGATGATTTTTTAAGCGAACCGGTTAATATAGCAGAGTTTAAAACAAGAATAAAAGCGCACTTAAGACGCGATATTGAGCTTAATCTTGATAACAAAACTTTATTGCCGAACAAAAAAATTGTTATTAAAACCCTGAAACGGATTTTGCACGAAGAACTTCACCAGGCATCGCTGCTTATCGGCCTGGAAAATCTTGATAACTATAAAAGTGTATATTCTGATATTGCCGCAGATAAACTTGTTCAGACATTTGTGGCAATTACAAAATCGGCACTGGAGCCGAATGACTTTTTTGGACAACTGAATGACACAAATTTTGTAATAGTTACAAATGTTTATAGAGCAGAAAAGCTCGCAGCATTTTTGACATTTGCTTTTGATACTGTTGCACCTAAGTTTTACTCGGAACAAGATGCAAGAAGGGGGTATATGCTCATGAAAAGTGACAGATTAGCCGGTATGAGAGCTAATTTTGTTTCTGTTCAGATAGGAGGAATCCCGGGGAGTTATAAACAAATATCCTCTGTATCAGGGCTGATTGAAAGATTGTATTCAATAAAAAAATCTGCCAAAACTCCAAGCGGTTCTAACTATGTAATTGACAGAGTAAGACTTACGGATAAAAATTCGACAGAAACGGATTCTGTAGTAAACAACATCTATATACAGGAACCGGATGAAGCATTAGCACTTCTTTTAAGAACCACTTTAGAACTTCAGGGGTATGATGTAGTTGAAACGCTTAATACAGAAAACAATACCCAGCCGGCAATATTAATAATTGACAGCGGTGATAATCTTGAAGAACTTGAGCTTTGCAAGAAAATCAAATGTAATCCGAATTTTGTAAACTCAAAAATTATAGTAACAACTTCCGTACACGAAAAATCCGCAATCCTGGATTCGGGAGTAGATTTGTATTTGCCGAAGCCTTATGAGATAAGTGATTTGATACGCTGGATAGAGTATTTTAAGCATCAGTTATTATGATTAAACTTGCATTTTAAAATTGATGTGATATTTTTAGAATAGGTTGGCAAGACAGATAGCCGATACAGTAAACGAGATATGCGTCTGTAGCTCAGCTGGATAGAGCATCTGCCTTCTAAGCAGAGGGTCGCGCGTTCGAATCGCGCCAGGCGTAAATTAAAGAGGATAGGATTTATTCCTATCCTCTTTAATTTTGTCTGTGCCAAGATTTGACGTGCAAGGAACAAAGTTCCTGCGCAGTTCGAGCGACCTGTGAGCAGAGTGCGGAGTGCTTTTGCGAAAAGAACGTAAGTTCTTTGAAGCAAAACACGCAGACACGTTTAACGCGAACAGGTCAAGACAATCGCGCCGGGCGTAAATTAAAAAGGATAGGCATGAAATGCTTATCCTTTTTAATTTGTTTTGTGAGCATGAGAGAAAGTGTTCTTGCGTTCGGCGGATTTTGGCAAGGCTGGAGTGAACGTCAGTGAACGGAACGCCGTCCTAGTGAAACCGTTGTAATGAGTGACTGTTTTGTGCAAACAAAACAAAACGAATGTAAACGGTTGAACTGCCAATAATCCAAGACAATCACGCCGGGCGTAAATTAAAAGGGACTAGTATAAACTAGTTCCTTTTAATATTTTTATTTTTGTGTGAAAACTTATCCCAATTCTTTTCTTAGTTTTATTACATTTTGGAAATGTTGATTATTTTGAATTTCATAAATCT
>CACZFL010000011.1 GCA_902780525.1 uncultured bacterium | reverse complement strand
ATTTTGACTTAATAAATCAACATTTTATTTTCACTGCAAACTGTAAAAATGCTTAAGCCACATTTTTTAGTAACCAAGTTCTGAACTCGTCAACTCTGGGGTAAATTAGAGGAGATAGGTTAATCCTATCTCCTCTAATTTTATGTTTGTCAGCGTTGAGAACCGCAAAGGACGAAGTCCTTGCGTGTTCGAGCGGATTTTTTGCAGAGAGCGGAGGACTTTTCTTTGGAGCAAACCGTGTTTGCGAAAAGAAAATCCGTAGACTCGTTTAACGCAAAAAATCCAAGACAATCGCGCCAGGCGTAAATTTAAAGGGACTAGTTTAAGCTAGTCCCTTTAAATATTTATTAGATGCGAATAATTGCACTCTACAAATTATCATTATTGTTCTAGTTCTTCAGGGCTTTTGAGTCTACCATCCATTTTTGTATCTCTATATGCTCCATCTAAGGACATTGAGTTTTGCTGATATTCTCTGTAGTCAGCATAACCATCGCCATCTTTGTCAAAGAGCTCATCTTGTTGACGGTTTCCGTTCCAAGTAGCCAACATAGAAGGGATGTAGACTTTTTTATTATTGTGCATAATAAACTTTTCTCTTGAATCCCATATAGTTAAAGTGTGTTTAGCACCCGACTTTGAGGTGTAATATGATACAATAGAACCGTCATCAAAGTTAGCATCAGGTCTAGTTTTTTTCTCACCCTGAGTTGGCATTTTTACTTTTTCTGAGCCGTTTGCCCAACTTTCTAACATTGTAAGTTCAATTTCATTAGTAATTTTACCATCTCTATCTGTGCTCCAAAAGTTTTGAATAAACTGTTTTGTTTTATCAGTGGCATGTGTGGTACCTAACTTAGACATAACTTCACTTTTAGTCATACCAATATTAAAAAAGTTTACCATATTATTACTCCTTTTCCTCATATGTTCATATATATAAAGTCTTATATTTACAAAAAATTGCTTTTTTGTAACAAAATATAACGCTACATTTTCCTCCAACCAAGTTCTGAACTCGTCAAAAACGGCATAAATAAAAAGAGGTCAGAAAATCCGACCTCTTTTTATTTTCATTTTGTTAAATTTTACACACTAAAAATTTTCGTCAAGGCTATTTCCTATGCGGTCTTTTGTTGTCATCTCAGTATTTAAATATTTTAATTTATCGCTTTCATCAATAAAATGAGATGATTCCTCAAGCATATTGAGTTCAATTTCTTTACTTTTTATCTGTTCTAACGGCGTCATATTACTATTTCTGAGTTTTACAAACTCCATGTTTTTAAAATATTTGTTATAAACTGCAGTTGCCCTGCTGCTGGATTTGTATCTTAAACTTTCAACAAGATTTCTTGAAATGTTTTGGGGTCCGTAAATTATAGAATAAATTTTAATGGCATTACCTTTTTTATCGTATGGGAAAATACCGTCTGTTATACTTCCATGACGTTCATTCTTATCTACAAATTCGAACTTTAAATCATCAATCATATTCCCGACTTTGGATATTTTCATATCCCAAAATTTCGTTTTGGACAATCTTTTTTCGATTTTATTTAACTCTAAAATATCTTTTTCAGACATATTGTTAATAATAGATTCGACACTTTTATCCTTAATCAAACTTTTAAAACTTTGATTTTTGTTAGTGCAATACGCACTGTTATTGCTGTTAATTGCATTTATACGCATATTTATTTTAATCTCCTCCAATATAGGCAAGTGTATCTCTTTGTTTACAGAATATTAATAAACAGGGTATCTGTAAAAATCAGCGATTATTTATATCATAGTATTACAAATATTTTATTTTTGCAAATTAGTTAACTGGCGGATTCCACGCTAAATAAAAATCATAAAAATATATTTGCATACCTTTCAGGATTATACTAATATATCAGTATGAACTTACAAAACAATATTTTATATTCGAATATAGTTTCAAATGAGCCGATTGATACAATAAAGCTGGAAAAAGCAGTTAAAATCATATCTGAGCTTCAGTCAGACATGAAAAATCATACAGCAAAAGGTTCAGGTCCTTTTCTTGCGGCAATATATGACGAAAAAGGAGCATTGGTCGTAAAAACCTCGAATTCCGTCGTTAACGGGTGCTGTTCACATTACCACGCCGAAATTAATGCAATAAAAGAGACTGAAAAAATATACAAAACGTACGATTTATCAAAACATAATCTTAGTCTTTATATTACTGCAGAGCCATGTATGATGTGTATTGGAGCCATCATGTGGTCCGGAATAAAAAAGGTTTTTTACGGCATACCTTCTGCAACGGTTGAAAAAATTACCGGATTTGACGAAGGTTTTAAGCCGGATTGGGTTGAAGAATTCGCAAAAAGAGGAATTACCGTATATGGAAATATTGTTCCTGAACTTGGAGAACAGGCTTTAAAAGAATATATCGAAAACGGGCATAAAGTTTATAAACCTCAAAGATAAATTACTGTTTAAGAATCTTATATGTTTTAATTGCATTTATAAACTTTGAGTTATTTTGGATTTCATAAATTCTTATCAGGGCATTTTTTGCATTATTATTGTACTGCTCTTTGGTTATAGAGCCTGATTCATAAGCAGACTGCAGATTTTTATTTATTACATTATAAAGACTTATCATAGTACTATTTGACATTCTGTGTATCGGGCGGATAAAATAATCGGCTATTCCGCCTGTATGGTATTCTAATGTAGAGTATAAAGTCTTTAAAATATCCTTTGATTTTCTGAGCTCATAGTCAAGACAATTAACGATTTCATCTTTTGAACCATGCCGGTAAACGTATGTCTTAATCGAATCTATTTCGTCTTTAGGCAGAAAGTCAAGCTCTTTAATTTCCTTCATGGCTTCAGTTACATTTTCTATGTACTCGTCAACTTCACAGGGTTCTATTTCCAACACCATTGATAGCATTTTTTTATCACCGCGTTTAGTTACTGAATTTTTGAGAAACCTAAACTTTTGCAACGGGCGGCTTCTCATTATCCATTTGTAATCGATACCGGTAAGCTTTATATCAAGAGCCTCCTGAATTTGTGTTTTATAATGGCGGATAAACTCTTGTTTTTGATTGTGAGAAATCTTATTAGACGTAAGAATCTCATGTACTTTTGTGAGTGTTATCGGTGTTAGTGAATCTATTGAACTTATTGCTGTAACTTCCATACAAAAAGTATTATACATATTTTTAAATTAGTCAATAATCAAACTTAACAGACTTGCTCAAAAACCGACAAAGTGATAATCTAAATAGTATGTATAAAGATTTTGACATTACAAAAACAAAACTGATTATATGGGACTTAGATGACACCTTTTGGGACGGAACCCTTTCTGAAGGAGGGGTTTCATTCAATAACGAAAATCTTAAGTTAGTTGAAGAACTAACAACAAAGGGTATTATGAACTCGATTTGTTCAAAAAACGATTTACTAAATGTTAAATCAGAGTTTATTACAAACGGGTACATTAAATACTGGCAGATGTTCCTGTTTCCATCAATAAACTGGGAAGCTAAAGGACAGAGAGTTAAAAGTATTATTGAAGCCATGCAGCTAAGGGAAGAAAATGTTATCGTTATTGATGATAACGAAACAAATATAAAAGAGATTAAATACTATTGCCCAAATATTATGTCAGCACCACAAACCCAGATTCCGAAAATTGCAAAAGAGCTTTATCTTGTAAATGATTATGATTTTGAATATACAAGATTAAAACAGTATAAAATCCTTGAAGCAAAAAACAAGGACAAACTGCTTTCCAAATCCTCAAATGAAGAGTTCCTGAGGAACAGTAATATTAAAGTTTGTATTAAACATGACTGCGAAGAAAATATTGACCGCATTCAGCGTCTTATACTCAGAACAAATCAGCTTAACTTTACTAAAAACAGAGTTAACAAAGAAATGCTTGCAGAGATTTTTGCAAATAAAGATAAATACGATTCCGCTTATGTTATAGCAGAAGACAAATACGGCAACTACGGGATTTGCGGATTCTATGTACTAAACAAAGAAACAAACTCGCTTGAGCACTTCTTATTCTCTTGCAGAATAATGAACATGGGAGTTGAACAGTTTATATATAAACACCTTGGTGAGCCAATCATTAAAATTGCATTTCCGGTATCTTCAAATTTAAATTCTTTTGAAAACTGGATTCAGCTTGTCGATAATATTGAGCTTAAGCAAAAAGAAGAAAAGCCAAAAAGCAATTTGAATATTTTGTTCAAAGGTGCGTGTGATTTGTATTCAACAATAAACTATATTGACGGTGACTGCAATATTGATACAGAATTTCCTTTCTGGAATAAAAAACTTGTTTACGTATCAGCGCATACTCATCCTGCGTTTATTGAACAAACTCACAGACTCAGTCATGATGAGTTAATGTCACTGACAAGAACCTTCCCGTATCCACAGCCGGAAGAGTTTAATACAGAGTTTTTTGATCCTAAGTACAAAGTTATTATTTTAAGCTTGCTTCAGGCAGCTTACAGAGGAATCTATATTAACAAGAACAATGGCCATTATGCAGAATATGGTTACATTAACTGCGATGTTACAGATGAAAATAACTGGGATACGGTTTTAGCCTCAATCCCCGAGCAGTTTAAAGAACAAAACAGAAGAATATTAATGGAGTTCAAGAAGAATTATACATTCGCAGGGAATCCGCCTATTGACTTGCTGATGCAAAATCTTACTTACATAAGAGAACACCTCAGCCCAGAAACAAATCTTATTTTCATTTTGGGAAGCGAAATTAAGACAGATAAAACTCTTGAAGGCTATGACGGTGTATGCGACATGCATATTCTTTTAAACAAACATGTCAGAGAGTTTGCTAAAAAATATGATAACATTGATATTGTTGAAATTACGGATTTGATTCAAAGCGATGATGACTATTCGGAATGTATCAACCATTTCTCACGAAGAATTTATGTAGAAATCGCAAGAAAAATTATTGATATAACAAACAGACGTCTGAATGCAAAACATTTATCACTAAAAACAGAAAAGGATTCTCAACTTGCACAATAAAATTCTGTTTGTTATACAATAAACTTATGAAGAATATAGCTTTTGTTTTCGGGACACGCCCAGAGATAATAAAATTAGCACCTGTAATCCTTGAACTTAAAAAGTATCAGGATTTTTATAATGTAATTGTTATAAATACAGAACAACAGAAAGAGCTTTCTAATCAAACTTTAACGTACTTTGGGCTAAAAGCTGATTATAATCTTGACTGTATGAGGGAAAATCAATCACTGAGTTCTGTTCAGGCAAGAATATTAACCTCTTTGGACAAGGTTTATTCGGAAAATAAAATTGACGCTACGATTGTTCAGGGCGATACAATGACCGTTTTATGCGGAGCATTAACAAGTTTTTACCATAAGAGTCCTGTTTTCCACGTTGAAGCAGGACTTCGTTCTTATGACATTTTTGAACCATTTCCGGAAGAGGTTATGCGCCAGATGACATCAAGAGTGGCAGATTTGCATTTCGCACCGACCGGAGTAAATAAAGAAGCATTATTAAAAGAAAATATTGACGAAAATAAAATTCACGTTGTCGGGAATACTGTAATTGATGCGCTGTTCTGTTTATCTGATGATGTTATTGAGCAGTCACGCAAATTTTATGAAGAAAAAGGGATACCAATAGACAATAAGCTGGTATTAATTACAGCACACAGAAGAGAAAACCACGGGGAAAGAATAGACAGGATTATTGATGCAATATCACATCTTGCTAAAAAATACAACGACCATACATTTGTAATCCCTGTTCATCCAAACCCGAATGTTCACAACAAGATACATTCAAGACTGGGTAAATTTAATAACATACATCTTCTGACCCCTCTTGATTATCCATATCTTGTTTACTTAATGAAAAATGCAAAACTCATTTTGACAGATTCAGGCGGAATTCAGGAAGAGGCACCGTCTTTTGCCTGTCCGACACTTGTAATGAGATACGAGACCGAAAGAAAAGAAGGTATCGAAGCTGGTGTTTCAATGCTCGTTGGTGCAGATTATGACAAAATTGTATTTGAGAGTGAAAAAATATTATCATCAACAAAAGAAGCTACTCGTTTAAAAGCACAAAATCCATACGGTGACGGTACTTCATCTAAACAAATAGAAAAGATTATAAGAAAATATTTTAATTTGTAATTTTATTTTTGGATACTATATAGTGACACTCTGCCGAACAAAACGATACTTAATCGTTTTGTAAGAGGCTCGTGAAAAAGAACACTTAGTTTGATTATTTCTAACGGATAGTACGATTATTTTGGAAGAGTTAAGTCTGAAATTTTAAAATAAATGTATGCATTTAATATTTGGTATTATTTATTTTTCTTCTCCAATAACTTTTGAGTTTCTTTTACTGATTGTAAAAAATGTTTTTCAACTTCTGATAATTCATCCTTTATTGTTTCTTTGTATTTTATATATTCAGCTAAAGCCTTATTATCCGCTTCAATCTTGGATATTGTTCCCGGATTGTTTAAAAGTTCACTTCCTGACATTTTTATAAAATCATCCAGTTTATTAATCCAATCTTTCATTGTCATAGGATTTTGTCTTATAGCTTGTAATTCTGCAAATTCAAGATAAGCTGATGTTATTCGGTTTAGTACATTTAATTCTTTTTCATCAAGATAATTTTTTGCAACAGTTACTTCATCTTTTCGAGGATGTTTACCTTTAAAAACAGTTAGACCCATATTGTCTTTTGTACTGTCTGCCCTCAAATAAATTATTTCTGCGGCAGTATGTCCATGTGCAGCAAAGTGCATTTTATTTTGAACAACTTTAAAAAACATTATTGTTTCGTCAGAATCAGGATTATAGTCAATACTTGTGGCATAAATATCAAGGATTTGCCGATAAAATACTTTTTCAGAAGAACGGATATCCCTGATACGCTCTAAAAGTTCTTTCCAATATCCGCCTCCGCCGGATTGTTTAAGTAAGTCATCATTTAGGGCAAACCCCTTAATCATAAATTCTTTTAAGGTTTGAGTTGCCCAAATTCTGAATTGTGTACCACGAAGCGATTTTACACGATACCCGACCGAGATAATAACATCAAGGTTGTAGTGTTTTGTATTGTAATTCTTACCGTCTTGGGCAGTTGTCAAGAAATCCTTGACAACTGAATTCTCACTCAGCTCACCTTCTTCAAAAATGTTTTTGATATGTAGACTTACATTTTGTTTTGTAGTTTGAAATAATTCCGCCATTTGGTTTTGAGTAAGCCAAACAGTTTCATTTTCAATTTTTACATCAATTTTAGTTTTCCCGTCTTCAGCTTGATATATTATGATATTATTTTCCATATTACAATTTTACAACCTCTTTTGTTTTATTGATAACTTTATCTTTCCAATCAATAACATTGTTTATTGCGAGTTTTTGTTGAGCAGTAATATATTTTTCCATATAATCATAATCGATTTCATCTTTCTCATTAACAGGTAATTTAATATATGTATTTTTTAAGGCAATTTTTGTCGCTTTTTCATTATAAGAAAACTTTTTAATAATTACCTTTTTTATACATGTCATAATATACAATGCTCGTTTTTCATTTAAGAAGTCGGACTGCAATACACTTGTAGCACCATGTCCATCTTTTAAGTAAAAAGGTGTTTCTAAAAAAATTACATTTTGATTATTTGAATGTATTAATATCGTTGGTTTAATTTCTTTATTATTTAAAACTTTTTCAGTTAAATTAAGATAAGAGATAATACCATTTTTGATAGTTGACTGTCCATAAAATGGATATTTTTTATTATTATCAACTTTTAGGATATCAATTTTTAATGGGTCAATTTCCTTCTGTGGTTGCCAATCTAAAACATCTTCTATTTTAAATTCTTTAAATATAACCTTTTTCTTATTAATTCTGTCGATAGCTTCCTGCTCTTCTTTAGTTAATTTATAGTCCTCAAGACCGCTTACCTTTAGGTAAGCGGTCAATTCGCGTATACGCTCCTCTTCGAGTTCGCGTATACGTTCTGCCATGAATTTGTAATGTATTTCTCCATTATCTGTAATTGGAATTTTTATTACTAAATTTTTAATCTTTTCCCAGCTAGCCATGTTATTATATGAAAACATTTCAGAAAGAAAAAACAGTAAACTAGATAAATATAATCCTTCTTTAACATTTAATTCTTTTTTTAAATAGCTTAATGAAAAAACTCTTGCATGCGTTACCATTTTGTATTCAAAATCTCTAAAAAAAACATTACCAAACATGTCTACAGTAATTGTATTTTTTTTAATAACTTTTGCATTGACGTCAGATTTTCCAATAATTCCGCAATTTTGCAATCCGGAGCTTACAACAAAATATCCTCTATTGTTTATATGAGCTCGTTGAATATCATAATTTCCGTTAGAAGGTTTAAATAATTCTTGTATTCTGTATTCTTTAAATCTAATCACACATTTCTCCTTGCAGAACTTGAGAGACTTTCCAAGCCAGATAATCTTTTACAGTCTTTTTAAAGTCTTCTTCTGTCGGTACTGTATCTATTTTTTGGTGTTGTGAATATGTCCAATCACTACCTTTTAGAGTTATTGTATCTTCTATTACACAATCATCAAAATAGTGAGTTTGTTTTTTTCGGTTTAGCACAATATCAACAACTTCCTGATATCGTTCAGTTGCATTGTCAGTATTTTTCAAATTAACATTTTGACTTGATTTTTTACGATTTTGTCTTGTATAGCCGTCATTTGAAAAATCTATAAACTTGACGATATTATTTTCTTCATGCGGAATTCCAACTTCAAAGACATATATTGCCGTCTGAACACCTGCTTTACCGCAAAAGATATCAGACATGTGAATGCTTGCAACAAGTGTATTATTTTTTAAGATATTCTCTGTATACGGTAAACCATTACCGCTGCCGGCATTTTCTTGTATTAGTATTGCAGCTCTGCCGCTATTCATTTTAGAAAGAGCCTTTTCAACAAAAACAAAACCTTTACCTTTTGCCGAATATGGCGGATTTAGTAAAAATACATTTGCCGGAAAATTTTTATTTTCTTTTATATCTTCACCATTTCCATTATTATTTTTGATTTTTTCTTCTATTTTGCTTTTTTGTTCGTACTTACCGTCATAATCTGTTAATGAGTCAGTATTTAAAATATGGCTTGAGCCGTCACCCATAAGTATCATATTCAATACTGCCAGCATATATATATCAGGTCTGATTTCAATTCCTAACAGTTGTTCATATTTTATCTTATTAATTTTATCAAATTTTTCTTTTTCACTTGTTATTTTTTGGGCATCTTCTATCATCAGTTTCATTGAAGAAATCAAAAAGCCTCCACTGCCGGCAGCATAATCCCAAACGTAAGAATCTTTATTCACCTTACATAGTTTTGCCATAAACTCTGTTACATATCTTGGAGTTAAAACAACGTCATTTTTATCATCTCCGGGGCGAAGTGCAATCCAAGAGTTTAATACATTAAATAATCTTCCCGTAAAATCCAGATGTTTAGCCGAACCGAATATCGGCATAATATCATCTTTTATTACGGTATAGACTGTTTTTATCGGGCTTTCGCCATTTTTAGGCATATAATTATTACGTTCTAATAATATTTTAAAGAACATTGAATCTATAATTTTCTTTTTTTCTTCGGGTAAATTTCTATTACTTAGAAAATCTCTTATTTTATTTATAGTAATAGCACCGTCATTTGAGTTTTGTCCTGTTTGTCCTTTTAGTTCTTCTATTTCTAAAGGGCTAACATCTCCTTCAACACCGAGAGCAGCCATAATTAATCCACATACGAGTTGAACTCTGTCTGTGTCTTTAATATTCAGATTATCATGCATGTTCTGGTTTAATTTTTGTAGTATTGTTTCAATTTGATTTTCGAAATCTTTTGTTTTGAGTTCTTTTTCCTCTTTCGACAAAAATATTTCTTGTATTTTTTGTTCAAGTATTTGAAGTTTATCAGCTTGCAAAAAAGACAAATCAGAGTATTCTGCAAATTTTTTAGGGATTAATAAGTTATCTTGTGATATATAATAAACTCCAAATTCAGTTTTAATTTTTTCAGCATTATTATAACCGTTTATTCCAATTGCTATAACGTTTTTATAGCTTTTTGTATAATTTATTATTGATTCTGCGTAATGAACAGCACCATTTACCGCAAATTTTTTGATTGTAGGATAATTTATTTCTCCTTTTTCGTTCCTATTTTCAACTATATTAGTTAAAGGGTTTATTTTTTCCAAACAATTTTTAGTTCCCTTAACCTCAATCATTATGGGAATATAACCTAAAGAATGAGTTTTAATCATTACTTTTATATCAGGGAAATTGCCGCCTTTTCCACCCGATTTTGATTCGGCTTTTTTCAGAGCATCATCAATCTCTTTATTTATACTCTCAGTTTTTGTAAAATATTTTATTCCAAACTTATCAAGCTGTTTTTTCGCGATATCTTCAACTTGTTCTTCAATACTTTTTGCCATACTTCACCTCATTATAAAAAGGATATAAGATTTTAAGAGTAATCAAAACCTACATATAGTGTATTTCCGAAAGTGCAGCATTTTAACCAGGGAATTATTAATACATTGCTCATACTTTCCTCTTCCAAAATAATCGTACTATCCGTAAATAATCAAACTTGTGTTACATTCAGTCAGGGAAAAGGTTTGAAACCAATAATCATACTATCCGTTAACGAGCAGAAAACGAGCAAATACGAGCAGTTTGATTATTGGCATATAAACATACTTCCGACCGTCAAAACTCAAACAGCAAGCCCCTTTCCCAAAAATAATCATACTATCCGTTAATAATCAATCTGCTCGTTAGGATACAGCTCGGGATGTAATTCCGAATTGCTATAAAAATTTTTTATTCGGAGCAAAAAAAATATGCCGCAACTCACTCTGCCGCAGGAAAAACCGAACCGTTGAGGTTTTTCCGAGAGGGTTGTGCTTGACGCAACATCCGAGTAAGGTCCATTTTTAAAACCATAAGCAATAAAAAACACCAACAAGTGGTGTCTTTTTAAAAATGGTGCCGCAACTCGGAATTGAACCAAGGACACAGGGATTTTCAGTCCCTTGCTCTACCAACTGAGCTATTGCGGCATACCTTATTAAACTTTTCAATACTATTATTGTACTTGCTGAATATTTTTAATCAAGAGGAAAATAAAAAAACTCCGTACATACGTACAGAGTTTTTATATCTGATATTTAATTATTCTTTTAGCACTAACTTTGAGGTGCAAACCATGCTGTTACATTTCTGCCCTCAATAACA
This sequence comes from uncultured bacterium, assembly GCA_902780525.1. GTDB lineage: Bacteria > Cyanobacteriota > Vampirovibrionia > Gastranaerophilales > Gastranaerophilaceae > CAG-196. Next base: position 58,516 of record CACZFL010000011.1, on the reverse strand, counting down.
GGTTTCTTTTCTACTGTAACAGGGTCATTTGCCAAATCAGTTATAAATCTGTTAGCCAAATCTACTGCAAGTCCTGAGTGCTGCATTTCACGTCCTCTGAGCATTACAACAAGTTTTACCTTGTTACCCTGAGAGATAAATTTTCTTATACTTTTCAGTCTGACTTCATAGTCATGCGTGTCAATTTTGTAGCGGACTTTTACTTCTTTTATATCGACAGTGTGCTGTTTTTTCTTGGCTTCCTTTGCTTTCTTTTCCAGCTCGTAACGATATTTGCCGAAATTAAGAATCTTTGCAACAGGCGGAGCCTGATTTGCACTAATTACAACCAAGTCTAAGTCAGCTTCTTCTGCCATTTGTAACGCTTTAGATGTAGGAACAACGCCAACATTGTTACCTTCTGCGTCAATTAATCTTACTTCCTTTGCTCTGATTTTTTCGTTTATTAAAGGCTTATCCTTGCCTTTTCCCGTGTTTCTGTCTTCGTTTGAAATAACTGTTCTCCTTTATTTATAAATATTTACATTTTTTATAATACCATGCTTTAACGTTTTTTCAAGTGGGGGAAGAAAAATAGAGAAAGGAAAACAAAGAAGTATTAAACAGATACACGCTTTTACCCGACATATATTAATTTTTTTGCTCAAATTCAGGGCTTAGTGCCAACCAGGTGTATCCTTTTTCATATACCGTAGGAACATTCAGAACAAAAGTTCCGCCGTACTTACCTCGTACAAAATTTATATATCCGTCATCTGCAAGGTTATCAAGTGCATTTTTAATTGTTTTTGCGCTTACGTTAAAAACCTCTGCAAAGTTTTTTATTGAAGGAAGCTTGTCACCGGGTTTTGAGTTTTCCGCAATGTATTTTTTTATGCTCTGTTCAACCTGTTCATAATAGTAAGGCACATTTTCATCTTTTGCGAAATTTGTTACGACCGTTCCGTAATATCCGCGTCTTGTTTTTATAACACCCGCAACTGACAGTATTTTTACAGCATCGTGAATTGTTTTGACACTTACATTAAACATATCTGCCATTGTGCTATTGGAAGGAAGTTTATCACCTGATTTCAGGTTTTTCTTTATATATTTGTTAATATGGTCTGCAATCTTTTCTACCAAAGTCTGCTGTTCTATATTTGATACATTAAAATCTGTTGATTTAATCTTAAAAGATTTACCGCACTTTTCAATTATTCCTTCCAATGTAAGACGATTTAAAGATACCATTATCGTTGCAAACGGTATCACTAGAAGGCCGGAAAGTTTTCTTGCGGAAACTAATGTATCCCCAGGCTTTAACCCGTTTTCCGAGATATATTTTTTAACTTCTTCACACACAACATCTCGTTTTGAAGTTAGTTTTTCCAGATTATTATCTGATGTATTTTTTATATATGAACCCACTTTTTGTCTGGATTCAATCAAACCTCTGTCTTCAAGGTTTCTGTACACATTCTGCATAGTACCCAAACTTACACCAATATGAAATGCCAAATCACCTTTTTTTGGTAAATAATCACAGAATTTTATTTTCCCTGAAGCCAAAGCCGCAGTAATCCATTTTTCAAGCCAAGCAGAGATTTTATCAACCTTATTTTCATTAGGTAAAAACACATGAACATGCGGAGCCATTTCCGCAACAGTTATTCTTCTTCCTTCGTCGGTTTGTGACATTAATTATCCCTTTAACTTATTAAAACAATCGTACCATGCAGAATATAATTAGTCAAAGCCGATAATTATAAAAAATAAAAAGCCGGCGCTTTAATCCGGCTTGTCCCTATATTATTTAATCGTAGTTTACTTAATCGTAAAATATACTCCTTTATTATGAATCCTTATTTAATAACGGTAAAGAATTTGAACTCTGATGGCATAAGTTTACCAAAACTCAGAGAATTTGTTGCGGCAACAAATTTTTCTTCAATGTAATCAGTCCCGTCAAATCTAAACTCTGAAACTATAGAATAATCGCATGAAAGTTCAATAGTTTTATCAAAAACTTCGCAACCTTCAACAACTTCTGTCCAGGTATTTCCGTTTCCGTCGTTCTTCTCAACTTTTTCGGTCGGAGCCTGATAATTTGCTACAACAAGAATAGAGTTCTTTAATCCTTCTTTCTGTATCTGCCATGCAACAAAACCGTCATCGTCCTGTCTTATTATATGTGCTTCACCGTCGGTTATAACCTGGTTATTTTTAACAAATCTGTCAATTGCATCAAATTTTGAATAGAACTCATAATCCTTTTCACGTTTCATTGAAACTTCGTTTCCGATTACGTATTCCATACCTGTCTTTGTAAACGATTCATCACCATCAATATACATAACTGGACGTTGTGCAAATCTTCCGCCCGGAAGGAATTTATACTTAAACCATTTGAATAATGCCCCCTGCTGACCTAATTGTCCCGGATATCTATCAATAGCTTCGAACTCGCCATCCTGATTATTATATGATTTTAGTATTGAAAGCGGTGTTGATTTTTTGCTTGAAGAGTTGTAATTGGATAAAAATAAATTGTCTTCAGCAATTTTTTCAGGAGTTTTACCGGTCTGGGCAACAATATCATTACCCCAAAGCAAGTCAAAGTTCATATCTTCGTGGTATTCTTTGTAATAATTATCCCAAAGCATATATTCACCGAGGACTGCAAAGTACGGGATTTTTTCTTTCATTGCAGTATTTAATGCTCCCAAAACTTTTCTCGGAGCACGGTAACTGATAGGAACTCCGTCTTTTTCGGAAACTTCATCAACAATATGGTCTATATGGTCAATTCTGAAACCGTCAAAATTGTATTCTGACTGAAGTTCTTTCATATAGTCTATAAAGAAGTTTATTACATCTTTATTATATTTTCCGTTTTCAAGGTTTACAAAGTAATAAGGTGTCTGACAATCAAGATTAGCAAACTCTGTAACGTCTTCACCGTTGAATTTATAATGTCTGAACATCGGATAAGATGCACCTTCGCTCATTTTATCAAATACAGGAACACCCGCTGAGCACCAAGCACCACCGGGAGCAGGCCACATTCCCTCACTGATTAGTGAGTTAATTATGTCACCCTGATTTGTTATATCAGACTCTTTTAACTTTTTACCTCTAAAATTATTTGCTGCGCGATTTATAATATTCCTTGCTTTTCTGTGCAGCTTTTCCTGAATACTTCTTTCAAGCATTGAATCCGAAAGGAATTTTTTTGCTTCCTTCATTTCTTCATTTATATCATTAAAAATATTTTGATAGTGCTCGCTTAAATCTCCATAGCTTTCACCATTAAGGTTTCTGATATAAATGTCACTAACAATTTTTAAATCCTCTGCGGAATATTTATCAGAAAGTTTTTCAGCAGATTTATTAACACTTTTTTTAAGTTCATCAATAAGAGCTTTGATATCAAACCATCTTGCACAATCAGGATTTGTTAATACCAATTTAGAAAATCTGCCCGTTTGTGGAAGTATATCATAAATAACAGGGTGTCCTGCAAGCTGGGTTAGTTTTATGAACATCTTAACCTGTTCATCAGCATTGAATCCTGTAATTTCAGTAATTTTTTTATCTTCAAGATTAGGACTTACGCAGCTTGCTGTCGGAAGATATGCAACTCCGAATTCACGAGGGTGGAACGGAATCAAATACATCGTTGTTCCGAAAATATTATTTTCCTTGCTTCCTGTCGGTAATATCAGAAGCTGGCGCATCCAACTCATAAACCGTCCGCATTCTTCAGAGAAGTTTCCGTTTCCTAATCCTGCAAGGTTAGTCAATTTGATATCATGACCTTCTTTTTGAAGCCATGAAGAATCTTTTACACTATTTCTTGCAAGAACACTTGTCTTTGAAAAATCGAATTTTCCGTCTTTAAAAACTCCGTTTGCAGTCCATTTATATTCAAGTGCAAACAAAACTTCAGAATCAGAAAGTTCTTCAAGAGCCTTAATATGCGGATAAGGAAGATACCCAAAACGTTCCATTTGTGATTTTAAATATTCTTTTCTTTCATCACTGATAAAATTAAATGAATATAAGTCTTTAATTTTTGAATAGAAAGAATTTAAAGCATCACACTCATTTTCAACATCTTTTTTGAATAAAAATGCTAACATCGGGATTCTCCTTACTTAAAAATCTGTCGTTGGATTTGTATAAAGATAATATCATAATTATATATTTTATACAAACGTTTGTAACAGATTGTAAACGTATAAGCAAAAAAATTATTTATTAGTTTTGAACAATATATGATTAGTTTTAAAAGCAGAAATGAAGCAATAAGAAAGGCAGATAGAATTACACGTGCAGTAAACTCTATTTACCCCCATATTTCAGAAAGCAGAATCAGCAACAGTGTAAAACATCAACAAGCGATAAAATACCCTAAAGACATTTGCGTTAAACTTGGTAATTTTAAACTAAATAAATCTTTAATGATTGATAATCTGCGATTTAAACACGGAAAGGGAATAGACCTTTTCAGAGATATTATTAATATGCTAAAAGAGCACAAAATAGGTAACTGTTATGAATCTGCAGTTGTAGCACAAATTATCGGAAAAATTAACGGAATTGAAAACATCTTTCCTGCAAAAATATTCTTTAATAAAAACAGCAGCGGATACCAACAACAGCTGGACCACGTTGTTGCTATTATCACAGATAAATCCTTTAAACCGGAAGGATATTATAATTTTAAAAACAAAGATGCAATAATCGTTGATCCTTGGCTTGGTGTAACGGAATACGCAGGAGATTACATTAATAAGTTAAGAACAAATTTTGCGGATATTTTTCCCGGGATTCCGGATTTAAAATATACGTTTAATCTTCTAAAAAGCATATCCCACAATGTAGAAGAGTTCAAAACAAAACGAAAAAACACGTTCAAGCCTGATTTTTCATTTAAATTGCATACTGACGAATTGTTATCAGCAAAAGATGCAGAATCTCTGAAAAAAGAATATCCGGAGTTGATACTTAAATAAAAAAAACGGACTTTTTATTAAGTCCGTTTTTTTACTTATGATTCTACATATTCTCTTAAACGTTTGCTTCTGTTTGGATGTCTGAGTTTTCTGAGAGCCTTAGCTTCTATTTGTCTGATACGTTCACGCGTTACACCAAACAACTGACCTACTTCTTCAAGTGTTCTCTGGCGTCCGTCATCCATACCGAAACGTAATCTTAATACATCTCTCTCACGTGGAGAAAGTGTGCAGAGAACTTCTGCCAGGTCTTCTCTTAAAAGTTCGGAAGCAACTGTCTTGATCGGTGCGTCAGCTTCTTTATCTTCTATAAAATCACCCAGTCTTGAATCTTCTTCTTTACCGATTGGTGTTTCTAAGGATAAAGGTTCCTGAGCAATTTTAACAATTTCTCTTAATTTTGGAATTGATACTCCCATTTCAACAGCAAGTTCTTCTTCGTTTGGTCTTCTGGAAAGTTCCTGAGACAAACGTCTTGTAACTTTTTTAAGCTTGTTAATTGTTTCAACCATGTGAACAGGAATACGAATTGTTCTTGCCTGATCAGCAATAGCTCTTGTAATAGCCTGTCTAATCCACCATGTTGCATAAGTTGAGAACTTAAAACCTCTTTCATGGTCGAACTTTTCAGCAGCACGAATTAAACCGAGGTTACCTTCCTGAATAAGGTCTAAGAATAACATGCCTCTGCCAACATATTTTTTAGCAATACTTACAACTAATCTTAAGTTTGCCTGTACTAATTTTCTTTTTGCAATTGCTGCAGCTTTTGATTCTCCTTCAACAATTTTTTTTGCAAGTTCAATTTCTTCAGCGGTAGAAAGTAATTTAATTCTGCCGATTTCTCTGAGGTAAAGTCTTACAGGATCTTCTACAACACCTGTTTTTTGTTGTTCATTTTCGTTAACGGATTCTCTTGTAATATCAGAATCCATCATGTAAAAATCATCACCTTTTACTCCGCTCAATTTTGATGTGCTGATAATATCCTCAATATTATCCGTTCCCAAGTCAGTTTCGATGTAGTCTTCTGTGTCCTCGTCAACATCTTTTTCTGAATCAAAATCAAGCATATCAAGATTTTCATCTTCAATACTGATTACTGATGAATGTGAATTTTTTCTTTGGGTCATTAGTTAATCTCCAGTCCTTAATTTTAATTTTTCTTTGAGCTGCATTTGCATCTTAAGGGACTCTATTTCGTCATCATTAACTTGTTTATATTTATCTCTAAGTTTATTATTTTCTTTTTCCTGATATAAGCGGTTAAGTCTTGAAATATTTTCCTTTACAGCCCGTTCAAATTCGTTTGCATCCAAACCGTTAAAGGCTTCGGAATACCCTATCAAATCCGTTAGAATCTGCGTCAGGCTTTCATCCTCAATGAATTGTGTATACAACTCTTTTGTCAATTCCCTAACATTATTTACTGTACACGACATTTTGTCAATTGTATTTTTTACAATTATTAACTTTTCATCTCGAATGATATTTTCCGGTAACAATTCGTTGAGTCGCATATAACTCAGCGGACTGTCAGTAGATAGAAAAACGCTCAATAAATTTTTTTGCGCTTTCAACTCTAATTGTGAAGATTTTGTTACATTTCGCTCACTATCATTAACTTTAAACCTGTAATCATCATTTACACTGGCTTTTGACAGTTCCTTCATTAAAGCTTTTTCATCAACATTAATCAAAGCTGATACCATTTTTACGTATTCTGTCTGAATAATTTTGTTGTTTACATCCTTGAGAATATCAATAACCTGGGAAACAAGCTCGGCCTTTTCCTGCGGGGTTTTAGCACTATTTCTGGTTTTCAGTACATTGTTAAGAAGAAAATCTATAAGTAAAGGTGCATTCTTTGCGTATTCAAGATATGCTTCACCTCCCATGGTTCTAATGAACTCATCCGGGTCTTTCCCCTGAGGCTGAGACACAACACGTATCTCGCATGCGTACTTATCATCCGATACTGAAGAAATATGACTTTCATCAAACTGTTTTACATTACCTATTGCTGAAAGAGTTTCTTTAATAACCTCACTTCCCCTTTTTGTAGCATTTACCCCTGCTTTATCCGTATCAAAAGAAAGATAGATTCTTCTTGATTTTGTATATCTGGATATGAGTTTGACATGTTCAGGGGTTAAAGCTGTTCCGCACGAACCTACCGCATTTTTTACGCCATGCGCCTGAGCGGATATTACATCAAAATACCCTTCCATAATAATCACGCCGTCTTGTTCTTTTATCGCCTCATGTGCAGTATCCATACCAAACAGGATTCGGCTTTTATTATAAATAAGAGACTCAGAAGAGTTAAGATATTTTGCCGATTCTCCATCCTTAACAGCTCTTGCGCCGAAGGCAACAGTCTCGCCGTTTTCATTTCTTATAGGAATAATAACCCTGTTTCTGAACCGGTCTATATATGTTCCCTTACTTGATTTTATTATTAAACCCGATTTTTCAAGAATGTCATCAGAAAAATCATTCTTTAGTGTTTTATAGAGCGTATCAAATTTATCAGGTGCAAAGCCCAGATTATAGGTATTTATAATATCTTCCGTAATATCGCGTTTTTTAAGAAGCTCCATGCCTATTTTTGCGTCAACTTTTGCGGCAAAAAGATATTCATGGTAGAAATCTGCTGCTTTCTTGCAAGCTGAAAGCATATCTTTTCTTATATTTTTATTTTCATTATTTACCCCAAACTTTTTGGGAAGTTCAAGTCCGTACTTTTCGGCAAGTTCAAATATCACATCTTTGTACTCTCTGTTTTGAATCTTTACCAGGAAGTTAAGTGCATCACCGCCTGCTCCGCAAGAAAAACATTTATATATTCCTTTAGAAGGACTTACAGACATTGAAGGCTTCTTATCATTGTGGAAAGGACAAAGTCCCCAGTAATTCGCACCGCTCTTTTTAAGCGGAACAAACTGAGATACAACGTCAACAATATCCAGCCGGTCTTTGATTAGTGATATTAATTCTTCAAATGAACTTACCTGAACCATATTAATATATTACAACGAAATATAATTTTTTATCTTATTCATGCTAAAATTTTTTTATGTTAAATGTCTATATCACATCATCACAAAAAAGGCAGGGAAAAACTTTTTTAACCGCGGGGATTGCAGCTACAATGCAGTCTTTGGGGTATTCTACAAGTGTTTACAAACCAATCCAGACAGCCGGAAAAGAAATAAACGGCTTTGTACAATCACCTGACCTGACTTTTATAAAAACAATTGATCCCTATATAAACTCGCATTTTTCGTATCTGTATAAATCGGATTTAGAACCTGTAATTGCTGCAGAGAGCGATAGTGAAACAATTGATATTGATTATATTAACAATGAATACAAAAGAATAACCTCAGTATCAGACTGCACAATTCTTGACGGGGACAGCGGTATATTGAGTCCTATCGCACCGAATTTGCTGGTTGCAGATATGCTGAGAAAAATCAATATTCCTCTGTTAATCGTTACGGAACCGGACAGAAATGCCGTCAATAATACATTAATGACCATTGCTGCAGCTCTGGAAAAAGGTATTGAAGTCAGAGGTGTTGTTATAAACAACATTACTCAAGACTGCCCGAAAGAACTCCTGAACTCTTTAACAAGGATAATAGAAGAGTTTACAAATGTAAAAATTCTTGGTTTAATTCCTCATCTTTCGCGGGATTTATCACCGGAGGATTTAATATCAGCCATTCTTAACGGAGTTGATATAGAAAGTATTTTTAATGTAAAAATCGAAAAACTGGATATGAACTGATGATTATTACGGCAGGGATATATAAAGGGAGAAAAATTACGGCTCCTGACGAAAAAATTACACGCCCTACTTTATCCAAAACAAGAATGGGGATATTTAATTCCCTGTATTCTATTCTTGGTGATTTTGAAGGAAAAACATTTCTTGATGTATTTGGCGGTTCGGGAATTATGGGATTAGAAGCTCTTTCAAGAGGTTTTTCTTCCGTAAAAGTTATTGAACTTAACAAAAAATCAGCAGAAATAATTAAAAAAAATTACGGTACGCTTAACCTGAAACCCGATTTAATAATTGGTGACAGCATAAAAATTTTGGAAAAATCAGAAGAAAAATTTGATGTAATATATATTGACCCGCCATACAAAAGCAATCTGTATGATAAAATATTAGGGCTTACAAAAGGGAACATAATTGTCGTTGAGCATTTTGAAAATATCGATTTTTCGGGATTTGAAGTTTTAAAAGAAAAAACATACGGCAGCAGTAAAATCACATTTTTATCAAATTTTGTTCCGAAATCAGACAATTGTTAAAATTCGTAAAATTTTAGTCCGAAATCAGTACATTTTTTTTCCGTTGTATTAGAATATTTATTGGCGAATAGGCAAATTGCAAAGATTATTATACATGGAGAGGATGGGATAGTGTTTGATTTAAAAGAGAATGAATCAATGAATATCAAATTTGAAAATTTTATTGATACACTTGAAGGCGAAGATATACTCGGAAAATGCGACAGAGTGGATGAAGTTCTGCAAAGTGGCATTATGACTGGAAATGAAGGCTTAGGCATGGTTACAATGAACAAGGTTCAGCCTGATTCAAAAATAAAAGAAAAAGACGGTTCTGTTCACGACGTAATCATGTTAGGTTCAAATTCTTATCTTAACTTATCTACACATCCACAGGTTATGCAGGGTGCACGTGAAGCCCTTGAAAAGTTCGGATACGGTATGGGGGCTGTTTCTAACTACGCAGGTATTACTGAAATTCACAAAGAACTTGAAGCAAGAATTGCTAAGTTCCACGGAACGGAAGACTGTATCGTATTCCCATCCGGCTATGGAGCAAATATTGGTATTGTATCAGCGCTTTGCGGTAAAAATGATGTTATTATTAACGATGCCGCAAACCACGCATCAATCTTTGACGGTAACATCCTGTCTGGAGCAGAGATTAAAGTTTTCCCGCACAGAGATATGAAAGGTCTTGAAAGAATATTATCAAGATTACCGGAAGAAAAAACCGGAAGATTAATCATTACTGACGGTGTGTTCTCTATGGACGGTGATATGGCATACTTAGATAAAATAGTTGAACTTGCCGAAAAATACCACTGCAGAATAATGGTAGATGATGCTCACGGCGTTGGTATCGTTGGTCCGACTGGCCGTGGTACTGCTGAACACTATGGTGTTATGGATAAAATTGATTTACACGTAAGCATGTTGTCAAAGGGTCAGGGCGGTCTTGGAGGGTACTGTGCAGCTTCAAGAAAAGTTGTTCAATATTTGAGATTATACGCAAGAAGTTACTTCTTCTCAACAGCCATGCCGGCTTCTGTCGCAGGCGGCTTAAACGAGGTTTACAAGCTTCTTGAAACTGATACAGCAGGAAGAAAAGAACTTTGGGAAAAGACTAATTATCTGAAACAAAAACTTGTTGACGCAGGTTTTGACATCGGTCATTCTCAGTCAGCTATTGTTCCTGTTATGATTTACAATGAGCCTATACTGTTTAAAATGTACGAGGAACTCAGAAAAAGAGGCGTTTACGTAAACATCGTTACTTATCCGGCAGTAAGAAGAAAAGAATGTCGTTTAAGACTCTGTACAATGAAGAATTTAACATTTGAACAAATTGACAAAGCTGTTGAAATTTTGACTGAAATCGGTAAGGAATACGGCATCATAAAATAGGATAGAGGTAAATATTAAATAATAATTTAAAATACATTCCTCTATGAAAGGAATGTATTTTTTAAAGGGTGAAATTATGAAAACAGTTTTAGTAACAGGTGCAGGAGGATTTATAGGATTAAATGTCGTAAAAATGTATTCTGAATACGGCTGGAGAATCCTTGCACTTGTTCATAACAGAATTCCTAATGAAATATATAATCTCAATAATGTTGAAATTATAAAAGGGGATGTAACCAATAAAGAATTTGTAGCGCAGTTTGAAGGTAAAGTTGATGTAATTGTCCACGTTGCAGGGCTTGCTAAAGATATAGGCTCAGATAAAACGTTCCGAAAACTGAATTATGAATCTGTTACAAATCTTGCTAACCTACCGAGAGAAAAGTTTGTATATGTTTCATCATCTGATGTATATGGGATAAAAGATTTTGGGGTAAACGGAATTCCTGCTGATGAAAATACTCCACTTATTGAGTACCCGAAGAATCCTTACCCGAGATACAAAATTATGTCTGAAAAGTGGCTGAGAGCAAACTGTTCAAAGTATGTCATTATACGTCCTGCCGCAGTTTGGGGTGAAGGGGATTTAACTTTAGAAAAACGTGTAATAGATTTTTTGGAAATATCACCATTTATCGTTCACTTCGGAAAATGGAAGGGCAAATGCCGTTGGCCTTTGGCAAATGTAAAAAATGTTGCCAAGACCATTGTTGCAGTAAGTCAAACCGATAAATTTGATAATGAAGCAATTACAATTATAGACCCTGAAAAGACAACGATTGATGAATATTACAGAAGTATTGCAACAAAGAATTTTCCTGATAAGTCATTTAAAAACCTGTATTTACCCCTGTGGGTCGGTAAATTGTTAGGGGCAATTTCTACAATATTATCTAATTTACTTGGGCTTAGAGACCCTATTTTTGACCCGACATTCTATGCCGTTCACCATGTAAGCTCGAATCTTGATTTTTCAGGTAAAAAGATGGAAGATGCAATAAAAACGCTTGAAGAAAAAACTGAAGTAAAAGTTTAATCATCCAAAAACTCAGGTAAAATTTCATTACTTAGCATTGTGCCTTTTATATTAAAGGCATACCCCAGAGGGGTTTTTATTATATAATCAGAATATTTTTCAAGAATATCTTTATACCTTTGACTAAAATCAACACCGAATTTGTCCATAATCTTTTTTACATTTACCCCATCGGTTTTTCTGAATCCTAAAAATATCTCTTCTTCGAGTTTTTCTTTTTTATTCAGTATTCGTCCGTATTCGTGTTTTAAAGGATTATCCATATATTCTTCTAATGTACAGTAATTAGAATACCTTATTCCGTCAACATAACCGTGGGCAGACACACCGAACCCGTAATACTCGTCATTATTCCAGTATGTCAGATTGTGCCTTGATTCAAAACCATTTTTAGCAAAGTTGCTGACTTCATATCTCTCAAAACCTGCTTTGGTTAAAATTTCATTTATTACTTCGTACATATCTGCCTGATTATCTTCATCAGGAATATTATCAGGTGTATGACTTCCCCAATACGAGCCGCCCTCTATCTTTAGTCCGTATGTTGAAATATGCTGAATATCAAGCTCAATAAACTTTCCTAAATCTTTTTTTAATCCGTCAACTGTTTGTTCCGGCAATCCGTAAATCAAATCCAGACTGATATTTTTAAACCCTGAAAGCTTTGCATATTCTACCGTTTTTATAATTTGCTCTGAGTTGTGCCTGCGGCCTATAATCTTTAAAAGATTTTCATCAAATGTCTGAGAACCTATACTAAGTCTGTTAAATCCTAGGTCTTTAAGGCTTCTTAAATAATCAAGACAGCAGTCATCCGGATTAACTTCGATTGTAATCTCTGCATCAGGAATAAATTTAAATTTCTTCACGAGCTTTGACAAAAAATCTATGGGCAAAAGAGAAGGAGTGCCGCCGCCAAAGTACAATGTCTTTAGCTGTTCACCTTTGTAGTTTTCGCTAATTTCTTTAAACAGAGAAAAGACATACCCCGTCATCAATTCCGGCTTATTAAAAGACACAAAGGAGCAATACTTACATTTACCCTGACAAAAAGGAACATGAATATAACACGCATTTGGCATAATCACTCATCCAATTTAATAAAGTTAGAATCCCATCTCAGGTCAAGATACTTAATCTTTTTATTAAGCATTTTTACCTGCGGAACAAGGGTCCTGAGCCTGTATATTTTGTCATATACGCCTGAATTAAAACTTCCAAGTCTTATATTTACAGTCGGAATTTTTACATAAACATCAGACGGAGTTCTATAATCGATATATTCGACAGGTTCGCCCGAAGCATCTTCTATCATCAAAGCCAGTTTTTTCAGATTTAAAACCTTTGTTTTATCCCAATTTCTATAATCATCACCAACACCGTATGTAATTACACGAACCGTTTTATATTCTTCGGAAAGAGGCATATAATCACGCCCTATTAACTTTCCGTCAGCAGAGAAAAATGCAATAGGCTCAACTTCTATATCGGGCGATATTGTTATTATTGGTGTTCTTTCAATAACAATTATTTTAAGCCTTGCAGGGAAACCAAATCGTCTTATATATACATCCTGTACCGGTTCTAATTGTTTAATACTTTCTTTTAAGTTATCCGTTTTTACCAGATATATCGGTCTAGTGGAAACCTGATTTCTCCTGAGAGCAGACAGAATCTTCTGCGACGGGACTATTTTATTATTAACAATCTCCAGGACTGGACTGTTAAGATTGTCAAAAGCATTAACATGCAATCTCCACTCAGGCATTTTCAGAAGAAAATAACAAAGCATTAACAATAATATAAGCATTAAAAATTTCCACAGAGCTCGAAGTTTGTTCAGCCTGCGTCTTGATTTTTTGACTTGTCTGTGAAGTCTGCGGGTCTGAACCCTATGCTGCATATAATATTTTGATGTTTGTATAGATTCTTCGTCCGGCATTATTTATTTAACCCAACACTATTTAGTATCATTAAAACAAGATGATCGTAATCAATACCCATAACATTTGCCTGAGCAGGCAAATCACTTGTATCTGTCATCCCCGGATTTGTGTTAATTTCGAGGAAGTAAGGTTCGTCATCTTTAATCATAAAGTCAACCCTTGAAACTCCACTGCAGCCCGCTGTCTGATGAGCTTTTACTGCAATGTCTTTTACTCTTTCCGTAGCTTCTTTGCTTAATCCTGTTGCAGGAACAATAAACTCAGATAAACCTTTTGTATATTTTGCATCAAAATCGTACCACTCTGTTTTTGTTCTTATTTCCAGAATCTCTGTTGCAAACTCATTTCCCTGATTTCCCAAAACGCCGACTGTTACAAAAAATCCTTCTATGAATTCTTCTATTAACACATCGTCATTGAACCTCAGAGCTTCATCGTAAGCTTTTTGCAGTTCCTCAGGGTTATTAACTTTAGTCATGCCAAAGCTTGAACCTTCCGATACCGGCTTTGTTATAACAGGATATTTTAAACCCGCTTCTGCGACTTTATCATTTACAACTTCGCCCTTTCTTACAAAAACAGACTTAATAAGAGGAATATCTTTACAGGTTGAAAGGACACGTTTTGTATATTCTTTATTCATACAAATTGCACTGGACATAACTCCGCAACCTGTATAAGGAATTTTTAATATTTCTAAGATTCCCTGAATACAACCGTCTTCACCATATTTACCGTGCATTGTATTGTATGCATATTCAAACCCTTTAAGATCATTCATAATGTTTGAAGACACATCAACAAGCTCAGCATTCTTATATCTGAGTCTTTGCAAGGCACCTAAAACATTTTTTCCTGAGCGTAAAGAGACTTCTCTTTCCGATGACATACCACCGCAAAGTACCGCGACTTTTGCCTCTAATGGGACAATATATTCCATAATTCTTCCTCTTTTTCCGTTTTATCACCCAAGAATATTATCTCGGGTTTTAACTCAATAGTGTACTGTTTTTTTACTGCATTATACATCATTACCATCAAAGTTAAAATATCCTCTGATGTAGCATCACCTTTATTTACAATAAAGTTTGCATGATTTTCCCAGACTTTTGCCCGAGGCAAATCAAAAGATTTTACACCTGCTTTATCAAGCAAACGACCTGCGGAATCGTTTTCAGGGTTTTTGAAAACACTGCCTGCATTAGGATGTGCAAGTGATGGCTGTACAGTTTTTCTAAATTCAAGATTTCTCTCTATCAAAGCCTTTATCTCTTCAGGCGTACCTTTTTTCAACTCAAATTCTGCGTGAAGCAGAACGTACCTTCCTGCTTTGAGAAGAGAGTTTCTATATGAAAACCCCATCTCGTCTTTTATCTTATAAACAACCTCACCGGCTTCTTTATCAAACAGACAAGCCCGAACAAGATTATCTGATATATTCTGACCGTGTGCTCCTGCATTCATACAAACATCACCGCCGATTGAACCCGGGAAACCTATCATAAACTCAAATCCGCTTAAACCTGCTTCTGCTGTTTTTTGTGAAAGCAACGGTCCTTTCACACCTGCTGCTGCAAAAACGTGCGTTCCTCTGAGTTCAAACTGTTTAAGCTCTGTTGTAAGAATAACTTCTCCGTCATAACCGTTTGAAGAAAATAAAATATTAGAACAACTCCCCAAAACAATTGCGTCAGGATGCTCTCTCAACAGTTCTGAAAATTCTGATTGAGTTTCAGGGAAATATGCCGTTTTTACATTTCCCCCGATTTTATATGTTGTTAAATTTTTTATCTCAAAATTTTCTTTTACTATCATACCAGTTCCAAATGTTCAAGCTCTTTGCCAAGTGCAGTAATTGTACCTGCTCCAAGGCCTATTACAATATCACCTTTTTTAAGTGTAGGAAGCAGCATTTGCGCGACATCCTTCATACTGCCCGACAAGTATTCAGCACCGAGTTCAGATGCAAACTTTTCTCCGGTAATCCCTACAATTACATCCTCGGAAGCCGAATAAACATCTGTTACTATTACTCTTCCTGCCTCTTCAAAAGAGTTTTTAAACTCATTCCAAAGTGCCTTAAGCCTTGTATATCTGTGAGGCTGAAAGACTGCAACAATATGTTCTTTACCAAACTTTAACGCAGCAGAATTTAAAGTTGCTTTAATTTCTGTCGGATGATGAGCATAATCATCATAAACCTGGATACCGTTTAATTCACAAACCTTCTGAAATCTTCTTCCCATTCCTGTGAAACCGTAAAAATAATCCTTTACAAGATTTATATCAGCGCCTGACTCAGACAAGGCAGAAATAACAGCAAGTGTATTATAAACATTATGAACACCTGAAAGCTGAATCCTTACAGAAGTTAAAAGTTCTCCTTTTTTATAAATATCAAAAGATGTTCCCTCTTTTGTGTACTGAATATTATTAGCAGTATAATCAGCACTATTCAAGCCATACGTTATAAAATGACCGTTCAAAAGATTAACACCAGGATTATCATTGTTTACCAAGACTTTTTTAGAACGTGAAACAGCTGTGTCAAAAGTTTTGATAATATCAGCCATACCGTTTTTATAAAAATCTAAATGATCTTCTTCCAAATTATTGATAACCAAAATATCAGGATTATATTTAACTATCGTTCCGTCACTTTCATCAAGCTCCGCAACAAAATATTTACCACACTTATGCTGAGCATTTGTATGAAGTTCGGGAACAATACCTCCGTCAACGAAAGAAGGTTCTAAACCTGCTTTATCAAGAACATAGGAACACAAACCGCTTGTAGTCGTTTTTCCATGAGTTCCTGAAAAGCCTATAAAACATTTACCTTCACCCTGAGCTGATTCAGATATTTCATTCAGCATATCCGAGCGGTGGTAAATTTTTAATCCCAATTCTTTAGCCCGCACAAGTTCAGGGTTGTTTTCCCTTATTGCCGTACTTACAACAACAATTGCATTATCGGGAACATTATCAGCACTGTGACCTATGGTCACTCTTGCACCCAAATCTCTTAATGCATTTATATATTTTGAATCTGCAATATCGGAACCGCTGACAGTATGACCGTCTTCAAGCAAATATTTAGCCAGACCGCTCATTCCTATTCCGCCTATTGCAATAAAATGATATACACCCATCTTTTCTTCTCTCCAAGTCTAATAACTCAATTATAGTACAAAGGAGGGTAAATGTATAGGGAATTTTTCAGATAAACATTTGCATAATAAAAAGCAGAAGAAAACAACTCTTGTCAACTTCTGCTTATTATTAAAAGAGTCTGTCTTAATCAACCGAGAAAATATCTTTAATATCTTCCATCGTGAGTGATTTTGTAATATTTCTATCGATAGAAACTACGCTGTCAACAAGGTCACGTTTGCGCCCTTTGATTTTCTGGATTTTTTCTTCAACAGTATTTTTGGTAATAAGCCTGTAAACAAATACTTTCTTTGTCTGTCCGATACGGTAAGCTCGGTCAGTTGCCTGATCTTCAACCGCAGGGTTCCACCATGGGTCATAGTGGATTACATAATCCGCACCGGTTAAGTTCAAACCTGTACCGCCGGCTTTCAAACTAATTAAGAATATCGGAATATTCGGATTGTTGTTGAAGTTTTCAACAGCAGACTGTCTGTCTTTTGTTTTACCTGTCAGGTATTCAAACGGAATACCCTCCCTCTGAAGCCATGCTTTAATAATATCAAGCATATCAACAAACTGACTAAATAAAAGTATTCTGTGTTTTTCTTCGATAATCTGCTGAATCATGCCCTTTAAGTATTCAAATTTACCCGATTTCATATCACCTTTAACATGCTCTTTGTCGTATAATCTCGGGTGACAACAGATTTGACGCATACGTAATAAAGCAGAGAAGATAGACATTCTGCTCTTTTCAAGACCGTTTTGCTCAATGCTCTTGAAGAGTTCTTCTTTTGTACTGTCGAGAACTTCAAGATAGAAGTCACGTTGTTCATCAGTAAGTTCGCAATATGCCATATTTTCAACTTTATCCGGCAAGTCTTTCGCAACATCTCGTTTCATACGACGTAAGATGAACGGGAATATCTGAAGCTTCAAACGTTTTTCAACAGTCTTATCCTGACGCTCCATAATCGGTGTTACATAACGGTAGTTAAACTCAGCTACGTTAAACAGGAAGCCCGGCATCAGGAAGTCAAATACCGACCAAAGTTCTTCAAGTTTGTTTTCTATCGGAGTACCTGAAAGTGCAAGCTTGTGGTCAGACTGGAGTTCCTTAACCGATTGCGCCGTTTGAGAAATTGCGTTCTTAATGTTCTGGGATTCATCTAAGATTACATATCTGAACTTAAATTTTTTAAGTTTTGCAATGTCACGGCGGACAAGCGCATAACTTGTAATAATAATATCGTAGTTAGGAATCTCTTTGAACAAACCTTTTCTGTCTGCACCCTGTATTTTCAGACAAGTCAGGTCAGGTGTAAATTTCTGAATTTCGTTTTCCCAGTTAAATACAACCGTAGTCGGTGCAATAACCAAAGTCGGCATAGGTCCGTCAACTTCTTTTGCTTTTTGTAAAAGCGTCAATGCCTGCAGAGTTTTACCTAACCCCATATCATCAGCCAATATACCGTTTAAACCGTATTGATATAAGAACCAAAGCCAGTGGAATCCTTTTGTTTGATACTCCCTGAATTTTGCATTAACACTTGTTGGAATATCAACACCTTCTGATGTTGTTGAGAAGGTAGAAATTTGCTCCCAGAATTTCTGGAATTTATCACTCATAACAAGTTCAAATCCCTGGTTCTGAAGTTCTGTAATCAAACCTACACGGTATGTTTTTACCAAAAATTTATTTTCGTTGTTTCTGTACGCATCAAATGAGTTGAATGAACGCATTATTGCATAAATATTCTGAGCAGGATATTCAACAAAACCCAAGCTTCTTACACGAGCATATTTTTCACCGCTCTGAATTGTTTCGTAGATTTCATCAAAGTCTATTACTTCTTCACCGACCTGACCATATAACTGAATTTCCATACTGTCTATGGATTCTTCCGAGAAGTCAATCTTTGCACACATCTTAAACGGTTCCTGCATGAGCTTAAAGAAGTTCATATCGTCCTGTTCTTCAAACTTCCATTCTTCGCCTGCCTGCTTGATGTAGTAATTGTAAAAATCAATCGCATTTTCTTTTTCTAACGCAAGGTTGTTTGTCTGCATCGGAACAAATTTACAAGCAAGAAGCATATTGTATGCCATCTGTTCATGCTCGTAATCACGCTTAATCCAGTAAACCAAATCTTCTTTATCACTCTTTACTGATAAATAAGGGGATTTGTCTTTGCTCTTTGAATAAGGAACTTTTACACCTGAATAATCAAACTCTAACGATGCTTTTAAAGACTGGTCATAGTCAATACCAAGTGTAACAACATTGAGCGGCGGTTTGTGATCCATTAATAAACCGCTGATATTCTCAGCTATTGTTACAGGCATAATTTCCTGAAGATGAGGAAGTTCCTCATACACAAATTTACCGCCGTCAGCATCTTTCAAATCCGTAAACGTTGATTTAATTATGCTTTGCGGAAGTTCGTTCATCGCAATATTAATCGGGAAAATTATATTTTTATATCTTCCCCACTTAATCTGGCGTGAAAAGTACTTAATCTCCTCAAACGGATAAGTTTCATCTTTGTCAGGACGTGTCCAAAAGAGTTCAAGAACAATGTTTGTTCCGCCGTTTACATTTGTAGTAGAAACATCAAGATTGAGTTTCCATTCATTATCTGTAAACTGAATTCTTTCTTTTGTTTTTTCATCCAAAACCTCTTCAAGCTCTGCCATTAAAGGAAATACCGGCGCAAATTTTGTAATCGGAATATCATACCAGCCTGCTTTTTTATCCTGTTTTGCAATTTTAAGCATGACCTGAAAGAGTGCAATCTCTTTTTTCTGAGCTTCATTTAGTTCAAACTCAGGGGTTGCTTTTTGAATCTCTATCAAGGCGCGTAAAATACCTTCGAGAGAACGCACAATTTTATTTGTACCTCTGTCCCTTACTAAAATAGAGAAAAAGTTTTGACGTCTTTTGGGGTTAAAGTGGAATATATAACTTCCTCTAGGAGGAGTTTTTAACGCTGTATCAACATCCGACAAATCGGGTTCAATCTGGAATTTGTCATAAGCATAATTATCATATGCACCATCTTCTATTGCTTTCAGAGCAATTGCAACAGAGTGCTTACACCACTCTTCTTTCAGCGGACAATTGCATCTTGCTTCAACTTTATTCTTCTTAAAAATCAGGTCAGTTACATAAAAATCCTGATAATTACCTTTAACTCTGCCTTTATAGAAATTCTTCTCAGGATACGCTTCTAATATCATATCCTTTTGATAATATTCATAGCCGCGTCTCCAACTACCCGAAGTCGCATTCTGCTTTAAGAAATCATAATTAAACTTAAATTCGCCCATCTTACCTGAGGTACTCTTTCGCTTTTTATAAGTGTAAACATAAAATGGCAATCATTCTGCCACGGGAAAGTATTTCAGTATTAAGATTATTTAAAAGAATAACCTTACCTAAAACTCCCAACCTTATTTGCATTATCTCATACTATTCATATATTTTCAAGAGGGGGAGGGAAAATATATGGGTGGACAAAATGATAAATATTTTTTCAATAATTTGAAATAACAACAAGTTGGTTGTCTGTTCAACCAACTGACATAAATTTACCTCCTAAAGAAAAAGCCTCTTGGGAAGAGGCGGGGAATTTAAGTTAATAGGTATACACTTCACATTTTCTACACACTAATAGTTTTTAGAGTTATTTTTTATGCTCCTAACTCAGTCCGAACTTAGGAACAAAGTTTTGTACCTGATCTTTCAATAGACCCTGACAGGATTCTAACATTGCACGTTTAGTTTTTAACTGTCCTTCTATTGAGTTTAATTCTAACTGTATTTCAGCTTCGATTTCATTCATTGCATCAATTTCTTGCTGTTTCAGAGCCTTTAATGACTGCTCTTTAAACTGAGCAAATGCACTCATTTCATACTGTCCCTGCATTACTTGATTATTTAACCACGGAACCATTCCGCTTGCCTTCATCATCTGAAGTTGTTGCATTGCACTCATTGAACTTGCCTGGTCAGAATACTGAGCAAACATTCTTGCTCTTGGTGAAAGTTCGGCAGATAATCCTGAAACATCGTGAGCCCGAAGCAAGGTTGAACCGCCCAGACGACCTGCGTATTTCTGGTAATGATTCAATCTGGTGCGAATCTTCATCGCTGCCATTTCCAATCTGTTTATTTCGCGTGTTAAACTCTGGACTTGCCAGAATGCCATAAACATAGTGAACCTACCTAACTGTAAACTAACCTTTTGTAACCTTACATGTATATAAAGTTAATTCAGTTTCGAGAATTGCTTTTTTTGTTACAAATGTAACGAAATATTAAGTTGATTTTTGATATAATAGTAAAAAAGGAGATACACAAATGATTAAAGATAGTATTAATAACGCTGAAACGTATTATAAAATATCAGAAAACCTCAGAGAAGGGTTTGAATGGATTAAGAATAATGACTTAAAAAATATGCCTGACGGCAGATATGAAATTTCTGATAGTATATATGCAAATCTTCAAAGTTATCTGACAAAAGATGATGCACCTTATGAAGGACACAGGGATTACATTGATATCCAATATATAGTAACAGGGGAAGAACTATCCGGTGTAACAAATTATTCAAACTGTTCAACAACAGAAGAATACAATAAGGAAAAAGATATTGAGTTTTTAAAATGCAATATAAAAGAAGAATTCTGCAAAATATCCGAAGGTGAATTCTTTGTATTTTTTCCGCACGATGCCCATAAACCGGCTATAAAAATCCGTGAAAACAAGAATGTAAAAAAAGTTATCGTAAAAGTCGGAGTATAACCAACAAAACACGGCGGCAGCTGTTCAAAGAACAACTGCCGCACTTCAGGTATTTTACGAGGAGGAATATAATTTATTACGCCGCAAAAATATTTTTAAGGTTATAATCTACTTCGAAATCAACAAGCTCACCTTGATACGCTTCTTGCTGTTCACCGAGTTTATCCCATAATTCTCCGAGAATATAACGTTTACGTTTATCATTTGCGTGTGATTGGAGATACTTTAAGGTTTCTTTTAATGAATTGTTAATTGTTACTTGAGCAGAAGTTCTGTAAACATCATATTCCGGTCTGTTGTAGTACGAATTTTTAAGGATACTTTCCGCTTTTTCCACGTTCATACCGCTTTTCTTTAATATACGTTTTGCAGTACTATTCAGAAAGTCCCTGTTTTCAAATCCCATTGATGTCGATACATTGATACCCATTTTCCTGTCCCTGCCTGTTTTTATTTCCCGGCTCCAAGTCCGTTTTCCCTTTTGTAATATTGTTATCGGCATTTTTTTTATAAACTTTAATTTTTATAAGTGTTTTTGATGAAATTGTTACAAATCTTAACATTAGAATATTAATACTTATTTTATGCAATATTTATAGTATTATGAAATAAGAATTGGGAGGAACTAATGTCTGTTGTTTTAGAACAAAAACAGGGTTTAATTGCAGGTGACGGACTGTTACCGGTAAAAATGGCACAGTACGCAAAAGAAAACGGATTAGATGTCGTTGCTATATCTTTATCAAGTGATAATTATAAACAATTAAAGAAATATTGTTCTAAAGTATATTCTTTTTGCCCGGGTGAAGCCTTAAAGATTGAAAAGGTTTTAAAAGACGAAGGCATAAAACAATTAACATTCCTGGGAAAAGTAAGTAAAACAATTATTTTGAAACGTCCCAAGTTTGATTCAAAAGCGATTGATTTCATCAAAAAAGCAGCAAGACTTAATGATGACAAAGTTATGCTTATGCTTATTGAAGAATTGGAAGCAATTGGTGTCACAATATTAGACCAGACATTATTCATAAAAAATCTTATGATACCTTCGGGGGTTTTGGGGAAAATTCAGCCGACTCCTGAACAAATTGAAGATGTAAATTACGGATACTGGCTTGCAAAAGAAACAGGAAAGCTTGATATCGGACAATCTGTAGTCATAAAAGATAAAATGATTATGGCTGTCGAAGCGATTGAGGGGACAGACAAATGTATCAGACGCGGCTGTAAAATAGCAAAGAAAAACTCCCGTATCATCAAAGTTTCAAAACCATCTCAGGATAAGAGATTTGATATTCCGACAATAGGACTTCGTACTCTAAAAACAATGAAAAAGTACAAAGCAGATTTAATAGCTGTTGAGGCAGGGGAAACAATTATCGTCAACAAAGAAGAAGTCGTTAAATACGCAGACAGAAACGGCATTGTTATAATGGCAGTATAGGGATAAAAATCACCCCTCTTTCTGCAGAAGGGGTGAGGGGCAGAGAGTTGAAAAAAGTTTTTATTATTACAGGAGAATACTCGGGTGATATCCACGGCGGGCGTGTTGCAGAGCTTTTAAAAGAGCAGATACCTGATATAGAGATAGAAGGTATTGGCGGAGAAAATCTTAAAAGGGCAGGTGCAAAGCTTTTTTGTGACCACGAAAAAATGGCAGGTTTCGGATTAAGCTTAAAAATGATAATTGACCACCTCACTCTTGAAAAAAAAGTTTCTGACTATCTTATTAACGAGTATAAGCCTGATTTAGTACTTTGTATTGATTACGGTACATTTAACCTTAGAGTTGCTAAAAGACTTAAGGGCAAAGGAATAAAAGTTTTCCACTATATCCCGCCTCAAGTTTGGGCAAGCAGAAAATGGCGTATTAAAGGAATAAAAAAATACATTGATAAAGTTCTTTGTATATTTCCGTTTGAAGTTGATATGTACAAAGAATATGGTATAAACGTGCATTATTGCGGGCACCCGTTAATAAAACAACTGCCGGAAAAAGCAAACAAAGAAGAATTTTTTACACGTCACGGACTTGATACAAAAAAACCGCTTGTGTCCATTTTTCCCGGTTCAAGACCTTTAGAACTAAAATACTTAGCGGATACTTTAATCGGCGGTGCTAAGCAGTTGCAAAAAAAACATCCGGAGCTTCAATTTTGCATATCTCATGCTCCCAGCCTGAGTGACAGCGTGTTTGATAAATATATAAAAGACACTGATTTTAAAGTTATAAAAGGTGAAAATCAAGCTCTATTAAGCGTTTCAGATTCTCTCATTCTTGCTTCCGGAACGGTTGCACTTGAAGCATCGCTTTACCGTGTCCCATTAATAATAGGATATGGCGGACCGTGGATTATTTATCTTGCATACCTTATGTTCAGATGTATCAAAAAAGTTTCACTTCCTAATATTGTAACAGGAGAAGATATTGTTCCTGAGTTAATACAGACAAAATTTACAAAAGAAAATATTTGCTACGAAACAGAAAAGCTTTTGTACGACAAAAAATACAGAGAAGAGGTTATTGAAAAATTAGGTCATGTAAGAGAAAAACTGTCGGACAAATATTCAGCAAAAGAAGTTGCGGACTGCATTGTAAAAGCTTTAACATAAAAGAAAACCCGAGCTTTTCGTCCGGGTTTTAAATTTTCTACAACCTTATCTAACCTTACATATATATAAAGTATTTTTCACATAAGAAATTGCCTTTTGGGGCAAATTTTATGAACCATAATATTTACCACGTATTTATTCAGTTATTTATCCTTGTTTCGTAATTTCTTTTTTTGCACAGGCAAACATTGTATCCAGGAGCGAAGAGTTTGCATAAATATTCATACCTGCGCTTTGGAGTACCTGACGCATTCTTTTTTCCCACATTGAATAAATATCTTCTAACGGCATATTAAGAGTTTTTCCTATTAAGAATAGTTCTTTATAGTCAACAGGTACGGGCAAAGCTCCCCTTAAAACATCTACCATTTCAAGACGTTTTTTTCTCGGAAATGATTTTAGAAAAGAAACTACCGACATTTTGTTTTCTTTTAAACTGTTTTTTATAAACTCAACAGTTTCATCAATAAGAACCGGTTCCTGGGGAATCTTATACTCGGAAAACTCCTCCGGTTCAATATCCATTACGGTTGAGATTCTCTCAATAGTTGCACTTCGTGTTGAAAAAGAGACTGTTTCATCAATAAGATTATAAACGTATGATAAAGTAACTCCTATCATTTCAGCAAAATCTCTTTTGTGAAGCAAGTTTTTTTCCAGAAAAGAAGCAACTTTTTCTGAACTCTTTTGCGGGATTATTTGTTTTGTTTTCATTTTTGACCTCACTTTTTTATAAGCATTTGTACAATTTTAAAATAATAGGTTGTAATAAATTTCATAACCCCGATTTAACTAACCAATATACTTATTTAAGCTTCAAGTAAAATTAAAAAGGTGATTTATGATATAATTTGAGAATGAAGATAAAACGACTTGGGCTTAAAAATTACAGAAATTGCGAAGATGTGGAAATGGACTTTCCTACCCGCAAAACTTTGATTATAGGCAAAAATGCTCAGGGAAAAACAAACATTTTAGAAAGCATTTATTTTTTGTCAGACCTAAAAAGCCCGAGAACATCAACAATCTCAGATTTAATACAATTTAACAAAGCTCAATTTGAGATTAATGCTGAAGTAAATAAAAATAATACGGATATTGAACTTAATTACATTTACACTTCAGATAAAAAAAGGGAACTTAAAATAAACAAGGTAAAAACTACGCCCCGTAATTTCAAAAACACAGTAACAACCGTTCTTTTTTCAACAAAAGACATGCTTTTACTTAGAGGAACGCCTGAGGACAGAAGGAATTGGCTGGACAGAGCTATCTCTCAAATATATCCTGCTTATGATGAAAGACTATCAAAGTATGATAAAATCCGTATCCAGAAAAACAACCTCTTAAAACAAGAGGTAATTGACGAAGCTCTTTATGACATTTACAACGATCAGCTTGTTATTACCGGCGCAAATATAATTTATCTGAGAAAAAAATACCTTAAGGAGATTGAAAAAATTGCAGCCCAAAAGCATAAAATAATAAGCGAAGCAGAAGTTTTTTCGCTAAATTATACTTGTCCTGCGGATGAAGTTGAGGATATTTCCAAATACCTAAAGCAAAAACTTGTTGAACACAGACGGGAAGAATTTGCACGCCGACAGTCTTGTGTCGGTCCGCACAGGGATGACATTGAGTTTAAGATTAATGATGCAGATGCAACAAAATTTGCCTCTCAAGGACAGCAAAGAACTGTTGTTTTGTCACTCAAATTATCAGAACTTGAAATAATAAAAGACAAAACAGGCTATTATCCGATTTTACTTCTTGATGATGTGTTGGCTGAACTTGATGATATGCGGCAAAACTATCTGTTAAAATCTATTGATGAAAATACTCAGACAATAATTACTTCTGTGGATACATTATTATTTGAGCAGGAATTTCTAAAAGATGTTACAATATACAATATTGAACAAGGAATTATAAAGGGGTAAATATGATATTAATTACAGGCGGAGCAGGATATATCGGCAGCCATCTCGTTATGGCTCTGTTAGAAAAAGGTAAGAGCGTAATTGTGTTTGACAGTCTTGAACTCGGACACATTGAAACCATTGAAACACTAAAGCAATACGGCAACCTTAAGTTTATAAAAGGCAACCTCAAAAATCTTGATGATATCAGAGGAGCTTTTATGCTTAACAAAGATATCGAAGCTGTTGTACACTTTGCGGCATATTCTCAGGTCGCGGAAAGTGTTAAAAATCCGCAGAAATACTATTATAACAATGTATATGGAACACTAAACCTTCTTAATGCAATGCTTGAGTTTGGTGTTAAGAAAATTGTATTCTCATCAACTGCCGCTACATATGGCGAGCCGGTTTACACTCCAATAGATGAAAAACATCCGCAGAATCCTATAAATCCGTATGGAGCAAGTAAACTAATGGTTGAACGTATAATGGATGATTATGATAAAGCGTATGGACTAAAGTCTGTTCGTTTGAGGTACTTTAATGTTGCAGGTGCTGATACTGAAGCGAGAATAGGTGAATGGCATGAGCCTGAAACCCACCTTATTCCGAATGTCCTGAAAGCAACAGCAGATAAAACATTTAAAATGTTCGGAACTGATTATGACACAATTGACGGAACTTGCGTAAGAGATTACATAAATGTAGAAGATTTGGCTGTTGCTCACATTAAAGCACTTGATTATTTAAACAACGGAGGAAAAACAAATTATTTTAACCTTGGAACGAAAGACGGTAACAGCGTTAAAGAAGTTTTTGCAGTCTGCGAAGGGGTAAAAGGAACTTCAATTCCGTTAGAAATCTGTCCCAGACGTGAAGGCGACCCGGCAATTCTCGTCGCCGATAATTCAAAAGCAAAAGATGTTTTAGGCTGGACTCCTGAAAACAATTTGGAATACAGCGTCAAAACGGCTTATGAGTGGGAAAATAATTTACCAAAAATAAAATCTGTGATATAACTAAATATATCAGGAGGGATATATGAAAGTATCGAAAATCAGCCAAAATAATTTTTCGGCAGGAAGTATTTACTTAAAAAATATCGATACAAATAAAGTTAAGTGTTGTGATGCAATAAAAAAAATGGCAGAAGACAGAAACATTGATATATACATTATAAGAAGACAAGACCCCTACCACCTTCCTACGCACGATTTATATACAATTATCGGGAATATGCTAGGGGTTAAACATTCTACAAATTGTGAACTCATAAATCACAAAACAAGTGCGAGAGAGTTATCGGTAAGAATTTATAACGCTGCCGTTAATACGATGGAGCATATAGAAAAGATTTTATCAAAATAAAAAAACGGACTAAATTTTAGTCCGTTTTTTTTAACAAGCTTTTACTCTATTTACCCCTCAACTTTTTTCAAAGTCGGGAAAGCGATTACGTCACGGATTGTAGGTGAGTTTGTAAGAAGCATTACCAAACGGTCAATTCCCATACCCATACCGCCTGTTGGTGCAAGACCGTATTCGAGAGCATTAATATAATCTTCATCAATAGACATTGCTTCTTCGTCACCGTTAGCTTTTGCTAATGCCTGAGCCTCAAATCTGTGCCTTTGGTCAATCGGGTCAGTTAATTCAGAGAATGCATTTGCAATTTCCCAGCCGTTTACACGGGTTTCAAATCTTTCCGTTAATCTGTCATTATCTCTGTGAACTTTAGCAAGCGGTGAGATTTCACGAGGATAATCAATAATGTGAACCGGCTGAATAAGCGATGGTTCAACTTTTTCTTCAAAAACAGCTTCAATAATTTGTCCCCAGTTCATTCCTTCATCCACTTCTACATGAAGTTCACGAGCCTTGTCATAAGCTTCTTTTGCTGTATAAAAATCACCAAAATCAATTCCGGTTACTTCTTTGATTCCGCCAATCATTGTTTTTCTGTCCCACGGAGGAGTTAAGTCGATTAGATTATCACCGTACTGAACTTTTGTTGTTCCGAGAATTTCCTGTGCAACATAAGCTACAAGGTTTTCAGTCAAAGTCATCATTTCATTATAGTCAACAAAAGACTGATAAAGCTCAATCATTGTAAACTCAGGATTGTGACGTGTATCAATACCTTCGTTACGGAAGCATCTTGAAAGTTCAAAAATCTTGTCATTTAAACCGCCAACCATTAGTCTTTTTAAGTGAAGCTCAGGGGCAATTCTTAAAGTCAAATCCATATCAAGAGCATTGTGATGAGTAATAAACGGTCTTGCATTAGCGCCTGATGCCTGCGTATGAAGCATAGGAGTTTCAACTTCGATAAAACCTTGTTTGAATAAGTATTCACGAACTTTTTGTATAATTAAACTTCTTTTACGAAGTGTGTCACGTGTAGATTCGTTTACAATTAAATCCAAATATCTTTGACGATACTTGGTTTCTGTGTCTGACATATTGTGATAAGACTTTAATTGTTCAAGTTTTTCTTCACTTATTTGTTTGTTTGGAAGCGGAAGAAGTGATTTTGAAAGCATTTTAAAATCAGTTGCTTTAATTGACAACTCGCCTCTGGGTGTTCTTCTTATTGTTCCGGTAAAACCTAAAATATCACCTATATCAACAAGTTTCAAAGTCTTAACCATATCAGGATCCATATTCTCCTTGTGGGAGAAAATCTGGATTTTTCCTGTTGTGTCCATAAGGTCAATAAACATACCTGTATTTCTTATAGCCATCACCCTGCCTGCAACGGAATATTTATCTTCTGTTTCTTCGCCTGCCGGTAAATCTTTATACTTTTCCTGCAAATCAGCTGCATTTGCATTTTTTTCAAACACATAAGGATAGGGATTAATACCCTTATCTGCCAAATCTGCCAGTTTTTGTATTCTTGTTTGTCTGATTTGTTCTTTTGCCGAGTTAATCGGTTTTACATGTTCTGTTGTTGTCATTATTATTTTCCTCTTTTTAAGAATATATCTCAATAAAAATATATTACCATAAAAACGTTTGTGATAATATAATACTATGAAGATTTTACCGTTGATTACAGGGATACAAAAAGATATTTCATCATCCGGCGGACGCATAAAAAATACAACTTCTGACGGTTACAGGATTGCAGAAAGAACCTCACGGGTTTATAACCAGGGGTTTATCAGAAAGTACATTAACATAACGAGAAGCGTGACAAATAAAGTTGCCTCAAATACGACAAGACATGAACTTCCTTACGTTGCAGGAGCTCTCGGTTTATTTATACCTATTCCGTTTATCAGCCCTCTCCTATTCGGTCTTGGAATGCTTGCCAGAATTCAGTCTAATAAATCTTCTTTGCCACAAACAAATAACTCGGCAGGCACAACAACACTCAGGAAATAAGTTCTTTATACGGTTCTTTTGATATCAAAGCTGTTGATTTGGGAATACAATCAACACCGTAAGTTTTAGCTATATACCTTATTCTTGGTGCTGCAGATATAATAATAATTTTTGTTCCGTAGCAAAAAGTAAGATTTTGCACCTGTTCTATCAGCCATTCCCCTGCCATTTTGGGGGCATAATCCGTTTCCATCTGCATATCTGTCAGCAAATATTCATAAGGAGAACCTTTGCTCTCCAAAAGTTTTTCATAGCCTTCTTTTGCACTTGAAGCGGTATCTATGACCACGTCGCTGCCGAGAACGTCATAAACAGTATTTGTATTAAAATCCCGCCAGCCTGACTGGTCATCAACTATCAGAAATTTTTTCATTTTCTTAAATCTTTTGCTCCATCGAGATACACAAACTCCGGTTCAAAGTTTTCACTGCAGTTAACAACAATTAGAACCCTTATACATTTTGCAAGCCCTGTTGGTACAGCCATCTCATTCATGCACATCATAGGAGTTTCTTTCCATTTTAGATTTACTCTTGCATATTTTGCAGGGAAATCCGCATTCAAATCTTTGGTTACAGTAAAAATAACATGGGAAATTGAATCTACTTCTATATTGTTTTTTTCAACAATAGCCTGCAAAAGTTTAATTGTTGCAGACCCAATAGCCTCGGGCGTATTTTCTTCTGCTGTAATTGCACCTCTGATACCTCTTGTAATCATATTATTCCTCCTGTATAAATTTTTCTTTCAAATAAAATAAACCCGCCAATGTTTGTGCTGCAAGAACACACCCTTTTTCTTCCTGTTCTCTTAACCAAGGATATATATTATCAATATCTACCAACACCCTGTCAACAATAACTCCGCCATCATCGACGGGCTCTGACGCGACTTTGTACTCATTAATATAAGCAACAGCAATCGTCACTGTTTCTGATACACAGCCCGGTGAGCTTGCTGCTTTGCGTGTTTTAATTTCAATTCTGTCAGCCTTTAATCCGGCTTCTTCAAGAAGTTCTGAGCGTATTGCGTCATCGATACTTTCACCTTTTCTTTCATCACCTACAAGACCTGCAGGAACAGCAACTGAACGGACAGCAATACCTTCTGCTACAAGCGGCGGACGCTCTTCTATAATAAACAAAACTTTTTTATTTTCGATTACTGGCACTATAATTACAACATCTTTTGCATTCGGTCTGTGAGCATAAACCCAGTCATTCCCTGTTTTTGACTTTGTGCTTTTTAACTGAAGATACTTTGTATCATATAATATAGTTGCACTCATATCACTATTCCCCGTAATACACATTTTCGCTTGCACCGGCAGGCAGCTTTACGGAAAATTCGGTATATTTTCCTTTTACACTCTCAACCGTTAAATTTCCGCCATGCGCTTTTGCGATTTGAAAAGATAAATACAATCCCAAACCGGTACCGATTTTTCTGAATTTCTTTGCTGCAGAATAGTATTTGTTAAATATTTTTCCGATATCTTCCTGCGAAATACCTTTACCGTAATCTTTTACTTTTATTACCACATATTTAGGCTCTTCTCCCAGCGTTATTTCAATAGGAGACTTTGCTTCGCCGTATGAAATAGCATTCTGTATCAGGTTCTTGATTACCCTTTTAAGTTGAATTTTATCAGCCAGAACTCTTATATCACGTTCAGAATACAATATTAAGTTGTTGTTTGTTTTATCTGCAATCGGACGCATCTCAGTAATAATTTCTTCAAGAAATCCTTTAAGCATAACATTTTCTCTGTACAATCTGATAGACTGACTTCCGAGCTTATACGTCTCAAGAACTATCTGCACCAAATCAAGCAGCTCCCTGTTAGAAGCCTGCATATTTTTTAATGCGATTTCCTGTTTTTCTGTCACTTTACCGAAACTTTCATTTAAGAACAGCTCCAGCATATTTGTTTCTGCAATAATAGGAACTTTTAAATCGTGAGTCAGCGTTGCAACAAAATCTTCTTTAAGATTTTCAAGTTCCATCTGGTCAGTTACATTTCTGATAACTATAACGTAACGCTTTTTTTTATCTTCCAGTTTAAGTTCAATACTATTTGCAATAAAATTTGAAGATTTATCACTGAAAATTATAACTTCTGTTTCTTTCAGATTATAAAAAGTTTTATTATAAGGAATCCCGATATGGTCAGTTAAAAACTCACCCATAAGACGATTCCCTTCCATGCCAAACCATTCGCTTATTTTAGGAGTGGCTCTTAAAACCCTCAAATTTTCATCTATTATAATCAAACCGTCAGACAATGAGTTAATTACCGCTTCAAGCAACTTATTCTGTCTGTGCAGCTCATTTTGATATTCAGAAACCATTTTTTCTCTGTCATACAGCGTTTCAATCATTCTGTTTAAGCTTTCTGCCAAGGGTTCTGAGTTAGGCAGTTCTGCTTTTTCAATTTTTTTTGTCAAATCACCATATCGTACTGAGTTAATTGTTCTGGTTATGGTTCCAAGATAATCATTAACTTTTAACCATCGTTTACTTGTTGTTCGTGCGGTTATAAGAAGAGTTATCAGAATAATAAGTACAAAGGTATTTATAACGTGAATAACCAAGGTATTTCCGCTTGCTATCTCGTTTAATATATCTATATCCATTCAAACCCTTTCATATAACGTAACAAAATACTAAGAATTATAACTAAATTAACTACCATTTTATTTTTATGATATAATTATACCAGATAAAAGGTAATTCGAATGAAAAAGATATTAGGGTTATTATTGGGAGTAGCATGCTGGATAAATGTCCTTACGGTTTGTGCTACGGAAAAATTTGAAATATTACCGGATTTGCCGGAGCCTTTGTCTGCAGCCCGCGCATCGTCTGTTTCTACGACAAATGATGTTGTTTCCAATAATATTACACATACAGTAGGACAAGAACCCAGTCTTATTTCCGTTATATTCTCGTTACTTTTTGTAATCCTGCTTATTTATGCTACCGGCATTATTTATGCAAAACTTAATAAAGTCGGTTTTAAGGCTATGAAAAAGCATGCCGGAGCTGGTGAAGATTCCAGAATCTCTGTAATTTCTACAACTCCGCTTGGCAGCAATAAAAGTCTTCATATAGTTGAACTTGACGGAAAACGCATGCTTTTGGGAGCATCTTCAAATTCTATTGATCTTATTAAAGATTTGGGTTCATATCCTCATCAGGATATTGAAGAAGGTGAATACTCAAAAATTGAAATTCCTAATATCAGGATTCCAAAAATTGAAATTCCGAAAATTGAATTCCCAAACATAGGATTCACAAGAGCTTCAAAAAAATCTAAACCTGAAGAAAACAGCCAACAGGAAGATAAGGCAGACAATAAAAACTTTAATAATGTTAAAGAATATGAAGATGACTTTGTAATAACAGATATTTATGAAGAAAGTTCTGATGGTATCATTGATAAATTGTTTGTTCCAAACAAAGAACAGAAAGCTAATAACGAAGAGCCAACTGCACAGGCTGATTCAAGCACAGAAAAAAATACTCATTCAATAGACCCAGATGAGTATGCTTTATACAAAAAATATCTGTAATTAATTATTTTATTTTTGGAGAGAGATTGTAATGCAAAAAACTATCACAATAAAAAACAAAAAAGTTGGTGACGGATTTCCATGTTTTATTATTGCTGAAATCGGTATCAACCATAACGGTTCTCTGGAGTTGGCAAAAAAAATGATTGATATTGCAGTTACAACAGGTTGTGACGCGGTTAAGTTTCAAAAAAGAACCATTGATGTTGTATATACGCCGGAAGAACTCGCTAAAGAAAGAAAGAGCGTTTTTGGAAATACAAACGGCGATTTAAAAAGAGGGCTGGAGTTCGGGATTAAAGAATACAAAGAGATTGACAGATACTGCAAAGAAAAAGACATTTTATGGTTTGCATCTTGCTGGGATGAAGGCTCTGTTGATTTTATGGAAAGGTTTAATCCTCCTTGCTATAAAATTGCATCAGCTTCTCTTACGGATGACAATTTATTAAAACATACAAAATCAAAAGGTAAACCGATATTTCTTTCTACCGGTATGAGCACAATGGAACAAATTGAACATGCAGTTGACATATTGGGAGAAGATAATTTAGTTCTTATGCACTGTACTTCGACATACCCATCAAATGCAGATGAGATGAATTTAAGAGTTATTGAAAGATGGAAAAAAGAGTTCTCATGCCCTATCGGATATTCGGGGCACGAAAGAGGTATAACGCCGTCTGTATTGGCAGTAGCACTCGGAGCAAATGCCGTTGAGCGTCATATTACTATTGACAGAACGAACTGGGGTTCTGACCAAGCAGCAAGTCTTGAAACAGCAGGTTTATATCACATGGTTCGTGATATCAGACAAACACCGGTTCTGTTGGGTAACGGGATTAAGATTGTCTATCCGAGAGAATTACCTATCATTGAAAAATTAAGAAGAGTTCAGTAATATGACAATTAAACTTCCTGATACAATAAAATTTATTATTACAGACTTTGACGGAATCTGCACAGACAATTGCGTTTATATTGATTCTAAAGGAGAAATGTCCCGTAAAGTTAATTTTAAAGACATTATGGGATTCAGTCTTTTGAAAAAAAACGGATATAAAATCGGCATAATATCAGGAGAAAAAAACTCTGCCATCGAAAAAATCAAAAACACCTTCTCCATAGATGAAGTTCATGAAAACATAAGAATTAAAATTGATATTATAAAGGCTATTGTTGAAAAATATCAGCTTAAAGAAGATGAATACTTATATATCGGCGATGATGTAAACGACTACGATTCGTTATGTTTTGTAAAACACAGAATAACAGTACCTGATGCAATTAATAAGATTAAAAATATAGAAGGCATACAAATAACTGAAGCTCACGGAGGAAACGGAGCTTTCAGAGAAGTTGCTGATGCCGTTATGGGTAATATATAGGCTTATTATTTGTCTGCTTTTTTGTTTTGACCTTCAATCAAATGACCTGCTGCACCTGCAATAGCGCCATTAACTGCAATGTATGTTAAAAATAAGGGAAGTGCCGCTACCCCTGCAATTGCTGCAACTCCGCCTGCTGTAACTCCGGCTCCTACTGCAATGCCCTTAAAAAGACCTTTTATACCTTTAAAATTTGGTTGATTTTCAGGTTGATTCACAGGTTCATCAGCCTTTCTTACATTTTTGTTTGCATAAAAATTGTTTGCACGATACGTTGTAATTGGTTGAATTTTCATAATATATCTCCTAACATATATCTCTAATGTTTTTTACATACTATGCAAAACAAAAACAATTGTCAATTATACAATAATTATATTAACATTACTATTCAACTTCATCTTTATAGTCGGAATAATCCAATAAATCAGAAAACTCTATTTGGTCGGCATCTGATTCAATACGTATGAACCACTTGTTTTCATAATTTTCATCATTTAATAATTCGGGGTTATTAACAATTTCTTCGTTAATTTCTGTTACTACTCCTGATATTGGCATATAAACTTCTGTGGCAGCTTTTACGGATTCGATTGTCGCAAAAACTTCACCCTTGGAAAACTCTGTATTTGTATCAGGAAGCTCAACAAACACTATATCACCTAACTGCTCTATGCCATAATCCGTAATACCGACTTCATAACCTTCATCCTTTTCCAGTACGTATTCGTGGTTTCTGGTACAAAGCATATTTTCATCCATAGGTTCTCTCCTCTATTAAATGATTTTACAAATATATTCTCGTGTATAAAGCCGTATCATGTCAAGGGGTAAATAAAATTTAACAATAAGAAGATTTTACACACCCGTATTAATTTTAAATAAAATATTGATCGGTTCTTTTGGTTCTTTTACAGGGTATTTTATCCTGACAAGCGGAACATTTTTTCTTTGAGCATAAGATAAAATATTTTCATTGACTTCTGTTAGCGGCATAGTATAGGGAATCTTTATTCCCATAATCTCAGGACGAATTAGTCCTTCATACATATTGTTTTCTTTTATAACCTTTCTTATTGCCTGTTCAAACTCTTTATCAATTGCTTCGATTTCATTTAGGGTAGTACATTCTTTTAACGCTTTCATTCTCGATATATATTCAATCTGAGATAAGTTAAGTTCTTTTTTTATAAGCTCCTGAACATATTCCATTGACGCCCATACGTGATTTCGTTTGTATCTGCAATACCCGCGTAAAACTTCTCTGTTTACATTAAATACATTCTTTGTCGCATTATTTCCGCTATCAATATCCGTATAAGACTGTACCCAGAGATCGTTCCCTCGTCTGGGTTTAACAAACAGAGCATACACGTCACCGGTTCCTCCGTTTATACCTGTTGTTCCGCCTTTTGTACCAATGCACAACAACTCATTCGGGTTTGTTACTTCAAGCGCCTCTATATTTATTATACTGTCACCATTTGGGATTCTGTGAGTAGATATACATAATGAATTTTCGCTTTCTATTTCTATAATTTTATAAGTTTTACCATTAAAAACTTCCTCTTTGTATGGTAATTTTGAAATATCATCAACAAGGGCAGGAATAGGATTCTGTGCCATGTATTCTTTTCGGACATCACCGTAACTGACTTTTGTGGTAATAACCTTTCTTTCTGATTCAGGAAGCGTATCCATCATCTTTTTCAGGGTATCCTGATAACTTTTTGTTATAGTTTCCCGTGATGTTGTGTCAAATTTTTTATAAATCTTCATTCTAGAAGAGAATTCACTAAAGTTATCAAATAACTCTTTTCTGAACATTATGTCTTTGGGTGTCATAGCCTGGATATAACAGCCGATAAATTCTTTTTTCTCTGCAACAGTTAAAGTATCAAAATTGCTTAAATCAATATTTTTAAATTTATCAAAATTCTTGTATTCAAGTAATCTTTGAGAAACGCTTGTAATTTCAGCATCGCCAAAGATATTATAAATAGATTTGTAATCATGTCCTCTCCGATAAATTCTGTCTAAAGGCTCATGGTAACTGCTTTCGTTTTTAAACCACTTTGACAATATTTTTGAAGTATCAGGTTTCCAATAGTAAATAAACCTTGGAGAATCCCCTTTAAAAATATTAAAATATTCTTCCAGGTATTTAACATTGTTTTTATCTGCATATAATAAAATATTTCCTGTTATTTTGTTTTCCAACTCTGCCCTTCCGGTTTCCATTTGTTCCAGAGCTTCTTTAAGATAATCTTCATATTTTTTTTCTGAGGCTTTACACATAGACATCCAAAACTTTGCTTTCTTTTCGGCATCTGATGTAATTTTTTTGTCAGCAAGAGATTTAATAAGTTCTTTATGCTTGACCAAAACTTCTTCAACAATATCTTTGTTCAAAGCGTCTAATGGCAAACGTGAAAGATATTCAATATCATATCCTTTTTTTGCCAGTTTTGGCACAATTTCTGCGGCAATTTCAGGCTCGGAATAATTCAGAAAATTGTATAAGATTTCATTTCTTTTTTTTAAAGCAAAATTATTTTCCAGCATGATATTGTTTATTCTGTCATACATATTCAAGTATGAAGGAGATGAAATAAACTTAGACAACTCTTCCGGGATATCGTTTCTGGTTTTCAGAATAGCTTTTAATTCGCTCGGCTTCATATTGGATATTTGTTTCTGAGTAAGCGGAGTTCTTAATAGTGGTGCTTCTTTTATTAATGTATCAATGCAGGGGGCAGATAAAAGCGGTTTTGAAACTGCAGGAGTTTCTGCACGCTTAACCTCAGAGCGCAAACATTTTACTGCAGTATTAATAATAGTCTTATTTATTTTCACTTTTTCCCCGTTCCAAAATTTTCTTATATATATAAAGTAAAATTGAGGACAAAAATTGCTTTATCACTATACTACACTTAGCACTTCTTCAAAATCTTCCAGTCTGCAATCAGAAGTAAGAGATATTCTTAATCTTGAAGTACCTTCAGGAACGGTAGGAGGTCGTATTGCCGGAATATAATACCCCATGGAGCGTAACTTTTCTGATACTTTTAACGTCTTTTCATTATCACCGATTACAAGAGGTATAATGTGTGTTACCGAAGGGGTTTGAATTCCTCTTAACCTCAGAGATGCGTGAACAGCTTTTGTTAAATGTTCAAGCTTTTTCTTCTGAGCTTCAATATAATCCATCTTTTCTGTTAAAAGCCAGTTTGACCAGGCAATATTAACAGGAGGAATAGATGTTGAAAATATAAATGAACGTGCTTTGTTTATCAAATAAGATATAATTTTTTCGTTTGAAACGCAAAATGCACCAAATGAGCCAACAGCTTTGCCGAAAGTTGCCGTAATTATATCAGCATCTTTTCCGTAACTAACACCGGCAATAGTTTCACCGAAGGCGCAGAACGCATGGGCTTCATCTATCATCAAAAGGCAGTTATATTTG
This sequence comes from uncultured bacterium, assembly GCA_902780525.1. Taxonomy (GTDB): domain Bacteria; phylum Cyanobacteriota; class Vampirovibrionia; order Gastranaerophilales; family Gastranaerophilaceae; genus CAG-196. The sequence continues at coordinate 20,496 of CACZFL010000011.1, read as the reverse complement.
TTTTTCAGATCTACGAGTTTATCAATATCTGCCATATCGCCATCCATACTGAATACCGACTCTGAAACAATAATTGCCCTTTTATACTTATCTCTTTTTTCCGAAAGCATCTTTTCAAGATGCTCATAATCCAGATGTTTATATCTGTAAAAGTCACCACCTGATAGCTTCATTCCGTCAATTATACTGGCATGGTTAAGTTTGTCAGAAAATATAACATCACCCTTGCCTATAAGAGCAGATATAACACCAAGATTTGCCTGATAGCCGGTATTAAAAATTAAGGCGTTCTCTTTTCCGAAAATTTTTGCGACAGTTTTTTCAAGCTCCGTATATTCAGGAGATGAACCTGTTAAAAGCCTTGCAGAAGCAGAAGATAAAAGTGTTAAAAAATCATTATTATTGACTTTATTTAGAAACTCAAGCCTTAAATTCTCTTTTGTACTTGTTCCCAGATAATCATTTGAGGCAAAATTTATGTATTCGACTCCGTCAACAACAATTTTTCCGTCAGATTTTGACTCAATATTCGGAATTGTTCTGAGCTGATTATTCTGTTTTAACTTATTAAGTTCTTCCTCTATCCTGTCCATTACTTTTTATTTAATATTTCTTTTGCTTTTTCTAATTGAACATCAGGTTTATTGTCTTCAATAAAATCAAAATCAGTACCGATTTCTATATCAGGTTTTATTCCGAGTTTATTAATATCCGTACCGTTAGGAGTTAAATACCTTGCTATTGTTACGTTCACACCTGTTCTGTTTGGAAGCGGAACAACTTTCTGTACAAGTCCTTTTCCAAATGTTTTATTTCCGACAAGTGTAGCCTTGTGAGTATCCTTAAGCGCACCTGACAGTATTTCGCTTGCGCTTGCACTCGTACCATTTACAAGAACAACAACAGGTTTATTAAGAGTTTCACCATCATTTTTGGCACGAATTGTCTTTTTATTTCCGCTTCTGTAAATAATATCAACAATAGTACCCTTATTTATAAATTGATCTGCAATAAAAATAGCATTATCCAAAAGTCCGCCTGTATTTCCGCGCAAATCAATTATCAGAGAATCTGTTTCTTTTGTATTATTTAAGGCTTCCATAAACTCATTTGGAGTAGAGCCGCTCATAAAACTAATTATTTTTATATATCCGATATGGTTATCAAGAATAGAGCTTTTTACAGATTTAATTTTAATTTCTTTACGCTTTATAATTTTTGTAAGTTTTTTACCATCACGAAGAATTGTAATTTCAACCATGCTGTTTTCAGGACCTCTTACAAGAGCTGCAACATCTGATATATTCATACCAGCAATGTCCTTGCCGTCAACGTGTGTTATTATATCTCCCTGTTTTAGCTGCGCAAAATCAGCCGGAGTTCCGGGCATTACATTAAATATTTCTGTTTTTCCGGAATTTGAATATATGTTAACTCCGATACCATATATTTTAGAAGTAATTGATGTTGTCAAATCCTCAAAATCTTTCTGAGACATAAACTTTGTATATGGTTCATCAAGACTTGCAATCATAGTATCTATTGCCACTTGTGCATCATCAATGGTCTTTATCTTACCCTGATATCTTGTTCTCCATCTGTTCCAGTTCTGGTGATTAAGACTCGGTTCATAATACTCTTTGCTTATTACACGCCACGTTCTGTCAAACAGCCTCTGCGGTGATATTTCATCACTGTTAATCATTTCCTGACGCAGAAAATAAGAATTTGTCCTGGTAAATGTAGATAAAAATACATTATTAAAAATAACCAATATAAATACGGACAATATAAAAATTAGTAATTGCTTTTTCTTCATATAACAATTTAACATCAAGGAGCAAATATAAGCAATACTCTTTATGTTGTTTTCATGCTTATTACAAATTTTATTATAACTTTATTGCTTATATTCAAATCCGGGCGAAGTCAGAGGCAAATTTTTATACCCGTTGTTTGCAAAAACAGTCTTTTTTATATATTTGTTTGTGTAATTACCCTTTTCCAATAGTTGCTTTAATATATTCTCCCTTGTAACAAGGGACGATTCCAAATTATTAGACTCGGGATATTGCTTCAAAATCTCGTTCCACACAGTTGCTTCCATTGTCCAGGCATATGTTTCTTCGCTAAGAGAGTTATATTCGTCTTGATGTAAAGCCTCGTGAGCAAGCAGTGCAGCAAGTGCTCCGGGAGGTGCATACTGATGTTTGGGGTTTATATATATGTACAGTTTCCCTTTTTTCTTCCAACCGATAGCATCGAAAGTGCTATACGCCTGGTCAATTTCAGACAAATCCTTAAACTGTATTTTCACAGGATATTGCGTTATATTGTACCCTAAGATTGCTTTTCTTGAAAATTCTCCAGAAGTTCCTTTAAGCATATCCAGTGCTACGTGAAATATCTGTTCGTCAGACACTTTTTTGTACTCGGGAGAAATACTATCAATATATTCCTGAGTGTATTTGGCAGGTAATTTAACGTTGCTCGGCACAGGTTCAAAACCTTTTGCCTGAACTTGAGCAAAAGCCATTATATAAATAATTAACAGAGAAAATACCTTCTTCATACAGTGTCCTCACTATTACTATATTATATACTTTCCTGTTTATAAAAGTCAAAAGGGGATAAATGAATCCTACATCCTCCATACCTATATTTACCCCAAAATATTTACCCCCCCTTGACTTTTAGTTTTGTCCTTGATAATATCAAAGCATAATCGCAGACAGTTAGTATCCGATAAGGATTTAAATATAAAAAGCTAGCCGAGATTACACACAATATAAATAGCTTATAGTGATGTAGATTTTGCGATTAAAAAAGATTGCGAAATCTTTTTTAGTATGAAAACAGGTCGAACGGGCGGAATCCCGATATATAAAATTCAACAAAGATTAAATAAAGGAGCAAAAAATGTCAACAAAAGCTTTTAAAGATGATAAGATTAAGCTTATCAAGGAAAAAGTAGATAAAGCCCAAGTTGCAATTGTTACCGAATACAAAGGTCTTAGCGTAGAAGAAATCACAAATCTCAGAAGAGCTCTTCAGAAAGACGGCGGTGATTACATGGTTACAAAAAACACCCTTGCAAAAATCGCTATCAAAGGAACTCCTTATGAAGTTTTGACAGATTCTTTAAAAGGACCTATTGCTATTGCTTTTGGTTTTGAAGACCAGGTAGCACCTGCAAAAGCTTTATCAAAATTTATTAAAGAAACTAAGAAGGGTGAAATTTTAGGTGCAGCTCTTGACGGTCAATTATTGTCAGCAGCTGAAGCTAAGGCATTAGCTAATATTCCTTCAAGAGAAGAAATTTACGCAAAAATGCTTGGCTGTATCAACTCACCTGCTTCCGGTATTGTTGGTGGTATCAACGGCGTTATGTCAGCTCTTGTCAGAGCTATTGCTGCTGTTCGTGACCAGAAACAAGCATAGAAGCATTAATTAAGACCATATGGTCTAATCAAAACGTACACAACAAAAACAAAAATAAAAAGGAGAAAAATCATGAGTGTAGAAGCTATTTTAGAATCAATTGAAAAATTAACTTTGTTAGAAGCTGCTGAATTAGTTAAAGCTATGGAAGAAAAATTCGGCGTATCTGCAGCTGCTCCTGTAGCTGTAGCTGCTGCTCCGGCTGCTGCTGGTGCTGCTCCTGCTGAAGAAGCTGCTTCTGAAGTAAACGTTATCTTAGCATCAGTTCCTGCTGATAAGAAAATCGCAGTTCTTAAAGAAGTTCGTGCTATCACAGGTCTTGGCTTAAAAGAAGCTAAAGATTTAGTTGATGGTGCTCCTAAGGCTATCAAAGAACAGGTTAAGAAAGAAGATGCTGAAGCTATCAAGAAACAACTTGAAGCAGCAGGCGCTACTGTTGAAATCAAGTAGTTTGACATTTTTGCAAAAAACAAAAAAGAACCGGTTTAAAATTTTAAACCGGTTTTTTTATAACTTTATAACTGATAAAAACAATTAATAATCATTAACCAAAGACAGGCGTCTTTCCATTGAACGTCTGAATTTAATGTAAGCATAGTTAGCCTTTTCATTCCTTAAACGTTTCTGTAATTCTTCAACCTGATATTCAAATTCAGGAGAATCATACCAGTTATATGAATACTGAGTAGCCATAATTTATCCCTTTTCCAACATCTGTTAGCCTTACATATATATAACGATTATAAATAAAAAAAGTTTCAATATAAATGAAAACATTTACAATATGTAACAAATTAAAAACCCTGCCTTAAAAAGGCAAGGTTTTTAGATAAATAATAATTATTTATACCCTAGTCATCAGCGTGCCCTGCAGTACCTAAAACGTCACGCATTTTGTGCATAACCATTTCTTTAACAGCAGTTCTGCCCGGTCCCATATATTCACGAGGGTCAAATTTTTCAGGGTGTTCAACAAAGAATTCTCTGATTGTAGAAGTCATTGCAAGTCTTAAATCTGTATCGATGTTAATCTTTGCAACTCCGTGTTTAGATGCATAATTAAGCATGTCTTCAGGAACACCTTGTGCATCAGGTAAGTTACCGCCAAATTTATTACATTTAGCAACAAACTCAGCCGGAACTGATGAAGAACCGTGAAGAACGATTGGGTAGTCACCGAATCCTGCTTCTTTAAGAGCATCTTTGATTTCTTTAAGTCTTTCAAAATCTAATTTTGCTTCACCTTTGAATTTATATGCACCGTGAGATGTACCAATAGCAATTGCAAGAGAATCGCAGCCTGTTTGTTTAACAAACTCAACAGCTTCTCTTACGTTTGTATATTTAGCATCTTTGTCAGAAACTTTTACGTCGTCTTCTACACCTGCTAATTTACCAAGTTCAGCTTCTACTGAAACTCCTCTTTCGTGAGCATATTCAACAACTTTTTTAGTAACTGCAACGTTTTCTTCAAACGGGAATCTGCTTCCGTCAATCATAACAGAAGAGAAACCGCCGTCAATACAAGCCTTACATATGTCAAAATCTGCACCGTGGTCTAAGTGAAGAGCAATAGGTACAGTAGTTGTAGCTAATGCTGCTTCAACCAGCTTGATAAGATAGGTTTGGTTAGCATATTTTCTTGCACCTGTTTCTTCAGCAGCTTCTGCAATACCTTGTAAAATTTCCATGTTGTTAACATTGTAAGCACCGATAGCGTAACCGCCTGCTAATGCTTTACGGAACATTTCACCTGTTCCAACTAATTTTCTTTCACTCATGTTGAGTTCTCCTTCTTTTTCTACCTTGAGGTAATACCTCATACATGGTAAAAATACAACAAACTAAGGTAAAAGTAAAGAGAAATGGCTGCATATAAATTAGCTTAATAAAAGCGTATATCATTTATCCCTATTTTGCGTGATATTCAAGCACAATTTGTGCTTTCACCCGTTCTTTTGAATATGATTTTGGCAGAGGCTGATAAGGTGCACCTAATTTAACCGCATCAATAACCGCACGATTTGCATTCGGATAATCAGTTCCTATTATCCTTACATTGGATATAGATCCGTCACGATGTACAATAAATTCGACTGTGACTGCATAGTCAACTGCTGATTTTAAAGGGGTCCAGTGCCTGTGAACTTCTGCAGGCAGATATCTGAAGTATTCGGCTAATGTTTTTATCTCTCTCATATCCGACGGAATAGCCTGTTCCGTATTTTGATTTTTTTGAACTTTATCTCCAAACGGATTTGAGTTTACATTTTTTGGTACATAATCAAAAGCAAAAACACTGAGTGATAAACCCAAAACTACTAATAATATTAAACTCTTTTTCATACTTTTCTTACCCCTATCTTACATAAACTCTTGGTAGCCTTACCTTGAGTCTGCAGGTCAGTTCATAGTTAATAGTATGTAATATTTCAGCCCAAGAATCAAGGGTTAAATTTTCCTCATCCAAAAGCGTGATTACATCACCAACTTGAGCGTCATTATTACCTAAATCAAACATCATCTGGTCCATTGTAATATTCCCGATTTGTCTGATTTTTTTACCGTTAATTATTCCGTAAATTTTATTGGATAAACCTCTAGCAACTCCGTCTGCATAGCCTATAGGAATTGTTGCAACTCTTGTCGGCTTTTCTGCAATAAAAGTATGAGCGTAACTTACACCTTCATTCGTTTTAACCTCATGAATATTTGTTATTCTGCCTTTTAGTCCCATAACCTGCTTCAATTTCGGTTTATAATTTACCGCCGGCGGCAAATCAGGGTATAAACCGTACAGAGAGATACCAACTCTGACCATATTTGATTTAATATCGTAAGCAAAAGTTGCAGCAGTATTTTGAATATGGATAAGAAGTCCTTTTGTATCAATATTATCAACAACGCTGTTCCATCTGCTTATCTGTTTTTTTGCCTCTTCTGGTTCTTCTGCCGCCGCAAGGTGGGTAAATACCCCCTCAAATTTTAAATAATCAGCCTTTCTGACTTTTTCTATATAATTTACACCTTCTTCAGCGCGAACACCGATTCTGTTCATTCCTGTATCAAGTTTTACGTGAACCTTGGGTTTAATCCCCGTTCTTTCATAAACCTCTTTGCAAGCTTCTAAGTGTCCATCATTAAAAATTGAAAAAGCTATATCATTAAGTGTTGCAGATTCTACTGCCCATGTTGGAATAGCACCAACTACAAGAATCGGAGCTTTGATTTTTACGTTCCTTAAATCCAGCCCTTCATCAACAGAGGACACACCAAACATATCCACGCCTGACGCAAGCATTGTTTTTGCTATCATTTGCGAACCGTGACCGTAAGCGTCAGCTTTTACAATACCCAACATTTTTTTGTCTAACGGTATTCCTTTTTTTATTTCAATAATATTTTGCGCCAAAGATTCAAGATTAATCTCTACCCACGCGTCTTTATGTGTATTAACGTTTGATTGTCTTATGTTTTTCACTATATCAGTTCTCCGTTAAGGTACCAGGTTCTTGCATTTGTTATTCTGACATTTACAAACTCACCCGTCAAATCTCTGTCACAAGGAATATGGACAATTTTATTATTACGTGTACGACCGGTAATAACTTTATCACCGTTTTTACGAACCTCGTAATTCTCTACAAGAACTTCCATTTCTCTGCCCAAATATTTTTTATTGGATATTAAGCAGCACGCTCTGTTGTGTTCGTTAAGCCTTGCCAATCTGTCTGTTTTTACATCTTCCGGAATATATTTATCAACCCATTTTGCTGCAACTGTACGTTCTCGAGGCGAATATGCTGCCGTATTAGAGTAATCTAATTCAAGCTCTGTCATTGCTTTAAGAGTATTCTCAAACTGTTCCTCTGTTTCTCCGGGGAAACCAGCGATAAAATCACTTGTGATAGTTACATCAGGGATTCTTGAACGGATATGGTCGCAAATCTTTTTATAAGTTGCATAGTCATAACGTCTGTTCATTTTCTTTAACACATAATCGTCACCCGACTGCATCGGTATATGAAAATATTCGCAAACCTTATCCAACTCAATAACAGTATCAATAACTTCATCTGTAATGTCGGTCGGATAATTTGTAACAAATCTTATTCTGAACTTGCCCTCTAGCGCGTTAATTTGTCTTAACAGCCACGAGAGATTTATTGTATTACCGGCTAAATCCTTGCCATACTCTTTTGTATCAGATATTTCAAAACCGTTTTGAGTTTCATTTACCCCCTTTCCGTATGAGTCAACATTTTGACCTAAGAGAGTTATCTCTTTAAAACCTTCTGAAAGAGCTTTTTTAATTTCTGCCATAATAAGTTCAGGCTTTCTTGAACGTTCACGACCACGAGTATAAGGGACAATGCAATACGTACAAAAGTTATTACAGCCTTCCATAATCGGAACCCAGGCATTTATTCCTTTCACACGATTAATCTGAATATCGCTTTCTTCAAAAGGCTTTTCATCAACAGAAACAATCCGTTCGCCGTTTTCAATTCTTTTAACAAGATTTGGAAGTTCATACAGTCTTTGAGTTCCCAAAACCAAATCCACATATGGTGCTCGTCTGAATAATTTTTCTCCAGCTTGCTGAGCAACACAGCCTGCAAAAACAATTTTTGGATAAGGATTGTAAACTCTTGTACCGTTTTCATTTACTGTCATTCCCTTCCATTTTCCCCAGACACCGATTTGACTGTACGCTTTATCCTCAGATAACTGTCTTATTGAACAAGTATTAATAATAAGCATATCAGCTTCTTTCGGGTTTTCTGTCTGAGTATATCCTATATGCTCAAGCATTCCGTACATTCTCTCTGCATCAGATTTATTCATCTGACAACCGAGTGTTTCTATATAAACCTTTTTATTTTCCATTTCTCTTACTCCTTGTTATATTTTATAACAAACAAAAAGGCGGGTGTGCTTTTAGCACACCCGCCTTTTTATATTAAATTTATTTATTGCACAAAGGGATTTCTTCCAAAAGAACGGCATAAACATCTTCACCTTTTTTAGCTTTGTAGTGGCAACCAGGTGTAATTACACCAACAAGGAAACCTACACCGCAACCTACTGAAACACCGGCAGCAATACCTGTACCTATTTTAGCAGGATATGGAATAAACGCTAAACCAACACCGGCTCCGGTTCCGATAATACCAAGAGAAAGAGTTGATACTGCTACTTTACCGAATGTTGTCCAAGGACCTTCTTTAAGCTTGCTGTCCTTTGTAAACGGTTTTGCTTTGATATCAATACAAGTGTTGTCTGGTAAGATTATCTGTCTGAATATCAGACTGACACGAGCATTTTTATTAAACCATTTTGGTTTTTCGATTTTTGTAACTTCTGCAGTGATTTTTGTTCCTGCAGGAAGCAGCAATGTACCTTCTGTTGTATATAAAGCTTCCGGAACGGAGAAATGAACAATCGTTCCTGCCTTTTCACATTTTGAATAGAACTTTTCATCAAATTGGAACAAAAGAACATTTCCTTGTTCAATTACCTTTTTATCAGTTTTAATAGTAACAATATTGCACGGAGCTTTTTTGTGTACATCCAAGTGCTCAACAGCAATAGTTTTATCCGTGCATGGTGCGGCACAAGCAGAAAATGCTGGGGCAGCATTTAAACAAAAAATAGACATAATACAGATTAGTGATAGGGTTTTCTTAAACATTTTTTACTCCTGTTTTAAAATTTATATACTGAGTATAACTCTATTTTTTAAAATTCGCAACCTCTATGCTAAATAATCAAGTATCGCACCGCCTATTTCTTCATTCGGGTCAAAAATTGCGTTCTTAGGAGGGTTAATTGAGTTTTGAATAAGCATCGACACTAAAGGACCAAAAGCATCAGGGATTTTTGTTTTTCTGTATATTCCCGATAAAAAAGTCTGAATATTAGGATTTTTAGTATTATTATATTTTGAAAGTTCGGGGTAAATATTATTTACTTTTTCTTTTTCAAGTCCGCTATCAAGCATTACATTGAGAACAAATAAATCTTCAACAACCTGTTCTTCGTTTTTTGGATGCTTAAGTTCTTCCTTTATTTGCGGAAGCAGTTTTTCTCCTGCTTCAGCACGTTTATAAACATTGTCTGAGAATGTGCAATAATTCTGATATTGATTTGGAAATGATACTACCATTATATTTTTACCTTTTTTTAATTCTACAGAAAAAACATACAATATCCTGCTGCAACAGCCAAAGCAGGAACATACGGAAGGTAATTTCTGTTTTCGGATTTGTTCATACCTTTAAGTATAAAATAAACAAGCAAAGCTGATATTACTGCTAAAGCAGAAAATGTCCAATAATTTTGCCAAAGTTTATAATATACCAATATAGCCGTTATAAACAAGACTGAAAATATACAAACAGGTTTGTCATCGGTCTTATATTTGTTATAAAGGAATACCGGAATTACACATATCATTGAAGCAGCAAGACTGAAAAGAAGAACTTTTACTATGGCAAAAATGCCAAATATTGCACCTAAAGCACCTGCAACATATGTATCTGCTTCACCCATCGCTCTTGTTTTTGCGACAACAAAACCTGCTCTTGCAATCAATTCCATAATAAAAGCACCGGCAAGCAGACCCAGAACCGAATGCAACACTCCATGCCAGCCCCCTATAAGTCCGGCATAAATCATTCCGCTCACTGCCATTGCGATTGCGATATTACAATCAACTATTTTTTCTTTTATATCAGTCATTGTCATAATAAGCAAACAGGATAGCCAGAATATTACAAACAAAGTGGTATAACTAATACCAAATTTCCAGTAAGAAATCCCAAACAGAACCATCGTTAATAACTCAATAATTGGATACTGAATACTGATTTTTTCTTTACAAAAATAACATTTTCCTCTCAAAAGGATATAAGAAAGAACAGGAATATTATGCCAGGGGTAGAGCTTATGCTGACACTTGGGACACTTTGACGGAGGAAAAACAATGCTTTCTCCCGAGAGAGAACGCAGAATTACAACATTATAAAAGCTTCCAAAGCAAAGCCCAAAAACACATACCCAGAACATTATATAAGTACCCAAATCCATTTTAAATCCCCATTAATGATGTTCCAAGCTGAGAATCAGCAATCATTTCATGAAGCATTTCAAAGGCTTTTTTAAGTTTTCTTGAAACCTGCATTTGCGAAAGATCCGTTCTTTCCGCAATTTCTTTCTGGCTTAAATCCTGATAATAATACAACTCGACTAAGCGTCTGTATTCTTTTGGAAGCCTTACTATTACAAGTTCAATAATCAGCCTTGCATCCTCAAGCTCTGCCTTTTCTTTATAATTTTCTGTTGTAATAACCTCTTCATACCCTAAATTATTTGAATCAGCTTTGTACACATCATCCAATGAAACAGTTGTTTTTCTTCTGTCAGCCTGCAGAGCGAAATCAACATCTTTTTTCGATACATTAAGTGCATCCGCAACATATTCGTTGGTTAAATCGTTTAATTCTTCAGCTGTTAATGTAGAAATAAATGAGTTAATACGGAAAGACAATTCCTGAATGTGCCTCGGAACTTTTATTGTATTCATCTTATCCCTTATGTAATGTTTCATTTCGCCGATAATTAAACTACCTGCGTAATACTTAAAATTATCATTTATCTCCGGAGTAAAACTGTCAATTGCTTTTAATAAACCGATAGAACCTGCCTGAACTAAATCGTCAATAGGGTCATAAGAACGTCTTGCAATTGTTCTTGCGATTCTCTTTACAATAGGAAGCATTCTTGAAACAATCAGAGCTTTCGCTTTTGATTTTTCTCTCTGGCTTTCGGAAGTCCGATAACTATGCAGCCACGCACCGATAAGCTCATACATCTTTTGTTCCGCTTGTTTGTTCAGCAAAATCATAATCTCCACTACTACCAATTAATAATAGCATGAGATAGGCATCTTAGCAATTTAATTTACTTTACATCTTCAAAGATTATTTTTTTTGCCTGTTCAAATTCAGCAATTATTCTTTCGCTGTATCTTGCCTTTGCTTCATCAAGAACCTTCTGTGCATCTTCTACTCTTGCTTTTAGTATATCTAATATTGTAGGCTCAGTTTCTTCCAGTTTTGATGCAAAAATCTTTGTACCTTTCGCTACCAAATAGGAGTTCTGAACATTTGGAATTCTTTCATTATGACCACCGCTTACACGTCTTCCGTTTATTTTGGTATAAGTATGATTTGCACGTCGTTTATCTATATCAATCTTGAACTCAGCGACCTTCTCAGATTCACTGATCCTTGCAAGACTGTCAAGAAAATCTTTTGTATAATTCATATCTTTAAGAACAGGTGAATTTGCACTTCTTTGCAGTACATCAAATGTTTCTTTTAACGACTCGGTTGGTACAATATTTGCTTTAAAGCTTGTTGTTATATTGACTATGTTGATTGGATTTACTCTCATTTTTTACTTCCTTTCTTTATAGATAAAAAATTAAATTTATAATAAAATCGGCAATCAGCAAAAATACCGTAGATAAAACGGCTGCTTTTGTTGTTGATTCACCTACATCTTTTGCTCCACCTTTGGTTTCATACCCTTGAGTTGCACAGACTAGTGCTATTAAGATTCCAAAAACGAAGGCTTTGAATAAACTTATATAAATATCTCGTGTATTAAGCCAAAGCCATACAGAGTTAATATATCTGGCAGGGTGAAGTCCTATTGTTAAATGTGAAACCAATAAACCTCCGACAATACCGACCAATTCGGCTATCACAACAACCATCGGCACGGTGATTGCAGCAGCAAGAATTCTTGGCGTAAAATAATACCCGACAGGATCAACTTTTAGAGTTTTTATAGCATCAACCTGAGACGTTACCTGCATATTTGCAATTTCCGCAGAAATAGCAGTACCCGCTCTCGCTCCGATAGCGAGCGCCACAAAACCCGGAGCGATTTCTCTTATCATTACAATAGCAATAGAACCGCCGATATATGTCTCCGCTCCCGACATAAGAAATTGTTTTGAAACCTGTATTGCAATAACAGCAGCTGATACAAAGGCTATTACCAGTGATATAACAAGAGAATCAAAACTTATTTGCGCCGCCTGGGAAAAAGAATGGGAAAGCCTTGAGCCTCCGCTCAGAAGGTAGCGGATGCATATCCACAAATTTATCATACATTTTCCCAAAAATTTAATCATATACCGGCGTACACCATCCTCTAAATTTTTCCGATTTACCTCTTACCACATTATAATATAAGTCCTGAATCCGTTTTGTTATTGCTCCCGTATTTCCGTCACCAATAATTCTTTTATCAATACTTTCGACAGGAACTATCTGAGCACCTGTTCCGCAGCAGAAACACTCGTCAGCGTTATATATTTCTGTTCTGTCTATCGGTCTTTCGGCAACCGGAATACCAAGCTCGTGAGCAAGTTCAATTACGGTATTTCTTGTAACCCCGATTAAAATATCATCAGTGATACTTGTTGTTGTAAGGACACCGTTAAATACGAAAAATATGTTCATCGCAGAACCTTCCGTAACCTGTCCTGATTCCGAAAGAACAACCGCATCATCAAAACCCATTTCGTGCGCATCTGTTTTGATAAGAGCTGAGTTTGCATACGCTCCGCTCACTTTTGCTCTTGGAGGAATTGCATTATCCGAAGTTCTTCTCCAGCTTGAAACACAAAGTTTTAAACCTCTTTCCGCATCAAAGTAATTCCCGAAAGGAGTTGTAAATATTAAGAAAGAATCTTCGTTATCTGTTAAAGTCGGTCCAACCTTGATTGCAGATTTGTATAAAGTCGGGCGTATATATGCATCTGTTTTGTAATTGTTTTTCTTAAGCAAATCTTTTGTAATTTGTTCATATTCATCTAACGTATAAGGAGATTTCATCCACATAACCTTTGAGCTTGCAAGCATACGTTTGTAATGGTCTTTTACCCTGAATGCATACATCTGACCTTCTGATTCATTATAATACGCTCTTATTCCTTCAAAAACAGAAGTTCCGTACAGAAAAGCATGAGTTCTTACTGGCAAAACAGCCTTGTCCGACTCAACATATTCTCCGTTCATAAAAACGTACTCGGTCATTCCCTAATCTCCTATCCAAACAATTATACTACAATTTGTTTGAAAGTTTTTACTTTTGTTAACGAATGTTACAACAAAAAGCAATTCGGCAAAGAGCATGGTTTTAATATAAATATAGTGTGTGGAGGCATTTTATGTTTGAAGTAAACAACGATATTACGAAAATTAACGGTTCAAAAGGCAAATATGACGATAAAACAGTAACTAATCCATCAATCAGATATGGCAGAAACTCTGTTCAGAATTTTTATAATTACCTTGAACAACCGCTTGTAAAAGATAATCATGCTGTTCCGCCGATTTTAGATTTCGGTATTACGCCTGATGCAGCGGAAAAGAATATTGAAAAACTTGATAAATATGTAAAAGAAAACGACGCTTATTTAAGTTCTCTGCCTCCGCTTGAATATGAACTCAGGTACATGCCAAATATTCACAAACCAAATGAAATTGATAGAGATGCTCTATTAGCCGTAGCCTACGAAGAGCTCGGCGGAAGGAAAGAAGTAAACGCGAAAGAAATTGAAGAATCTTTTGCCATAAACGACAATCTTTCGAACAGTCCTTTAGATATAAATAATGACGGTAAAATTGATATAGGAGAATACGGCTCATCAATACTTGCCGCAGACATTATGAGTAATAGCGGAAGCATTAAGGGAACAATAAATTCAAGCGGTCACAACGCAGTAAGAGAACTTACCAAAAAAGCAAATGCGGAAGCTGCTACACAACTCTACGCCTCGTTGTATAACAAATACAACTTAGGTGAAGCTGCAAAGAATTTTAACCCGCAAGGATAAATCAATACATTTTGATAATTTTATTAATACCGTCTTTAGCGGTATTAAAGAGTTCTATCATACGCTCAAACTCGTATGGTTCTCCTTCGGAAGTTGTCTGGAAGTCCACAATTTTGCCGCTTTTTGTTAAAATCACATTTGAATCAACCTGAGCGTGGGAATCTTCAGAATAGTTTAAATCAAGCTTAATTTCGCCGTCAACAATGCCTATTGAGATTGCGGCAATAGGCTCAATTATCGGATTTTCAGCCAATTTCCCTGTGGCAATAAGTTTTTCAACGGCATCTCTTAGAGCAAGAAATCCACCACAAATACTTGCAGTTCTTGTCCCGCCGTCAGCCTGAATAACATCCGCATCAATCGTTATTGTCATTCCAGGCATTTTCTCCAAATCAACACACGCTCTCAGACTTCTTCCGATTAATCTTTGTATTTCATGCGTTCTTCCGGAAACCTTATCCCTCTCCCTTTTGCATCTGGTATTTGTTGATGCAGGTAGCAGAGAATATTCGGCTGTTACCCAACCTCTGTTATCGTCGTCTGACATCCATTTTGGCTTTGTCAAATCAACAGTAGCTGTTGTTATAACTTTTGTATCACCAAACTCAACAAGTACAGAACCAAGTGCGTGTTTTGTAAAATCATGTGTAAATTTTATATCTCTTAACTGATTGTTTTCTCGTCCGTCTGCTCTCATAATCCACTCCTTATATTAAAACTTCTTTTTCATTTTTGTATGTTACATACCCAAGCGGTGCCGCCGGTGGTTTTCTTAAATATTTACCCCTTGTATATATTACACCTACTTTTGACGGTTGTGAAGCAGAAGAATATTTTCTTGCAAGTTTACAACATTCAAAAATTACATCTTCTTTTGGCTCTATCCCGTTCGTTTTAAGAAGAACGTGAGAACCTGCGCACAATCTTGTATGAAACCAATAGTCGTCGTCTTTTGCAAGTTTTGATACTATATAATCATTTTGTTTATTGTTTTTCCCCACATATACATCAAATCCGTTTATATTAATTTTTTCAACAGCAGGTTTTTCTAGTCTATTTTTCTTTTCCTCTGTAATTCCCAGTTCTGTTTTTATTTCACAAAAATCAGAATAAGTTTCTGCTGTATTAATACTGTATAAAACATTTTCAAGATAATCTTTTTCGATATTTAAACTGGCTAGCATTTCCATTGATTTTTCTTTTGTTGTTTTGGATTTATTATACAGTTTATAGTACCTTTGAGCATTCTCATTAAGCGATTTTGTTTCATCAAGAGGAATAGTAATATTTTGGTTATTAATATAATCAAATAGATTAATACTTTTTTTATAATCACATTTTTGATATAAATTAGCTGTCAGAATATCACCATAAAGTTTGTATTTTTCAGTATTGTCACGTTTTTTTAATAATGACGAAATCTTTGATATTGAATTATTTGTTTTCTTTAATCTGGTATTTACGACTTCAGACAATTTTGTTTTCTCAGCTTTAATGTTAACCCTTTCCTGTTCTTTTGAATAGTAATTATCAAGCAAATCATTAACAGATTTTTGCGGCACCGAATCGGGTAAAAGTTCGGCAAAAAGAGTATATCGATCATTCTTTACAGCCGGAGTATAAATAGTTTTTGTCAAATATTCGTTAATCTTATCTTGGCTCAATCCGTCAAATTGAAGTTTTAATTCGTTTGAAAGACCTTCGCTATTAGGTGGATATACATATTTAAGCCCACCTTGAAGCTCTCTGTATCTGCTTTTTTCTGCACCAACATTATGAGCGCAGCCTATAATAACAGATGTATCTTTATCATACAGAATAATGTTTGAATGTTTGCCCATAAGCTCTACCGTTAGACACAAAAGCCTTTTTTGTGAAAGTTCATCATACGCTTCAAATTGAAACTCAATTATTCTCTCATTTTTAACTGTTTTAACCTCTGATATTCTCGCGCCTTCAAGATACTTTCTTAACAGCATACAAAACATAGGAGGTTTTTGAGGAATAATTATATTACGCCTTTTTTCATTATCACTGCTCATAAAAGCGATGTGATACATCTGAGGCTGAATATTAATATATAACTTTCTGCATTCACCATTATTTCTTAAAAAAAATATAAAATCGCGCCTTGTCGGCTGCTGAATTTTTTGTAGGCGTGAACCTGTGATAAATTCAGCATTCTCGATAAAAAATGCCCTTAGCGTTAAAAAGTCAATATTTACCATTAAACCCCACTAATACTTATGGCAACTATATATTTTCTGATATAACGGCATTACTAAATAGACCGGCTAATATATATATCTGATAAGCCCAAAGTAAAGAAACTATTGTACAATATAGCATCAAACCAAGATATCCGAACATTACCAAAACAGAAACAGATAGCATTGATATTAAATATACAATTGTCATGCATAAAGCAATCATTAAAAATGATTTAAAATATTTTGAAACATTATAATTTATTAACTGAGCCGCTGCCTTAAAGTTTAAAAAGTTCAAAAATGATGGTTTTACAACATATCTGCAGCACATTGATATAAAAAAGAAGGATACGACAAGAATTGCCATAAATAGTATTGTATTTAGAACTACGGAAACAGAGTTTCCTACATTTTTAACAAGCACATTGTTCAAAAAGTACAATGCATACATAAATAATATTGCCAGAATAACCAATAATGAACCTGATAAGACAACTTTAAATCCTTCTGCAAAATTCTTTACAATATTAATTGACGGAAGTTCGCTTACAGATGCGTCATCAATTTTGGCTCTTAACAATGATATACTATAGCCGTAAGTAATAAACATGGTTATAAAACCGGCAAAAAACAGTATATAATACCAGATTGATACAGAACCGTCATTTAAAACCGGTGATAGAGTACCTGACCAGTTAATCAGTACATTAGCAACCAGCAATACTCCGAATAAAGACATGTATTTTTTTGCAAAATTTTTATCTTTAAACATATAAACAAACGAATCAAGCATAAATTTCCCCCTTATTTTTATATTTCGGATTATATCATACCCAGAAATAAAATAAAAGGAATTAAAGAATCCCTTAATTCCCTTTTAAACGGAGTTTAACTAATATGAAAATTTATTATTTTTTATGTATAAAACTTAATTATTCTTCCCTATTGGGTTGCCAATTCCATTGCTGATTGCAGAAGTTGTTTGTTTGATTTAATCAAGGCATTAACAAGTTCCATCTGAACTTTTGCTTCCTGATAATTTGCAATATTTGCTTTAAAATCAGTATTAGCCTGTTCCAATAAACCTGAGCGAATCTCGCCGCGACCGATTACAGGTTTTCCTGATTCGGTAGTTTCTATAAAAACGCCATTACCTATATCATAAAGTCCGTTTGGATTATGAAAATTAGCAGTAGCAATTTTATAAAGAGGAACCGCACGGTTTCCGCCGTCAGCTTTACCGTATATAGTGCCGTCTTTCTTTATTTCATATTCATCATATTTGCCTAAGAATTTGCCATTGTTTGGGTCAATCCATAACTTAATATTTGTTGTAGGAATACTTAAGGCGCCGCCTTTTAATGCTGTCTCTTCATACAGGTCAGCACTTACGGATTTTGTTCCTGACATAATTTCTCCCTTATCGTTCAAAATATAACCCTGAACAGTAGCACCGCTTTTTGCACGATATACACCTTCTGAGTCAAACGTAAATTCTCCCAAACGGGTATAAGAAACATCGCCTTCTGGACCTCTCAACATAAAGAAACCTTTTCCTTCAAAAAACAGGTTTTCTGGAGAAGTTCCAGGAATTGATTTACCCTGATCCTGGTTTTTTACGTTATTATCAATTACTGCACCACCTAAAAAGGTTTTAAACGTAACCTTATTTTCACGATAACCTGGCGTATAAACATTTGTCATGTTTTCAGCAAGTATATCTAACCAACGGTTTGTTGCTTTTTGGGTATTAATGGCTGTTGTATATAAGTCATTCATCTTTGCGACCCTTCTTTCTGTTATCTTGTGTATCTTGTTTTCGTTGTCTTTGATTTAACTCATTGTAATCAATGTTATTATCGTCAAATCGTTGTTTTAAAAGCGGCAAATTTTCTTTTAAGTATGCTTCTGCTACCTGCGAACTCGGAAGAAAATCTGCTGAAATTTTTCCTGCTCTGTCTATCTTTATAATGACAGAAATATTATTGTCAAAATCTATTCTTACAGGTTTATTTTCATTCATAGCCTTGGCAAGCATGTCAGCCAAAGTCTTGGATACTCTTGAAGATTTTTCTGCATTAGCTACTTCGTTCATATCTAAAACTCCGTTTTCGATCAGATTTGCAAAAAATTCAACATCAGCTTTATCCATAATTACATTATTATAATTAACGATAGTATCAACTACCAAATTAGTTTTTTTATCAACTTTTTGTATTCCATGTTCATTTTCAACAATTTTGTTTTTGGACATCGCAATATTTTTATTCGCAATTGCAATATTTTCTTCCATTGTTGACATTATAGACTGCTCCTCTGCCAAATCCTTAGAAGAAGAACCCGGTATCATTGATTTATCTTGATTTACAAATGCAGAAAACGGCTGATCGTCACTATTAAAGTTCATGTTTGTTCCGGTCTGTACGTTGAATTTATCCTGTTGTTCCTGCAAATTCATATTATTATCAATCAAACCAAATACCTCATATTTATTTTTTATATCGTCATTAATAAAGTCTTTCTTTATATTTTCTTTTTCAGATTCGTCTTTTTGATTGAGTTTATTAATCTCTTCTATTGTATCATTCAACCCGTTTATTGCATTTTCTGAATTCTGGCTTTTATCATTTTTAGCCGAATTATCTTGCTCTGTATTAGAATTTTTAAGTTTTTCCTGTTTTTTTATGTTTTCCAGCTCATCAGAAAACTTTGCATCATTATTTTTTTGTGATGTTCCTTTTGAAGAGATATCATCTGTCATTACATTAAAATTTTTTGAGTTTGTTACGTTCATAATTTATTCCTGTTCAGTTAAGTTTGTAAATTCTGATAATTCTTCCTGCGCTTCAGATGCTTCTTTTGAGTGTATATAAAACCTCTGAACACCAATTTCAGAAAATTGTTTCAGCTCTGCCTTTTTTTCTTCTTCTATATAAGCTTCTTTTTGTTTTTCCTTATGTTTTTCTAAAACTTTAACTTCTTGTTCACATTTAACTAACTTAGCTTTTTCATCATCAAGAATACTCTGCAACCGCTGTCTTTCCTGCTCTAAAACATCTGCCTTGTCCCATAAATGATGAAGATAACTATCATAATATTCCATCATTTTGAAATCAGCAGTTTTTTTGTTTTGAATAGTTTGGCTAATTTCTTCTTGGTTTTGTCTTATCCTGTCTTCTGCTTCAAGAACTGCCTGCTGAGCCTTTAAAACTACAACAAGTTGTGCTTCTTTTTTACGAATACGGACAGTTAGGACACTTTCTAATCTGTATTTGAAGGGCATAATATATTCTCACATGATAATTATGCAGCATGCTCATATTATTTAATACATCTATTTAGATGATTAATGGTAAAAAATTAGAAGTCAAAATTAATATTCTATACCTTACCTTTAAAAATTAATAAAAATTTTTCCAAAATAGAAGTAAGCTTTTTAACAGTTTCTTTAGGTTCACGATTAGCTATAGCTCGCTCTAAATCTTCAATACATCTGTTAATTACTTTCTGGCAAAGTTCACGTTCATCATTTATTTTTGTTTGTTGAAGCATAAGCCTGCCAAAATTACAGGTTTTTATGGTGTTAAGAAAATCTTCATAAGAACGCACCGGTCTTTTATAAATGGATTTATCAATAATATTAACAAACGTATCAGAATCAATAGTCTTTTTACCGATTTTAACAACATATTTTGTTTCAGCAGATTTAAAATTAAGAGAATTAGGTGATTTAAAATTATTATTTACACACAACATAAAGCAAAATCCTTTATTAGATAAATGTATTATTACCTATATAAAAAAACGTAAAAAAATTTTTTGCTAGTAAAAAAAAGACAATCACTTAATCCAAAGTAATTGTCTTTTTCTCTAAAATAGATGCTGGCAACGTGCTATCTTCCCAGGAGGTGGCCCTCCAAGTATTGT
>CACZFL010000010.1 GCA_902780525.1 uncultured bacterium | reverse complement strand
ACGCGGCGTATGTACAAGGGTTTACACTACAACCCCTAAAAAACCTAACTCTGCTTTGAGAAAGGTTGCCAGAGTCAGACTTACTAACGGATTTGAAGTAACTTCATATATTCCGGGTATCGGACACAACCTTCAAGAACACAGTGTTGTTTTAATCAGAGGCGGAAGGGTTAAAGACCTTCCAGGTGTAAGATATCACATCGTTCGTGGTACTTTAGATACTGCAGGTGTTGCTAACAGAACACAAAGCCGTTCTAAATATGGTGCTAAGAGAGCTAAGGGAGGTAAGTAATAATGTCTAGAAGATCAAAACCTGAAAGAAGAATTCCTACAGCTGACCCTATTTATAACAGCGTAGATGTATCTAAATTTATTAACCGTGTTATGAGACGCGGTAAAAAATCTTTAGCAGAAAAAATATTTTATGCTACAATCTCTAAGATTGAAGAACGAACAAATGAAAAAGGCTTGGATATTTTCCAGAAAGCTGTTACAAATGCAACTCCTTTGTTGGAAGTTAAAGCAAGACGTATTGGTGGTTCAACTTATCAAGTTCCTATCGAAGTTAAACCGGACAGAGGTTTTGCACTTGCTTCTTCATGGATTATTGCTGCAGCTAAGAACAGAAGCGGTAAATCTTTCGTAGAAAAATTAACAAATGAAATGATTGATGCTTCAAACGGAAGCGGGCAGGCTTGCAAAAAACGTGAAGATACCCACAAGATGGCAGAAGCTAACAAGGCATTTTCACACTATAAATACTAATAAAAAATCAATAAAACCGGCGGTAGTTGATTCTACCGCCGGTTTTTTATTTCATTAATTAATGTTAAAAATCTTTGAACCTTTTTTCCATTTTCTCGTTTTAATTATATAATCTAGATAAGGACTATTATATGAAAGGGTTGAAATGGAATTAGGTTTTGCAGGAATAGTTGTTGCAATTATAGTTGCAATTTTGCTTATAAAATTAATAAAGTTTGGGCTAAAAATGGTATTATTTTTTATACTTGCAGTAATTGTGTCCGTTACAATATGGATTTGTGTTGCACAACCTGATATGCATGAACCGTTTTCTGTCAATACGATTGAATATTTGTTTAAGATAAATAAAGACGGTTCAATGACCACGACAAAACAGATTACTGAAACAGTTATAAAGGATGGCAATTAATGAAAAAGATTATTACTGCACTTCTTACATTAATATTTGCAACATCAACTAACTGTTATGCAGTTAGTGCGCTCTATTACCTGAAAGGGATAAAGACAACTGATATGGAGCCTGTTGTTGAGAATACATATACTTCTCATGGTTATAATATCGTTAAGAAAAATCCGTATTATGCAATATCACAAAAAGGTGATAACTCTGTAGTAATTATTTTAAATCAGAGTGGTGACAACATGTTTTATTATTACCAGTCCCCTGAGGATAATTTAAAAGTTAATAAGACTGTACTGAAAGAGATTAAGAAGCTTGGAGTTGTTTGTGAACAATCTTTTAACACAAATCTGATTGAAATATATGAAAATCTTGCACAAGATGTAACTTCGACAACAGAAACACTTAAAACATACAGCTTTGAGGAACCAAGGCAGAACGCGTTTGAACCGCCTTTTCAAAATAATGTTCAGCAAAATAACCAAACAGTATCAACTTATAAAGGTTATGTAGCGCAGCTTTCTGCTGGTACAAAGTTCCAGGCATATCTGCAGAATGCGATTAATACTGCAACATCTGCAAAAGGCGATAAAGTAACAGCCGTTCTTTCAAGTGCGTTGGTTTATAACGGAAGAGAAGTTGCTCCGCAGGGAAGTATATTGTACGGCTCTTTAACAAAAGCCAGACCTGCAACTTACGGTTCAAGAAACGGGAGAGTTGTTATTAGTTTTAATCAACTGGTAACACCTGAGAACAAAGTTTATAATATTTCAGCGGAAGAAATTGATTTTACTGTATCAAATGAAGGTAAAGTAAGTGAGTCGTTAAAGAGTGCAGCCGGTGCAGCTATTGCCGGAGCTCTTGTAGGACTTTTGGTTGGTGCTTTATCAGGCGGCGATAATATCGGCAGAAATGTTGCAATCGGTGCCGGTGTTGGTGCAGGTTCTTCTGCAATTTATTCAACGGCAGAACGAGGGGTTGATGCTGAAATACCTTCATATACAGAAATAGAAATTACTTTAACTCAGCCGTTGAATGTTACGGTTGGATATTGATGAAAGGCAACAAAATGAACAAGAGATTGATTATATTAGGACTGTTAATAGTATTTGTAGCGATAATAGGTAAATTACTATTTGTAGCGTGTAAAAACATTAAAGTTGATGAGTTTCACAAGGCTGCAATAATTTTTGCTGTTGATTCTTCTGCTTCAAACCAGAAAAATTTACCAGAGCAAATAAAGTATTTAAAGTCGCTTTGTTCAATATTAGACCCGGAAGACGAGATTAAGATTCTTAAGGTTTCTGAAAACTCATATCTTATTTATGAAGGCTCACCTTCAAACTCAAAAGGAATTACAAAGGCTGTTGAAGCTTTCACTCAATACAACTCAAAAGATTACGGAACAGCATACGGTGAAGCAATTAAAAAAGCCTTTGATCACTGCCTTACTATGAAAAAAGAAGGTTATGTTCCTGCAGTTGTTGTAATTGGTGATCTTGAAAATGAAGGAACTGCAGATAAACAAATAAATTGGGATACACTTCCTGAAAATGTTAAGAAAGTTCAGGAGTACATTCCTGAAATCTCAATGATGTTTGTATATGCACACCCCGAAAAGCTGGATATGGTTAAAACAAAACTTAATCCTGTTTTGGGTGAGAAGAAACTCATTGTTGCAAACGAAACAAACGTTGATAAAGCAAACAGAAAATTCCTTGAAGCTATAGGAAGATAGAAATTTAACTTAAATATAAAAATAGGAGAATAATATAATGGCATTTACAATCGTTACAAAGTATGGTGAAAAAACATTTGCGGATAAAGAGCTTGTAAATATTTCATCAAACGCTAGTGCTGACTATCAGGTGGATTTCGGTTTCCAGTTTATGCTGACCGTTCAGCATGACCCAAGAAGGGGTAAATGTGTTCTTTTAAATCAGTTTAATAACCAGAGATTTTTGTTTAAGGGTAAGCCGATTCCTGCTCAACTGGAAATTGATAAAGTTTGTAAAATTATGGTTGATGGAAGCGATGAGTTTATAACTATTAAAGTTGTCGGTGAAACTTCTTCAAGAAATATTGCTGAAGAAAATTTGTCTGAAAACGATATTAAATCAATATACGGTAACGATGTAAACGCTGCGGCTAAAATAATGATAGAAAAAAGAAAAGCCGAGATTGAAAATGCCAGAGTAGGAATAATTAAAGAAGTCGGCGCAAGGATAAATGATTTAAAAAGAAAAATCTCTCAAAACTCAAAGGGAGGAATCTTTTTGCACATCGCATTATTCTTTGCATCGCTGGTTTGCGCTTTTGGTGTTTCAAACTACTTAACGGGTTTGCCTCTTAAAGATGCAGGCTCGGTTATTCAGATGCCTACTAATATGAAGCTGATTTTTGTGTACGCTTTTATAATATACGGAGTAGGTTTAATCCTGAAACAAGGCGTATATAACTATCTTCAAAACAGACTGGGGAATGATTCTACAACATCTAAGCTCGCGGAAGGAGTTATGGTAATATCTTCTTTGGTATTCTTTGCGGCAATTTATTTAATCAATGTTCTTTATTATATTGCACCAAAAACATTCCCGATGTTTGCAGTGCTTATATCATTGTTCTTTGTGGGAACTGCCGCTACTCTTGCAATTGCCTGCGGTTATTACAAAAATTCAAGTGTTGAAATGAAGGCTGAACTGGATTCTATTGAATACAGAGAAGATTTTGAACACGTTATAAAAGAATATCAACAGTGGATTGAGAGATATTCAAACACATTGAGTCCTGCAAAAATCAGAAATATTAAAGATAAACAGTTTATGCTTCAGATAAAAGCTTTTGGCGAAATGATACTCGGTTTTATTACAGCTCCGTTCCTTGCTTATGGTGTTTCAAATACTTTAGCAATGTGTTTCCCTGAAGCAGCTGGCTGGGTGAGAATTTCAGGTTTAAGAATAAGCCCGGTGTTCCTTGTTCTTGCAACATTCTTAATCATATTTGCGTTCTTTGCTTTTGCAAATGCATTTTTGAACGGAAAGAAAATTGCAGGTTCAAACGTTCTTAAGCAAGATGGTTTTAGCAATTATCTTCAACACGGTGTTGAAATATACGGTATTGAAGGTGTAAACAGATTAAACAGAGATATGCGCCGTTCATTCCTTATCGGTTGTGTAATTATCGGTATTGAGTTTACAATGAACGCATCTTACTTTATGGGTGAAATCGGTGGTGACCTTGGCGGTTTATTATTAAGCGCCCTTGCTGCGCTTGTTCCTACCGCATTATTAATTGCTGAAACATTTATGCTAAGTTCGACTCAGTTTGAATCTTTTGCTTGTGATGAACTGGTAGCCAAAATAGAGGGGCAGGGGTAAATAACTTATAAGGCAGAAAATAAATGCGTTTGCTACTTAATGTATTACTCATACTTGTTATTGTTGCAACTGTGTTAATTTGCACAGTTCAGCCTGATTTGCATAAAAATTTGATTGTGTATGATTCGGATTATACTCTTGTTACCGAGCAGGAAGTGACAACAGAAACAAAAGATGTTCCCGTTATGGAAATGCCTGCCAAACCCGTTGAAAAAACTACTGTTGTCGAGAAAATAGTTGAACCGGTCGTAACAACTTCAAAAACTCAGACAACAAGTCTGAAACAACAAACAAAGACAACTCCGAAGCAAACAACATCATCAAAACAAGCGGTTATAAAACCTCAGACTCAAACTGTATCAAAGCCTGTTACGACACTTCAAAAGCCGCTTGTTAAAGAAACTGTAAAGATTGAAACTCCAAAAGTTGAGCAAAAAACAGAAGTTAAAGTCGTCGAGCCCCCGAAGACATTAACTCAGCAGGAAGAAACAATTGCATGGAATAAGTGGCGTTCTGCCCTTACCAATCAAATCATGCAGGATACAAAACTCCCGCCAATTCCTAACGGAGTTTTATTCCAGTTTTCGTTTACGGTTGATAAATTTGGTAAAATTACAAACGTACAAACAGGTGCAAATCCTTCCAGTTACACGCCTTATGCTATCCAATATATAGCTCCTGTAATTCGTTCTTACCAGGGACGCTCGATTCTTAACTTCCCCGATGGAACAGCAAGAACTTCTACTCAGGTTACGGGAAAATGGAGAATATCCAGTACTGAAAAGTACAGCACACCACAGGATTACAACGATGTTGAAAAAGTAGTAAGATAAATAATAAATCTTCTGTTATAATGTTTATAAAAATAAGGATTATCAATGTACAGATGTAAAGAGTGCGGTGCTGAATATGAAGAAAAACCAGATTACTGTGATTGCGGTAATGATGAGTTTGAAACAGTAGGGGTAAATATTGGGGTAAATGCAGGTGAAAATTTAAACGTTGCAGAACCGAAAGTTCAGGAAACAAAAACTGTAAACACTCCTAAGGAAAATATTGAAGAGAAACCAAAGCCGCAGCCTGCCGCCGCAAGAAAAACTTTTAATCCTCCGCCTTCAAGAAAACGGACTTTTGACGAACAATATCCTGCACTCAGCAGAATGATTAAATCTGTTGACCCGATATCGCTTGCAATATTCTGTATTTGTCTTGTTTTCTCTTCTTATATTATCTTTTTTGCATGGAACCCTGATGCAACAGTAACGACTGTGGAACAAAAAGCTGAGGAATTTGTTCCGAAGAATATTCCTTCGATTGATAAAATCTGGAACAATGCACTTCCTGTCGTGAAAAAAGAAGAGCCAAAAGCTGAGGAAAAAGTTGAAAGCATAATAAAGCAGATTATTCCTGTTCAGACTCAAGAGAAAACGGAACAAGTTAAAACAACTGCAAAACCAAAAGTGACAACTGTTCCGCTTAAAAAAGTTGTAACAACACCCAAAAAAGTTCAGAAAAATACAGCAATAGTAAAAACAAACACAGCTGCTCAGGAAAAAGCTAAAAAAGAAGCAGAGGAAAAAGCAAAACAGGAGGCTGCTTTAAAACAAAAAGCCGAGCAAGAACGAAAAGCCGCAGAAGCAGCACAGATAAAAAAACTTAAGGCTGAACAGGCTAAAAAAGCTGAAGCTGAAAGATTAAAACAAGAGGCTGCAAACAGGCAGGAATATGCAAGTTATAAGGCACAACTCAGAAATACAATCGGAAGAAAAATCGATTTTACCAGGGTTATAGGTGACGGCTCATGTACAGTAAGTTTCAAAATTGACTTGAACGGAAAACTAATTAATCGTTCATTCACAAAACAGTCAACGAATAATACGCTGAATGATGCTGTTTATAATGCGGTTATGTCAACGCCAACCTTTAATCCTCCGCCTGCGGCGTATAAAAACGAAACCCTTAACTTGAATATAAGTTTTTATGACGGAAATTTTGAAATATCATTGCCTTAGGGGGTAAATATCAGGGGGGTAAATATCAGGGGTAAATATTAGGGTAAATTTGTATGGTTTGCAGCCAAGTGCTTAGTACTTTACGTATTTATTTTGTTGTAATATAATAATGGAAAGACGCTATATATAGAGGGAAGAGGTATGAATAATCAGAAGATTGCAGTTATCGGTATGGGCATGTGGGGAAAAAATATTGTCCGCAATTTTTATAACTTGAATGTTTTAGAATATGTGTGTGATTTAGATGATGAATCTTTGAATACTGTAAGAGAACAGTTCAAAGGAGTTAAGACAACCAAAGATTTTAATGAAATATTAGCTAACCCAGAAATTACAGGTGTTGCTGTTGTTACTCCGAGCCATACTCATTTTAAACTTGTTAAAGCAGCTCTTGAAGCAGGCAAAAATGTTTACGTTGAAAAACCGATTTCAACAGTTGCCCAAGAAGCAAAAATACTTATGGAGCTTGCAGAAGAAAAAGGTTTAATTTTAATGGTTGACCACCTTCTTTTATATCATCCTGCCGTAAACAGATTAAAAATGCTTATTGAAGAAGGTGAACTTGGTGAAATTGTTTATGCTCAGTCTGACAGACTGAATGTCAATTATCATAAAAATGACAGAAGTGTTATGTGGGACTTGGCACCGCACGATGTTGCCATGGTTGCTTATGTTACAGGCAAGAGTCCTGTTAAAGTAATATCTGCAATCGGTGCTTCAAGCGACAGAAATAATATTATGGATATAACACATTTGGGAATCGAGTTTGAAGGGGGTATGATTGCTCATATTTCAGACAGCTGGATTACTCCGCAAAAACACGTTAATCTGCTTGTAAGAGGAACAAAAGCAACTGCTATTTTTGATGACTGCGCTCCGACTGATAAATTAAAAATTTATGATAATTTTGTTCCTGCAAATACTCAAAATGTAGCACTTGATTATTTAGAAATAGAACCTCTAAAACTTGCTTGTCAGCATTTCGTAAACTGTATAGCAACAGGCCAAAAAGCTCGTTCAGATGGCGCTAACGGATATGAAGTCGTAAGTATTCTGGAAGAAGCTGAACGTATAATGCTCGGTTCAAAAAAAGAAGAACTTGATAAAACTGACTTTGCTTTATCAAGAATGAAAGCTTAGTTTTTTCGCCAAAGGAGTATAAATATGAAAATTTTGCCGGTTCAAAATCCAAGCGTAAATGTAAAGACCGTTTCTTCAAAAGGTCGTGTAGGATTTGATACAGCTCTTTTGTACAAAAAAGTAGGAGATAAATGGCTTGATACTGCCGCTTCCGGAAGGTATAAAACTATGGAAATAATATCTACTTGTTTATCCTTTGCGGAAAGAGTTAATAACGTATATTTAAATTTATCATCAATAATGGAGCGTTTTGGACATGATTGTGAGTTATCATATAGACAATCAAAGAAAACTGGTAAGTACAGATTTTTTATTGAAAATAAATACTCAAATTATAAGGTTATGTGCGGAGATGCGGAATTATCAAACAAGATAAATAAGGTACACGATATTGAGGAATTAGAATCAATAGAAGAAAGTATGGTTAAACTCGATCCGTATAAAGAAAATTCGCATTTTATACTACAAAGAAAACCGGAGGCTCAACAGTCAAATTTTGTTCCGGATAACGATTATACATTTTTAGAAGATAAGCTTGTCGTCAAAGACAAAAAGGAAGCTACATTAGAAGATGTAAATCGTTTTCTTGAGGCAGCTAAAGAAGATGGGATTATATAGTTAGTCAATCAGTAGGGTGCAATTATTTGCACCAAATCAAAAGAGGGAGTAAAAATGGCAAATTTTATTTCAATATTCAGAATTTTTATAATGTTTGTAGCAGTGTATTTGATATATACACAAGTAGGAAATACACAAGCTTACATATGGGCGCTGGCTCTAACTATCCTTGCATTTTCACTTGACGGCGTTGACGGCTGGGTCGCAAGAAAGTTTAACGAAGTTTCAAAATTCGGTGCACTACTCGATATTATGGGTGACAGAATTGTTGAAAATACCTACTGGGTATTATTTGCAGTTATGGGCTGGCTCAATATTTTATTTCCGCTTATTGCTCTGACCCGCGGTTTTGTAACAGATACCATAAGAAGTGCTGCTATGGAAAAAGGTCTGACACCGT
This sequence comes from uncultured bacterium, assembly GCA_902780525.1. Taxonomy (GTDB): domain Bacteria; phylum Cyanobacteriota; class Vampirovibrionia; order Gastranaerophilales; family Gastranaerophilaceae; genus CAG-196. Next base: position 84,418 of record CACZFL010000010.1, on the reverse strand, counting down.
TTGGTATGCAGGTTAATCCTGTATGCAAATGGATAACAGGCTCTAAATTTATGAGAATAAGCTATGCTGTTGCAAAAGTTCTTGCATTTATATTGATTGTTGCTGCTAAGATACCTGATATTGCTCATGCTGAAATTCTCTGGACTGTTGCATACTGGACAGCAGTTGCGGCAATTGTGTTCTGTGTAATCCGCGGTCTGCCCGTTGTAATTGAAGCTAAAAGAGTAATCGAGGGGTAGGGGTAAAGGGGTAAATATATTAACTTCACTCCCTTGCCTGACGCGAGAGTGTTAGGATGAGGTTTAAAAATGTCAAAAATCAATGTAGTTTTATATGAACCTGAAATTCCTGCTAATACAGGAAATATTGCACGTCTTTGTGTTTGTACGGGAGCATCACTATATCTTGTAGGAAAACTCGGATTTGCGCTAACGGATAAATACGTTAAGCGTGCCGGCATGGACTACTTTCAGAATGTTGATTTGCATAAAATTGAATCAATGGATGAACTATATAAACAGTTTCCCAATGGAAGATTTTTCTATTTGACTACAAAATCTAAAAAGAAATACACTGATATTGAGTTTAAAGAAGGTGATTTTCTTGTATTTGGTCCTGAATCACGCGGACTTCCGCAGGAATATGTAACTCAGGATACGGCAATAACTCTTCCGATGAAAGAAGGACAAAGAAGTCTGAATCTTTCAAACTCAGTTGCAATAGCAGTGTACGAAGTTATAAGACAAATAGGATTGTAGGGGTAAACAATTATGTCAGATTACAAAATGCCAATAAGAGAACAAGAATCTAACAAAGGTACTTTTGGTAAAATCTTAAATGTTGCAGGTTGTGATAATTATATCGGAGCAGCTTACCTTTCAACATATAGTGCATACAAAGTCGGTGCAGGTTATGTTGCCCTTGCATCTGATACTAATGTAATTAAATCAGTTTCCCAAATGCTTCCTGAAGCCGTTTACATGGAAGTTCCTTATGCATACAGAAGGCTCAATGATTTTTCAGTAGTCTTAATTGGGTGCGGAATCGGAACCGGGTTTGCCGCAAAAAATAATTTTAAATTTTTAATTAATTACTTCAGGGATAAAGATGTTCCGGTTGTTATTGACGCTGACGGATTAAACATATTATCTCAAATGAATATACAGTTACCTCAAAATACGATTATTACTCCGCATCCTATGGAAGCCGCAAGACTCTTGGTCAAAGATATTGATGAAGTTTTATCTGATTTGGAAGGTTCAGCGATGGAGCTTTGTGAAAAATATAATTGTATAACTGTTTTAAAAACGCACAGAACAATAATTTGTGATAAAAGTAATATGTTTATAAATGAGCACGGTAACTCAGCTCTGGCAAAAGCCGGAACGGGTGATGTTCTTGCAGGGATAATTTCAGGACTACTTGCTCAAAAAGTTGAACCTTTTGAGGCTGCAAAACTTGGAGTTTATTTGCATTCTCGTTCGGGTGATATTGCATCAGAAGATTTAACAGAATATTCTGTTATGGCATCTGATATACCAAAATATTTACCTAAAGCCATAAAAGAAATTCTGTATAATTAATCGGAATAGTTATATTTACCCTAATTGTAAAATTATTCTTAATGATTAGAGATTTTATTTTATTGTTGTTGTATAATGGTCATATCAGATTAAGGAGTAATTAAAGTGAGTATTATAGAAGGTTTACTGACTGTCACAAATGAAAAATTTTGCATTGTAGCATCACGTTTCAATGAGTTTATTACAAACAAGCTTGTTTCTGGTGCATTAGATGAGCTAAAACGTCACGGAGTAGCAGATGCTAACATTGATGTTATTTGGTGTCCCGGTGCATTCGAGATTCCGTTAGTAGCTAAAAAATGTGCAAAGTCAAGAAAGTATGCAGCTGTAATTACTCTCGGAGCAGTTATTAAAGGCTCTACATCTCATTATGATTATGTGTGTGCGGAAGTTTCCAAAGGTGTTGCTTCAGTTGGTCTGGAAACGGAAATTCCGGTAATATTCGGTGTGTTAACAACTGATAATATTGAACAGGCCATTGAAAGAGCAGGTACAAAATCAGGCAATAAAGGCTCTGATGCTGCGAAATCTGCTATTGAAATGGTCAGTCTTTTATCAAAAATCAATTAATTATTAAAAAATGTTAGTTGCTTCAATTACAAGTTATGGTTTAAACAGGTCTTTTTACGGAGTGGGTAAAAATCGGAGTATTCCGACAAAACCTGAAAGGAGTGTTTCTATGAGTGAAATTATTACAGAGTACAGAAACGAAAATACCAAAAATATTGATTTACTTTCAACTATTGATATCGTAAGAAAAATTAACGAAGAAGATAAGCTTGTTGCACTTGCAATTGAAGATGAGACAGAAAATATTGCTCGTGCCGTTGACATTATTGCTAAACAGTTTATAAAGGGTGGGAAATTGTATTATTTTGGAGCAGGAACCTCAGGAAGGATAGGTATTCTTGATGCTTCGGAGTGTCCGCCTACATTCGGGGTTTCTCCTGATATGGTTCAGGGAATTATAGCAGGCGGTGATAAAGCTATAAGATTAGCAGTAGAAGGTGCTGAGGATAACTTTGAACAGGGAAAGAAAGATGCTGAAGTTCTTACAAATAATGACGTTGCTGTTGCAATATCAGCAAGCGGAAATCCAAAGTATCTTTTAGGCGTATTAGAAAAAGCTGAAGAAAACGGCTGTAAAACAATTGCGCTTACCTGCAATCATAACGCAGCAATATTAGAGGAAGCCGGCCATGGGATTTGTGTAGAAGTAGGTCCTGAGGTTATTGCCGGTTCAAGCAGAATGAAGGCAGGCTCAGTTCAAAAAATGGTTTTAAATATGCTTACAACGGGCGCAATGATTAAAATAGGCAAAACCTACGAAAACTTTATGATTGACCTAATGCCGACAAATGAAAAACTAAAAGACAGAGCAATAAGAATTGTATCTGAGATTGCAGGAGTTAAGGTCTCAACAGCTCTTGAAACACTCATGAATTGCGACTGGAAAGTTAAGACTGCAATTACCATGCTAAAATGCAAGCTTACAAAAGAACAGGCAGAAGAAGCATTGAAGCATAACTGCGGCGTGTTAAGAAGAACTCTGAACAGTTTGATTAAAGCTTAGATGCATTGGTCTTTACATTGCGAAATTGTGCAGAATTTATTCCATGCAATTTTTGCAGTGTGATCTTTCTTAAAAATATTAATCAATTCGTTCAGGTGTTCGCTTCTGAATCTTGTAATTGCACTTCTTCTGTTTTTATTGTTTAAGCTTTTGCAGGCTTCAATAAAACGGTGCATGTTTCTTTTTTGCAGACCGACATTACTTGTTGCGTACCAGGTTCTTAGTGCAGCAGAGTGAAAATATCCTTTTGAAAGATTTGCTTTCAGACTTTCGTTGATTGCTCCGGGGCCTTTGTTGAACACAAGGTCAATCATTGCGTTTTTAATGGAACTTGGAGCTTTGTTATAAAGTTCGCCGCCAAAGTATTTTGCGTATTTTTTAGCTGTCATAATATCATTCGCAAGGATTTGGTATGCTTGCTTAGAGTTGACTTGCATTCCTTCAAAAACGGTCGGTTCTCCGGTCAGGCTTGTATGTCCGAATCCTATTGTCAGATAGCCATTGGGGTGTGTTCTGTCTTTTACGCCGTCATATTCCGCCTTCGTGAGCGGCCAGTTTTGTTTTCCTTCTATTCCTACAAGAATATCTTTTATGTAACGTTCTGATATGCCTGTATATTTTGCAACTGTCTGCAAATCATGTACCTGGCTGATATTAATATTTCCGCCCTTGAATTTAGAAATAATTGTTTCTATATTTTTGTTTCTTGCTTGTGTGACTTTTGATTTATTTACAGGTTTAGATACAGCTTTTTTTGTATTAGTTTTAACAACAGATTTTTTATCTGTTTTTTTTACAGGTGTTGTGTTTTTTAAAGGTGTTGTTTTTTGGGGTTGCACTTCTAGTGTTGGTTTCACAGGTGCTTTTTGTTTACTTTCACTTTTAGTTTCAAAATCAACCCTTAAAACTTCTCCTTTGTCAGTTGTAATATTTACAACCCCTGCTTTTAAATCACATCGAAACTCTTTTACTCCAAGACCTTTGAAAACATCAACTGATGTTCTGAATCTTTCTTTTGCGCGCATTAGGTCACGTATTGTTAAAAAATCAATATCGTCATCTTTGTCACAATCGTTTGCACTTGCTAATGCTTCCAAGAGTTTATATTGCGTCTTCGGAAGCCAAACTTCACTGGTTTGCCCGGTACTTAATGCAAAAGAAAGTTCATTTGCTGGTTTATTCCCTTTTTTAGGGTCAATGTTTTCTATTTTGCAATTTCTTTCCAGACGAATTTCAGCGTTTTGTTTTTTATTGCTCTGGTTAATGAATCTTATGGGCATATTACACTCGTATTTATTAATCGTACATGTACATAAAGTATATTTTTGAGAAACTATTTCAGTTACAACTATTTTTTTAACAAATGTTTACAAAATTAATCACACGTGGTAAACAGAGCTGGGTTATAGTATAATTTTCTTATAAGAAGGAGTATAATATGGGGTTAAAAAAATTAACTGTTTTAGGACCGGGTTGTTGGGGATTAACATTAGCCTGGTTAATGAATGATAATTTTGAAAACGTTACTGTATGGGGTAGAGAATGCGATTTAAATGATGAACTTGTAGTTAACAAGCACTGCTCAAAGCCTCTTGAAGTTCAGCTTGATAAAAAGGTTGAGTTTACTTCTGATTTAAAATCTGCGATAAAAGATGCGGATATTATTTTAACTGTTGTAGCAACAGGCGGCGTAAGACCTGTTTGCGAACAATTGCGTGATGCGGGAATAAATCCGAATACACCGCTTGTAAATGCTTCAAAAGGACTGGAACTCAACTCTCTTATGAGAATGTCCGAAGTTATAAAAGACGTATTGCCGAATCAAAAAGTAGTAATTTTATCAGGTCCGACATTAGCTAAAGAAGTCCTTATGGGGAAACCGACCGCCGCTTCTGTTGCGTGTGAAGATATTGAAACAGCTGAGTTTGTTCAAAACGCTTTAAATGTTCCGGGCAGATTCAGACTTTATACAAATACAGATGTAATCGGTGTTGAACTTGGCGGAAGCTTAAAGAACGTAATAGCTATTGCATCAGGTTTTGCTCATGCAATGGATTTAGGTGACAATTGTATGGGTACTCTTCTTACAAGAGGTATGGCAGAGATTGTAAGGTTATCCGTTAAGCTGGGTGCTAATCCGTCAACACTATACGGACTTTCAGGCATGGGAGATTTAATTGCAACATGTTCAAGTCCTATGTCAAGAAATTACACGGTAGGTTCTATGCTCGGTCAGGGTAAGAAAATTGATGACATTCTTGCAACACTCGGCTCTGTTGCAGAAGGTGTAAAAACATCTAAGGCAGTTTGTGACCTGGCTCAAAAACTCGGAATAGAAGTTCCGGTCTCAAGCGCAATCTATGAAGCCGTATATACTGATATTACTCCGCAGGAAGTTTTGTCAAAGCTTATGAACAGAAAGCTTAAAAAGGAAGAATGTTATGATAAAATACGCGGTTAATTATCTGAAAAATACTTTTCACCCGATTGTAAAAAACGGAAATGGTGATATTCAGGAAGATTTAGACGGTAAGCTGATTCTTGTTCGCACAGAAAAAGGCGAAGAAGTTATGAAGGCTTTTCTTGTTAACAGCGAAATAGCTTCACTTTTTGAAAAATCAAATAAAGAGATAGAAAAATTTGAGTTCCTGCGTGTTATGACACAGGAAGATATGATGATATATGAAGAACTTAAAAAAGAAGAAGTTACTTCATTTTTCAAATGCAAAGAGCTTGTTCAGAAACACAACCTCGTTATGAATCTTGTTCAGTGCCGTTTAACATTTGACCGAAGAAAAATATCTTTCTATTACACGGCTCCTGAAAGAGTTGACTTCAGGGAACTTTTAAAAGATTTAACTCAGGTATTTAAGCGAATGAGAATAGACTTGCGTCATATCGGCGTCAGGGATGAATCTTCAATAATGGATGGAACAGGAATTTGCGGAAAGCCATTCTGTTGTTCTTCGTACTTAAGAAAATTTGAATCTATAAACGTAAAGCTTGCAAAAGACCAGGGAATGCCGATTACTCCGTCAAAAATTTCTGGTACCTGCGGACGTTTACTCTGTTGTTTAACTTATGAGTACGAAAATTATATTGAAGCTGCAAAAGGCATGCCTCCTGTTGGTTCTGCAGTTATGACACCATCAGGTCTTGGTAAGGTTTGCTTTATTCAGTTCCTTAATAACTCAGTTGCCGTTAAATTTGAAGACGGAAAAATTAAAGAATTTAAAAAAGAAGATTTGGAAATGGTTGATGCAGATGTTAACGTCGATATTGAAGTTAACCGTGTAAACAGTAATTATTCAACAGACGATGAAAAAGTTGATGCACGTCAGCTGAAACAGCTAGAAGATGATAAAAACAGTTCTACCGGTAATGTATAAGTTTTAAAAGGAGAATAAATATGTTAGAAAGAATTGAAAAATTGCAAGTAGTATCTTTAGGTATTTTGGTAGGTTTAGCTCTTGTGGTTTCAACAAAAATGGTAGCTTCAACAATCCAGAAGAACGAAATCTCTGTTACCGGTTCTGCTTATGAAATCGTAAAATCGGACAAAGGTACTTTAAATTTTGATATAGAAGTTAAAAAACCGACTATGCAGGAATCATACAAAACAGCTCAGGAAAATTTAAAGGTTGTTCAAAAATATTTAAAGGATAAAAAAATAGAAAAAATAGAAATTAAAACTCCGAATTGTTATCCTTCATACAAAAATGATAGCAGAGGATATTCAACCAATGAAGTTGACCATTACAATTATACTCAGCCGGTGGTAATTACTGCTGATAATGTCGAATTAATCAAAGATATTTCAACAGATATTTCCGGCTTAATTAATCAGGGTATTGTGGTAAGCGTTTATACTCCGTCTTATGATTATTCAAAATTACCAGAACTGAAGGTTTCACTTCTTGAAAAAGCTTCAACAGATGCAAGAAAAAGAGCGGAGTCTATGCTTAAACCTTCGCATAACCGAGTAGGCAAAATTTCTGCCGTAAGAATGGGTGTTTATCAGATTACTCCTGTTGATTCGACAAATGTTTCTGATATGGGTATAAACGACACTTCTACAATAGATAAAAAGGTTACAGCAGTTGCTAATGTAACTTTCAGAATAAAATAGTCTTTAGCGTTCTCTGAATATTGAATTTTTATATAACATGTGCTATCATAGTTATGTACATTTATCAATCAAATAAGAAGGTTAGCATAATGGAAATCAATTTTCAGGGTACATCATCTCAAATTCAGGATTTTATTCGTAACGAGGCGAAAGCTGAAGAAACAGAAGCAGCATATCAGATTAAGTTATTAAAGATGCAGCAGCAGTCTGATGCAGTTGCAGGGCAGATTATAGAAGATACTTTGGATATTTCTCAGGAAGCATTAAATAAATGCATCGCTGATATGAAGAAATAGATAAAACATTTGGTCTTGTTATATACGAGGTATTGAAATTGTATATAACATATGCTATCATGTAATTGTAAGGTTATCTTATAGCGATAGGACAGCAATATGGAATCTTATGGTACATTAGCCCAAATAGAAGATAATATCCGCAATGCTGCGAGGGTTCAGGAAACAAAGGCAAGTTATTTAGCAAGACAAGTACGACTCCAGCAGGCGTCGTATACTGTTGCAGGTCTGATTATATCTGACACGGCAGAGATATCTCAGAGTGCTATGAATAAGTTTTTATCTGAGATAAAGGGATAAATATTAATTATATAATGATGGATGAAACTCTTTAGGGTTTTACCCCTCATTTTTCTCATGTTTAAAATGTTCAAAATCTTTTGTTTGTAATATAATTAAATAACGAAGGGAAAAGATTTTGAAACAGTCGAAGCTTACTATTGCAATATTTACAGCATTATTTTTAGGAATACTGACAGGGTGGTTATTCCCTGATTTTGCAGTAAGACTTCATGTCCTGGCTGAAATTTTCCTTCGAATGATTAAAATGATAATTGCACCGCTTCTTTTTGCAACCCTTGTTGTAGGTATTGCAGGACACGGTGATGTAAAAAGTCTTGGCAGGCTCGGAATAAAAACAATTGCATATTTTGAAGTTGTTACTACCATTGCGCTTTTTATAGGTTTGGGCTTTGCTAATTTGTTTAAACCGGGTGAGGGTATGGTGAATATTGCAACTGCTCATACGGGACTTAACAGTATTGTTCAATCTGCAGCAACTGTTCATCATAACTCTTTTGGCGAACTGATTCTGGGTTTATTTCCGACAAGTATTTTTCAGGCAATGTCTGACGGAAACTTATTGCAGATTGTAGTATTTTGTATATTTTTTGCTCTTGCAATTTGTGCGGTGGGAGAGAAAGCAAAGCCTGTTGTTGATGTTTTAAACTCTCTTGCCTCAATAATGTTTAAGTTTACGGAATATGTAATGTTTTTTGCACCGATTGGTATTTTTGGAGCAATAGCCTATACCGTAGGTTCAAACGGAATAAATATACTGTTAAATTACGGAAAAATAATTTTGTCTTTATATGTTGCACTTGCAGCTTTTGTTTTATTTGTATTGGTTGTTGCATGCAAAATTGTAAAAATATCAGTCAGAGCTTTATGCAAGGCCCTTCAGGAGCCTGCTTTATTAGCTTTCTCAACTGCAAGCTCTGAGGCAGCATTGCCCAAGGCAATGAAAATAATGGAAGATTTTGGTGTTCCAAAATCTATTGTCGGTTTTGTTATGCCTACCGGCTACACGTTTAATCTTGACGGTTCAACACTGTATCTCGCTATGGCTGTAATATTTTCTACACAGATTGTCGGACATGCACTAACCTTTGAGCAGCAATTAGTTATTATGTTCGCTCTTATGCTTACAAGCAAAGGTATTGCAGGGGTTCCGAGAGTTGCATTAATCGTTCTTGCAGGAACGTTAACGAGTTTTGGCATTCCGATTTTAGGTGTAGCAATATTATTAGGTATTGACCAAATCCTGGATATGGGTAGAACAACCGTAAACCTTATCGGAAACTGCGTTGCAACTGTTGTTATTGCAAGATGGGAAAATAAGTTTGATTATTACAAAATGAGTGATTTTATAAAAAATAATAAAAAAATGAAGCTGGCAACGGTATCAAGTATAGATGATTACAAAGAGGTGACAAAGGGGTAAAGGGGTAAATATATATTTATCTGCTAAGCTTACAGCCAGTATTGTATATAATAAGAGGTAATAAATATGGAACAAACGGAGAAAAAAATGGAATATAAAGAAACTTTGAACTTGCCTCAGACAACATTAGAGATGAGAGCAAATGCTATTAACAAAGAACCTCAGACACAAAAATTCTGGGAAGAAAATAATATTTACCAAAAGATTAATGAAAATAAAGATAAAACAAACTCTTTTGTTTTACACGATGGACCTCCGTATTTGAGCTCCGATAAAATTCACGTTGGTACTGCGTTAAACAAAATTTTAAAAGATATTATTATCAAATATAAATCAATGAACGGTTTTTACGCACCGTATGTTCCCGGATATGATGCTCACGGTTTGCCTATTGAGAATGCCGTTGTAAAAAATATTAAAGGCGGGCGTCACGCAATTACGGAAGGCGAACTGAGAGCAAAATGCAGAGAATACGCTGCAAACAGTTTAAAAGGCCAGGAAGCTGCATTCAGAAGACTTGGTGTTTTGGGTAACTGGGAAAATCCTTATTTAACAATCAAACCTGAATATGAAGCTGAACAGGTAAGAGTATTCGGTGAAATGTACAAAAAAGGTTACATTGAAAAAGGGCTTAAACCTGTTTACTGGTGTGCTTCCTGTGAAACAGCGTTAGCAGAAGCTGAGGTTGAATACGCTGATGTTTCTTCAAAATCAATTTATGTAAGATTTAAGTTTGATGAAGATTCAACTGAGAGAATCAATTTAAGAATAATCCCTGATAATACAAAACCGATTTATGCAATTATCTGGACAACAACTCCTTGGACAATTCCTTCAAACGTCGCTATATCAATGAACCCAAGATATGATTATCAACTGTTCGAATATAAGGATAATGTTTATGTAGTTGTGAAAGATTTGCTCGGAAAATTTTTGGAAGATGCAGGCTGGGATGAAAATGAGATTAAACTTCTTGATACTGCAATTGGCGAAGAGTTTGAGCTTATGGAAGTTTATCACCCGCTTGTTAACAGAAAATCAAAAATAATTTTAGGTGAACACGTTACTCTTGATGCCGGTACAGGTCTTGTTCATACAGCTCCCGGACACGGTCTTGAAGACTATGAAGTCGGTTGCAAATACGGCATCGAAGTATTTTCTCCACTTGATGCTTCCGGCTGCTGGAAGGCTGAAGTCAATATTCCAGAACTTGTCGGTGTACCTTATTACAAAGGTAATGATATGGTTATTGATATGCTTATGAATTGTGGTGCACTTGTTCATCAAAATGAAATAAATCACTCATATCCGCACTGTTGGAGATGTAAGCATCCTGTAATATACAGAGCAACTCCGCAGTGGTTTGTTAAGGTAGATAAGTTCCGTGAAAAAGCTATGGAAGAAATTCATAAAGTTAAATGGATTCCGTCTAGTGGTGAAAGCCGTATCGGAAACATGGTTGAAGGTCGTACTGATTGGTGTATCTCTCGTCAGCGTGCGTGGGGTGTTCCGATTCCGATTTTCTATTGTGAAGATTGCGGAGAAGTTATCTGTACCGATGAAACTATTGAAAATGTTGCATCAATCTTTGAAAAAGAAGGCTCTGATGCCTGGGTAAACCGTGAAACAAAAGATTTGCTTCCGCAAGGTTTTGTTTGTCCAAAGTGCGGTAAAACTCATTTCCGTCAGGAAAAAGATATTATGGACGTATGGTTCGATTCAGGTATTTCCTGGAGAGCTGTAGTTGAAAAAAGAGCAGATGAGCTTGGTCACACACCGGTTGATTTGTATCTTGAAGGTTCAGACCAGCACAGAGGGTGGTTCCAGTCATCACTTCTTACTTCTATTGCAACTCAGGGAATTGCACCTTATAAACAGGTTCTTACTCACGGATTTGTATTTGGAGAAGACGGAAGAAAGATGTCTAAGTCTTTGGGTAACTACATAAGACCCGATGATATTATCAAAAACTACGGCGCAGATATTCTTAGACTTTGGGCGGCGTCAGTTGATTACAGAAATGATACCAAAATCGGCGATAATATTGTAAAACAGCTTGCTGAAATCTTCAAGAAAACAAGAAATACCGCAAGATTTTTACTCGGTAATATCTTTGATTTTGAACCAGAAAAAGATTACGTTCAGTATGATGAACTTAAAAATATTGATAAATTCGCTTTGCATAAGTTGAATAAAGTTGTTGCAGAAGTAACGGAAGCTTTTGAAAACTATGAGTTCTACAAATACTTCCAGGCTCTTCAGAACTTTGCGGCAGTAGATTTAAGTTCATTCTATCTTGATATTGTAAAAGACAGACTTTATACTGCAGGTAAAAAATCATTGTCACGCCGTGCTTGTCAGACTGTTCTTTATGAAACGTATCAGGCATTAGTCAGAATGGTTGCTCCCGTAATGCCGTTCCAGGCAGAAGATATGTGGCAGAATACTCCTCTTAACCAAAGGGGCGGACTGGAAAGCATCCTCCTAGCAGACTGGGTTGGTGTAAATGACAAGTGGAACAACCCTCAGCTTGAAGAAGATTTTACAAAAATCTTAAAAACCAGAGAAGTGGTTACCCGTGCAATTGAACCTTTAAGAGCTTCAAAAGAAGTCGGCAGTTCGTTAGAAGTTGCAGTGTATGTAAAATCTGATGATGCTGAACTTCTTAAAGCCAATCAAAAAGATATAGCAGATATCTTTATTGTATCTCAAGCCTACGTATCTGATTCAAAACCAGAGGGAACACTGAACGAATATACAGAAAACGATATTACGGTTTGGGTAACCAAAGCTGAAGGTGAAAAATGTGAACGCTGCTGGAAGTACCGTAAACTTGGTGAACACGCAGGCCACGAAACTATATGTTCTGATTGCTATGATGCAATACAGGGTTAGGGTTAAGCACAAAAACATTAAATAAACAAAAGGATATAAAGAGAGCTTTAATTAATGGCGGGGGTAAATTGGTGAATATAAAATCCCAAAACCCACCGCTTTTTTTTAGCAAAAAAAAAAGAGGAGATAATACATTTACCCCCCCTTGGAATTAAGAATAGCTGGAAGTATGAAAAAGATTTAATAATTATATTTAACCTAAACTTATTTACAAAAACCATTCTCTAATCAGGCAATATTAAATCTTAAATTTATGCAAATTTATCTTTACATATATTTACCCCTTTATATACAAAAATCAGAATATATGATATGATATTCATAGTAGTAGATATAATAAATTTTTGAAGATATATGCGATAAAAAAGATTATTAATTGAATATTGATAGTTGTCGGGTAGGTTATATGTACCCGAATGTCGTGTATATATAAAAAAATAGAAAGAGAAAAGGTGCCGCATGAACGGAATGCTCACAGCTGCAATAGTAGTGACTGTAATTCTTGTTGCTGTTATTGTTGTGCAAAGTGTTAAGTACAAAAACCTTGCGACTCAAACGGAGCAAGCAAAAAAAGACTTGGCAGAAAAAGAATCAATTATGCAGAAAGAAGCTTTAATAAAAGCAAAAGAAGCTTTGCATAATGAAAGAGAACAATTAAATGAAGATGAAAGAGAGCGCAGAAGAGAGTTTGCGCAAATTGAAAACAAATTAAGCAAAAGAGAAGATGTTCTTGAATCAAAAATTCAGGAAGTTACGGACAAAGAAGCTGAGCTTGATAAAATGAAAGACCAGCTTATTGAAAAAGAAGACTTCCTTGCTGAAATAGTTCAAAAACAAACCATGGAACTTGAAAGAATCGCAGGTTTAAGCGCAGAAGACGCAAAAAGAATGTTAATGGAGCAACTTAAGAGCGATTTGGCTCAGGAACAGATGCAGTTAATTAGAGAAAACGAAGCAAAAATCAGAGAAGATGCTCTCGAAAAATCAAAAGAAATTCTTTCTACAACGATGCAAAGATGTATGATAGAGCAGGTTGTTGAATCAACTGTTTCAGTTGTTTCGCTTCCGAATGATGAAATGAAAGGTAGAATAATAGGCCGTGAAGGAAGAAATATCAGAACGTTAGAAACTTTGACAGGAGTTGATTTAATAATTGATGATACTCCTGAAGCAGTTGTACTTTCTTCATTTGATCCTGTAAGAAGAGAAATTGCAAAACTTGCTTTGGAAAAATTGATACAGGACGGACGTATTCACCCCGTAAGAATAGAAGAAACTGTTGAAAAAGCAAGAGAAGAAGTTGAAAAGAAAATAATGAAAGAAGGCGAAAATGCCGCTGTTGATATGGGTATAATGGGCTTAAACAAAGAACTTATTAAAAACCTCGGTAGGCTATATTACAGAACGAGTTACGGACAAAATGTTCTTAAACACTCACTTGAAGTCGGTCATATAGCAGGAATGTTGGCTGCAGAACTTGGTGCAAACGTTTATGTTGCAAAAAGAGCAGGGCTTCTTCACGACATAGGTAAAGCAGTGGACCAAACTCAGGAAGGAACTCATATTCAGCTTGGTGTTGAACTTGCTTCAAGATATGGCGAGAAACAGGAAATTATTCACGCAATTGAAGCTCACCACGACGACGTTACAGCTAATACAATAGAAGCTGTATTGGTTAAATTGGCAGACGCAATCTCTGCAGGTCGTCCCGGTGCAAGACGTGATACCTTGGAAATCTATATTAAGAGATTACAAAAAATAGAAGAGATAGTTAACAGCTATGAAGGTATAAAGCAGTCATTTGCTGTTCAGGCTGGTCGTGAAGTTCGTGTAATCGTTCAGTCAGAAATGTTTGACGACTTGGCTTCACAAAAACTTGCAAGAGATATAGCGAAGAAAATAGAAGACGAGCTTGATTATCCGGGACAAATTAAAGTTACGGTAGTAAGAGAGTTTAGAACAACAGAGATAGCAAAATAGGTGTAGGGGTAAAGGAGTAAAAAATCTGTACCCTGAAAGCAAAAAAAAATGACAAGTGATACAATAAAGTTAATATTTTTAGGCGACATAACCGGCAGGCAAGGGCGCACTGCCGTTAAGTCGTTTATTGCCTCATTAGAAGAAAAACCTGATTTTGTTATTGCAAATATTGAAAATGCTTCGCACGGTTTTGGTTTAACAAAGAAAAATTATGAGGATTTATCTTCATCCGGGATAGATTGTTTTACATCAGGTAATCATATTTGGGATAAGAAGGATATTTATGAATATATAGATGAGGCTGAAAATTTAATCAGGCCGATAAATTATCCGAACGGAACCAAAGGTGTTGGCTCGCAAATTTTTGAAGTAAACGGACAAAAACTTGCAGTTATAAACGTATTAGGCAGAGTGTTTATGCCGCCGATTGATTCTCCGTGGCAGGTTGTAACTGATGAAATTGACAGATTAAAAAATATTGGAGTTGAACATATTATAATTGATTTTCATGCAGAAGCTACTGCTGAAAAAATATGTTTTTCAAAATATGTTGCGCACAAATATAATACTGAAGAAAATTCTTTAATCAAAGGATTCTTTGGTACACATACACACGTTCAGACTGCTGATGAGCAGATATATGAAGGTATGGCTTATATAACCGATGCCGGATTTTGCGGTTCTGTTGACGGAGTTATAGGAATGGAGTTTGAAACTTCTCTCAGAAGACTATCCACAAGCCTCCCGGAACGGTACGAAATATCCGAGTCTCCGATAGCGCAGGTTAACGGTGTTGAAGTTCTTATTGATAGAACGATGTCAACACAGATAAAAAGAATTAATGTGACAATAGATAATAGTAAACAAGGAGGCGGGGTAAATGAATCAGAATGATATCATTATTCCTAGAACGGAGGTGTTATATGAAGGGTGATTTTCATATACACACCTATTACTCGGATGGTGTATTCTCTCCTGAAAAAATAGTCGATCTGGCCGTTGAGGCGGGATTGGAAGTAATATCACTCACTGATCACGATAATGTATTATCGTACGAAGTGGCAAAGAATTATATAAGCTCTAAAAACCTTGAACTTAAATTAATTCCGGGAATAGAAGTAAATACTTTATATAAAGATTATGAAGTGCATATTTTGGGTTATTTCCCTGATTCTTCAAAATCTGATTTTAAAGCAATGCTTAAAACTCAGCAGCAGGCACGTATAAAACAGACAAAAGAGATTTTGAGACTTCTTGCTAAAAAAGAAGGTATCAGGATAAATTTTGAAGACGTAAAAGATATGGTAGCGGAAGGCGGAAGTATTGGTCGTCCGCATATTGCGAAAGCAATTACAAATGCCGGCGGTACGAGTAATGTGATGGAAGCGTACAGTAAGTATATTCATAAGGATTCTCCTGTTTATATAGAACGTAAAACGGTTTCTCCGTTTGATGCAGTTGAAGTTATTTATGATTCCGGCGGAATTCCTGTTATAGCACATCCTTATGATATTGATATAGCAGAAAAACTGATTAAAGAACTAATGAATTGTGGCTTGAGAGGAATTGAGGCTTATCACAGAAAACACTCACCAGCAATCGTCGAATACTTTTCTTCTATGGCTGAAAATCTTGGCTTAATAGTAACAGGCGGCTCTGATTTTCATGCTCCGAATATTATGAACGGACAAATTATTCTGGGCAAAAACTTTGTTCCGGAATGGATTTATGACGGGCTTATAAAAGAAAAGAAAAATATCGAGC
The DNA here is from genome assembly GCA_902780525.1 of uncultured bacterium. GTDB lineage: Bacteria > Cyanobacteriota > Vampirovibrionia > Gastranaerophilales > Gastranaerophilaceae > CAG-196. The sequence goes on along the minus strand of CACZFL010000010.1, from coordinate 68,475 downwards.
TTGCAGGATAGTACTAACATTTAAAAAAAGAGAGAAAAATATGAAAAATGGATTCACAATAGTAGAAGTTTCAATATTATTTGTAATATTTCTAATAGTTGCATTTCTTGTAGCACCGTTATCTTTGGATGAGACAATGCAGGCAAAAAATGCTTCAAGATGGCGTAAAGTTCAGAGTGATTTTACAAATATTCATTATTCGGTAAGAAATCAGGAGGATATTAATAATTTTGATTTTGCCGCAGCATTTGATACTGTTATGACAGGCGAAGTAAAATCTGATATTGAACCGTATAAAATTACATATATGAACGGAACATATCCGGGTGAAGAATACAGGTTCGATAATTTTAAACAGACATATTCCAATGCTACTGTTGCGTACAAATTATACGAATCATCTCTGACTGGAGCAAAGGGGATTCTTATGTATGACGTTAACGGTTCTATCGGACCTAACGTATGGGGAAGAGATGTTTTTGGCTATAATATATATTCGGATAGATTTGAACCGTTCTGTAAAAATGAAACACTTGCAGTGCAAAGACAGGATTGTTCAAAAACAGGTACCGGATTGTGCTGTTCAAATTCTTATTTAATGTCGGGAAGTTTTAATTAATGGTTAATATATGTGTTTTTGCTTCATCATCTAATAACTTGGATGAAATATATTATAAAGATGCCTCCGAACTCGGAACACTTATGGGTAAAAACGGAATGAATATCGTTTATGGCGGTAGCCGTTTAGGTATGATGTATGCTTGTGCATCAAAAGTAAAAGAGTTTGGCGGACAAATTATCGGAGTTATGCCCAAAAGGCTATATGATATGGGATACGGTAACCCCGAAGATTGTTCTGATTTTATACTAACAACCGGCATGAGAGAAAGAAAAGCCAAAATGGATGAAGTATCTGAAGGAGTTATTGCCCTTGCAGGCGGTTTTGGAACACTTGAAGAGATTTCTGAAATGATAGTTCAGAAACAATTGGGATATAATAAAAAGCCGATTATTTTATTGAATACAAACGGATTTTATAATAACTTGATAAAATTTTTTGATACATTAATTGAAACCAAATTCGCGAAAAAAGGTACTGAGGAGTTGTATTATATTGCTCAGACTCCTGAGGATGCAATTGACTATATAAAATCGTATAATAACCAGGAATTGCTTTTTTCAGGAAAGTTTTGACAAGGGGTAAAAGATATGAAGATATTGTTTATAATTGATAAAATTGAGCTTAAATATTTTGAGTTTAATAAACTGGTTACTAACTTCTGGCTTATAAAAGGTTTTTTAGACAGGAAGAATGAGGTTTATATTACTACAACACCAAACCTTTCCCTTAAGGCCGATATTCCATATACAAAGTGTTATGAGACATTTGTGCAGGACGATAATATTTTTTATAAAAATATTAAATCAGAAAAACAAATTGATGATTTTGATTTGGTAATGTTTCGTCCCGACCCTCCTGTTGATATTGATTATATTAATGCAACTTACATTTTTGATTTTGTAAAGAAGGCTGAAGTTATTAACTCACCTTCTGCTATACGCGATTTTAATGAAAAACTTCACAGCGTTTATTTTAAAGAGTATATGTCAGAAAATATTGTTACATCTTCGCTTGACGATATAGAACGTTTTTTGGGAGAGCATAAAGAGATTGTTTTAAAGCCATTAAACAGATGTTTTGGTTCGGGGGTTATGTATCTTTATGAAGGAGATCCAAACACAAGAACAATAATAAATACTATGACTAATAATGAGACAACGCTTGTTATGGTACAAAAATATATTCCTGAGGTCAAACAGGGAGATATCCGGGTTTTGACTCTCGGTGATAAGGTATTACCATATGCAATAAAAAAACTGCCTACGAGTGATGATTTTAAATTTAATACACATAATGACGATTTTATTGTTGATTCAGGGTTGACAAAAACTGATTTAGAGCTCTTTACACCAGTTGCTGAAAAGCTTAACTCCATGGGGATAAAGATGGCAGGATTAGATGTTATAAACGGAAAAATTATAGAAGTAAACGTTACAAGTCCGTGTTATTTTATCAAAGAGATTAATAGAGTTTATAATATACACCTTGAAGATGAAATTTGCGACTTTATATTGACTAAAAACTTGTTATCCTTATAAACATGGTGTATAATTCAATTACATGAAGTATGCCTTTGAGCATTTAATGATGTATTATAGAAGAGTAAGCAAAAAGGATTGATACAAAATGAAAAAGACAATACTAGGATTATTAAGTGTTTTAATATTAATAACTTCAGTTAATGTTGCTTATGCAAAAGTAAAAGCAACCTCTCCTGAAACAGCTCAGGCAATAAAATATTATAAATCAGGTAACTATACTCAGGCATACGTTGCATGTTCTCAAATTGTAAAAAAAGATCCTTCGAATGCATTGGCTCAGTATTATCTGGCAATGACATACGCTCAGTTAGGGAAAAAAGATGAAGCAATATATACATATGAAAAGGTTATAAGTCTTTCTGACAGAAGTGTATTGGGAAAATATGCAAAAAAAGGAAAAAAATGTTTAGAACAACCTTCTGCATGTCATGAGCCTGATGTGAAACCGATAGAAGAATCTCCTGAAGACAGATTTATAAAAGGTGCATATGGCTCAGGATTCTCTGAAAAAGCTCGTGGCGTTCATGAAAGAGAAAAAATAGAAAATCTCAAACGTGAAATTAACAGAAATGAAGAGATGTCACCTGATAAGTTCAGAGGCTACAAAGACTTCTCTTCTTATTCACCTACAAATGATGAAATAGTTGCCGCAATCAGAACATTACAACATGCAGGTATAGCAGATTCTGTTATAGGCAATGGCTCTGATATGTATAATATTTCAGGCACAGGTGCTCAGAACAGAAATTATGATATAATGAACATGCTCTATGCAAGCGGCGGAAGAAATATGGATTTGGATCCTCAAATTATTCGTTCGCTATTGTCAACTCAAATGTCAGCAAATTTTTAGAAAGTTAAGTAAATGATAATTAATACAGTAAAGTTTGGAGAAGTAAATATAGATGAAAGCAGAATCTTTGATTTTGTGTTGCCTATCATCGGTTTCAATGATTTAACAAAATATATAATCCTTGAACCTGACAAAGAAACCTTGTTTAAGTGGCTTCAGTCGGTAGAAGAACCATCTCTTGCTTTCCCAATAATTTCTGTTGCTGCTCTTGATTTTGATTATTCGGTAGATTTGGCAGACAATGTTGTAAATGATTTGGAAATTAAAAATCCGGAAAGTTTGCTGGTTATGAATATTACTTCTATACCACATGAAAATCCGAGAGGAACGACTATTAACCTTTTGGCTCCGTTGATATTTAATCTCGATAATCAAAAAGCGGGACAAATTGTTCTGTCAGGTTCAGGGTATGACATAAGCTACCCTATGTTTAAGTAGAATTAGTTTAAGGAATAACATGCTAGTAATAACCCGAAAAAACGGTCAAAAAATAATGATAAACGACAATATTGAAATTACTATTGTCGAAGCAAAGAATGGCGTGTGTAAAGTTGCAATAAAAGCTGATAAAGACGTTAAAATTTACCGTGAAGAAATATATTTACAAATAAAACTTGCCAACCTGATGGGTACGAGTGCAAAAGTTTCTGCTATCGACTCTGTTAATCAGTTGATAAAAAATAACACTGCATTGAATGACAAGAAGATTGATGCTGAATGTGCTGCCGACGAAATGGTTGTTGAAGAAAAGAAACCGCAATCAATCAGAATTAACAAAAAGCATGATGGGGCTTAACAAAAAAATACTGTTCTTTTTTGGTGAAAATATTGATAAGCTGGCTATTTATCCTGGCTCGCTTTCGCATGCTTATTTAGCAATACTTAATGATGATTTGGACTCTGCTTATAAAATATTTTCTGATATTGATTGCCCGAGAGCTCAATGGGGCTGTTCATTAACAACTGTTTTAAAAAGTTATATGACAATTAAGCCTACTTATTTTGGAATAAGAAATTTTTTTGAAATCGATTTGGATTTTTTGCTTAAAAACAATAAAATTGATTATGTAGAGCAATGTCTGGGAGCTCTTGATATTTTTTCCGAAATTAACCAGGAAGTTTATAAATTTGCAGCACGAGTAATGCTGGAAAATCATTTAAACTCATCAGCGTTAAAGTACTTGGAAAAATCCAAACACATTTTCTATAATGATGCCGAACTTCATTTTATTTATGCTAAGTATTATATGGATATTGGCAATTATCCAAGTGCTTATTTTTATATAAATGAGTGTCTAAAACTTTTGCCAGGATATTACCCGGCACTTGTAATGAAACAAAAAATTGATGAAATTAACTTTTAATTGTATAATCATTTTATGAGCGGTGATAAATTTATCAGCAATTCAAATAACATTATTCGTAATCAAAATGTAATTGGTGACGAAAATAATTTTTTTATGCAAAGTGAATCCGTCAATTTCTCAAAGTTACCGCAGACACAACCGCTCCGTCGTATTAATGATTACGATGCAAATATTCTCCGTGAAGATGCGTACAAAGAAGTTAATGATGAACTCTTTAAGCTTGAGTATAAAATATCAAAACAGGAAATTGAGCTGGCTGAACTTACCAAACAGATAAAAATGGCTGAGGAAATTCACGATTACTTTCAGGCAGATAAATTAAAATCAACAAAAGAGCAATTGGTAAAAGAACTTTCTTTATTAAAGGATATGTACAATGAAGCAAGTCTTTCCGCTAAAATCTCGGATGATTTAACTTCAAAAATTAAAGAAAAAATTATAAATATCGGAAGGAAAATTTCAGCTTTCTTTTTGTTTATACTTTCAAAAATTCCTGGGAAGGTGTCTTCAATAATTGAGGTTAAACAATCCTTGGAAACATTAGAAAGTATTAATAAAAGTGTTGATGAACTCATGAACAGCCGCTATCCCTATGGAGAAGCCGCTGAAAAATATGAGCAGCTTTCAAAGTATATTGCAAGAGCAAATTCTATTCAGTCGGAAATTTATGGATTTATGAAGTAATAATATTACTTCATAACTTATCGGATATATCTCCCTTTTTACATTTACCACTATTTGTGATAAACTGACTTTATTATGAACAGAAAACCGATTATTGCAGTAGTAGGACGACCAAACGTTGGTAAATCTACCTTTGTAAACAGACTTGTCGGTAAAAGGCAGTCTATCGTTGATGATCTTCCCGGAGTTACCAGGGACAGAATATATTTTGATGTTGAATGGCAGCACAAACAATTTACCGTTATTGATACAGGTGGTATTGTTCCGGGTGATGAAGATGAAATAATGCTTTCGATTTATGACCAGGCCAAAATTGCCTGTGAAGAAGCTGATAAAATTATATTTCTCGTTGACGGAATTGACGGAGTTACTCCGGTTGATGAGGATATTGCAAATATTTTAAGACAGTCTGATAAACCGATATTTCTCGCTGTGAACAAAGTTGACTCTCACAATCAAATTACTATGATAAGTGATTTTTATTCCCTTGCAGTCGGAGAACCCATCGCAATATCTGCACTTCATGGCTCAGGTGGTGTCGGTGATTTGTTAGATGAGATTACAAAAGATTTTGAACAGGATGATACAAAAACTGAGGACGGTTCAATAAAACTTGCAATTGTCGGCAGGCCAAATGCAGGTAAATCATCTATCGTAAATGCGCTGTTGGGCGAAAAAAGAGTTATAGTTTCTGATGTTTCAGGAACAACTCGTGACAGCATAGACTCCCGTCTTACATACAACGAACAGGAATTCGTAATTGTAGATACAGCCGGTATCAGAAAAAAAGCAAAAGTGGATTATGGCGTTGAAAAATTTGCAGTAGACAGGGCAATTCGCTCAATCAAAGAATGTGATGTTGCACTTTTGGTAATAGACGCAACAGAAGCTGTTGATGGTATATCAGACCAGGATAAAAAGATTGCTTCCATTATTACAGAAGCCGGCAAGGGTATGGTAATTGCTATTAACAAATGGGATTTGATTGAGGATAAAAAGGCAAATACCGTAAATAAGTTTGAGAAAAAATTAGCGAATGAAATTCCGTTTTTGGATTATGTTCCAAAGATTTATATAAGTGCTGTTACTCATCAAAGGCTGAATAATATATTTACTCGTGTTGTTGAAGTACAGGCAGAACATTCAAAACGCGTTTCAACGGGGCTGTTGAATAAAGTTATAAATGAAGCGTATGCCCTTAATCCTCCCCAAACAATAAGAAATAAGCGTTTGAAAATTATGTATTCAACTCAGGCCGCAACAGAACCGCCGACATTTATTTTGTTTGTTAATGATGAAAAATTGTTAAAAGACCATTATAAAAGGTATATGGAAAATAAACTTCGCGAAGCTTTTGGCTTTTTGGGAACACCTATAAGAATAGCGGTCAGAGAACGTTCAGAAAAAAAATCTAAAGGGTAATGGGAAAACAGTTTTTTGCGCATACCCCTTTCTTTTACCACTTCTATTTACCCCTTTTGTTTACCGAATTGTTTATAGTTACCGTTCTTTAACTCTTCCTTGATATAATCATCCATTATTCCGTTTGTTTTTGGAATATTGTGTTTTTCAAACTTCTGGAATACTTTAAATCCTATCTGCTTCAATTTTTGCTCAAAATCTTCGTCAAGTCGTTTTCTTATTGAAAGTCTTACATTTCCTTTGTTTCCATTTGGGTACATATTATTTTGGTATTTAGAAGCTAATTTTTTTAAGGCTTCCCTTTTTGCTACCGATATATTTTGTTCAACAAGAGGTATTCTGTATGTTGAAGTGAATGAAGTCTGAGTGTTTTGAATTTGCATTATTATTTTCTCCTGTGTTATTAATAAACCGGCTAAAAATAATTTTTGCTAAAAAGGGCGTAAAAAAAAACAGGAAGTGATTTTCACTTCCTGTTTTTTATTTAATTTATTTGAACATATAAAAACTTCCGTTTTGAACTCCCTCATTTGTACCTGCATTTGTACCGGCATTAGGCGGGTATGTGTATAGAAGTTTTTCGTTATTTTTAATCTCTTGTTCCTGAATATTTTTTCCTTTTTTAATCCTGGATTTTTTTTCCTGTTTTACTTCCTGGATAAGAGTTGACTGTTCCGCTTCGTATATATTATTCAATTTTTCAGGATTTGTCTGCGGAAATGGATTTGTGTCCTGGAATAAATTGTCTGCCATAACAGAGTTTACACAAAATGTCAAAACTAATAATAATGCTATTTTTTTCATACTGACTCCTTTTTGGAACATTATAACACAGTTAATTACAAAAATCTATTTGAAATTAGTTTAAGCTTCAGCAATAACACCTTCTTTAATCAGCTGTTCTCTGATTTCTTTCTTCGTTTGAAACTCTGCATTATCTTTACCTAAAAGTCTTTTTGCGAGCATAGCTGCCGGTGTTACAATACTAAGAGCAAAAATACATGTTCCTATATTTGTAATAATCGAATGTCTTTTCAGTTTTTTAACCCCTTTAAAGAATTGCTCTGGAGATTTATTTTTTGCTAAGTTTTCAAGTGATTGTGCAAGCTCTGAATTACCTTTTGCTTTTGCATTCGATATTTGTACCAAGAGCTTATCATAACCGGAGGTAGCTTCTAAAAATTGTTTGTACAATTTGTCTATCTTCTCATACGTTTTCTTAATATCATTAAGGTCGATAAATTTTCTCGTATCAATTTTGTCTGTTTTTTCAAAAACAGATATAATATTCGAATCTTTGGCAACTTTTACAATCTCGTTTTCAGGATTTTTGTGTAAAAACTCATAAATTTCTACATCAGGCTTGTCTTTTATTTTTGCAAAAGCCTCAAGACTATTTTTAACAGAACCGTCTTCAAAGGCTTTTTGTAACTTTCCGCCTTCGATTACTCTTGCATCAAGTCCGATAGATTTCTGGAATTTTTTATCCGCTCTGTTTTCAAGTGCTTTTTGGATTTTGTTTCCTGCATAATACATAAAGAAAAGGTATAAACCTTCTTTTATTGAGTATCCTGCAAATTCCTGCGGACTTCTCGAATCAGCAAGTCTTTCTCCTGTAATTGCACCATCTAATATCCACATGTTTTTAACGGGTGAAAAGGCGAAGTTTTTAACTATTTCACCCAGACCTTTAAAGTTTAGATTTTTTCCTTTTGATGTCGAAGTTTTGTTTTCTTTTTCTTGTTTTGAATTATACTCTTTTATCAGGTTTTGTTTGATTTTATTTTCTGTATAATGCTGTTTTGCTCTTGTTAAGCCTATATAACTTGCAATAGTAGCACCTGTCGCAAAGAAAAATTTGTACAGCGCAACATTTTTAAACACACCCTGCTTTTTCCCGATTTTTTCAAGACTATTCCTTACTTCGTCGGTAGGTGCATATTCTTTAATTTTTTCAAAAATATCTTTATTTTTCAGGTTTCTTACATCAAAACCGGAATCTAAGTCATACGCTTTAAAAATGGTTTTATCAAATAACCATTTGAATGCCGGAATACCCAAAAGCCATATAATTTGCGTACCGACTTCATCAATAAGTCTGTCTTGTCCTTCTTCTTTGCCTGTTAAGAAAGAACTTGCAGTAATTGCAGTAGTAGAAGAAATATCTTTTACTGCAAGGGGTATAAGAGAGTTAGGATTCCCTAATGTTGAAAATATTGCTGCAACGTTTGCCATAATTACAGCCCCCATATCAAGTTCATTAACTTTTGAGTTTGTTTATTCATACTTCGACCTTCTTTCTTTTTAAAACACGTGAATACCAAAAATTGACTAATTGTTAAGAAACTTTTACAATAAAAAACTTCCGCTCTAAATGGCGGAAGTTTTCTTTTTAAAATCTCTTTTTTGAACCTAGCCCACTAACTCAGTATCGTCTGATTCGGAAGCTTTAACCATAATGGCGTGTTCTACAGGATTTTCCTTCTTGTAAGGATTTTCGTTAACTGCCGCTTCTTCGTAACCAAACTCTTCTCGGGCTTTCTTCATTTGTGTCTCATCAACTAACTTTTTAGCCAGTTCTGCTATTTCATATACTAATTTATAGCGATTGTCTGTTTTTTCGTTCAGTTCCCATGCTATTTTAATAATTTGATCCATTTGTTACCTCGACTAAGATATTAACAATTAATTTAATTCTATAATGCTCAAAAATATTTGTAAAGAGCCGTGATAAATATATAATTATTTTGCATATTTTAAGAAAATTTGCTGTCTTGTCTGCATTAACTCTTCAACAATCATCCATCTTCCGTTAGATTGCTTCTGAAATACCATATATGCTTTCAGACTGTCATTATCAACTGAAGGGTGGCGAACGCTTGAAATCTTAACCTTGCCTGGTCCAAGCGGTGTTACAACAACGTTAGTATAATTGTTTTTGTAGTTTTTTAATTTTGCACCTGCCTGTCCAATTTTCAGCTGTGTTACGTACGTTGAAGAATCTGTATAAACATTAACAAGTGTTCCGTCCGGTTTTATTACCTGTCTTATTATCTTTGCATTTGGAGTATAAAATGTTGTTACTTCAGTTTTATAGCTGTTTGCCAGCTGAATATAGTTATTGAATGCGTTTAAAGCTTCCTGCTTATCATCGGCCAGTACCGATAATGAAACAAATAATACGGTTAATATCGTTAATAATATTTTTTTCATAATACAACCCTTTCTGTTTATAAAACGAGGTGTAAATAATAATTGTTCATTATACGTCAGGTAAAGTGCCTCTAACCTCTGCAATCTCATCAGATTCAAGATGGAATGCTTCATGCAGGCTTTCAACCGATTTTTTCGCATCATTTTCATCTACGATACAACTGATTTTAATTTCACTGGTTGCAATCATTTTGATATTTATATTATTATCTGCTAATGTTTTAAACATTTTTGCGGCTATACCGGGGCGGTCAATCATGCCCGCACCGACAATTGATATTTTTGCTATTTTGTCATCAACAAAGACATTCGAAAACTCAAGCTGTGCTTTAACTTTTTCCAAAATGCTCAATGTTTGTTTTAAATCACCTTTATCAATTGTGAATGCAATGTCGTTTGTGTTCAATTCTCTTCTTGCATAAGACTGAATAATCATATCAACAGATATATTCGCAATAGCAAGTCCGTTAAACAGGATTGCCGCAGTTCCCGGATTATCCTTTACATCGCATACAACGATTCTTAATTGTGATAAATCAGAGGCAACGCCTGTTACCGGTTTGTGTAATTCCATTTTTTCAACTCCTAAAATTAAGGTTCCTAAATTATCAAGTTTAAAAGTACTTCTGACTCTTACGGGAACTTCGTATTGTTTTGCAGTTTCTACTGCTCTCGGGTGAAGAACGTTAGCTCCGACTCTTGCCAGTTCAAGCATTTCACCGTAAGATATTTGTTCCAGTCTTGAAGCATTTGGTACAATTCTCGGGTCGGTTGTGTAAACGCCTTCAACATCTGTATAAATGTCGCATCTTATTGCGTTTAATGCTCCGGCAAGTGCAACAGCCGATGTATCAGAACCACCTCTGCCCAGTGTCGTTATTTCCAAATCTTCTGTTATACCCTGAAAACCAGCGACAACAACAACTTTACCCTGTTCCAGATAGCTTTTTATCTTTTCTGTTTTTATATCAATAATTCTTGCTTTTGAGTGGACTTTTTCTGTCATAATTCCAATCTGCATAGCATTCATACTTACAGCAGGACAGCCCTGCTCCTGAAGTGCCATAGCAAGAAGTGCAATTGAAACGCCTTCTCCTGTCGAAAGCAGCATGTCCATCTCTCTGGAAGAAGGATTGGCTGATATTTCATGTGCCATTTTGACGAGATAATCAGTTGTATGCCCCATTGCAGACACAACAACTACTATGTCGTGTCCTTTATTCTTCTCCCTAATTATAGCCTGTGCTACATTTTTAATTTTATCTGTATCTGCGACAGATGTTCCGCCGAACTTCTGTACTACTATATCTTTCATTTTATTACCTGTTTGTCCATTTGTTATTATAGCTTGAAGCATGAAGGATGGCAAGCATTCTTTTGTATATTTATATTTAATTTAAAATATCGTCATTAAGAATAATGTTAATTTTTGTAAATATTTTGTTTTTTATCATGGGATTAATAGCAAAAAGATTTTTTACATACTTTAATAGACATATAAGTATGTATAACTATCACGTATAAAAAGGAGCATAAAACGTATGAACATTATGAAGACAAACATGTTGATGTTGGACAACAAATTTATGAAGGAAGATGCAGGAAATACTTCAGCTCAGGCACCAGTTCCTTCAACAGAGAAGCCTCAGGAAGGTATGAAGGCTTTATCATTTATGGGTATGAAAAATTTAATGGCTGATCCTAAATTGGCAAAAGAAGTAGGAGTTATGAATAACACATCTGCTCCATATTCATCAAATATTACTTTCCAAGGTAAATTTGATGCAGGTAAAAAATTTGCACAGATGCTTCCTGCTGGTTTGATTGCATTATCAGCAATTGCACTTTCATCTTGCGAAAAAGATATCAAGATGAGTCAAACACAGGAAGTGAATGTTGATTTAAAAGCAGTTGTAGATGCAATTAATGCATTGAGAGAAGAAATTAAAGCAAATAATAATGCACAAACAGAACGTGAAAAAGAAATGCTTCAGGCATTAAATAACGCGCTTAATGTATTATATAAGATCCAGACCGAAGTTAAAAACCAAACTTTATCAATTGAAGATTTCAAAACTTTGGTTTTAGGCAAAATGGATAACGGCGAATTACAAAGATCTGCGATTTTAGAAGCAATTATTAAACTTCAGGGTATTACAGAAGACGCTGCTATATCTGTTGTATCTTCAATTTTAACAGCTTATGAAAGCGGAAAAATAGATTTCCAGACTGCAATGGCTAAAATCCAGGCATTGTTAAAAGAAAATAATGATATCCTTAAAGATATCAGAGAAAAACTTAATAATCATTTCAACAAATATGATAATGATATGGCTGAAATTAAAGCATTAGCTAAGGATATTAAAGTAGAACAAAAAGCAACAAAAGAAGAAGTTCAAAAATTAAGAACTGATGTTAAAAACTTTGCTGATGCAGCTTTATCAATGTCAAAAGATATCAAGGGTATGACAGTTGATTTAAAAGAAATCAAAGCAGAAATCCAAAAGGGTGTAAAATTTGATGATTCTGAAATTCAGGCATTACTTAAGAAAATTAATGCAACTCAGAATATGTCAAAAGAAGAAATTATCGCTAAAATGGATGAATTTATCAACAAACAGGATGGTATGGCTGCTGACCTCGAAGAAACTAATAAATTAATTGCTAAATTGAACTACATAGTAAGCAATGACGTCATTGAAGCAATTAACAATATCGGGGTTAATTTAGAAGGTCTTAAAGGTATCAATGACAAACTTGATGAATTAATTGCAGCTGTAAAAGCTCTTACAACATCATTCAATTTACACGCAAAATTTGCAGTAGATGCTCACGCAGAAGAAATGGACGCATTAAACGGTATCAAATCTGAGTTCAAGAATGTTGATAAAAAATTAGATGAATTGATTGAACAAGGCAAAACTGCAGATAAAAAACGTGATGTAATAATTGAATACCTTAAGGGTTTGCAAGATCAGGCAGATGAAATTTCTGTAAAATTAGACAGAATACCTACCGTTGATGAGTTTGATATAATGTTATCTACTCACGATGCAAACAATCAAAAATACTACGGTGATTTGATTAAGGCAGCCGGTATTGATCCTGCAGAATTTGAAAACATCAAAGACTTGTTAAAAGCTATTAACGAAAATCTTGTTGACTTCCAGGGAACAAGTAACAAATTGTTGGCTGATATCCTTGCAAGAATCAAAGCTATGGATCCGACAGCTCCGGATTATACAGAAAAACTCAATAAGATTATTGACTTAATGGAAAACTTCAAATTTGAATGTAACTGCAAATGTGATTGCGATCACAACCAGGCAGTTGATGAAGGTATAATCGATATTATCGGTTAGTAGAGTAACATTTTATAAATGCGGGTGCATATATAATGACAATAAGAGCGGAATAATTTTTATTCCGCTTTTGTTTTTTTTTAATATATAAAATCAAAGCGGCGGATTAAACAATCCGCCGCTTTTTAAGAAAACAACCATAGTTTGCATTATTTTGTTGCTGCTGCTTCGGCATCTTGAACTTTTTTGTTAAAATCTGCTTTTGCTTCAGCATCTGTTTTGCCTTCGCCGACGATTGCCGGGTGGCAGTCATCTGTATATGTTTTGTTATTTCCGTTTCTTCCGTATCCATAACGGCCGTTATTATTTTTTGCACCTGCGCCGAGTTTCTTTTGTGATACACGTTCAACTTCGTTGTCTTCGTATTTGCAGACAATTGTTTTGCCGTTAACAGTAATTGTAATTTCATCAGGGAAGTCTAAGTGTTTAGGAATGTCTCCACCTGTTATACCTTTATATTTGTCTGCATGGAATGTTCCGTTCTCATCAGTTGCCAATTCTCTTTGCATAACTTTGATAGCACCGTTTTTGCTGTATGCATCTATGCCTGCTTTTGCAAGTTCTTCAACTAAGCAAGGATATTTAGCTTTGACAATTGCCAACCAGGATTCTCCGCCTTTTCTTTCCCAAGCGTGAGGAGGTATCTTGAATGTTTTATCGCCGACTATTCCGTTGCAAGTAGGACATTCTTCAGTTACTTCTTCTGTTCCTTGTCCGCATTCAGGTATTTCAATTTTGTGCTTATCAGATGTTCTTGCTGCTGCTCTTACTTCAGCTGCATTTAATATCTGGTTACCTCTGATTTCATTGTATTTTTCAATGAATGTGCAGTAATCCCATTGAGTATTGCAATCTTTATCAAGAACTGCTTTTCTTGCACCTGTTTTCGGGTCAACAGTTGTTACGATACCGAGTTTTGCAATCTCTTTTAATGCAGTTTTTAACTCCGGTGATAAGTGTTTATCACTGTATGCATTATCAATTGTATCAAGAATTTCTTCGTAAGTTGAATCACAGTCAAACACCATACCCAGAACTTCTTTTTCCTGTGCTTTACTCAAAAGTCCTTCAATTATACCGACTGCTGCACCAACACCGGCACCTGCAAGAGCACCCATTGCGATTGACTTAAGTAACGATACAATTTCACCGTTTACCATTTGGTCTTGTGCTACATATATTCCGAGAGCTGTTTCTGTGAGACTGCCGATAGTAGTTTCAATCAAACCTGAACCGTAGTCTGTACTAACAGGAAGGTTGTTTAAATTATTTTCTGCTTTAAGAGCATTTATAAAATCAGCTTTGCTTTCTTCCGAGAAACCATCTAAACTGATATTTACTTCCTGATGTTGTTTAATATCAACAGCCCAGCTGCCCTGCATTAAACCTGCTGCAGCTCCAGACGCTGCTCCTGCGCCAACCCCTTTCCAGAGATGCTGCCACATTCTTACTGCCATTAATTGCATTCTGTCATCTCTGTAACCAAGGAATTTTACTAATCTGCGGACATCTTTATCAGACAGTTCACTTGTTTTAAATTTACCTGAACCGTTAGCTCTCATAGATTGATAAAGCTTTGTAAGAACAGCCTGAAGTTCACTTTCGTTATGGTTATTGTGGTCATTCAATGTATTATCAGCACCGACTGCTTCGCCAACAACTTTAGAAAGGTTTTTAACAATATATTCGCCGTTTGGAGCTTTTGTGATTAATCCGGTTGCTGCTAGTATGTTATCATACGTTACACCGTTTTTGTCAGTATATGGTTGAACCAGCGGATTCTTTTTGCCTAAGGCATCTGTAATTGCTTCTTTTGAAAATGTCTTATTTTCTCTGATATTTACTGCTCTGTTACCTGCAGCAACGCCTTTTTGATCTGTTTTACCTGCTGAATCGTTACCGCTAATCCAACGTACACCTCTTTTTAAAGCACTGGTGTTGTTATTACGGATTGCTTTAAGTGCCCAGCTGTCTTTTACACCATTGTTATTAGCTTTGGTAAGTTCTCTTTCTCTTTTATTAACTTTTTTAGAAGAGTCATACTGTAAGTTATCAGCATTAACAAGATTTCCGTTTCCGTCATAAGCCTGAATAGATGCTAATGTTTTTTGATGTCTCATATTTGAAAATTCATGTTTAGCATAATCTTTCAAATCTTTAATAGCTTCGTCGTATTCTTTACCTCTGCCTTTGAATTCTTTTTTAACAGCTTTGTATGCTTCTTTTGCTGTTGTGCCGTTTGAAGTATTTGTTTCACTATCATATCCCATTACTTCATGGAATCTTGCTTTTAATTCCTGCAGCGGTGTTTTGAAAGTTTTTTGAGAAGCTTCGCTTACTGCTTCGTTTGCTTTATCAACAACTGGCTTTGTAACAGGAGTTGCCTGAGTTCTTTCAATCGGTGTTGAAACTTTTAAACCAAAAATTGCTTTTACTTCATCAGATTCTTTTTCAAGTTTTTTCTGATTTTTCTTGCTTTCTAAATCTCCGCTTAAAACTTGGGCTAATTTTGCGCCTTCTGTTTTGTCAATGCTTCCGTCCCCATTACCAAAGTATTTATCAACTAATTTTGCTTCATTTTTGATAAATTTAGCTTTGATTTCAGAAATTTTAACATTCATCTCGTCACTCATAATATTCTCCTTTTTTCCTCGTAAAATCATTCCTACTTAGATAAAGTTTTTTTGTTGGATAGAATTGCCTTTTTGTTAAATGTTTATTAACAAAACTTAACATTCTTAATCTGTATGTGTTTTGCCAAAACGCCATGTTTTAGCCGGTTATGTCGGTTGACAGAATTAATTTATTAATTGTATTAAGTGACCTTTTTGATAATAATTCTGTTTTTAATTTTTTGTTTTTGCGCTCATTTTTTGACAGTTCTATTGGTGATACAATAGCCCAGTTTGAGTTGATTGGCTGAGGGGGTAAATATCTGAGCGAACCATCTCTTTTGCTTGTATGAGCAAGATGTGCTTTATCGGTTATGTAGTTTGCCAATGCTCCGAGCATGGTTTCTTGTGGAAGAATAAACAACTCTTTTCCCTGAATCCTGCGAGCCATGTTTATTCCTGCAAGAAGACCGCCAGCAATAGATTCTGTGTATCCTTCAGTTCCCGTTATTTGTCCTGCAAAAAATAATCCTTTTCTTTCTCGGGATTCAAATGTCGGTTCGAGAACCTGAGAAGAGTTTATAAAGGTATTTCTGTGCATGACACCATATCTTACAATATTTGCGTTTTCAAGCCCGGGTATGGCATGAACAAGTTCTTTTTGCGCACCCCATTTGAGATTTGTCTGAAATCCTACTAGATTAAACAGAGTTTTTGCGGAGTTATCCTGTCTTAATTGGACAACAGCGTAGTTTTCAATCCCCGTTCTTTTATCAATTAGTCCGACAGGTTTCATCGGTCCGTATCTTAGTGTGTCAACTCCGCGTGATCCAAGAACTTCAACCGGAAGGCATGATTCAAAAAATTTTGCATCTTTATCTGCGTTATGCTGTTCGATTCTCGGAGCATTAATTAGTATATTATAAAACTTCTCGTATTCTTCTCTGTTCATGGGACAGTTAATGTATGAAGCTTCGCCCTTGTCATATCTTGCTCCCCAAAATGCCTTATCAAAGTTAATTGAATCAATCTCAACTATTGGTGCGATAGCATCAAAAAAGTGAAGATGTTCTGTCTTAGTAAACTTTTGAATACTTTTTGCAAGCTCATCACTTGTCAGTGGACCTGATGTAATAATTACATTACCTTCCGGTATTTCAGTGATTTCTTCCTTTATAAGTTCAATTAAAGGATTTTCTTTAATTTTTTGTGTTACAGCAGCGGAAAAATCTTCTCTTGCTATTGCCAAAGCGTTCCCGGCCGGAACGGCATGTTCATACGCAATTTTTATTAGTTCTCCGCCCAGGAGTTCCATTTCTTTTTTCAAAAGTCCGCTGGCATTTGTAACATCAGAGGAACCAAGGCTGTTTGAACAAACAAACTCTGCACAATCGTCCCCTACATGCGCTCCTGTCATCTTTACAGGGCGCATCTCATAAAGTTTAACTTTAATTCCTTGTTTTGCAAGTTGCAGAGCTGCTTCACTTCCTGCTAATCCTGCGCCGATAATCTTAACTTCAAGCATAATTTTCGTTAAGCTCCTTGAGTGTTCAACCCGCCGAAATTATATTTTCTCCGCTCCCTAGTATCTTCCGACTTGGTTTCTTCCATGTTCTTTTGCGTAATACAAACCTTTATCAGCCCACTCAATTAAATCCTGAGGGGTTTGTGCATTTTCAGGAAACGTTGCTACGCCAAGACTTATTGTCACTTCTGCAGTATCTACGGGAGTCAGGTGGAAAGGTTTTTCTGAAACAGCTGAGCAAATTCTGTTTGCAAGCATTAACGCTTCTTCTGCTTTTGTATTAGGAAGAATTATGCTCATTTCTTCACCGCCGTATCTGCATACATAATCAGTTGTTCTTGAGTTTTTCTTGAGAGTTTGGGCAACCTGTCTTAAGACCGCATCACCCGCCTGATGGCCGTATGTATCATTGAATTTTTTGAAGAAATCAATGTCGCAGATTATAAGTGAAACAGGCTGATTATAACGTCTGGATATTTCGATTTGCTTTTTGAGCGTATCTTGGAAGTATCTGTGATTATAGAGTTCTGTTAAACCGTCAATTGTTGCAAGTTTGTACTGGTATTCAAAATCACGTGACTTCATCAGGTATTTTGCAATAAGCGAGAAAGTAAATGCCGCAATAATTGCAATTACAGGAAATACAACAGGTATCCATAAGTTGTAATATTCCATTGTGTAATATGCAATCAGTAAATATGCAATTGTAAACAGTGCTGTTGAAAGAATTGCAAATAAAGTTGAAGTAGAAAACATTGCAATTCCGCCAACAAGTGCAATTACTCCTGCCAATATCAGTATATTAACAGTTGTACTTGTCTGTCTGATAAAATTATTATCAATCATATTATTAATAAATGTTGCATGTATTTCTGCTCCCGGATATGTTTCTGACTGAATAGGAATACTTTTTGTATCGTGGAGTGACTGTGCGGTAGTTCCGACGATAACGATTTTGTCTTTGAAGTCAAATTTGTTCAGGTTTTTACCTTCCATTTCCTGAATAATTTTGTATAGAGGAACTATGGTATGTGTACCTCCTTCGCCGTACCAGTTAAGTATTGCTTCACCATCTTTATTTAGCGGGATTTTTGTATAACCTGCAATTAAATTTCTGTTTTTATCTATTGTGTAATTGTTGTCCTGTTTTGATTTAAGGAAATCTCCGCCTACTTTAAAAGCAAGATACGGATAGTATTCATTTTTGTAAGCAAGGACAGGTGATATAAACCTGATAATACCATCGTTGCTTCTTATTACATTTGTAAGACCAATCTGAACTTTTCCGTTTATAAGCTCCGGAAGTATAAGACGGCAATTCGGGAAGTTGTATTTTGCTTTATAATTTATTTTTGAGTTGTTGTCGATATTAAGTTTGATGCGTTCAGGCAAATCTGCAGGTTTTCTTACGTCAGCCGGTAAATTATCAAAATTCAGACCTGTATATATATTATTATACTTATTCATTGTTTCTGTAAAATAACTGTCAGCTGATTTGTCGGAACGGATTGCTTTGATAAACATCATATCAAAAACAATTGCCTGCGGTTTTTCTGCCTCAATGTAATTAATTACGTCACCGTAGATGTTTCTCGGCATCGGCCATTCGCCGTATTTATCCCATATTGCTTCAAGGCTTGCATCATCAATCGCAAGAATTACAATGTCTTTATTTGGAACAGGTCTTTTATGCAATACCTGAATTGTTTGTCTGTAATCAAAAGTTCTGTTTTCAGCAACGGAGAAAAATAATCTGAAAACGTTTTTTAAGGTGTTGTTATTTTGAAGTAATACAAAACCGATTAATAATGTTGCCAGTACAAGCAATATATATGTTCCAAAGATAAACCATTTAGTTTTAGTTAAATTTTTCATAATCTCTCCATATAATAAATATGCCGGTTTTGTAAAACCGACCTACAGACTTATATATACTAAATTTGTGTAGGCTGGGTTTACAACCCAACAAAAACTTCTAAATCTTATTATAGTTAATTTCACCTTGTTTTGCAATTTCATTAAGTTCGTCAAAACTTTTACTCAACAGCTCGTTATTGCTTTTTAGCAATTCTGTTGTGTAAAAAAGTTCAAGGGGGTTAACTAAATATTTAAGTAAACATTCTTCATGTAAATTCATAAAAAATTAATCGTCAAATTTTGACATTTCTTTAATCATAATTAAAAACGTACTACAAACGTATGATTTTATGGGCAAATTGTTAAGAATTTACCTGAAAATCCGATAACAATAACAAATAATTAATAAATGAGGTGATTTTATGATAAATGGTTTTACACCCAATTATGATTTGGAAGCCAGGATTCAGCATACAAAGCTGGACAGCTGGGGAAATATTCCGTCTTCAAGAATGAGCAGAGTGGAAGAACCGTCAACAACGGATTTTAAAAGCGTTATGTCAGGGCTTGTTGAAGGTATGAATGAGTCAATGAATGCGCCGGATAATATGCTGAAAGATGTAATGATGGGTTCCGAAAATGTTGATATTCACGACGTTATGGTTGCAATGTCCAAAGCGGAAATTTCAGTTAATATTGCAACAACAGCTGTCGGAAAAGTCATACAAGCGTATGATAAAATAATGCAAATACAGATTTAGACTTCTCATAAAACCGATAAAAGTGTATAATAAAGTAGGGCAGGATTATGGATTTTAAAAAATTACTTGAAAATAAAGTTCTTCTGGCGTCAGTTGCAGGTGCAATTGTCTTACTTCTTATAATATTTATTATAAGCGGTACAATTGCAGCATCTAATAAAGCTGATAAAGATGGTGTTGATGTTAGTAAAGAACCTTTAAAAGAGGATGTTGATTTATTAACAACGGATAACATGGGAAAAGCCCTCGAAATTCAAGCCCTGTTAGCTAAAAATAACATTGTTGCCGCACGTTTGGTTGACGGTACAAAATCAGTTTTAAGACTGAAAAAAGGTGACTGTACTCCGGGTATGAGAAAATGTACAACCGAGCAGCGCGATCGTGCAATTATGGTAATTGTAGAAAGCGGACTTTATGACCAAAACGTCGGTCTTGAAATCTTTGATAAAGGTGATTTTACTTCAACAAAAGAAGATAAAAAAATAAGACTTGTTCGTGCAATGAACGGTGAACTTGCCCGTCTTATAAAAAGAATTGACGGAATTCAGGATGCCTCCGTGTTTATATCAATTCCGGAACAGACAATGTTTTCTCAAAACCAAAAGCCTGTAACAGCAACAGTTCAGCTTACTGTTTCTGTTGGGCAGACTTTAAGTATGAGTACAATTAAAGCAGTTTCTAACCTTCTTTTGGGAAGTGTTTCAGGTCTTACCGCTTCAAACATTTCTATAACCGATACTAACGGACATGTTTATAACAGTATGGTTGATGCTCAATCAGAGATGATTGAAAGAATACAACAGAATGATAAATATATGCAGGAAAAAGTACAGGCTCAGCTGAACAGATTAGTAGGAAGCGGCAAGTATGTTGCAACTGTTTCTACATTCCTTAAACAAGCTCCTGTTGAAAAATTCACAATATCTTATGACCCTGAAAGCAAAACAGCCGTTAATGAGCAGGTTTTCTCTGAAGGGTTAGGCGACCATACAACTGATAACAATAAAAATACAAATGCTGTAAGTGTATATCTTCCAAATGGTTTACCTGCAGGAAGCTCTGATTCAACGCAAAACAGAAGCTATCAGCGTACTGCACGTGAAGTTCAATATGGTGTAACAAAAGTCCAGACAAACGAATATATAGCACCGGGTGCAGTTGAAGAAATCTCTATCGCAGTTACCCTTGAAAAAGATGCGTTGCCTGTAGAACTTACGCTTGAAGAATTAAAAGACCTTGTTGCTCACGCAGCAAGCCCAAAAGCAAAGGCAGAAAATGTAACAATCGCATTTGCTGACAGTCTTGATCCATTTATGGCAGGTGATAAGAATGTTAAAGCTCCGATTAAAGCTTCTCACGGTAACCCTTGGTGGTTGGCAATAGTTCTTCTGTTCTTCGGACTATTATTCGGTCATAATGTTTTGACTAACAAAATCAAAGCAGCAAAAGAAGCTCAGGAAGAAGAACTCATAAAGCTCAGAGAACAAAATGAATCCCAGGAAAAACAAATAAAAGACTTAAGCGTTAATGCTGCAAATCTGATTAAAAATCAAAATCAGCTTCAACAGGGACTTTTGGAACAGCAAAGCAAACCTGCGGCAATTCCTGTTTCAGCTGCCGAAATCAGAGAGGCATTAAGAGAATTAAAACGTGAAATCGACGGAACCGATGACACTGAAGCTGGGGAAAGAATCCGCAGCTGGATAGAGGGCTAGGGAAGAATAAACCCGGTCTGATAAATATAAAGGAAAATAAATGGCTATTGACGGCTTCGATTATAAAGTATTTGCTCAGTCTATGGCGGAACAGGCAAAAGAACTTGTTCCGAAAGATTTGCAGCCTGATGAACAGGAATATATAGTAAATACTCTCGGTAATTTTACCCTTATGGCTGGAGAAGCTATTTATAATGATGAAAGCCTTCAACTAACTCCGGAGCAAGCCGTTTTTATTACACAAATTATCGCAGAATGGTCATTCCATAAATCTATCGACTTAATTCATTCAGGGATTAACCGTGAATACTGGGATACCATTATGCAAAAAATTGCATTTACCATCTTTGAAGTTGCAAAGCAGGGCGTAATAAGAAATATTCAGCAGGAACAACTGCTTCAGGCTGTTGAAATGCACGTTGTTAAAGTATATAAAAAGTGCATTGAGGATCTTGAAAAGCGCGGTGTAATAGATGAAGAAGTAAAAGAGCTTGCCGAAAATCAATCTAATATTGATGAAATGGCAAAACAAGCTGCTCAGGAACAGATAAAGCAAAAAGAAGCACAGCTTGAAGAAACAGATAACAGAAGAAAACAGGCTCAAAAACGGCGTGAAGAAGAAAGAAAGCAGCGTAGAATAGAAAAAGAGCTGGAAGCAACAGCCGGTACAGTTACAGTAAGAAATATGAGATTAATGTCTTTGGCGCTCGTTATGAGGATTCTTTCTCCTGATAAAGCAAAAGCTATTATGTCAAACTTTGATGATGGTGACAATAAGCTGATATTAAACTATATGGGTATGGCTAACCTGGAATCCCAGATAGACGGTGATATATTGTTAAACAGTCTTAAGGAAATGAAAAACTATATCCCCGCAAAGAGGAAGCTTACACAGGAAAATGTTATGGGCGATTTACTTCGTTTATACCGTGCAAATCCGCGCGAAAAAATAGAGAAAATTATTAAAAACGAACGTCCGCTCGTAAAAAGATTTATTTCGCAGGCATATGACGGTGAATATTCGGGACTGCCGTTACAGGTCGCTGATATTGTTGCGCAATATGTGGAGGATAGTATATAATATTTGTAAATCATGATTATTAAGAAGAATAAAATTAAGCAGTGGGAGGAAAATAAATCTGTGCATCAGGCTGTAGATAAGCCGGATGAGTATTCAGCTGCTGAAATTCATGAAGAGGTTCCACTCCAAAATTCTGTAAGTAATGATTTTGAAAATATTCAATCAACGGAATCCGCTATTTCACCAGAACCGGAGATTGATTTATTTGATATACAAAATATTGATTTTAATCAGCGCCAGGAAAGAAGGAGAGGAACGAGAAGAAGAGGATATCGCCGTATTGATGACCGCAACCTTGTTTCTCGAGCACAGGAAGAAGCTGAAAATATTAAAAAATCAGCCTTTGAAGAAGGTTACAGAAATGGAATTAATCAGGCAAATACTGATATTGAAAACCTGAGAACAAATATGACAAAATTCCTAGGTGCAACAAAAGAAGTGTTTGAATATATTGCTCCTGATATTCTTGAAATCAGTATTGATATTGCAAAAAAAATTATAAAGAAAGAAGTTGAGTCAGATCCACAGGTTCTGATAAATACTATAACGGATGTTCTAAAAACAATATCTAAGAATGAACCAAAAATTAATATTAGGGTTCGTCCGCAGAGTGCGCAGTTTGTAAAGGACACTTTGCCTACCGTTACCTATCAGTACGGAATTGAGGCAAAAATTAGTGTTATTGCTGATCCTTCAGTTGAAGAAGGCGGTTGTATTTTCCAGACTGCAAACGGAATAGTTGATGCTTCCATTGACACTCAGTTAGAAATTATTAAAAAGGCTTTAGAGGGAATGTAATGGCAGGCGAACAATCACAGAGCAAACCTATATCAGAAATATTATTGGCACTCTTTGTAATGGTCTTAATATTAATCCTTATTATAGAGATGCCAAACTGGGTTATTAATTTTTCTATTTCACTTAATATAACCCTCGGTATTGTTCTCTTGATGATATCATTGTATGTCCAGAAACCTCTTGAACTTGCTGCATTTCCGTCAATTATCCTTATCGGAACGATGTTCAGGCTGTGCCTTTCTATTGCATCAACCCGTCTTATTCTTGCAAAAGGTGATGCAGGTGAAGTTATTCATGCATTTGGAACCTTCGTAACAGGTGGAAATATGGTAGTAGGTGGCGTAATTTTCTTAATTATTACGGTTGTCCAATTTATGGTAATTACAAAGGGTGCCGAACGTATCGCAGAAGTTGCTGCTCGTTTTGCCTTAGATGCAATGCCCGGTAAACAAATGACTATTGATGCCGACTTTAACGCAGGTCTGATATCTCCGGAAGAAGCTGTTAAAAAGCGTGAAGATTTGCAAAGAGAATCAAGTTTGTTCGGTTCAATGGACGGTTCTATGAAGTTTGTTAAAGGTGATACTATCGCAGGTATTATTATTGTATTAATAAACATTATCGGCGGTTTGTGTATCGGTTGTCTTATGAATCAGATGCCGATAGCAGATGCAGTCAGCAAATATACAGTATTAACAATTGGTGACGGTTTAGCATCACAGCTTCCGTCATTATTGATGTCAATTGCAGCCGGTATTGTCATGACACGTGCTTCTGCCGGTAATATGTCATTAGGTGGTGATTTAACTACTCAGATTATGGCAAAGCCGTACTCTTTGTTCTTTGCAGCGCTTTTCTTAGGCTTAATTACGGTAACTTGTCCTATAACAGGTTTACCGTTCTTACCATTTCTGATATTTACTATAATTCTTGCTCTTGCAGGATTCTCAGTATTGGTTAACGCCGATGTTCAATCTCAATTAGGACAATTGGAAAGTGTAAGACAAAATATGCAGGATTTGGTTAACCCGAATAAGATGTACGAAAGGCTTGGTGTTGACGTATTGAGTTTACAGGTCGGTGCCGGTCTGTTGGTAATTGCTGACCCTGATCAGGAAGGTCAGTTACTTGCAAAAATAGCTGCCCTGCGTCAAAGAGTAACGGACGAACTCGGTTATATCTTACCTAATATACGTATTATGGACTCTTCAGCCTTGGAAGCTAATGAGTATGTAATCGCAATCAGAAACAATGTAGTTGCATCAGGTTATGTATATCCCGGCAAATATATGGTTATTGCCGACCAGTGGGATTCCGTTAAGAAAACAATTCCGGAAGATGCAATTGTTGGCGTTGACCCGACTTATCAAACTCAGGCATACTGGATTTCTCAGCAGGATGCAAAAGAAACCAAAAACGTTACTGCTGTTGATGCTACGGATGTTCTTGTTACTCATCTTCAGGAATGCGTAAGAAAACACGTTGACGAAGTTATGACAAAAACTGACGTCCTTAAACTTATGGAACTTGTTCGTTCTCAAGACCCGACGCTTGTTAATGACCTTGTTCCGGCTATTATTTCTACTTCTGATTTGAGAAAGATTTTCGTAAACCTCATAAGAGAAAAAGTTTCTATAAAAGATATTATATTTGTATTTGAACGTCTGTGCGATTACGCAAGATTTTCAAAAGAGCCTGATATCCTTTCAGAACGTCTGAGAGCGGCTCTTGGAAGACAAATCTGTTTGAGTAATGTTGACAGGGACCATATTTTGTATGCTCTTACACTTTCACCGGAATGGGAAAAAACACTTGATGACAGCTGTCAAAGAACAGAGCTCGGAACGATGTTTTTGCTTAACCCGATGCAGGTTCAGGATTTGATAGAATCAACAGCAATGACTTTAATGCGCGCCCATCAGCAAATTGGTCAGCAGCCTGTAATACTCTGCTCTCCTAGAATACGTTTACCCTTGTATCAGCTTCTTGAAAGACATATTCCGACAATTGTTGTAATTTCTTACTCAGAGCTTATAACTGATATCAAAGTCGAAGCTGTTGATACAATAGGAGAAAGTGTTTAAAAATAATTGCGTTTGCCGAAAAAATTAAAATCTGTTCGGAAAATTGTCATTTTTCGAAAAGATTTTCTCACACTCAGCTTCTTAATATTTTTTAATATTTAGTATCCCAAAAGGCAATTTTTGATTTTGTAAATACTTTATATATATAACAAAGATATTAAAGATATAAAATCTTTGTTGTGACAGAGTATAAAAACGGAGTATAAAATGGCAGTCGGAGCAAGGGATTATATTGACAAACTTTTAGTTGAAAAATATTCACAGGAAAAAGTCGATAACCACGATGCAGATGCAATGACATCAAAAGTATCGGCAAATGATATGCTTAATGCAATGAATACGTCAGCTAATAATTACCGCAACATGCTTTTATTAAATCAACGTTTAACAATGGTTTGCTACGGTGTTGTGGCAAAATCCGCAAAATACTCAGTATCAGATAATGCAGCATAATATTAAATTATACATACTCTCTTATAATCTTACATCTTACTAAAAGTTTAGCTTTTGATTTTTTCAAAAGCTTTTTTTTATGTGTGTGGGTAAATATATCTAGTTTATTATAGCCCGTTTGGTTACCTGTACAAAAAACGGGTCTGCACATATTTGTTTGCCTTGCCAACACAAGCCAAACAAATGTTTCGCCCTCCGCTCACTCGCGCAAAAAAAAAGAGTCTTATCGACTCTAAAAACTTTTAATGTGTGAAGTGTAGTATGTGTATGTATATGTTGATTAGCAATCAATGATTATGTATTTGATTTATCCCGTGAAAAATTAAATATCCCTTGTATATATATAAAGTGATTCTCTTTTTCGGAATTGACTAAATGTAACAATATGTTAAGCATATATTTTGACATTCCAAAAAAGTTTATTAATAAACAATTAGTGAGGTTTATATGAGTTTAACTGATGTTTTATTACAATTATCAAGAATATTTCTACCTACTTTTTCGGTAAAATGCACACACGATAAAGTGCGTCCCGATGTTGAACAGGCTTATTGTCCTGACTGCGGAAAGCTTATTAAAAATGAATGGTATATAACGAGATGTTCGTGCTGTGGAGTGAAGATGAAAGCTATGGTAAAAAACGGACAAATTGTACCCCAGGATCACTACTGTTCAAATTGCGGCGGTGAAGAATTTTGTGTAGAGAAAGTTGAAAAAATTAACTTTATTGATATTAATTTTGCTGCACTTTTAAAAACCGAAGCAGAGGATGAGGTTGTCGGTTGTACTACACGATGCTGGCAAGAAAAAATGCACGAGCTACCAAAACTGCCAGTATTATCCCGGTAATATCAGCTATAATTCCTGTTAATAATGCGTATCTGTATTTTTTTATTCCGACTGAGCCAAAATATACTGCAAGTACGTAAAAAGTTGTTTCCGAGCTTCCGACCATTATTGCTGCAAGTTTTGTTAAATAACAGTCAGTTCCGTGAGTTGTAACTATATCTGAGAATAATCCCAGCGTTGCCGAGCCTGAAAGTGAGCGGGTTATCATAATAGGAATTATGTCTGTCGGGACAGAGAGCTTTTGTAATAGTCCGCCGCAGGCAGCAGTTATTATATCTATTGCACCTGATGCTTTAAACATTGCGATACCTACGATTATTGCTACCAGATACGGAATAATTGTTACCGAAACTTTAAAACCGTCTTTTGCGCCTTCAACAAACTCTTCGTAAACGGGTACTTTTTTAACAATACCGGCCAGGAGTATTCCGATTATCATTAAAGGAAGTATGTAAAGTGAAATCTTATCCATGCTTCCTCCAGAATTTTTTAAGAATAAGTGCCGTAAAAATTGCAGTTAAAAAAGCAAGAGTTGTAACAATGAGTGTCGGAAGAATAATCTCTGTCGGATTTTTTGCACCTGCGCCCACGAGTACCGCAATAACAGTTGCGGGTATAATCTGAAATCCTGCAGTATTCATTCCTAAAAACATGCACATAGAGTCCGTTGCGGAATTTTTGTCAGGATTATCCTCCTGCAGCTCCTTCATAACTTTAAGACCGATAGGAGTTGCAGCATTTGTCAGACCGAGTGCATTTGCTGCAATACTCATCGCAATATCACCGGTTACATGCTCATTATTTCCTTTGTCCTTAAATAACAATTTTGCAAAAGGTTCAAGAATTTTTGCCAAAAACTTAACAAGACCTGATTTTTCCGCAATACGCATCATACCAAGCCAAAAAGCCATTATTCCTATTAGAGAAAACGCTATTTTAACTGCTAAATTGCATGCTTCAAGCATGGCGTTTGTAACATCACCCAGCGTGCCGTTTAAAACACCTATAATCAATGAACCTGCAATCAGTATTATAAATACGTAATTCATAACTTAATATTATGAAAAAAAATAGTATTTGTCACCATGTTTATATTATTATATAATTAAAAGGAGTATTGCCGTTTTTTCTTTACAGCAAGGAAAAGATTAAGGTCAGGAGAAAAGAATATATAGGGGAAACAAGAGCGATATGGCAGAACCAAATGATTTTTCGGATATAAAAGATAATTTTGATACGATAAAAACTTTGTTAAACTCAATCAGGGCGCAGGGTATTTTGAATACTTCAGACGTTGATAAACTGCTTGAAGGCATTAACTCTAAGCTGGATAAAATTAATACAGAAGAGGATATTGATTTAATCAAAGCATTTTTATCCGAGTTAAAGAAAAATTTGGATGAAAGGCATGATGTTTTAATCTCTAAATTCGGCGCAATTGAATCCTTGTTTTCAAATCTTCTCAAAAACAGTACAGATGCTGTTAAAAAGACAGAACTCCAGGAACTTTTTGATATTGTTGCAACCAACTTGTCTGTATTCTCAAGAGAAGTTGTTGACCAAAAAGAAAGACTTAATGATATTACCCTAAGACTTGATGCAATGCGCTCGGATGACAGTCAGAAAAAGGATATCATAAAGAGCATATCGACAGTCAGAAATGATATAGAAAAAGTTAACAACGGTTTTGACTCTATTGTTATAAGTCTTAATGAAAACTTTAAAACAGTTCTGAAAACAATATCCGAGGTTGATCAATCGGAAGCTATCAAAGGTTTTACTGAACAAATAAATGATATTATAACATCTTCAAATACTATTCTTTCTGCAATACAGCTTATCGACAAAAAAAATACAAACTTTGAGCAGGCATTCGAAGGACTTGCAACACAAGAGGATACAACAAGTATTAAAAAAGGTATAGTTGACCTTGCTGCTAACAGTCAGGAACTTGCAAACCTTGTTGACTCACTTGTTCAAAAATCATACAAAATGGATACTCTGGCGGAAAAAATTGATGCTTCCGTAAATATAATTGCCGGTTTAAAAGCAGAGATTGAAGATAAAGATGACGGAGTAAAGTCAGCTGTACTGGAAAAACTTTCAGAACTAGAGGGTTCAATAAAAGTTATTTCCGATAACAGCGAATTTGAAGAATTTAAAAAATCTTTGCAGGAAGTTTTCGGTGAAATTTCAAAAGGTTCAGAACAACTTAGAGGTTCTCTTGATTCTGCTCTTGAAAAGATAAACAAATTGGGCGGTGACCTTAAATCTTTAGATATGACATCAGGTTTTAACAGTATATCCGAAGAAATGGAAAAAATCGGTGAAGATGTAAAAGAAAAATTTGCAACAGAAACCGATAAATTATCTCAGCTATTAGAAGCTGATGTTACCAGAACCATTAAGGAAATTTCTTCTAATGCTGAGGTTTTAAATACAAGAATTAAAGAATCTCACGTTGCTATTTCAGGATTGTGCGAAAAAAGTTTTGAAGAAGTAAGCGAGGGTTTATCCGGATTAAAAGAAGTTGTTGCTCAGTTAGATGAAAACAATGTTTCTGCAAATAATGCAATATTCTCAAATATTACTGACAGGCTTGCTATTTTTGAAAACAGTCTGAAGACATCTCTTGAAAAGCAGGAAGATTATGTATCAGGTTCTTCTGCTAATATTTTTGAGCAAATATCAAATATCAAAGATATTACAGACGGTATTGATTACAAACTGGACTCAAATGCTATTGAGTTTGGTAATACCAAAAAAGAGTACAAAGAACTTACAGAGGCTGTAAATAAACTTCTTGCGCTGGACTTCGTTGATGCAGTAAAGGATGTAAAGGCTGAGTTGTATGCCGTAAAAGAAGATTTATCTACAGCAATTGAAGGTTCTGAATCAGATTTATCAGAGACTCTTACTAAAGATTTGTTTGGCAAATACGAACTTCTTGTCAGCAAAATAGACAGCGTAGAAGATCAGATTAAGTTTGCTCAGGCAGAAGCAGTTAAATCGTTTGATGAAGTTCTTTCAAATATATCCGCATCAATTGTAGATATCTTATCTTATGTAAGTACATCAAAAGAAACAAGTACTCAGGCGTTTGATGAAAAACTTGAACAAACCGTAAGATATATTCAGGACAGTAATCTGAATTATATAGACAGCGTTCGTGATGTAGTTGACGCCATTAAAGAACATATTGACGAAGATTTAAAACTTATGGGAGCAGAGTCCGAAGGAAGACTGCAAAAAATCACCTCATCTGTTACAGATGTCAAAAAATCAATGCAGCAGGATATGAAAGCCGCATATGATAAACTTGATGCAATCAAAGGTGATGTCGGTATATTAAGTGAAACTATCAAAAGTAATAATGACGGTGTAACGGGTCGTGTTGCTGAGATAATGTCATCCGCAGATATGCTTAAAGAGGCGTTTGACTCTAAAATGGAGGCTTTAAAACAGTCACTTATAGATAAAGTCACTGAGTTTAAAAGAGATTTTACTTGTGAAAATGCCGATAATATGAGCGAGTTAAAGTTTAATGCTGAAACCATACAAGCTAAAGCTTTCCAACAGACTGTTGATTTAAAAAATGAACTAAAAGCAGAAATTGCAGGTATTATAGAGGCATTAAAACTAAATATTCTTGGCTTGTCAGAGATGGTTTCAGGTACTTCTTTAAAAATAGAAGGAGCCAACAAAGAAGTTATTGATTTTGTCAAAAATGATTTTACTACTGAAGTTTATAACTCTGTAGATTCAATAAAAACAAATACTGCAGATGTCTTATCCGAAATAGATAACAAAGTTTTGGATGTTGTAGGCGGATTTACCAAACTTGAAAATTCCGTAAATGTTTTATCAAAAGAAACAACAAACTCTTTAACAAGTACTCTTACAAAAATGCTCGAAAATTTTTCTTCTCTCAATGCTTCACTCGATAGCTTTGATGAAAAGTCTGCGGCAAGAATGAAGGAAAATTCTGATGAGTTACGCAAAGATTTTGATATGCTAAAGAGAAAACTTACCGACGTTGATAAAATGGTTGATGAAGATTTGGCACGTCAGATATCAATAATAGAAGGCAGTTTTGAATCTCTGAATCTCATGCTTGTAGATGTTATGAATCAGGCTACAGATACATTGGGTGATCGTATTAAAAAAGAATTAAACGGTGCATCAGCTCAAATGAGCCAGGCGTTATCAGAAGAGCTGGAACAGTATAAAGTACAAATTTCCGATCTCTTTGAAGGGCTTCAGGATAAGAATAACGAGCAGGCAGAATTTATCAAAGAGCGTGCTTTAGAGCTTAATAATGTTTTGGCAGATACACTTGATAAACAAGGAAAGAATGCCGTTATTCAGTTAGAGGATATCGGTAATCATCTCAAAGAAATGATACGTGAAAACGTAGATGCTACATCTGCTGACTACAGTGATTTAAAAGTTAAACTCGGAGAATTCATTGAAAGAGTGGAACGTCAGAATAACGTATTGGTTGATACAATCAGAGCGCAGCTAGATGACGTGGCGAAGTTTGTTGATTCAAATCTCGATATTCAGGCGCAGGAAGTTAATTCTGCATTTGATGATATTTCATCTGGTGTGCAAAAAGTAATTTCAACTGTACGTGAATTTGATAATGAGTTAAATACTAAAGTATCTGATATTCAGACTGCATTAATAAACTCAGATGAAAAATTTGATGCAAAAACGTCTTTGTATGAAGAAAAATTAAATGCAATAATAGACGAGGAGCTTAAGCCCGGATTTGTTTCCATAAATGAAAATAATGATTCTAAGTTTGCAAGCATAGAAGAAAAGTTACATTCAGTAATAGAAGAGCTTAAGTTACATTCAGTAATAGAAGAGCTTAAACCGGAATTTGCTTCAGTAAATGAAAATAGTAACTCTAAATTTGCAAGCATAGAAGAAAAGTTACATTCAATAATTGAAGAAGAACTTAAACCGGGATTTGCTTCCGTAAATGAAAATAATGATTCAAAATTTGTACGCATCGAAAATGGATTACATTCAATAGTTGAGAATGAAATAAAACCCGGGTTTGCTGCTGTTAGCGGTAAATATGACTCAAGCTTTGCTCAGTTAGGAGAAAAATTACATTCAATAATTGAAGAGGAACTTAAACCGGGATTTGATAATATAAATGAAAAGCTGCGAATATTCTTTGACGAGAATATGCTTACATTTGTTACACAATATACAAATTCCAATTCAAAACTGTCAGAAGATATATCTGCAGGACTTTCAGAATTCAGAAATGATTTATTATCAATAAATGAACGTCTTGATAAAGATGAGTTAACAAGGCTCAGCATACAGCAAGCTCAGTTAAAGGAAATGCAGGCTGAGTTTAATAAGATAGCTGATGAATTGAAAGATAATGTGAAGGCAGATATTCTTTCATCTGCAGATTTACTTAATACTTCAGCTGCCGAAGGATATGATAATATAGGAAAATCTCTTGAGGAAAAAACTTTTGAGTTAGAAAATCAACTTGAAAATATTAAGCAAAATTCAAATGTTTGCAAAGAAGTAATAGTAAAGCTTGTAGAGGAACATTCCAAACTTCTTAAAACTGAAATAGAAAAAGAAACAGATATACTTCTTGGGGAATTGACTGAAGATTTGAATTCACTTAAAGATGCTCAAAAAGATGATTTAACCAGACTTTCAACATCTATTGAAGGAAGTATTTCAGGATACATTATAGATGCGGTTAATGATTTAAAATCATATCTGGATATAAAAACCGATGCAACTGTTCTTGATGCAAAAATTGATTCTTTGAGGTCAGAGCTTGTTAAAACAGTTGATGATACAACTGAAAATATTAATAAGCTTCTTCAGGCGAGTGTGTTTGCGGATAGTATATCTGATCTTCGAACAACAAACGAAATTCTGATTAATTCAATGTCAGAAAAGCTAAACTCTCAGCTTCAGGAATTTATAAAAGCAAATGTTTCAGAAAAACTTGATGAAAAATTCGGATTACTTGATAAGAAGTTTACAGACACAATTGTTGACAAATACGAAGAAGTTAAGGTTCTTTCAACTCAGTATAATAAATCTTTTGAACAAATCTCAACATCTGTAACAGAGCTAGTGGTAAGATTTACTGATTCAAAAGACGAAATCAATAATAATCTTAAAACTCTTGTAGGCGGCATCAATAAATCCGTTGATGAGTTAAAATTAAGCTTTGCAGATTTAAAAGCACAAATAATGAATAAATCTTTTGATGAAGCGTTCCATGAGTCTGTACGCAATCAGATAAGAGGATTGGAAAATCTTGTTAATGATCAGTTAGGATTTCTTGAAGATATAAACGAAGTTTGCGGTACAAGTCTTCCTGAAATAATGGAAATGAATACGCTTGTAAAACACAATATAACTAAATCATTGGCAGAAATATCAGATAAGCTTGGCGTTCAGGATGATTCAGTTAATTCAATAACTAAGCAGCTTGGAGATTTGAAATCTGATATAATTACTCAATTTATCGATATTTTCAACCAGATATCGTTCATTACCGAGCAGGAAGAAATACTTGATTTTATACAGGAAAAACACTCTGAACTTATTACAATATTAAGTCATATAGTAACAACGACAGGTGATATCGGTGATGTAAAAGAAAATGTTGCAATAGTTGATAATAAGCTTGATGAATTAAAAGAAGATATTGATTTGATAAATGAAAAATTAACTTCAATTATGTCTTCTGATGGTGAGATTGACTATGTTTACAGCTTCCAGGATTTGGAATCGGATATTGCAAATCTACGTATTGCAATGAATGAAATGAAAGCCGATAATAAATCAAAAGAATTTGAGGAACTGATAAGCTCAACAAACGGTATTTACCAAATAGTTGAAACAATAAAGTCTGAAATGCCGAAATTTGAGGCAGATGAGTTTAAAAAAGAGTTCAGTACTCTTGCAGAAGACATAGTAAGTATAAGCACACGTACAAACAAACTTATTCTTACATCTGACGAATCATATAAAACTCTTCAGGATAATTTACAGGACTTTAAGCTTGTAATAGACGATTTAGACGAACGTACAAGAAATTTTGCACACGAATCCGGCATTGATAAACTTGATTACAAGCTTGCAGCAATTAATACGATGATACAAAACGGAGCGCAGACAAACCAGGTATTTAACCAGGTGTTTGAATATCTTGCAGAATGGGTTGATAAAGCAGGTGAGCAGCTTGCATCAATTTCTGACAAGGTCGAAACACTTGACGATATAGGTCAGATTAGAGTTATGCTTGAGGATTTAAGAGCTGAATCTCAGGATAATGAAAATTCTGCAGAACTTGTAAATGCACTGGAGCAGGTTTTTGACAAACAGGCAAAACGCATTTCTTCATTGGAAGCTAAACTGGATAAAATAATTGTAGCGTCCAACGTAAATTCTAAAAAATCAAAAGCAGATTCAAAACCGATAGAAGACGCTCTGAATAAATTTTTATCAGTTATGGAAGAAAAATTTGTATCCCAGCAAGATAAAATAAGTTCTTTGGAAACAAAACTGGAAGAAGTTGTATCTTTGGTGGATAATAAAGATACGGCTCAGCTTACAAAAAAAGTCGGCGGAATGGATAAACAGCTCGCTAAGTTAAATAAGAGCATTGAAAAAATAGCATCAAATGTTGTTGAAAAATAGTATAAATGATTTAAAAAAAGTATTAGCAAAAGACAATATCCTTTTCACAGAAGAGGAGAGATATTGTTACGCCGAAGATTCAGCAAACTTGAGCAAGTCAACAAAACTTCCTGATATTGTTGTTTTTGCTGAAACGATAGAAGATGTTCAAAATATAGTAAAATATGCAAATATTCATAATATCCCTATTATATCAAGAGGTGCCGGGACAAATATGGTGGGTTCCTGTGTTTGTACTGAAGGTGGAATCGTTTTAAACTTTTCCAAAATGAATAAAATATTGGAATTTAACCCTGATGACATGACCATGAGAGTGCAGCCGGGTGTTGTATTAGCGGATATTAAAAATATGGCGGAATCTGCCGGGTTGTTTTACCCGCCGGACCCTGCAAATTTTAAAGTTTCAACAATCGGCGGAAGTATTGCTCAGTCTTCAGGCGGTGCAAAATCATTTAAGTATGGTACAACAAAAGATTATATATTAAGTCTCAAGGTTGTTTTGGCAGATGGAACTCTTTTACGTCTGGGTTCGGGTACAATAAAAGATGCGGTAGGATATCATTTAAATCAGCTAATAATAGGCAGCGAAGGCACTCTTGCAGTAGTTGTTGAGGCAGAACTGAAACTTATTCCGAAACCTGAAGCGAATGCCCTTATTACAGCTTACTTTGACAGTATAGAAAAAGCTGTATCAGGTGTCAATGGAATAATCAGGGCAAGAATTTTCCCTTCGACAATTGATTTTATGGATAAAAATGCAATAAATACAGTTGAAAGATTTATACCAAGCGGTTTAAAAACGGACAAAGAGTGTATGCTTTTAATAGAAGTTGACGGTTTTGCTTCTTCAATGGGAACTCAGTTAAACCGTGTCGAAAATGCATTGCGTGAGAACGGGGCTTCTGATATTGTATCAGTATTTAACAAGGATGAAATGGAAGCTGTATGGACTGCAAGACGTGCAAGTTACGGTGCTACTGCAAAGTTGGCACCGGATGTTGTAACGGATGATGTTATTGTTCCAAGGTCTGCGTTATCAAAAATGGTATGTGGCTGCAGGGATATTTGCAATAAGTATAATCTTCAGGTTTGTATAGTAGGTCATGTTGGTGATGGTAACGTTCATCCGCAGATTGCGTTAAATCTTGAGAAAGAAGAAGAATATAGAAATTTGATGAGTGCAAAAAGTGAGATTTATGCATTGGCAATCTCTTTAGGCGGTACTATTTCAGCTGAACACGGTGTCGGTATTGAAAAGATATCGTACACAGAAAAAATATTAGGCAATGATGTTATTGAGCAAATGCGCAAAATAAAGACGCTTTTAGATCCTGCCGGTATATTAAATCCGGGAAAAATTTTTAAAATGTAAGGGGTATGTTTATGGATATTATAGTGATATATTGCACGGTGCCTGAAAAAAAATTGGCAAAAGAAATTACAAAAGTTTTATTAAAGCATAAGTTGGCTGCATGTGTCAGTCAGATAGAAAATGTTCGTTCTACATTTTCTTGGGACGGAGAAATAAACGAAGAAAAAGAAATTCTTCTGATGATAAAAACAAGAAGGGCAAATTACGGAAAAGTAAAACTTGTAATTGAGGATATGCACTCATATACAGTCCCTGAAATTATTGCACTACCTGTTGTAGATTGCAGTGAAGATTATTTGAAATGGCTTGTGAAAGAAACAGAATCTTAATCTTAATCCTGAAAGAGTATTTGTCTTCTCTGGGTATAAGCTTAAATATAGGAAAAAATAAAGCCCGCGGGCATAAAGGTATTTTTATGCGCAGCTATAATAATTACAGGATTGATATATCTGATAATGTATTAGAAGATAATATTATTTCTGTAGTTTTACATGAGTTTGCGCACTATATCCATTATTTGGGTG
The DNA here is from genome assembly GCA_902780525.1 of uncultured bacterium. Taxonomy (GTDB): domain Bacteria; phylum Cyanobacteriota; class Vampirovibrionia; order Gastranaerophilales; family Gastranaerophilaceae; genus CAG-196. Next base: position 32,076 of record CACZFL010000010.1, on the reverse strand, counting down.
ACAGAACTCTTAAATCGCTTGATTTTTTCTTTGATAATTTTAATGACGATATAAAAGAAGAACTCATAAAAATTACTGTTAATGAAGTTCCAAAAGATTTTGCGTCTGCTCTTTATACAAAAAAAAACGTTTTGAGTGAAGAAATAAAAACTCTCGTAAAAAATATAAAATGTTATGAGCCGAATTTTAAATTGTCTGAAAAACATAAGGAATATGAAAGAATAAGTTATCCGTTTAGATACCTTTTAAAGTATGATCGTGTAAAATTTGACGGAAAGCTTTATTCTGTCGATAAGCTTAATGATTATCCGCTCAGCGAAGAGGAAATTTTATACTTGCTTATAAAATCAAAACAGAGAGCTATTAGTAGAATTAATTCCAAAATATCAAGGTTAAACAAGTACTATAATAGTCCTTCGGAATTATTTGCAAGGTTTATTGCTTCATATTATACAAATCCGGAATATACTTCAGAGGCTGCACCTTTGGCAACTTCTGTTATAAGGAAGTCAGATAATCCTTATATAAAAAAACTTAATAATATTTTTCATTAAAAGACTTTATTTTTTGCCAAGATTTATGTATTATAGAAGTAGGTAAATAAGAGGAGAGTTCGGCATGTCATCATTATTTGATTATCAAAAAAAACTTCAGGAGAACTCCAAAAACAAATATGGTTTTGTAATTTTTATTATATTTATGGTGTGGTTGTTTTATCCGAATTACAGCGGTTTTATCCAGTCTTGCTACTGGGCTGATAACATCTTATACAGCGTACTAAGGGTATTGCATATTAATAAAACTCCGGAATATATTCATTACAGAAACAATGCCGTTTATCTTACAAAGGCTTATCCCAAAAATCCAGCTCCTGCGTACAGAGAAATTGACAGAGCAATTGCATCCTTCTCTGGAAGCCCGGAAAATGGTAATTTGTCACTGCTATACAAGGATGCTGCGTTGATAAAACTTTATTATGGTGATAAAAAAGGAGCATTAACAGATTTGCAGGCTATTAAAAATCCGGATACAAATGATAATCTGCGTATGGCAATATTATTGGCTGATGAATCCAAATTTAAAGAAGCGGAAACTTATTGCAAAACGATATTAGTCAAGAGCAGCAAAGCTGTGTCCGGATATGTGTGCAGAGCATATGTATATGAAAAATCAGGAGATGTTGACTCTGCATTGCAGTTGTATGATTACCTTGCCGAGTTGAAACCAAACAGTGAAGTTGTTTTTATGGAACGTTCGTATTTTAAAAAGAGAAATGGCGATACACAGGGTGCTCTTGAGGATATAAATAAGGCAAAGTCAATATCTTCTTATATACCCGAAGACGGTGTTTCGATTTTGGATAAAACTATTAACATCAAAGATTTTCCGCTGTCGATTATTTGATGGGGACTGGGAATGTGTATTAATTCTATTGTACAAGACTTGTGGTAATGAGACGAGATTTATATAAATATACAGTATTAACAATAAGTGTTTTAATATTTTGGTTATGTATTATTCCGTTATTTTTTTCGAGGATAGTTCACGTTATATGCGAGAATTTATCCTACAACACACAATATGAGGTTAAAATTGAAAAGCCACGTCTGCATCTCAATATAATTCCCATTGCTACATTAGAAGCAAAAAATATTTCCGTAAAATCTAAAAATAATGATGACAGTTTGCAGGTTGATAATCTTAATCTCAAAATCAGAATTTTGCCTCTGTTTTCAGGAAGGATTCATATAGATAATATTCTTGCCGATAATTTCAACTTAAATGCGATATTAGATGTAAATTCAAAGCCCGATAAAAAAATTCTTAAACTTATAAACAAAACCAGGGTAATATGTGATTCCATTGATATAAAAAATATTAGGACAATTTTAACTCAAAAAGAAACCGGTCAAAAGGCTTTATGTACCGCAGAAAATATATTTTATATAAACAATGGGAGATTTGTTAAGTTTAATTTAAAAAGCGAGTTTAATATAAATAATGCCGTCTCAAAAGAAGATATAAACATTTTTTTGCCAAAAAATAACAATGTCAAAAAAAGTATAATAAATATTCATATTTTAAATCTGGATATATCACCGATAGCAGATTATTTAAAAAATTATATGCCGCAGGATTTTGTATATGCCAAAGGAACTATTGATGCTGATATTGATAAACAACACTTATCAGCTTTATTAAAAGGTATTGAAATCAGACGAAAAGATGAAGCAAAATCCATAGTTTTTCCGGAAAAATTAAATATTACATCAGGTTTAGATTTAACGAGAAAGGCAATTGCCTTTAATAATGCAGAAATTAGGTCAGCAAATATTGATACAGTTTTAAACGGTACGATTTCGGATTATCTGGATCGCCCAATTCCTGAATACAACATAAATGTAAGGCTTAACAAATCAAAAATTGAAGACTTTATCGGAATGCTTCCTCCTTTTAAAACAGAAGACATTGATGCATATAAATTGAAAAAGTACAAATTCTATGGAGACATAATAGGTAATTTCTCTGTAAAAGGAGATAATCTTGAACCTTCTGTAAACGGACATATTTTTGTAAACAACGGTATATTGACCAAGCCAATTCCAAATGCGTCAGGAGCCGGTGTTAAGCTTGACTTTAAAGGTAAATACTTAAATTTTGATGTAGTTGTTCCTGCCGGGTATAATGAAAAAGTTAATGTCAGAGGCGGAGTTGAATTATACAATGTTAAGTACTCAGATATGCGGGTATGGAGTACTCAGAATGTTAACCTTGCTACAGCTGAAGAAAAAGTTGTTCCGATTCACGAGATTCTAAACTTTGTTATCGGTCCTGTGCCGATTATGGATATAAAGGGTAAGGGTAATATAGATATCATCGTTAAAGGTAACAGAAAAAAACCTCATATCTGGGGTGTTTTAAACTTTAAAAATGTAACGACGCATTTTCTTGAAATTCCTGACCTTGTACTTACAAATGCTGATGCCGTACTGAAATTTGATGATGAGAATGCTGTATTTAACCTTCAAAAAGGGCTTGTCAACGGCAAAGATTTTCATATCGACGGAACTTGTAATCTGTCAGGTAAATTTGATTTTGATGTGCTTACAAACAATCAAAAACTTGACGATTTATACAAAGCTGTTAAGACATCAACAATGATTGATGAGATAAAAAATATGATCCCGCCGTTTGATATGGTTCAGGGATTGACGAATCTTAAATTAAAAGTATATGGCAGTATTAAAAATATTGAAGATGCAAAATTTAATAAAAACTTTTATTCAAAAGGTTCTATGGAACTTCTCAACAACGCATTTAAACTCCAAAACATTGTTACGCACAATGTTTCAGGTATTATAAACTTTGAAAATACAAATATTCAGATGCAAATAGCTTCTTTTGTCGGTTATTCTCCACTGAATCTGAGTGCTGTTATTAATGATAAGTATGCTGATATAGCTGTAAGTATTCCACAACTCAATCTGCGCGATATTGTTCCTAAAAATGATAAATTTGCACAGGAAATCTCTGATATTTTTGTGAAAATTAATGCAAAATATAGAGGCAGACTGGATAAGATTGAGTACGATAAAGCAGAGTTTGATGCTCAAATTTTAAATGTAGCAAAAACTAACAGGTTAAAATTATCAAACGGAAAAATCTCTCTTAAAGACGATAAACTTGTTGTAAAAAATGTTAACGGCAGTTTTGATAATACAAAAAGTTCGTTCAAGCTAAATTTCCGCGCTGATAAGATTTCATCTAATCCTGTTTTAAACGGAAATATTCAATTGCAAGATTTTGAACTATTTTTGATTAATTCTTTGGCAGAATCCAGTTTTATACCTGAAAATATCAGCAAAATGATAAATCTTATAAGGTTTGAAAAGGGTAAAATAAACTTAAATGCTAAAATCGCTAATAACAATGTTAATGCATCAACCGATATTGGCGGGATTGAGTTTGTTTATACACCGCTTGAGCTCCCTGTAAAAGTAATAAACGGAAGCATTTATATAAGAAAAAATTATCTCGGATTAAATAAGATTAACCTTATGGCAGACGATATGCCTATTTTGACAGACGGCGGAATAAATAATATATTTGCAAAACAGGATTTTAATTTATACGTAAATACAAAACCAAAACAAACTTTCGTAGATAAATACGTAAATAATAACAGGATTTATCCTATCAAACTGAGAGGCGATATTATTTGTCTTGCAAGGATGAGAGGCACGGCGGATAACTTTAATCTGGAATCGGAAGTTAATCTTGCAAAAGACTCCAGTATTTATTATTTGGGTGCAACAGTTGGTGACATTGAAAATGCAATTACTTTAGACTTGGATATGAATGTTATCAATAATACAATGATAAAAATAAAGGAATTCTCTTACGATAAAATAATAGATTCTCAGGCAAAAAAACGTACAAATTTAAATATGCTGAAGGCATCAGGTGGAATTGATATTTTAAATAACGACATTCTGTTTCGTGATTTGAGGCTGAAAACAAGTCATCCTACCGATGTCAGAATTCTGAATATTTTATTTAAGAAACCAAATATTAAACAGGGGCAGTTCTCTTCGGATTTACGTATTAACGGAACAATGACAAATCCTCATCCGACAGGGATTTTCAGTATTTCAGAAACTAATATTCCGTTTTTTGATACAACAATGAAAACAATTTCTCTTGTTTTTAAAGACAAAACTATTGAATTGTCATCAAAAGGAGAGGTTCTTGGGAATGATATTATTTTTAAAGGTTTATTCAGAAATAAATTAACTCAGCCTTATTATATAGAAAATGCAGAAGCATATACAAAAGACATTGATGTAAACTATATAACAAACAGACTGAAAACCGTTCAGGCAAGTGATGTTTCCTCGCTTGATTCGTTTGCGGCATTTGATATTAATAATGTTGTTATCAAAAATCTTAAAATAAAAGCTGATCGTGTAATATTGAGGAATATGACAGTATCAAATGTTGATGCGAATATATCTGTAAATGAGAAAAAAGTTTTTAATGTTGATAAAGTTAAATTTAATGCAGCGCACGGAAGTATTGATGGAAAATTCTCTTATAATCTGTTAAATAATAATGCTTGGATTCATTTGAATACAAAAAATATTGATGCAAATGATATGGCAATTGCAATGTTTGGTTTAGGAAACCAAATATATGGCGACCTGACCGGAAATGTCAAATTGTCTTGTAATGGTACAGATTTTGATAAATGCATGAATACATTAAACGGCTCGGTTGTTTTTGATGTAATCGACGGAAGAATGCCAAAACTGGGTTCACTTGAATATCTTTTAAAAGCTGGAAACCTTATAAAAGGCGGCTTGACAAGTCTTTCGCTTAATAATGTTATAGATGTACTTGTTCCTCTAAAAACGGGTAACTTTTCTGAGATTTACGGTCAAATGACAGTTAAGAACGGTGTAACGGACGATATTGAAATATCTTCCAGAGGTAAGGATTTAAGTTTGTTTATAACAGGAAGTTATAACTTTGGAACTTCAAATGCTGAAATGGAAGTTCTCGGTCTTTTGTCAAAGAATATATCTACTATGCTTGGTCCAATAGGTAATGTTTCAATAAATACATTGTTTAATATTGTACCCGGAGTAGATTTGTCAAAGGATTCAAAACTTTTGGAAAGAATTAACAGAATCCCCGGATTAGAGCTTAACAGTAAAGCTTTTCGTAAATTTATAGCTGAAATTAACGGTAATATTAACGGCGATAATTACGTAAGAAGTTTCAAGTGGATAAATTAAACTCATAAAATATACAAAAGTCATTTTGTTGACTTTTTCGTTGTTGCCATTATAAACATAGTAAAACTACATTAAATGGATGATTTTAGGTGTAAATATTAAATTATTTAGCTGAATTATCCGATAAACTCAATAAAAAGAGGTATAACTATGCAAATCAATGGCGGTGTCAGATTTTGTGAACACGGGATGCGCGCATCAATAAGGGCGATGCACGTTCAGACACAATTAATAGGTATGATTAACGAAAACGTAGCCGGTTTTGATAAAGTCGGTTATCAGAGAAAAGAAGGTGTAGTTTCTTCTATGACCGAGTACCTTGGAGTGCACGGTCTGTCAACAACGATTGATGACCAGGTCGGGCGTATCATGGTATCAAATAATCCGCTTGATATAGCACTTGCTAATAAAGGTTATTTTCAGGTTCAGACTCCAAATGGGGTAAAACTTACAAGAGACGGAAGATTTAAACTGGATAAAGATGGTAACTTACTTTCACTTGAGGATTTTCCTGTTTTGTCTGACGCCGGTATGCCTATTCAGCTTCCTGTAGTTCCGGATAACATTGATAAAGTTGTTGTAGATTCTGAAGGTAAAGTCAGTGTTTACGACAAAACAACTAATTCTTTAGCAGATGCAGGAATTCTCGGTGTTGTTGATGCTAACGGTGTTGCAGTTACAAATCCTGATGTAAAACAGGGTTATAATGAATATTCAAATGTATCTTTGCAGAACGAGTTTTTGAGAGTTAAGCCGGTTGTTAATAATTTTGAAGCAAACAGGCAAATTTTCTTAATAGAAAGCAATAATCTGCAAAAAGTAATAAGTCAGCTCGGTTCTGTAAGCTAGGAGAAAAATTATGTATAATATGTCCGCAATAACAAACAGATGTATAAACAATGCAACAATGCAATTTGATAAATTAGGCTACGTAGCGTCAAATTTGGCCAACTATACTACAATTGGTTATAAAAGTGTTGCATTTGAACAGTTATTAAGGGAAGACGGGTACGTTGACGGTGCTATCAGAAAGAATACTCTTCAGGGTTCAATCCGTGTAAGCAGTAATCCGTATGACATAGCAATTGACGGTGAAGGATACATTCCTGTTGTATCAAAAGACGGTGAAATCCAGTACACGCGTGATGGCTCATTAAAACTGGGTGCAAACGGATACCTTGTTACCGTTGATGATTGGATGGTAGGCGATGGTATTCAGATACCGCCAAACTCATACAGAATCGAGATTAAACCAAATGGTGATGTTATGAGCTATGATAAAGCAGGTTCGCTGCCTGAAAAAATCGGTACTATTCCCATAGTACAGTTTGATAATCCGGAGGCACTCGAGCAGGGACATAATAACAAAGTTGTTTATAACAGCGAATCAGGTGACCCCAAAATGGTGAAAGATCCTGACAGTATAAGACAAAATGCGGTAGAAGTTTCAAACGTTAATATATATGACGAACTTAATACGATGATGAGGCTTAATGCTTCAATGATTGCCAGCCTAAATTTAATGAAGGTTGCAAATGATATGTACACAAAAGGTATAAACCTGCAGCAGTAGGATGAGGTAATATAATGAGTTACACAAGTTTAGATGCATTAGGAAAAACAAATTTAATGATGGATTTAATCTCTCAACGGCAAAGAGCGTTAGGTTCAAACATTGCAAACGTTGACACCCCTGGGTACGTAAGACGTGATATCGATTTTTCTACATATCTGGGTAATATGAACAGTCCGCTTGAAACTCAGTTATCGCAAAAACTTGGCCCTTCTGCCGTAATCGAAGACAGAACAAGAACAGAAATTGATATCGCAGAAGAATTTGCAGAGATTCAAAAAAACTCACTTTTATATACAGTTGCAACAAGAAGAATGTCAAATATAATTACACAGATGAAAACAGTAATTAACGTCGGAAAATAGGAATAACAGGATAATATAGGCAAAGAAATAAGACAAAAAAAATATACATTTATTACCCCACCCTGAAAGGAAGTGAAATTATGAGTATAATGGAAGCAATTAATATCGGTGCAAACGCATTAAAGACGCACGGTTTAAGACTTGATATACATGCAAAAAACATTGCAAACGTTGATACTCCGAACTACGTAAGAAAAATCCCTGTATTAAACGCAACTGAGGATATATCTTTTCAGGGCGTTATGAATGTAATGAAAGAAGACGTATTTGGTTCAGGTACGCTTCCTTATTTGCAGGGCGGTGTTGTATTTAATGGATGTGTGGAAGATCCTACCATCGGGGAAAGAATTTATGCTCCGGGCCATCCTGATGCTGATGCTAACGGATATATCCGTTCATCAAACGTAAACGCAATGGTTGATATGGCAGACGCTATAATGGCACAAAGAGCTTATGAAGCTAACCTTGCACTTGTAAACATTTCTCGTTCAATGGCTGCAAAAGCTGTTGAAATCGGAAGAGGCTAAGGGGTAAAGGGGTAAAGGGGTAAATATATCTGTCACGTTAAATTACCCACTCTTATACTGATAGTTGTAGATATATTAGAACCTCTACAAAGCTTTTGTAAGTAGTTTTATTTCGTTGGATACCCTATATGATTCTCTTATTTTTTGTTTTGTGCGTTTAAGAGTAATCTCATCGAGATGGCAGTTTTTTGATTTTAGGTATTCTAAACATTTTTCGGGGTATTTTCCCATTACTGTTGCTATTGCCCATGCAACTCCCATTTGTGCGTAATATTTATCAGTGTTTAATGAATCAAGAACTTCTATAACTTTATTAATATAGCTGTCATTCAGATAATGTGACAATAGCACAGTTGCTACAATTCTGCTTTCAAACTCTTTTTTTGAGTTTTTATATTTCATTAAAAAATTCCAAACAATGTCAGGATATTTTCTTGATATTCTGAAGTTTTGGCAGAGTGAGTCATTAACAGCCCAGTCATCAACATGAGGTATAAATGTTTTAAAGTATTTAAGTATCGTTTTTATGTCATCTTTTGCATACCCTATAACAAATGCATGAAGAAGCTTTAGCTCAAAAGAAGAAAAATCATTATTTTCTAAAAAATATTTATAATCTTGTTTTGCTACTTTTTTTGCAAATTTCCTAAGTTCGTGAATCGATATTCCAAAAGTTGTTCGTTTAATATTTGTTAGTCCTTTTTTTATATCTTCTAGGTTCATAACAACTCCAGGACTTCCGCAACTGAATAGTTGTCTTCAAATACGATTATATTTTTTCCTGTTTTTTCTTTGACAAAGTCTAAAGAGTTTCCGTCAAGGAAAAGGTTTGTGTATGGTTTCAGCATAATCGAAGGGACAATTACGTAATCAGCTTTAATATCTTTTATGGAGTTGATCAAATCTTCTGATGTGATTAATCCTGCAACCGTAATGTTTTTACCCCAGTATGTCGATTTTACGGGGTTTACAATAACTGTCAGGTTTTCAATCTTGTTTAAACCTTCCGCAATATATTCAAAAGCTGTTTTTGCAGCAACCGAGCAGGCAAAACAAATTGTAAGCGGTTTATCAATTTTATCGGGTAAATCAAGGCAGTCAAAATCGTCCATAATTGTTCTAAGTGAACCTACTCCGTCATCAAGCTGGGAAAAGTTGCCGTAGTAATCATTTTCAGGAATGTTTTTTTCTGCCAGCAGGAAAAACTCATCAGAACAGCATACTTTTTCGTATTTGAAAGCTGTTTTAAGAGTTTCTTCTGCGACATTTTTATCAACGGTTTTAAGTTCTTCGCTTCGGAACTGAGTAACTCCGACAGGAACAATAGCGACAGAAAGCAGGCAATCTCCGAGTGAAGAAAGGTCTGAAAGAGTTCTTTCCAGCTCTTTACCGTCATTATATCCGGGGCAGAGTACTATCTGAACATGAAAAGGGATATCGTTATCGCAGAACCATCTCAAATTCTCTAATATTTTACCCCCATTCGGATTCCTGAGCATTTTAGTCCTTAGTTCAGGGTTTGTTGTATGTACTGATATGTAAAACGGTCCGAGATGAAGTTTTGCGATTCTCTCTTTGTCTTTTTCTGTCAGGTTTGTAGTTGTAATATAAGTTCCCTGAAGATATGAAAGCCTGTAATCGTCGTCTTTTACATACAAAGTATCTCTGAGTCCTTTGGGCTGCTGGGCTACAAAGCAAAAAATACAATTATTTAAACAAGGTTTAACTTTGTCAAAAACCGCACTTTCAAAGATTATTCCCAAATCTTCATCAAAATCTTTTTCAAGTTCTATTTCTTCAATCTCGCCGTTTGTTTTTTGAACTTCAACTGTTATAAGTTCGTTTTTACACAAGAACTTATAATCAATCATATCCTGCATTTTTTCGCCGTCGATTGATAAAATTACGTCTCCCCTTGTAATTTCAAGTTCTTCAGCTATTGAACCGCTAATAACGTCACTAACCAGCGCAGGCATTTTCAAATCCTTCCAAAAGCGAGATAAAATTGTTGTATTCGCATATCAGATTATCAAAAACCAGCCTTTGACAACCTGGCAAATCCTTGAATGTCATCAAATTTTTTGTATCTATAATAACGCTTTCTGCTTTTGTCTTAAGAGCTTTAAGCATAATCGCCTGCTCATCTTTGTTTAAAATCTCCGTGCAGGCAAGTTTAATTCTTGCCATGGGCAAAAACTGAATAGGGTTTTCAAGAGGTTCTTCCATAATTAATCGCTTTAACTCAGTTACTCCGTCTTTAGTTATTGAGTAATAAGTGGAAGGTCTTCCGCCTTCGGAGATTGATTTTTGTGTTTTAACAAAACCGCCGTTTTCTAACCTTCTGAGTGCAGGCTTTATTGTTCCGTAACTCGGAGTTGTCAGTACGGAAAAATCGCCTCTAATCTCTTTTGATACGCCGTACATAGTTAAAACAGTTTTATTCAGTTCAAATAAAATTAGTAATTCAATCATAAAATAATTATATCATATCGATACATATTTTAACAAATTCAAAATATTTACCCCCTGATACATTTTTTAACAATAAGGCAATTTCTCAGAAGAAAAATACTTAATATAAGTAGGAAACGAGGATAGTTCTATGTCATTACGAATAGAAAGTAATTATGAAGCATCGCAAATATATTATTCCGGAGCAAGAGCGCCCGAGGTAATGATTTCTGTTTTCGGACAGGGAGACAATATGGTTAACTCTTCGCAAACGGCGCACGAAAGATATAAGGCTATGCAAGTTGATGAAAAACAAAAATTCGGAAGGCTTGTATATCATAAAGAAACGGTAAAGCAGTCATATCTCCTGGGTATTATTAAATTACCACCTAACGTAGAACATGCATATTATGAATATACATGCAACGGGAAAGAAACTGTATATCAGATTAAAAAACGTTTTGGAATAAAAGAAGGTGCATTAAAAGTATTTAACAGAAGTTATGACGATACAAACCCTGCAACAAAAGAAGACGTAGAACAATGTGTTCCGAGTGCAGGTACTAAATTGCGCTTCTATGAATATGATGTAGAATAATTAATTGCGCTTAATCAAGGTCGTTTTTAACGATTGAGATAAATTCGTGTGCCAGTTTTTCGCTCCATTTGGAGTTGATTTCGCTGATTATAATTTTCAGAGCTGCATCTTTTGTTTTTGCATCACGATAAGGTCTGTTTTCAAGAAGTGCAAAATATGAGTCAATAATCAGAATAATCTGTGATTCAATCGGGATATCATCGCCCGCAATATGATTTGGGTACCCGCTCCCGTTCCAGTTTTCGTGGTGTTTTTCTATAATCGGAATAATATCTGTGATATCAGGAACTTTGGATATTGGTTTAAGAATTTCTCTTGCTGCAATAATCGGATGTTGTTTAATGGATTCTTTATCTTCATCGCTTAAAGGCTCTGTTTTATTCAGCAGGTTCTTTGGAAGCATTGTATTACCAATATCGTACAACAGAACTGCAATTTTTAGTTTGTCAATTTGTTCTTTCGGTAAGTCAAATCGTTTTGCCAGAAGTGTTGCAAGCTGGACTTTATGTTTGATGCTTCCGTCATTGTGGTCAGGGTTGTATGTCGATACAAGAGCATCTGCTACCTGATAAAGTTTATCGTTACTGAAGTTCATTTCTTTAAGCTTCATCGTTAAAAGTTTTGCCGTTGTTTCTTCGACAGGTATTCTGTGTTTTGTAAGAATATCAATATATGTTTTGATAGCAATATCCTGCCAAGAGGTTTCTTTTGACTGTTTTGCAAGCGTAACTCTGTTTCTGCCCTTTCTTTTTGACTCATACATAGCCTGGTCCGTAAGTTCCAAAAGTTCATCAAGGTCGTCAGAATGTTCCAGATAAGTTGCAACACCAACACTTGCTGTAATATGTCCTATCTTTTCAAGTTCAATCCCTTCAATAGCTTTTCTGATACGTTCCGCAGCGACAAGGCCACCAGCCGAATCAATGCCCGGAAGAATTAGGTTAAACTCTTCACCGCCCATTCTTGCTGCAATATCAATAGAACGTGCATTGCTTTTCAGCACCTCTGCAATTGCCTTAATGGCAATATCTCCGTAATTGTGACCATAAACGTCATTAATCTGTTTTAAGTGGTCCAAATCCAGTCCGATAACGGTAAAATGCTGGTTTTGTCGTTCTGCACGGATAGCTTCTTTTTTGATAAACTCTTCAAAATATCTTCTGTTGAACAAACCTGTCATACTGTCCGTTACAGCCTGCTCTTTTACAGCCTGGAACAGGTCGGCAATTGTGATTGCAAGTTCAATCTGTTTTGCAAAAAGACTTAAAAAATTTAACTCATTTCCGCTGACTTTTTCTCGTGAAGAAAATACTATAAGTGAGCCAAAATGAATATCTTTTGACATAAGCGGAACAAGAATGTATGACTTCATTTCTGTTTCCTGCAGAAATTTTTCAAGCCGTTCCTTATCTAAATCAGGTATAAAGCCCGTAATGAGTTCAGTTATATTTGAAGACTGATAAATTGTGTTGTTAATTACAGCATTTTTTAAGGCTTCTATTCCCGGGTAAACCAACTTGTAATCAGAAAGTTTGCAGTGAAATAATTTTGCAAATTTTTCTGAAAAATCCTGCCTTGATGAAGCGGCAACTTGGATATAACTTTCGTTATTTTTAATCTGCGGTTTTATAATAAAACTGTAAATGTATCCCAGTTCGCCCTGCAGACTGTTAACAATTGCGTTAAGTACGTTAGAAAGGGGCTCTGAAGAGTTCATCATATTCCAGATGTGCTGAAGGGTGAGCATTTGTTTGTTTGCTCTGTCGAGTTCTTTTGTTCTCTGTTCAATTTCAGCCTCAAGTTTGGCGTTTCGTTCATATACTTCGAGCAAAGTTTTGCTTCCGTAATATACAGATGAATCGACCGCGTCGAGTTGGGATTTAAAATTTTTTAAACTGTCGAAGAAGCCCAAATTATTACCTCAAATTGCCAGTACTGATGTATTATAACATATTATGCAGATGCCGTAAATACTCACTGAGAAGCATTTTTATAATAAACCTCCTTGGCGGGAGTCGAACCCACGGCCTTTGGCTTCGGAGACCAACGCTCTATCCGTCTGAGCTACAAGGAGATTTTCTAATGTTATTCTAAATGAAGATTGCGTCGCTCGTCAATGTAAGCATTTACCCCTTATTTGCCAAAACGACGATTTCTTCTTTTGTATTCTAACACACATTCCGCTAATTTTTCTTTGTTAAACTCCGGCCAGAACTCAGGTATTACAATGAACTCCGAGTACGCAATCTGCCATAAAAGGTAATTTGATATTCTCATCTCTCCGCCTGTTCTGATTAGCAAATCAGGGTCGGGGATATTTTTTGTGTAAAGGTGTTCAGATATCGTATCTTCTGTAATATCCGTAATTCCTTCATCTATAATATTCTTAACGGCGTGAACAATTTCATCTCTGGAACCGTAATTGAATGCAATTTGCAAATTAACTCCGGTATTGTTTTTTGTTGTCTCAACAGCATTAGCCAAAATCTTTTGCAGTTTATCGCTCAGTTTTGTTGTATCGCCTATGAAGGATATTACAACATTATTTTCATTCATTTCATTCAGTTCGTTCTTAAGTGTTTGGGCAAGCAGGTCCATAAGAAAATTTACTTCTTCCGGCTTCCTGTTCCAGTTTTCTGTAGAAAAAGCGTAAACGGTAAGGTATTTTATCCCAAAATCGTCAAATGCTCTCATTGTTGTTTTGAGTGCTTCAACTCCTTTTTTGTGTCCTACCATTGAGGGCAGATTTCTTTTTTTTGCCCAGCGTCTGTTACCGTCCATAATTATTGCAATATGTTTTAAGTTACATTCTTCAACGATTTTTTTTATATCTTCCATATTTTATCCTTAATAATTTTCTAAAAGTTCAAATATTTTAAAAACAGGTTCTTCCAGCTCTTTTATATCTGCCTCTTCATCAAGTTCAAGAGTAATTGTCGGTATATTTCGCTCAACACCTGCCCAGGTTCCAAAACTTCCCGGTGTTGGGTAACCGATAGATTCTTCAACCGGATAACCGATTATCTCTGAAATTTTTTCAGAAATTTCACTCGCCGGACCGTCATAGTTTACAACTTTATATGGTGCGTGCAGTGTAAGAATAAGTTTTGGTTTGACTCTTTCTATTGTATCAATAACAAATCTTGTCTCTTCCTCACTTGCCGGTTCTTTCCCGCCGTAAAAATTGTCTTTTTCGGATTCAATCCAGTTTTTTGTGGGAAAATTTCTGTTTAAATCTACCCCGTTAGAGTTTGTCCGGATATTGTGTTTAAATCCGTATTCGTTTAGGCATGGAATAAATAACAAGCTTGTATCTGGTTTGTTAGCCAGATATTTTTCCGTAAGGTATTTACCCTGAGGTTCATCTCCGTGAAAACAGCCTATAATAATTACGGGTGATTTGCTATTTCCTTTAAGTTGAATATCCAATTTTGCTTTCTCCCGCTTTATTATTCAGGTTTAATAACGGTTAATACATAATCATCCGTAAAATATTTGTTTGCGCAGTCCAGAATATCCTGTGCTGTTACCTGCTTAACCTGTTCAATTACGGTATCTCTGTAATTAAAATTTTTACCTAAAATAGAATAATATGCCATAATGTTTGCCTGTTGCGAATTTGTTTCAAACAGGTATTGCTGTTTTCCGATTAAATTATTTTTTGCATTATGCAATTCTTCTTCGCTTACAGGAATTGTTTTGATTTTTTCTATTTCTTCTTTGAAACCGTCTATTGAAGTCTGAATATTTCCAGGCTCAGTCCCTATATAAATACTGAATACTGCAGATTTTAAGTGTGTTTCATAAGAAGTTCTTACAGTATATGCAAGTCCTTTTTTCTCTCTTAGTTCAAGAAATAATCTTGAACTGAGTCCGCTTGCACCCAGAATGATATTCATGAGCATAAGAACAGGATATTCTTTGTCTTCAATCGTAGCAACATGCCACCCCTGAAGTATTTGAGCCTGATTAGCGTCTTCTTTTATAATTTCTGCGTAATCTTTCGTTAAACTCTGCGGTACTGATATATCCATACTATTGTCTTTTGCTTCAGGAATACATCCCAGATATTTTTCAAGAAGTCCGTTTTCTTCAATATCACCCGCTAGTACAAGAGATTTCTTCCCTGTTTCAAGGATTGTCCTGAATGATTCCTGTACATCTTCTTTTGTGACATTGTCAATCTCTTCAAGAATCTTTGTGTAGCTGTGGCCGTAAAAATGATTTTTGTATATTGTTTTTGTAAACAAATCCGAAAGCTTAACCTTGGCTGAATCAAGTTCTGCCATCAGCTCGCCTTTGAATTTGACAACTTCTTTGTCGTATTCTTCAAAAGTAGAGTTCAAAATAATGTCACTTAAAATTGATAAAGCTTGTTCAAAGTCTTCGTTAAGGCATGTGAACCTGAAACGAAGGTAATCCGATTTCATTTCAGTTATCAGTTCTATTGCATTCTCATCAAGAATTGCAGCCAGTTCCTCAGACGAATATTTTTTTGTTCCTTTGAGCAAAAGTCGGTTCATTATTGAATATTCGCCAGCATATTTTTCGTCTTTGTATATTGAAATATTAAGAGTTAAGGCAACTCTCGGTGTGTTTTTGTTTTGTTTAATACAAGTTTTGATTCCGTTTTTTAAAATAAATTCTCTCATACATTGATTGTATCACAAAAACTGATTTGTCTTAATTTTTTCAAATTGTAAATTTTGATGTAAACTAACGTAAAAAATATGGCATGTTCATGATAATATTACATTGAGGTTGTTTGATGAAGATTACAGAAGTAAGAGACGGTTTTATAAAAATAGCGGCTGATGAAAACATTTACCTGTCTTCATTTGTGCGCGTTTCTGGCACGGGTAAAGATTATATCGCCCAAATCAACAGCCTTAAAAAAGTCAATAATATAAGAATTGCTTATGCAAAAATATTGTTCATAATGCGTGATGAACTTCTGTATAATTATGACAACACTGATCCTGAACAGGATGCTGAAATTAAACCGTTCACACTTGATATTCTTAACAACTCAATAAATGCTAAAAAACCGGTTATTACAGGAAAAACTCTTGATAACTCAGGTAATGTTATTATGGATTTATCTGCATTTAACAAAAAAATGCTTATAAGCGTTGATGACATTAACCTCAACAACTTGTTAGTTTCAAACCTTACAAAGCAGTTTGAAAATCTGGGGTTAAATACTGTTATTATAGATACAAGCAAAATTGTAAAATCTCAAAAATATACAGCAGGAAAAGATTTTAAGCTTCCTCTAAACAAAGTTTCTTTACAGTACCTGTGTCAGGCTTGTTTGAATGAAGCTACTCCTGACAGCAGACAGATGATAGCAAGTGTATTTGATGATATCAGCGAATACTTTGACTCTGTTCCGTTTGTGCCGTTTGGTGTATTCAAATCAGTCGTTGATGATATGGTTGACAAGCAGCATGTATTTAGGCTTTTTGTACTCAAAAATAAATTATCGTTCTTGAGCAAATTAGGATACTTTGCAGAAAATACAGCAGAAGCTGACAGCCTTGGTAAGATTCTGGAGTCAAAAAATCCTGTAATTGATATTTCATCGCTTGATTCAGCTTTTCAGAATTATTACCTGGAATATATTTATTCTAAGCTCAATGCTGATAAATACCAGGTAATGATGGAGACCTCAAATATTGTTTCCAAGAAAAGTTTAAAAATGGTTATATCTGAATCAGATATTCCGACAACACTCATTGTTAACCCGAAATACAGGTACATCAATGACATAAAATCAATGTTTGACAATTTTATTATTGAACCGACAATTGATAATAAGTCAGTATTTTATGTGTACAACTCTTTCTTATCGTCAATGGAAAATGATACTTACCTTATAACAGGTGAGGGAATTAACTATATTCCTGTAATATCAAGAGCTGTTGTTATTGATGACGTTGTTTCTCCTGCAGCAGAAAGTGAATATGTAGAAGATGCTTGCGACACTCAGATTGAAGATGTACCTGCTTCTGAAGGAAATTATGAAAATACTGCTGAAGATGGGCAGGAAGATGTTTTATCAAAAGATGAAATTATTGCTAACATTGAACAAAAATCAGATGAAATAATTGACTCATTCTCTGAAGACACTGAAGATATACAAAGTGTAAATCTTTTTACTGATGAAGAAAACGAAGACGATGACACTGACTATGATGTTGATGATACTGAAAATGAATCAGTAGATATTGTCATAGAAGATGAACCGGACGAAGAAGATGTTATTGAGCCTGAGTACAATGAGATTACAGAGGAAACGGTCAGCGATGACGAGAATGTTCCTGTATTAGAAAACGATGAAATTGAAGAATCTCAGGACTCTGAAATTAAAGAGCTAAACCAGCAGGATACAATGTCTGAAGCGGTTGATCTTTCTTTTTCAGGCAGCACTGATGTTGATGAAAAGGATACGGTTTTATATCAAGATGAAAGTCTTGAAGCCGTTGACTTAGTTGATAATAATCAAAATCTCGAAATTGACAATGAAGCAATTTCAGAATTAACTCTTGAACCACAGAGTGAAGAAATCGGTCTGGAAGAAACTTTGACCTCAGATTTGGATATCTTAGAATCTGATGACACCGTAACATTATCCGATTTTGATTCCGGTATTAATGAAGAATTTGTTTCAGAAGAAATCTCAGATGATTCACTTTCTGAGAGAGAAGAGATAAGTATTGATGATTTGATGTCTGACGATAATATAACAACTGAGTTAGATGATATTGTTGAGCTTGACCCTGAAGAAAGCGGTGAAAATGACATCATTATTGACATATCCGATGAGGAAAATATAAATATTGATGAGGATGTTGACAGACAAATTGTAGAAGATGTTGATAAAGTTTATACGACAATAAAAGAGTCCGATGACAGTGATATCTCAGATTCTGATTTGGATTTCATAGATGAGCTTAATAGCGATGATGAAGGTGATAGTCTTATAGAAGAATACTCAGGTGATATTCTGGAGCAGCCTCAGGAAAGTATTATTCCCGAAAAGCAGCCTGCACAGAGAAGTCCTGAAATTCTTGAAAAAAGAGATTCTGATACACCAATTGTTCCTGTTTATGATGCGGATATACCGCAGGAAGATATGGTAATAAGTGACTCCATTCAGCAGGGAGATGCGGTTGTTCACGCAAAATACGGTAACGGTATTGTGGAAAAAATGATTAAATACGGTACCAAAACCCTGTTTTCAATTAACTTTGAAAATATAGGACGCAGACTTCTTGATCCGACACTTACAGAAATTAAAAAAATGTAGGGGTAGGGGCAAATGTGGTCGTAAGTTATATGGTTAAGTGTATTTACTTCGCTACTTGTATTTTTTTTTTCAGCAATATAGAATTAATTAGGTCGAAATATTGAATCAAGTTTGGAATCTTGAAGAAAGAAGGTTAAAATGAAAGACGGATTACACCCAGAATATAAGAAAACCGTTATTAAATGTGTTTGCGGTAACGAAATTGAAACAGGTTCAGTTGTTGATAATCTGACAGTTGAAATTTGTTCAAACTGCCACCCGTTCTACACAGGTCAGCAAAAAATTCTTGACTCTGAAGGACGTGTTGAAAGATTCAAAAAACGTTACGGTCAAAAATAACGATTTGGTTAAAATTATTAAAAGAACGGGATTTGATTTTCAGACCCCGTTCTTTTTTGTATTTAACAATTTTTGAATTGTTTGGTATAATAGTCTTGTTAATATAATAAATAAAGAAGCAGGGATTTTTTTGAAAGTTTATTATAAAGCAACATATACATATAAAATACTCAGAATCCTTTGGAATACGACAGAAAGCCTTATTTCTACTCTGGGTATTATTGTAATGCACGGCATTGAGTTCTTAAAAGGTCTGAAAACAAAACCGACAACTTTCAAAGAACTTATGTTTCAGTGCTATCGTTTTGGCGTAACATCTTTACCGATTACATTATCAATTGTCGGCATGACTTCAATCATTGTTGCAATGCAGGTTGCAGGTCAGATGGTTAAACAGGGTGCCGGAAATTACGTAGGAATGATGGTAGCAATATTAATGGTGCGTGAAGAAGCTGCAATTATGGCCGGTTTTGCGTTAATATCAATGATTGGTTCATCAATGGCTTCAGAGCTTGCTACAATGAAGGTTACTGAACAAATTGATGCAATGAAGGTTCTGAAAGTAAATCCTGTTCATTATCTTTTTACTCCCAGAATTATCGCAGGAACACTGATGATGCCGGTTGTGGTAATTATTTCCTCTCTTATCGGCATAGCAGGCGGAGCAGTTGCCTCTAATCTTGTTTCTGGTTTAACATTTAAAGCGTATTTTGACTCGGTATGGTTTGGACTTCACATGCACGATTTAAAAGTTTGTATTATGAAATCATTTGCCTTTGGTTTCGTAATTACATTAATAAGCTGTTCGTGGGGTATGCAGGCTCGTGACGGTGCTAAAGGCGTTGGACGTGCTACTACGAAAGCTGTTGTTTGGTCATTTGTTGCAATAGTTATAGTGGATTTGATTTTTGCGGCAGCATGTTTCTATTAATTTGGAGAAAACAATGGGAATAGAAGTAAAAAACTTAGTTAAAACATTCGGAGAAAGGGTAATCCTTGATAATATATCATTCAAAGTTGATGACGGAAAAATATTATCTATCGTAGGTTTCAGCGGTTCGGGAAAAAGTACGGTTCTGAAACTCATAAGCGGACTGATTGAAAAAGATTCCGGTGATATTATAACAACCGGCGGAGATGTTGCTATGGTATTCCAATATTCGGCTTTATTTGATTCGCTTAATGTTTTTGATAATATATCTTTTGCTCTTCAGGAACGAAAAGACTTGAGGGGTAAATATACAAGAAAAGAGCTTGAAAAAATTGTTGCGGAAAAACTTGAACTTGTTGGTCTGTCAGGTATAGAAAATAAATTTCCGTCTGAATTATCAGGTGGTATGCAGAAGCGTGTGAGTTTTGCCCGAGCAATTGTTACTGAGCCTAAGATTATATTGTACGATGAGCCTACAGCCGGTTTAGACCCGATCTCTTCAACTCTCATAGAAGATTATATTGTAAGACTTAAAAACGAAACACACGCAGCGTCAATTGTAGTAACTCACCAAATGTCAACTATTCGTAGGACGGCTGATTCGGTATTAATGTTGTATAATGGACATGCTGTGTTTGAAGGTTCGCCTGATGAACTGTGCAGGGAAGAAACTCCATATACACGTCAGTTTGTCGAAGCAGCTATCGACGGACCAATGAAAATGAAATAATGAGGAATGTAATAATGAAAATTTCACCAGCTTTAAAAGTCGGTATCCTAACTATAATATCTTTGGCTATACTTTTATTTACTATTTTGTGGGTAAAAGGCCGTTCTTTTTCTTCCGCAAAAAGAATAGAGGTTCAGTTTAAGGATGTTAACGGAATGAGACCGGGTTCCGGTGTTCAGATGATGGGTATGAGAGTTGGTCAGGTAGAAGAAATTACACCTGTAGTTAATGCTGAATCAAGCTATGTAAGAATGAAATTCGTTATTACTCAGCCCGGAATAGAAATCCCAAAGGCTTCAACTTTAAGTATTCAGCAATCAGGTCTTATTGGTGAACAATTCCTTGAAATTACACCTCCGAAACTGCGTACGGTTTATATTCCTGTTATTAATCAGGATTTGGTTTTAAACGGTGCGCCTGTTGAGATAAAACTTGACGACAAATTATATGATGTAGGTTTTGTTAAAAAATCCCAGATTATGTCTTCAAAGCTTGTTCCGCTTGAACTTGCTGATACTGTAAAAACGCAGTATGCATATAAAGTTGATTATGTTGTAAATCTTCCGGGGTTAAAATTACCGCACTTTATGAAAGGTGAAGTAGTTACAGTCGGTGATGTGAAGAAGCTTAGAGTAAACCCTCTTGACGGTTCTGCTCTTCCGTATCCTCATCAGACATCGCCATATACGATTGTTGAGCCATTAAGAATTGCTGATTTTATGGATTTACAATTCCAGGCAGCTGAGTCTCTTACAGAGATGAGCAAAATGGTTAACGACTTAATGAATGATAAGATGATTGCAGATATAAGAGAGTCTGTCTCTAACTTTAAAGACTTGACAGCTCAGGCGACTACAACATTGCAGAAAACAGAAAAACTTATTGATGCTTCAAGAAATGATATTGATACTATTTTGTGGATGCTAAGTGATGTTGCTAACAGCTTTAACAAGCTTGCTACAAACGTTAACGGCATTATAGGTGATGAGAAATTTAAACCTATGATGTACCAGACAGCTGAATCATTCTCAAAATTATCTGACGCACTTGCTCCTGTTATTGGTTCTGTTGATGCGAAAAAATTTGCAGAAGATTTGAATGCAATCATGACTAATATGAATGAAATATCCACAACCGTTAACAAAATGACAAAAGATGAAAAACTTAAGACAAAAATTGTTACTACAATTGATAATATGAATGTAACGATGTACGAAGTTACTAATGCATTAGAAACTATAAACGGCAAAGAAGGTAACAAAGAAAACCTTAAGCAGATAATAAAAGATACTTCTGAAACAGTTTCTAATCTTAAGAAGTTCTCCGAAAAACTGAATAAACGATTCTTATTGTTCAGGCTGTTATTCTAAGGATTAAGCTAAATATTTACCTGACCAAAATCATACTTTAGAATGATTGACAAATTTTTTGTTCGGAGTTATCCTTACAAAGTACCGAGATATAAAGAAAGAAAAGAATACGGAAAGGAGTGTGTGTTATGAGAGTAAGCTCCATTAGTGTTGCACAACCCAGAAATTTGAATTACAAGATGAGAACAGCAAATGTAAAAAATGTACAGACCCAGCCGGAATCTACACAGCCAGCTTTTAAAGGTTGGAAAGGTAGTTTGGGCTATTTAGCAGGAACCGTTATAGGTGGTACTGTGGGAACAATTATATCAGGAGGGTTGTTCATTCCGTTTATTCTTGCGGGAACAGGCGCTATTGCCGGCGGCGAATACGGCAAGTCAAAGGAAGATAATGGCGGAGATGATTATCAGGATCGTAGTCCGTATTATCCTAATTGTACAGACTAGTAAAATTAATTATATAGTTTTGTAAAAAAACGCTGTATGTAGTGTACAGCGTTTTTTTCTTGGGTTAGAATGATTATGGTTGTGATTAAGGGGCTTTTAATGTTAGAAAATACGGTTAATTTTATAAAAGAAAAAATTGCGGATTTTAATCCTGAAATAGCTATTATTTTGGGCTCCGGGCTTGGGGAACTTGCTGATACATATTGTGACATAACAATTAATTATAATGAAATTCCAGGTTTTGAGGTATCAACCGTAAGCGGGCATAAGGGAAGGCTGGTTTTTGCAAAAATCAACGGTAAAAATGTTGTTATGATGCAGGGGCGTTTTCATTTTTATGAAGGTCATTCTATCCAAAAAGTTGTTTATCCGGTAAAAGTTCTTAAAAAGCTTGGGGTAAAGACTTTAATTATTACTAATGCTGCCGGTGGTGTTAATCCGTCTTTTAATCCCTCTGATTTAATGGTTATTACTGACCATATCAATTTAATGGGACAAAATCCGCTCATTGGCTTAAATGACGATTCAATGGGCGTAAGATTTCCTGATATGAGTGAAGTTTATGAGCCTGATTATATAGAATTGCTTAAGAAAACAGGGCGTGAAATCGGAATTGACCTTCAGGAGGGTATTTATCTTGCCTTAACCGGCCCATCTTATGAAACTCCGGCTGAGGTCAGAATGGCAAGAACTTTGGGTGCCGACGCTGTCGGAATGTCAACTGTTCCTGAAGCAATGGTTGCATGCTGGGCAGGTATGAAAGTTATGGGTATCAGCTGTATTTGTAACTCTGCTGCCGGTGTAAGTACGGTAGGACTTTCTCATGAAGAAGTTATTAAAGCAGCAAATAAAGCTAAGGATAAATTTAAAAATCTTGTTGTTGAGGTAATAAAAAAACTGTAATGCGGCTGGATAAATTTCTAAAAGTATCAAGACTGATAAAACGCAGAACCGTTGCAAATACGGTTTCCGAAATGGGACGTGTTTTTGTAAACGGGAATCCGGCAAAACCAGCAAAACAACTAAAAGCTGGTGATATTATAGAGATAGAATACGCCTCAAAAACCGAAAAATATGAGATTCTTATAGTACCTGAAGGTAATGTCAGTATTCAGGAATCATCAAATCTTTACAGGTCAATAAGTTAAAAGGAATAGAAAATAATGCATGATTTAATATTAAGTATAAGCAATTTATTTCAGTCCTGGGGTATGGCTGGATTGTTTGCCAATGCAATGATAGAAAGCTGTTTACCAGGCTTTCCTCTTCCGCCTGATGTGTTATTAATCGGAATGTGTCTTACTATGCCTCAAAAAGCACTTTTAATTGCTTTAATTTGTACTACAGGCTCTATAACAGGTGCTTTAATAGGTTATTGTGTCGGACGTTTCGGAGGTCGCCCGCTGTTTTATCATTTGTTTAGAAGTAAAGCTGATAAACTTGAAATGGTAGATAAGCTGTTTGAAGAATATGGTGCTTTTGCAGTATTTTTCTCAGCTTTTTCACCTATTCCATACAATATATTTGCAATAGCCAGCGGAATTACAAAAATGAATGTATTTAAGTTCTGGTTTGTAAGCTGTTTGGGAAGAGGTGGAAGGTTTTTCTTTGTAAGCATTGTTCTTATGCTTTTTGGTGAAACAATAAAACAGTATATGAACTATTTTATAATAGGCGTAAGCGTATTGCTTGTGGCATTTTTTGTTATTTTATACAAAAAAAGACATTCTATAACAGGTAAGAAGGATGACAATACAAAAGATATCAAGACAATAATAGAGAATAAATCAAATAATAATGAAACAAATTTGGAGCAGGAAATATGCCAATAATTAATGAACATTTTGGAATTAAGACAAGAGGAAACAATGATATTATAAATATCACTAAGCACGTTCAGAATTGTGTTTATAAGCACGAATTAAAAGACGCTTTTGTATGTGTATCAATACAGGGAAGTACTTCTGCTGTAACAACAATAGAGTATGAAGACGGTTTGGTACAGGATTTGAAGGAAGCGTTAGACAGAATTGCTCCCTCCGGTCAGGAATACCACCACGATGAGATTTGGCATGACGGTAACGGTTATGCCCATGTCCGTTCTGCTCTTGTGGGTAGTTCTGTTTGTATAGCACTTGTTGACGGTTTGTTAAACCTTGGCACTTGGCAGCAGGTTGTTTTACTTGATTTTGATAATAAAGAACGTTCAAGAAACATAACTGTTCAGATTATTTATTAATATATTTAGCAAAAAAATTTTTCACCTGTTTTGTAATAGACAGGAGTTCGAACTAAATAACAGATGAATTGTAATAAAATAATATATGGTTGTATTTCGTCGAAAGCTGTCAGCAGGTTTGATTGTACGGGCCTGTCAAAAAGACAGTTTGCATCTGCATGTACTTATGTCAGCCATTTACTTCAAGAACAGCCTGCTGACATAAAACAGGTTCTATATGGTGCTAACAAAACAGGAATCAGATTTTTTAAAAATTTAGCAAGAAAATTTAATCTTCGTAATGCGGAACTTCCGAAATCAAAATGGGAAAGTAAAGAGGAATTATTTCAGATTTTTGATTCAATAAAAAATATTAAGCCGGTTCATTTTGACATATTGAGAAAAACTCAGGAAGGTTTCGGTAGTCTTAAAAACATTTTTAGCCTTGCTCAGGATAATAAAACCCTTGATTTTGTGTCAAAACTTCAAACAGATATACTTGGTGCAGAACAGGAACAGTCAAATATTATTATCGGTCTGCTGAGTTCAAAGTATAAACCGATGTTTATGCAAAAAGCAGAACAGTTTAAGTCATATTTTAAACTTAACTCAAAGAACCCAAAAGCGTTAACAGAGCTTGAACATATAATTGATAAAAATAGTTTTGACGGAAAAAGGTACGATGCAGAACTTGTCGTAAAACAATTGATGCAGTTTAAGATTGTAAGGGATTATGCAAAAACAATCGAAACAGACTTAATCAAATATTATACAAAAGACGGGGAACGTCTTTTATGGCGCCTTTCAAATAAATTACAAAATGATAAAGCAAAGCTAATAAATATGGACAAAAAAGATGTTGTTAATATTTATAAAACAACAAACTCTGACAATATAGACTTAAGACTTGGTATTTTAGATAAGTTTTGTGATTTTTCAGCAAACAGATGTTACAGCGAATTAAAAGAAGTCAAAAAACTTTTTAAGACGATTGAACAAAACAATGAGGCAAAACAGTTTGTATTAAACTCAATTAAGCGCGGTCTTGCAGTAAACTCTGCAGAAGAGATGAACACTGTAATTAAGGGTGTAAAACTGAGTAAAGCAAATTATTTCTTTGATAATGTAAAAAGAATAGTTGCACTTTCAGAAGGCGATATAAGAAATGATGCTCTTTTGAATGAGCTGGAAAATCCTTTCTTTGTACCCGAACAAATAAGAACAACAAAAATTATGCACAGGGAAGGTAATATTAGTGATTACGGTTTCTTTGGAAAAATAAATGCTTATTTTAAAAATAAGGTAAGAATATTTATATACAATAATATCAAATCAAAAACTGAAGCACCTGTTATATCGGGAATGGCATCAAATCCGAAACTTAAAGTCAATAATCATATACCGGCTCAAAAAATTCAGTTGATTAAAGATGTAAATGATATTATCAAAACAAAACTCGGCAAACGTACTTATAATGAGCAGGAAGACACGTACAGATTAAAAGCGACAAAGATAAGGTTAAATCTATTGCCTGAAATTTTTGATTCTATAAAAGCGGTAAGAGCGCAAAACCGTCTTCAGGGTATTAAACCAATCGTTTCAAACAGAGATGCATCAAGACTTTATGAGCTTATTAACGGCTCAAACAGAAAAACCGTAAGATATATGCTTAAAAAATGCGACGAGAACGGCAAAAGAATATTTGATGTTAAGCAGATAATCGGATTAATAGAAAAAGCAAATAAAGATATCCTTCAGGCTAAAGCTATCAACTCTAATTACAGGGCTGCTGATACAAAAGCTTATTATGAAAATGTTTTTAATGACCTGAACTCAAGATACGGGAAATTGAAAAGAACCGTAAAAGCAAAAAATGAGTAAATATCGGTTTACCCTTCCAGAGCTTTACCCCTTGTATGTTTATGTTATTATAAATGTATAATTTTACACTATATGAGGAATAACTATGACAGATACAATGACTAAGATAGAGGATTTACCTACCGTTTATGATGCAAAATCTACTGAAGAGAAAATGTATAAATTTTGGGAAGATGGAGAGTATTTTAAAGCAAATGCTCATTCAAATAAACCTCCATTTACAATCGTAATTCCTCCGCCAAACGTAACTGGTGTTCTTCATATGGGACACGCTCTTGATGAAACTCTGCAGGATATCTTAACCCGTTATCACAGAATGAGCGGTTATGAAGCATTGTGGATTCCCGGAACAGACCACGCTGGTCTTGCAACTCAAAACGTTGTTGAAAAACAACTTGCAAAACAAGGCTTGTCACGTCACGATTTGGGTAGAGAAAAATTCCTTGAAAAAACCTGGGAATGGACTAATGAGCACAAGAGCAGAATATTAGATCAGATGAAAAAACTCGGAGCTTCTTTTGACCGTTCAAGAGAAAGATTTACTTTTGATGAAGGCTGCTCTGAAGCCGTTAAAGAAGTTTTTGTTACTTTGTATAATAAAGGACTTATTTATAAAGGTGCATACATTGTTAACTGGTGTCCTCGCTGTCAGTCAGCTATTTCTGATATAGAAACAGAATATGAAACAGAACAGGGACATTTGTGGGAAATCTCTTATCCGCTTGTTAACGAACCGGGTGCAATTATTGTTGATACAACACGTCCTGAAACTATGTTCGGTGACGTTGCAATTGCTGTTCACCCAAGTGATAAAAAGTATTCCGAACTTATCGGTAAAAATGTTTTGATACCTCTGACTAACAGAGTTATTCCGATTATTGCAGATGAATATGTTGATAAATCATTTGGTACAGGTGCGGTTAAAATTACTCCTGCTCACGACCCGAACGACTTTGAAGTTGGTAACAGGCATGGATTCAAGCCTATATGGGTTATTGATGAAGAAGGCAAGATGAAATCTTGTGCTGAAGTTCCGCCTGAATATCAGGGATTAGACAGATATGAAGCAAGAAAGAAAGTAGTTGAAATGCTTTCTTATAATAACTTCCTGCTCCGCGTCAAAGACCACGAGCACAACGTAGGCAAGTGCCAGAGATGTAATACAACTATCGAACCACTTTTATCTGAACAATGGTTTGTTAAAATGGCACCGCTTGCAAAAGAAGCTATTGCAGCAGTTAAAGACGGAAGAATAAACTTTATTCCTGATCGTTGGACTAAAAACTACTTAGGGTGGATGGAAAATATCCGTGACTGGTGTATTTCCCGTCAAATCTGGTGGGGACATCAGATTCCGGCTTATTATCATAAGCAGACAGGTGAAATGGTAGTTGCAAAAGAAAATCCTGACCCGAATATATATGTTCAGGAATCAGATTGTCTTGATACATGGTTCTCATCGGGCTTATGGCCGTTTTCTACTATGGGTTTCCCAAACTCTGAAACGGATGACTTCAAGAAGTTCTATCCGACGAGCGTTCTTGTAACAGGGTTTGATATTATATTCTTCTGGGTTGCAAGAATGATTACAATGGGCTTAGAATTTACTGGAAAAGCTCCGTTTAAGGATGTTTATATCCACGGTCTTATCCGTGACGAAAAAGGTCAGAAGATGTCAAAATCTAAGGGTAACACGATTGACCCTGTTGAGATTATTGACAAATACGGTTGTGATGCTTTAAGGTTTACAATGACTTCTCTATGTACTTATGGCGGTCAGGATATTAAAATATCTGATGAAAGATTTGAGTATGGAAGAAACTTTGCTAACAAACTCTGGAATGCTTCGAGATTTGTTTTAATGAACCTTGAAGGTGTTGATGATAAACCGATAGATAAGAGCAAGTTAACTCTTGTTGACAAGTGGATTTTGAATCAGCTTAATGAAACGGCTAAACTTGTTAACGATAATATGAAGGAATACAGAATCGGTGAGATTGCTCATACGCTGTATGACTTCTTCCGTAGTGAATACTGTGACTGGTATGTTGAGATTGCAAAGATTCAATTGCAAGATCCTGAACTTAAGCTCAACACACAGAGAGTTTTGAGATACGTTCTTGATATGTCACTCAGAATGCTTCACCCTGTAATGCCGCATATTACCGAATACGTATGGCAGCTTATGCCGGGGGCAAAAGAAACTTCTGCTTTAATTATTGCAGAATATCCGACATATAAAGATGATTTATCTTACCCGACAGAAGCTGAGGAGATGAAACTTGTATTTGATACAATTACTTCACTTCGTAACGTAAGACAAAGCTTTAATATCTCAACTTCTGCAACTGTTGACGTTGAAATCCGCTCCGAAGGCAGAGAAAAGGAAATATTTAAAGCAATCGAATCTTATATTCACAGATTAGCTAAGGTTAATAATATATCTTATGCTGAGCCAGACGCTCCTGTTCCGCCAAAGAGTGCGACTGCTGTCGTTTCTACTTCAAAACTTATTGTTCCGCTTGCAGATTTAATTGATTTAGATGCAGAAATCAAGCGTCAGGAAAAGAAACTTGAAAAACTTACAAACGAGAAAAACGGATTATTAGGCAGAATGAAGAATGAAAAATTTGTAGCTAATGCACCAAAAGAACTCGTTGAACAAACCGATGCAAGAATCGAAGAAATAACCGCTCAGGAAGGTGTAATTAAAGACCTGATAGAGTCGCTAAAATAATTAAAAAGAGAACCTTTTTGGTTCTCTTTTTTTTAATACGCTTTATTAATTAATGAATCGTGTGCACTATCTTCAATCGTGTCATCTAATGGTTCAAGTTTTTCGCCTAATGCCAGTTCTAAAAGATAATCTGCGAATTTTGGGTTTTTCGGTAAGAAAGAGCCGTGCATATACGTTCCGAATACGTTTTTGTATCTTGCTCCTTCTGTTTTATCCTGACCGTTGTTTCCATTTCCTACAACGACTGTTCCTATCGGCTTTGTTTTCCCTTGTATATAAGTAAGCCCGCTGTGGTTTTCAAACCCTACCAAATCAGGGGCAAAATCGTAATCTGTTTTTATTGTTACGTTTCCGATAAATCGCTGATTCCCTGCAACGGTGTATGCATCTAACAAACTTATCCCAGGCAGTTTTTCAGCATCGTGAGGCAGATAATAATGTCCCAAAAGCTGATAGCCGCCGCATATTCCCAAAAATACCGCACCTCTGTCACGCTCTGAGGTAAAAAACTTTTTATGTCTTTGCAGCTCCTTGGAAACTTCTATTTGCTGTAAATCCTGACCGCCGCCTATAAAATAAATATCATGTTCGCCAAGCCATACATCGCCGGAATTAATTTCATGAACCTCGGTCTCAATCCCTCGCCACTCTGCACGTTTTTTCAGGGTAATAATATTACCTCCGTCACCGTATATGTTTAAAAGTTTTGGATATAAATGTCCTATTCTGAGCTTTTTCATGTTAAAGCGACCTCTTTTATCATTTTAACAGACTTTTGACGTTTATTGGTATGTGTTTTTATGTATTCATCCAATAAATCAAAACAAACCTGACAAACTTTTTCTGTTGCTTTCTTGTCATAATCGCTTTCATAATCAAAATCAAATTGTAACATTGCCTGCATAAAATCTCTTATTTTATGATGCATTTTTAGTTTTACTCCAAGAGGTTCGCAGCAGTCCTTGCAGATTACTCCGCCCATTTTGGTTGAAAAATACATGTCTTCATCAAGTATTCTTTCTCCGCAGCATAGACAGGTATCTAGCTCTACGCAAAATCCCATAATAAGAAGCATTTTTAACTGAAATTTTATTACAGCAATCAGCATGTCTTTTTTATTATTGGTATCAGCAATTCTGTTAAGAGCCTTGTACAAAATATCATAAATGTCTTTAGATGCACTCTCTGAACCTTCGCCAAAGTTCATTACAACTTCAGAAACGTAAGACGACAACATTAATTTGTCATAATCTTCTCTTGTTTTTCTGAAATGGTTAACAGTCTGAGCCTGAATAATCGTATCCAGCGAGCGGCCTTTTAAAAGCTGAAGAGTATTTGCAACAAGCAAGTCCATTCTTGCACCGAGTTTGCTTTTAGGCTTTTTTATACCTTTTGCTACGCCCTTAATAAGTCCGTTATCCTTTGAATACATGACAATAATTTTATCTGCGTCATTAAGATTATAAGATTTTAAATTTATAGCTTCTGTTACGTAATTATTCATAATAAGCTTTTGTTCCCTGATATACACCTCTGAATATTTTTTCAAGTTCTGCTTCATCGTTGGAATTGCTTAACGCTTCCTCTTCCGATATATATCCGTATTCTGTAAGTGCGGCAAGTGATGTATTCATTGATATCATATTATCAATTGTGTTATCACGAAGCAGTTCATAAATCTCTTCCGTATTATCCTTTGTTATATAATCCTTAATTGTAGAAGTTACAACCATGATTTCGCAGGCCGGATATCTCTTGTTATCATGCTCGGAATATATGAGCTTTTGTGCAATGGTTGCTCTTAACGTTTCAGATAGTTGTCGTCTGATTAAAAATCTGTTTGATTCATCAAACATGTTAACAATTCTGTTAATAGTCTGAACAGCGTCGTTTGTGTGCAGTGTCGATAAGACCAAATGTCCTGTTTCTGAAGCCTTTAGGGCTGCTTCCATGGTTTCTTTATCCCTGATTTCTCCGATAAAAATAACGTCAGGGTCTTGCCTCAAAGCATATTTAATACCATCCGAAAAATTCTTTGTATCAACCCCGATCTGCCTTTGAGAAATAATACTTTTTTTGCAGTTAAAAACGTATTCAATAGGGTCTTCAATTGTTACAATATGCTTTGCAGACACCGTATTAATCTGGTTAATAAGTGAAGCAATGGTAGTTGATTTTCCGCTTCCAGTCGGGCCAGTTACAAGAATAATCCCATTTTGATATTCTACAAAAGAGTGTAAAATGTCAGGCAATGACAAATCTTTCAGTTCAGGAATATTGTATGTTATGTTCCTTATGACAAGAGCCGGCTGTCCTAATTGTCTGTTGTAATTAACACGGAATCTGGAAAAACCTTTTATCTCATACATGAAATCCAAATCGCAAATAGTAAGAATTTCATCTCTTATTGCAGTCGGAGCAATCTCTAAAATTGCATTATCCAATTCTTCTTTTGAGAGCGGCTTCATGTTTGTTCGTTTTATAAAGCCGTTTTTACGGATATATGGTGCATGTCCTACTTTTAAGTGTTCATCGGAAGCACCTGCAGAAACGGCACTTTTTAAAAAACTAATTATATTAAACGGTTCTTCAGCCATTAAAAATCTCCTCTTTCCCTTCTATAATCGTATCATTTACAATATTATTTGACAATAATATGACGAGATATTAAGCAGCTGATTGAACCTTAAAATATTACCTTCGCACTCTGCTCGCTCGCGCGTCTTTCTCGCTCGCATTAAACGTGCCTGCGTATTTTACTTCAAAGAACTTACGTTCTTTTCGTAAAATCATTCCACAC
>CACZFL010000009.1 GCA_902780525.1 uncultured bacterium | reverse complement strand
GATGTGGTTTGTCAGGAACGTCAGATTCTTTATTATAGACAGTATTGTCTAAATCCTGACATCTTTGACATGCGTTAGGATTTGTATGCCAAATATATCGGCTATTAGTTATTCTGCCCTTTAAAACAGGTGTATCTTCATAAGAATATTTGTTGGTAAAATTAGCAGATAATTTTGCAATATTTTTTAAATCTTTTTCTTCGTCTTTTGGAAGTTCATATCCGATAGACAGTATGTATTCCTTAATTGCCAAATCTAGCATATCTATATCGGAAAGAATATTACTGACAAAGTTATGCGAAAGAGTAGGAAGTTCTCTGTCATAATTGTATTCTTCTTTTATAAAATCTCTTAAACTAAGCAGATTTTTCATCACTTTACTTCTGACCTCAGGGTTAGAAATATTTTTTGTTTCATATAAAATTTGTAAAAATTTTTGTCTTACATTTTTTGTATTAATCATAATACCTCCTCATTTTTATATTGATTGTGATAATTAAATTTTTAGCAGTGCAAAACCATCATTTTTAACTATTGCTAAAAATGTTTTTTACTATTTTGACCTATCCTACGCAGCCATATTAAGAGATATGTGATAGTTTAATCTCAAAGCATTGCTTCAAGGTGAATATATTTTTCATTGTACATATTTTCAAAAATTACCTAAGGATTGTTAAGAAAAATTTACATCTTACTCGTTCGCGTTTAACGGCAGTTCCGTGTTTTGCCTCATATACTAATCGTACTTTCGGCAAAAACACTCCAGCCTCAGCTCACTCGCGCTTTACATCTAAACCCAGGGGTAAATAGATATAAGGTATACAAGTATACTTTAATAGTTTAAAGGCACGTAAATATTGCATTATAAACGATTTAAATTAATTGACACAAAACGACACATTTTTTCCATAAACACTTGATATTAGTTCAATACAGAGTTAAATTGTTAATGACAATTAAATATTAGGTCAGGAGTTCCAGTCTCCTAACCAAGGTCGCGAGTTCGAGCCTCGTCGTTCCCGCCATTATTAAAACACTTCAGAAGAAGTGTTTTTTGTTAGTAAAATCAACGCTTTCAGACGGTTCGATAGTTGATTTTTGTTGTTCATATTCCTTAGATAGTCTAAATAAAGTATCAAATGCTGGATGTAGCTATACGTCTAGTTTTCTGTCATAATATGTCATGTTCGATAGGACTATTTGAGTAATAAATCGCTTGTCTTCAATTGTTCCTTTCATGAACATGCGTCATCAACCCAGCCATTAAAAAAGAGTCCCCATCGGAACTCTTTTTTAATGGCTGAATGATAGTGGAAAGAATGCGTTTTATATCGAACTATATATTTTGAAACATCAACAGCAATTAGCAAATGAATATAGTATATAAATTCGGAAATAGGATATATAAAAAAATCCTTTATAAGGATATTTTTATGGTAATATTATTTTGAAAAGCTAGTAAAACTACAAAATTCTGTGAAATATTTATGAAAAACACTTGTACCTATTCTCATTAGTGTCATATATATTCTGACAGAACACATAAATAAAACATTATCAAGGGGAAATCATAGTGAAGTCAAAAAACGTATTGAATGGAGATTTTGTAAAAAATGTTATATTAGACAATTATAAAACATACAGTTTTGCATATTTATTCTGTTCAATAGTAGCAACAATAGGAGTGCTTTTAATTTATCCATTTATAGGCTTAGCAGACGGTTTAACCCGTTGGAAGCTTGCAATCGAAATAATTGAACACGGAGAAATAGTAACTACTACATTGTTATCTCCAGTTATTCCGTATATTCAAGCAATAACCTATAAATTATCCAATTCCTATGCTTTTTATACATATATACAAGCCTTCTGGTTTTATTTAGCAATATTTGTACTAATAAAATCTATTTTAAACGATAAAAAAGTAAATATATTCAATACTGAATTTAATTTGTGGCAAATTGTCTCTGTATGTATTATTCTATATCCTTCTGTATTTGTATTCCCTTTGTTACTCACAGATTCATCACCAGTATTCATCTTAATAATTTTCATATTTGTTATATTAAATGATTACATATTGCACAATAAAAAAATTTCTAAAATTAAACTTATACTAACATCAATTCTTATTGCATTATGCATAGGTATTAGAATTAATAGCATAGTTTTATTTTTAATACTAATAATGTACCTTATAATTATTAATATTATAAGAAAACACTTTAATTTTAGTAATTTATTATCAGTTTTACTTGGTATTATATTAGGTTTAGTTATTCCCTTTATTGCCTTACCACAACATTATAATGCTAGCACATTGGGAATGTTATGGGAGCTTATTGGAGTTGCACATGTATCCGGTAACAAAGAATTAATATGTGAACTTGGAAAATACGGAGATATTGATGAGGCATTAAACAGATATGGCGATCCCTTTTGTAATTATATCATATGGGATGATAATCCGCCTTATAAGGTATTTGATATTTCTGGCAAGTATTCAAAAGAAATTACAAAATTGTATGTTAAACAAATATTTAAAACACCAAAAACATTTATTAAAAATAAAATACATTTTGCTGAAAATACAATGGGAATAAAACATAGACTTATAACATCGGTAAGAGGAGTAGCTCAATCGTATGAGAAAAGAACTAAAGCTTGCGGAGCTATCTCAAACGCGCGACAAAAAGAAATACGCTGGCTTTTCCGGATTACAACAGACGGAATTGCACTAATTTCTTTAAGACCGTTTTATGAAATCATGCTTTCTTTTTTGTTAGCAATGTTTGCAGGGAAAAAAGATATTTATATTCGTAAGAAAATGTATTATTGGATAGTAATAGCAACTGCATATTATTTATCATTTTTAATTAATACTCAAGCTCATGAGTTCAGATATTTTGCACCAAGCTTTTATATATTATTTATAATTATTATTTGTTGCTTAATATTAATATTTAAGCAAGTTTACAGTGCCAGTCTTATGCAAAAAAGTGTAAAATTACCGCAAAAAAATAATAAACAGTCAATATAAAAACCTCAAACATATTAGCAGTTTTTGATAATTTTACAACTTATATAAAGGAAAATATAATATAAAAAATAGTGTTATCGTGACGTCCATTGTTGTCCGTGGATATAAAATGTTATTTGGCAGAAAACACATCTGCAGTTGAAACAGAAACAGAAACTGGAACAGAACCAGACACAGAAATAAATCAGGATACAAAAAAAGCTTTAAAACCTGATGGGAAAAAATGGTCAAAAGCGTTAAGCCCGTTTTTTGATACACAAACGATTTCCGGAGATACTGAAGAAGGCTTAGGGCTTAAGCTACGTTTTAAAAGAAATGATGAAAAATCAATTCTAAGGTTTACAACTTTTGGTAAAGTTTCAACCACACAACAGGAAGAAAGTAATAAATATCATCTAACGTTTGGTGCAGGTGCTAAATATAGCAAAAACGTAGGAGCACATTCTAAGTTAATCGCCGAAGCCGACATAAAAGACAAGGTGACTTTTGGTCATGGAAATATTCTGACTGCATCAGCACATGCTCTTTATACATCACCTAAATTCTCTGCGGAAGCAGAAGCAAAACGGATTTTAATATCTGCTAACCAGCCTTCGTATGCCGCAATTGTGGGCAGGGCATACTATACACCGTCTAAGAATGTTAACTTATATGCAGAAGCAAGTTATGTCAATCACAAAGAACAAGACTATAACCTGAAAGGAACTAACGTTCAGGAAGGAGTAATTGTTAACTTTTAATTTTTATATGGTTCACAGTGGATTGTAATCAAAGTATTAGGCAATACTTCCTGAATATACTTCAATAAAATAGTTGCAGTTTATTTTTGTATTTCATATATAATTTTTTTGTGATATTTATATAGTTATGTTATTGAATTGTTATGATAATATAATAATTGGCGCAGGGCTTTATGGACTATATTCAGCCTTATATTTAGCGAAACAAAAGCCAAATAACAAAATTTTGGTTTTAGAAAAAGACGGCGAGGCTTTCTCCAGAGCAACATATATTAATCAGGCAAGAGTACATATGGGATATCATTATCCTCGCTCTATTTCAACGGCAGAAAAATCTGCGCATTATTTCCACAGGTTTTTAAAGGATTACGATTTTTCTATACTAACTAAATTTGACCAAGTTTATGCAACAAGCTCTCAATTTTCCTGGACAAATGCAGAACAATTTAAGAAATTTTGTGATAATGCCAAAATAAAATGTGAAGAAATATACCCCCAAAAATATTTCAAAGGAAATATTGATGGTGCATTTTTAACAGAGGAATATACATATGACGCTCATATTCTAAGAGATTATTTCTTATCTGAACTGACAAAATATAATAATGTGGAAATAAAATACAACGCTGATATTAAATCAATATCAAGAATAGATAATTATTATGAAATTAAAACGGATGATAATAACTGTATACAAACCTATTTTATACTAAATGCCACATATGCTTCCACTAATCAAATATCTTCAATGCTAGGATATGAACCGTTTAAAATTAAATATGAATTGTGCGAAATAATTTTGTGTAATATTTCAGATAAATTAAAAGAAACTGGATTAACAGTCATGGATGGACCATTTTTTTCAATTATGCCGTTTGGAAAAACGGGGTATCATTCGTTGACATCTGTAACTTTTACTCCGCATAAAACAAGTTATGAGAATATACCAGTATTTGATTGTCAAAAAATAAATAAAAAATGTATGCCGGAATGTCTGGATAACTGTAACCTGTGCAATGCAAAACCAAAAACAGCATGGGAATATATGTCACATTTGGCAAGAAAATACATGAATAACGATTTATCTTTTGAATACGTAAAATCATTATTTTCTATGAAACCTATTTTAAAGGCATCTGAAATAGATGATTCTAGGCCAACCGTAATAAGAACTTTTTCTACTAATCCAACATATATTTCTGTTCTTTCAGGAAAAATTAATACAGTATATGATTTAGACGAGGTGCTTAATAATGCTTGATAAACAACTAAAAGAAAAGAATTTTATATCTGCGGTAATTTATGTACGTAATAACGAAAATAACATTATCGAATGTCTGGAAACAATCAATAATTACCTAAAAGATAATTTTTTGTCATATGAAATTATTTGTGTTAATGATGACTCAAGTGATAACAGTGTTCAATTGATAAAAGATTTTGCCTCACAATCAGAAGGGGAAATAATATCTGTTTTAAATATGAGTTATTATCAAGGGACTGAACAAAGTATGAACGCAGGTGTCGATCTTTCTATTGGTGATTTTGTTTATGAATTTGATACAACAACAATTTCTTATCCTTTAGAGATACTAAGACAAGTATATGATAAATGTCTTACGGGATATGATATTGTATCAGCTTATCCTAAATTTAGTATGCATAAACAATCTTCAATATTTTATAAATTTTTCAATATGAATTTTGATTCTATATACAAGATTAAAACAGAAGCTTTCAGAATTCTATCAAGGAGAGCAATTAACAGAGTTCAATCAATGTCAGACTCAATTCCTTATAGAAAGGCTGTTTATGCAAATTGCGGTTTAAAATCAGCCGGAATTGAATATATATTATTAAAACAAATTCCACATACAGTATCCAAAGAACGTGAACAACAAAAAGATACCGCAATAAACGCTTTGATTTTATATACAAATATTTCATACAAATTTGCTATGGGAATGGCAGGAATAATTGCTTTATGTACATTTTTAGCAGCGATTTATACTGTTTATATTTATATTACTGGTCAACCGGTAAAAGGTTGGACAACCACGATGTTATTCCTCTCTTTTGGCTTCTTTGCAATAACATCTGTTCTTACTATTCTTATAAAATATACCTCGTTAATTTTAGATATAGTTTTCAGAAAACAAAAATACATCATTGAATCAATAGAAAAACTAAAATAGGAGATTTTATGAAAGATATTCTTGTCGGATACAGTGGTTTTGTCGGAAGTAACATCGCAGAAAAGCACAATTTTGAAGGATTATATAACTCAAAAAATATAGAAGAAGCTTTTGGAACAAATCCGGACTTGCTTATTTATTCAGGAGTACCGTCTGCTATGTTTTTAGCAAATAATTTTCCTGAAAAAGATTTGGAAATTATAAAAAATGCAATAGAAAATATAAGAAAAATTAATCCAAAAACTGTTGTTTTAATATCAACTATAGCAGTATACAGTAATCCCGTTGATATCGATGAAAAATCAAAAATCAATATTGATGAGCTTACAACTTATGGTAAAAACAGGCTGTTATTGGAACGATTCATAGAAGAAAATTTTAAAAATCATTTAATTGTAAGACTTCCGGCTTTGTTTGGTAAAAATTTAAAAAAGAATTTTATATATGATTATATTCATTTAATACCAGCTTTGCTAACAGAAAGTAAGTTTAGTGAACTTATTAGTAAAAATGATTTTATACAGGATTATTATTCATTGCAAGACAATGGTTTTTATAAGTGTAAGGATCTAAATCAAGAAGATGAAAAATCACTAAAAGAATATTTTCAAACTATTGGTTTCTCTGCATTAAACTTTACTGATAGTCGCTCTGTTTATCAATTTTATGATTTAAGCAATTTGTGGAATCATATTGAAATTGCACTTGAAAATGGAATAAACAAGCTGAACCTTGCAACAGAGCCAATCTCTGTAAAAGAGCTTTATAACGAGTTATGTGGAAAAATTTTTGATAATGAATTAAATAAAACACCTTTTAATTATAAATATAAAACGATGTATTATAAAGTTTTTAATGGGCATAATGGCTATATTTATTCTAAGGAAGATGTTATAAATCAAATAAAAGCTTTTATTAATAATTGAAAGGAAATAAAATGTTTATAAAGGATTTTTTCAATATAAACTTAAATGCAAAAATTGTATACTTAACGTTGTTTTTTGTATTCGCAGGGTTATATTTTATAAATCCTTTAATTAATGATAGTATTACCACCTGGGACAGAACTTTCTGTGATGCTCTTATGTCAGGACATTCAATAAAAGCAAGAATAAATCATTTTTATTTTTTATTTTTGTTTGTATTACCGATTTTTTCTGTTTTTCAAAATTTAGTAATCAGTTTTTTATTTAAAAACAAAGAAAAATTTTTAGATTCTGTTTATAATGTTACATT
Source organism: uncultured bacterium (assembly GCA_902780525.1). GTDB lineage: Bacteria > Cyanobacteriota > Vampirovibrionia > Gastranaerophilales > Gastranaerophilaceae > CAG-196. Next base: position 57,958 of record CACZFL010000009.1, on the reverse strand, counting down.
AGTTCTGTCAGTCCCTCTTTTGATCTCTTATATTTTAAGGTATCCCGTAGGTTCCTTGGAAATAAGAAATAATTTTTTTGTAATATCTTTGATAATTAGTCAAGTTTTACTGATACCATTAATTGTTATAGGAAAGAAATTTAATTTTTCTGAACATTTTATCAGTTTTATATTTTTATTATTTATAGTTTTATCAACAATATTAGGGGTTGTTTTTAACGGCGAGATCGGTTTTTTTATTTCATGTTTAATATCTGCATGTTTTATATATTTACATAAAAACGATGTGTACAAAAATATTTTATATACAAATTTCGTAATAAAAACAGAAAATGCTGTAAAAAGAGTTATAAACAAAATACAGACAATTGGTAATTTACTTTATAAGAATGTATTAAAGTTTTTGACAAAAAATAAATTGTCTTATAATACAATTTATTTTTTGATTGCTTTTATATCTGTAACATGTACTTTTATGATTTTTTCTGGTATTCCAATAGTCCCAAGTTTTATTATAGTATTTTTTATATTTAAAATTTTTGGTTTTATCAATTGCAAATATAATATAGACAAAGATTTAGTTATAACTAAAAATGCACTGGCTTTTATAATGTGTATTCCAGTTGCTGCGAGTATTCTGATAGAAGTTTTCTATTCTGTAAATCAAAAAGGAGTCTATATTGAGAGTTTTCAATACATTTTACAAGTTTATATTATAATCGGCGTTGTATTGTCCATTTTATTAGCTGTTTATTTTAAAAATAAAAATTTTGAAAAATTTGGTTATATAGCAGGAGTAATTGGAGTTTTATTTATAAATACTTTTATTGCTCCATATCAGGAAGTTATTGAATATATAAGTTATGCAAATATTTATGAGTTGGCAAATGAGTCAATTTCAATAAAATCTCTGCAAAATGGAAGTATTCCTATCATTGACTATTTCTCTGCACATGCACTTTCTGATGTATGGACAAAATTAATATACGGGTTTACCCATCCAAATACTGCATACAGTTATATTACTAAAATATACTATAATCTAAACTGGCTAATAACAGCACTGGCTTTATTTGTGATTTTAGTCAAACTTTTTAATATTGAATTTGCATCTTTATTTGTTATATTTTGTCCGAGTACAATTACGGGACACATTTTTGCGTGTATAAATTTTATAAATATTTTGGCATTATTATACGTGCTAAAAAGACCTAATCTAAAAAGCTATTTTTTATTTTGGCTAATAATATTATTAGGGGGAGTTTTTAAATATGATAATGGGATTTTATTGGGATTAGCATGTATATTTACATTTATTCTTTTAAAATTATCAGATAAAAGATTTTCTGACATCGGCAAATTTATATTGTCCGGATTTGTAACATCAATTTGCGCATTAGTCCTGTATTTGATATATTGCAATACGCATGAAATAAATGCTGTTTCCCGTTTAAGCGAATGGATATCATTATCTATTAATTCTACGCCTACATGGGCTATGGAGACAATGGGCAAACCATATTCTTTAGCATTCTTATTTTGTTATTTTATTGTTCCGTCTTGTGCGATCTTTGCTTTAATGTATGTGTATTATTTATATTACAAAACAAAAGAACATAAATTATTAACAACTCTTATTATTACTTTTTCAATTGGACAACTATTGTTTATACCAAGAGGGATTATATATCACAATTTATTTATTTGCGGGGGACGTTCAGGAGTTTTACTAAACTTCTGGATATGGACAACTTCTCTTTGTATTCTTTTATTCTTAGAAAACAAATATAAAATCAAAAATATTGCCCAAAAATACTTTATTTGGTTATTTACACTCTGTACAGCAATAGCCATTTCATCTATAATTCTACTTAAGTCTCCGGTGCATTTAAGACATATAGTATTAAAAAATGTATTGAAATCTTGTCAGAATGTCCATCGATATATTCAAAAGGAAAAAATAAATAATCAGCCGCGTATTATATTATCGGAAGATACAAGGTTGTTTGTACAAGATTTTATTGATATTTTTGATATTTTATTAAAAAAAGATGAAACATTTATAGATTTTGCAAATGTAACTTCCCTATATGAATTTACTGGCAGAAAAAAATTATTTTATGCTGCACAAACCCCAAGTCTGCTTACGGATTTACACTCTCAAAATTTGTATCTGCAAGAGATTTCAGAATATAAACATCCACTTGTTATCATTGGCATAAAAAACGATCTTTTTATAAGAACAATGGCTAAAGTGGAACATACAATAAGATATTACACAATAGCAGAATATATTTACCGTAAATACAGACCACTTATAACGATTAGTGATTTTGCAATTTGGGCTGACAAAAATACTTACGAAAAGTATTATAATCTATTAAAAGAACAGCCAAAATACAAAAATAAACTCATTGATTATGGTTATGATTTTGGTGCAGGTGAAGAAGGTGAAGACAACCACAATTTTAATATTAAACTATTACCTTTTATATGGGCTAATTATGATAAATATAATGCAAAAAATAACTCTGTATTACAAGAAGCACAGCATGACGGAAGTAATGTTTATAAGTTTTCAGGTTCAAAAAATGTTGACAAAACCGATGGAAATTATATTTTGATAGAAGGTACTAATAATTCAAAAATTAAAACATCTGTTTTTGTTAAGCTTTATGATTCTTTAAAAAAAGACATCTGTTATCAATATCAGTTTGAAGTTCCAACAGGCTCTAATAAATTTTTAATAAGAGTAAGTACTGATTACTTTTGGTATGCGTATAATATAAATACAATTGAATTTGAATCTCAAAATCGATTTGTAATTAAGTCTGTTAAAATATTAAAAGGTGATAACATACAAAAATAAGGGTAAAATAAATGAAACTATCAATATCAAATATAGCATGGGATGTTCAGAACAATGAAAAAATTTATAAACTGATGCAATACTATGGATTTTCTGGTTTGGAAATTGCTCCGACAAAAATATTTCCGCATAATCCGTATGATGAGTTGATTAATGTAAAAATCTGGGCAAAAAATTTAAATTTAAAATATGGTTTTTCTATTCCATCGATGCAATCAATTTGGTATGGAAGAAGTGAAAAAATATTTGAAACAAAAGAAGAACGACATATTTTGATTGACTATACGAAAAAAGCCATCGATTTTGCTTCTGTTATAGAATGTAAAAATCTTGTATTTGGTTGTCCTAAAAATAGAAATATTGAAAAAGAATCGGATTATAGTATTGCAATAGAGTTTTTTAAAGAATTAGGCGACTATGCATATTCAAAAAATACCTGCATAGGAATGGAAGCAAATCCCACAATTTATAATACGAATTTCATAAATGATACCAAATCTGCAATTGATTTAATAAAAAAAGTTAATTCAAAGGGATTTTTACTAAATTTAGATATCGGAACAATGATTTATAATAACGAATTAGCAACCGAGTTAATAGGAAATGTTAAACTTATAAATCACATTCATATATCAGAACCATATTTGGCTCTGATTGAAGAACAAAGTTTGCATAAAGATTTAATTTCTGTAATTAAATCAGAAAATTATGAAAAATATATTTCAATAGAAATGAAACAACAAGATGATATTAGCACGATAGAAAAAACGCTAGATTATGTAAGGAGTCTAATATGATATATGAAAAACAAGAGGGTGTTCCTAAATTTGAAGCAAAAGAGTATAAGGACAAAGTTAAAAACTATGTAGTCTTGATTCCTATTATTAATGAAGGAGGCCGGATACACAAAGAGCTTCAAAGAGCAAAAGATAATAATGTGTCAGAGTATGCTGATATTGTTATTTGTGACGGAGGTTCAACAGACGGTTCAACAGATAGTACCATATTGCAAAATCTGGAAGTCAATACATTGTTAATCAAGCAAGATGCAGGGAGACAGGGTGCACAATTAAGAATGGGGCTCTGGTGGGCTCTTGAAAGAGGGTATGAAGGTATTATTACAATTGATGGTAATAACAAAGACAGTATAGAAGACGTACCTAATTTTATTAAAAAATTAGAAGAGGGATATGACTTGGTCCAAGGTTCTCGATTTATTAAAGGAGGAAAAGCAATAAATACTCCTTTCATTAGATACATAGCTGTAAGGCTTTTGCATGCTCCAATAATTTCATTAACTGCAAAACAATGGTTTACAGATACAACAAATGCATATAGAGCTTATTCGTCAAGATATTTAAAAGATGAAAGAGTTCAGCCATTCAGAGATGTCTTTATGACATATGAGTTATTAGCATATTTATCTGTCCGAGCATCTCAAATTGGAATGAAAGCATGTGAAATTCCTGTTACGAGGGAGTATCCCAAACAGGGTAAAGTTCCAACAAAAATATCATTTTTTAAAGGGAATAAAGATTTGTTAATTATTTTATTTAATAATTTATTCGGCAGATATAATGTTAAAAAAATGCATTAATAGATTTAAATATAATCGATATATTTAAATAAGATTTCATAATTAAAAATGCTTGCTATGACTTAAGATATAAAGTCAGATAAATGATCTTTTTTATTGAAAAAAGTCTTTATATGGGCAAATTACTTAATATACTAAGGAAATAAGTTTATTTTTGAGAAGGACTTTTATATATTCTGTTTATATGGTTCGCAGTGAATTGCAATCAAAGTATTCGGCAAAACTTCCTGAATCTTAGATTCCAGTATATCGCAAATTTCGTGGCATTCTTTTGTTGACATTGATTCTTCACATAAAAGAGTAATATCAATATCTCTTGTTGAGCCGCTTTTTCGACTTTTAAGGTTTTTGAATCCGTAAATGTTTTTGCAGTCATTTATTATATTTTCTATAACTTTGATATCGTCATCGGGTAAAGTTCTGTCCAGAAGGTCATTAAGCGTTTCTTTTATGATAGAGATTCCTGCTTTTAATATTATTAATGCAACCAAAATTGCAATTAGCGGGTCTAATATTGTAAGACCTGTTATTTTTATCAAAACTAAACCAATCAGAACGCCCAAAGAAGAGTATATATCTGTGCTCAAATGCTGTGCATCTGCTTTAAGTGCAACTGAGTCAGTTTTCTTTGCAACCGCAAATAAATAACGGCTTACCAGAAGATTAGCAGCAATTGCAATACACATTACAACTATGCCCAGCGTGGAAACTCTAATGAGTTATTACTGATAATTTTTTTGCAGGATTCCCAAATAATATAAAAAGAAGCGAGCAGAATCAAAATTCCTTCAACAAAACCTGCAACATCTTTATATTTTTCGTGTCCGAACGGATGATCTTCGTCAGCAGGTTCGGAAGAACGTTTAACCGCAAAAAAGGTTAAGACGGAAGCCAAAAAATCGCTCATAGAGTGAATTGCTTCTGATATAATACACATACTTCCGGTAATAATACCTGCGATTAACTTGAATAATATTATTAAGCCATTAGATACAATAGATAAACTTGCAGCTATTGTTTTTTTTATTTTCAACACCCATAATTAAATCCTATTCTATATATAATAGCATAAAATTAATTGTTACCAACAGTTTTATTTATGTATGAAGATATTGGATTTTGTTAAAAATTTAATTTTGGGTTTCTGGAATTGCGGTTTTATTCAGCTTTGCCGTATTGTACTCGAACACTTGATAATATCTTTGTTGATAGTAATTTTAATTGCATATCTTTGTTCTGATTCTGAGACAGCAATTTATGCCTGGTTTTTAATAGGTGTTTTTGCGGTTTATAGTGCGCTCAAAGGTGTTGTTGAAATCTTTTTGGAAATAAGAAATTATACAAGAACAACCGATTCTGAGAGTAAAACTTTAATCCTGCAAAAAATAGGCGGTAAGATTTTTGACTTAGCTTTATGTATAGTAGGTGTTTTCCAGGCATTAAGAATTTTTACCCATGTTTCAAGAATTACAAAATCCACATAATCTGCCGTTAATGTTGTGGATGATGTTGCTAGTGCTATTTCAAAGTTTCTTAAAGATTTGAAAAGATAAAAAGATAAAAAGATACTTTCGTGATATTATATTTGTATAGGAAAAGATTTTAAGAACAGTTGAGAAAATAGCATGAACTTTTTATTAGTATTCACAGGCGGCGGTTTGGGAGCTCTTGTCAGATATTTACTTTATCTGATTATGCCTGCTCACGCGTATTTGCCGGTAGCAACGCTGGTGGCAAATTTTTTTGGCTGTTTTGCGGCAACGGTTATTTTTGTATATTTTGCCCTGAAAAGTGATTTGAATACGAGTTATAAAGTTTTTCTTATTACGGGCTTTTGTGGAGGGTTGAGTACGCTTAGCGCATTATCGTTAGAGCTGCTGCACTACATTCATTCTGACGATTACCTGAGAGCAGGAATATACATTTTTTCAACCGTAATTGTCTGTACGGCTGCGGTATTGCTGGGTGTATTTTTTGTAAAACACAGCTTAAACTGAGTTTTCAAAATTGTTCTTAAAGTTGTTTGTGATAAGATTAAAAAGTAAGGAAAATACAATAAATGATTACACACTGGCAAATACCTCTTTTAATGACATTTCTTGCAGGATTCGCAACCGTTATAGGCGGCTTTATTACGTTTTTTGTGAATAAAAGTAATCTTAAAGTTTTGTCTCTCGGTCTTGGTTTTTCGGCAGGTGTTATGATTTTTGTTTCTTTTACGGAAATTTTATCTACGGCAGAAAATCTGTTAAAAACCTATTACCCCGTGAAATATCACTGGATGCTTTTCTGTGGTTTTATTGCAGGAGTAGTAGTTGCAAAACTTATTGATGAGTTTATTCCTGACCACGTTGAAGAAGAGGATTTCGCTGAAAACTGCGCTCCGGAAGATGAAAATTGCAAGAGAAAACACAAAATTAAAAGGGCAGGTCTGCTTACTGCGATTGCCATTGCTGTTCATAATTTCCCGGAAGGCTTGGGAACATTTCTTGTTTCATCACAAAACCTTGCACTGGGCGCTTCTGTTGCAATTGCAATTGCTCTGCATAATATTCCGGAAGGTATTGCGGTTGCTCTTCCTATTTATCACGCAACAGGTAAAAAAAGAAAAGCCATATGGTATTCTTTCTGGACAGGTATAACCGAACCTATCGGGGCAATAATAGGTTTAGGTCTGCTCCACTGGTTCCTGCCTGAAGCTTTTATCGGATTTCTATTAATTGCAGTTGTCGGTATAATGATATACATATCATTTGACACCCTTCTTCCGCTTTCTCACGAATACGGAGACTGGCACTATGCAATCACAGGTATAATGTCAGGTATCATTGTAATCTGGGCAAGTTTGTTATTATTAAACGGATACTAGGGGTAAATATCTGAGTGTAAATATATGGGGGTAAATACCCTAATATCTAAGCAGGGATGTTATTACTTATTCTTGCCGCGAAGCTGACCGCAGGCTGCATCAATATCAGCACCGCGTTCAAGTCTTACCGTAACTTTTTTACCGGAATGTTCTAGAAGATATTTGAACTTCATAATATCCGAACTTGACGGTTTTTTGTAGTCGTTTTCGATTACCGAATTGTATGGAATAAGATTAATGTTGCATTTTAAATCTTTAAGGAAATATGCTAGTTCTTTTGCAACGGGTGCAGTGTCGTTGAATCCGTGTATCAAGATATATTCAACAGTAATTCTGTTACCTGTTTTATCAACATATTCTTTTAGTGCTTGCTTAACTTTGTCGATTGTATATTTTTCTTCAATCGGCATAAGTTGTTTTCTAAGTTCGTGCGTTGGTGCATGCAGTGATATTGCAAGTGTTGATTGCAAATTAAGTTCAGCAAGCTTTTTAATCCCGGGGATTATTCCGCTTGTAGATATTGTGATTCTTCTTGCGCCGATTTGGAAATCGTTATTAAAAATACTAAGAGCTTTTAATACGTTATCAAGGTTTAAAAGGGGTTCCCCTTGCCCCATAAATACAATATTTGTAACTTTTAATCCTGTATCACGCTGAATGGTAAGGACTTGTTCAATTATTTCTTTGTAGGTGAGGTTTCTTTTGAATCCGCCTTTCCCTGTTGCACAGAAAGAACAGTTAACAACGCAGCCAACCTGACAGCTTACGCAGGCTGTCAAATTAGCACGGTTATCAAATCTCATCAAAACCGTTTCGACACATTCTCCGTCAGGGTATTCGACAAGATACTTGATTGTTCCGTCTTTGCTTGTCTGTTTAACTTTTATTTTTGTATCCGTGACAGAGGCAAAGCTTTTTAACTGTTCTCTGAAATCTTTTGAAAGATTTGTCATTTCATCTATTGTGGATACAGATTTTGAGTAAATCCAGTTATGAATTTGCTTTGCTCTGAACTTTGTGGCCTTAAGTTCAGCCATCAAATTTTCCAGTTCTTCTAATGTCATTCCGGCAAGTATCATGTTTACCCCTATCCCAGCTTTTCTTTGTAGAAGTTAATTATATCGGTTTTTGCTTTAAGAAGCATTGCCTGATGTGAAACTTCGTTTTTCCATTCATTGAATGAACATTCAGACGGTATAAGCTTTAGCGGATTATGAGGATAATCTTTGCATATTGAAGGTCTGTCTTCATATATTGTACACAAATTATCACTGCCTACTTTAGGACAATGGTAATAGTAAATTTTATCGTCCTCAACTAGTCGATTTAATAGCTCAAAGTATTCAGGATTAACAGCGCGTGCTTCTTCTTCCGATTCATACGGAACAAATACGGAAACAAAATCTTCCGAAAATTTATCGCCTCTCAGGGCTCTTTGTTTTAATTGTTGATATGAATATTCGCTCACTGCAAGCTTGCAGCAAGCTCCACATTTATTACACTCATAGTTATCTTTTTTATCCATTATGGATTTATATGCTGCTTTTAGTTTGTTTTTGTAGTCGCCTGTCAGATAGGTAATTGCCTGCATTTGCCATTCTCTCAGTTTGCAGCCTGTTGGCGGATAAGGAGCAAATATTTCTTTTTTTTCTATTTTGCAGTCTTTATGTGTACAGCCTTCGCAAGGATTTTCAGGTTTTATTGTATCAAGTTCTTTCCTGATACTTTCGGCTGCTTCTATAAAAATCTGCTCATAATTATTTTTTAACTCGTTATACTGACCGTCAAGCGAGTTATCTTTTGGTTTTTCATCCTTCTTTAAAAACAAATTTTTATTTTCGGAGTTACCTCCTGATGTAAAGAAATTACTCATACATAGGATAATATCATAAATTGCCGTTTACGGCAATGTAATCAAAGCTTGGGAATGAAAACATACTTTAGGGAGGTTTAAATTATGACAGTAAAATTACAAATTTATAAATGTAACATCTGCGGAAATCTGGTTCAGGTTTTGAATGAAGGTGACGGCAATCTTGTCTGCTGCGGACATGAGATGGAACTTATGCCGATACAGTATGACACAAATGAACTTGGAGAAAAACATACGCCTAAAATTGAGATAAAAGAGGGTAAAAAGTTTGTTAATGTTATCGGACACCCAATGACGAGTGAACACTATATTCAATTTATTGAGACGTATTCCAAAGATAAAAATGAACTGCATTTAAAATTCTTTTATCCGAATGAAACTCCTGAGATGGAAAGTTCTCTGAAAGATGAGTTTAACTCTGTTGAATATTGTAATATTCATCACCTTTGGGGTGATAACAGAATGTTAGAAAACGAAAGCGGTAATTATTCAATATAGGAGATAATAAATGGTTAGCGAAAAAATTAATGAAATAATAAACGAACAGATAAATAAAGAATTTTATTCTGGTTATTTATATCTTTCGATGTCAGCAAATTTGCACGAAGTTGGTCTTTTTGGTTTTTCTCACTGGCTAAAAGAGCAGGCACGCGAAGAAGTCGAACACGGTTTAAAGCTGCTTGATTACCTGCTTGAAAGAAATAGCTATGTAACACTTAAGCAAATAAGAACTCCCGAGTTTGCGTTTAAGGGGGTAAAATCTGTTTTTGAAACACTTTACGAACACGAAAAATGTATTACAAACTCTGTTATGAATATAGCAAGACTTGCAGAGGAAGAGTGTGACAGAAAAACACTGAACTTTATTGAGTGGTTTATTGAAGAGCAGGTCGAAGAAGAACAACAGGTTAAGAATATAATTAAACGTCTTGAGCTTTTCGGCGAAGAAAACTCTGCACTTTATCTTATGGATAAAGAACTCGGTTTGCGAGAGTGATAATGTAAAACTTGGCAACTTCCTCCCCTGTGGGGGAGGATTATGATGGGAGCAATTTTATTCGTTCAATCCCGATATAATATTTTCAAATTTCATACTTCTTGATGCTTTTAAAAACAATGTTACAGGGGGTTGAATATTATTTTTTAAATAATTCACCCCTTCTTCAATAGTGTTAAAGTGATGAGTTTCACAGTTTGTTATTGCATCTGTAATATTTTTGGATAATGTTCCGATAGAGATGATTTTTGCGTTTTTATTCAGGTTAGATTTGTTGTTTATGTATCTGCCCAAATCTGAATGATATTTAACCTCGTTTTCTCCGAGTTCACCCATGTCTCCGAGAACAAGGGCATAATCTTTATAGAGTTCAAAAATTGTATCAACGAAAACTCTCATTGATTCGGGGTTAGCGTTGTAACTGTCGTTAATTACATCAACAGTTTTACCGTTAATATTTACTCCAACTGCTTCCCAGCGCTTTTCAATCGGTTTGTATTTTTTTAAACCATTTTGTATCTGTTTGGTTGTTAATCCTAATTTAAGCCCTGTGTTTATTGCAGAAAGTGCATTTTCAATATTGTAATCACCGCCGACATTTAGCTCATATATATTCCCCTGATATGAAAATTTTGAATGATGTGCCGATTTTTCAAGTATTTCAACATCATTTAGTGAATAATATATTTTTTCTCCGTCAAACTCAACTGTCTTTTTAATAAGTTCATCATTATGAGCAATAAAAGTTTTTCCGCGCTGATATTTTACAATTTCACATTTGGCACGCGCTATATTTTCTCTTGAACCGAGCCTTCCTATGTGTGCTGTACCTACGTTTGCAATGATTGTAATATCAGGCTCTGCGTATTTTGATAAAAGCTCAATCTCGCCCAGTCCTCTCATACCCATCTCTAGAACGAGAACTTCTGAGTCATCCGGAGCTTCAAAAACAGTTTGGCAAAAGCCGATTTCGTTATTGTGATTAAGCGGTGTTTTAAAGGTTTTGTATTTTTCACTTAAAACTGATGCAACAAGTTCTTTCGTTGTGGTTTTGCCCGAGCTTCCCGTAACCGCAACAACGGTAGGGTTGAGTTTGTTTCTTCTAAAATTTGCAAGCTGAAGATAAGCTGTAAGTGTATCGGGAACTTTTAATAAGAAAGCGTTTATATCCTTCTCTTTTGTACAAAAACTTCCTACTGCGCCTTTTTCAAGAGCCTGCTCAATAAACTTTTCACCGTCAAAAGAAGTTCCCTTAAGTGGCAGATAAAAATCCCCTTCTTTTATAGTTCTTGTGTCAGTAGATATAGTTACGTCTCTCTCTAAATCAATATTCTCTGTTGCTTCACCTTTTGTGGCTTCTATAAGTTCTCTTATCTTCATATAAACCTCTTTTTGCTAATAATTATACTTTGAATCTGTTTGATATACAATTAGTTTATGAATATTAAAGACGAGTTTGATACAATAACTGCTATTGCAACGCCTGTAGGAATGGGTGGTGTCGGTGTTATTCGTATTTCCGGTGACAAAGCGTTTGATATTATAAAAAAGATTTTTACAAATCCGAACTTTGAGCCCAGAAAATTTAACCACGGCTGGATAGTTGATGATGGCAAAAAAATCGACGAAGTTATCGTACTTCCGTTTTTTGCACCAAACAGTTACACGGGTGAAGATGTTATTGAGATTCAGTGTCACGGCGGAGTTAATGTAGTAAAAAACATTCTTAATCTTGTACTTAAAAACGATGCAAGAATGGCTGAAAAAGGCGAGTTCACAAAACGCGCTTTTTTGAATAAGAGAATGGATTTATCTCAGGCGGAAGCGGTAGCTGATATTATTCACTCAAAAACTTCTGAGTTTGCAAAAACTTCCGTAAAGAACCTCTCGGGAGTTTTAAAAGAAGGGGTGAACGATATAAGAAATCAGATTTTTGAAGTTCTTTCTAAAATCACTGCAGGAATCGATTTTCCTGAAGACGTCAAAGAACCTGAGTATGACTATCTTATATCCTCTTTTGAGAATATAATCTCATCAATTGACAAGGTTTTAGCAGGAGCTAATACATCAAATATATTTAGGCAGGGTGCTTCTGTTGCGATTATAGGGAAGCCAAACGTAGGAAAATCGTCGCTTTTTAATGCGCTTTTGAGTTTGGATAGAGCCATAGTAACCGATATTGCAGGAACTACCCGTGATGTAATCAAAGAAACTCTTGATTTAGGTATTCCTGTCACGCTTATAGATACGGCAGGGATAAGGGAAAATGGTGAAAATAAGGTTGAGAATATCGGTATAGAATATTCCAAGCAATCACTCGATGAGGCTGATTTGGTTTTGTTTGTGTATGATGCTTCGCAGGGAATAACAGAAGAGGACAAAGAAGTTTTTGGACTTTTGAAGGATAAAAAATATATCCTGATTGCAAATAAGTCTGATATTGCTGAAAAAAAATCCGATAACGATTCTGTTTACATATCCGCTCTAACAGGCGAAGGAGTGAGTGAGCTCAAACAGAAGCTTACTGCCCAAGTCTGTGACATCAATCCCGAAAACTTAGATTTTGTAACAAATACCCGTCAGCAGGAGTGTCTCAGAAAAGCAAAAGCGTCTATTGAACAGGCTCTTCTTGCATCGCAATTAAGAGAACTTCAGGACTTAATCTCTATTGATGTAAAATCCGCTATTCTTGCGCTGGATGAACTCACAGGTGAACTTATTACGGACGATATTTTAAACAACATCTTTGATCATTTCTGTATCGGTAAATAGTTAATGTAAACCTTTTTAGTCTTTTTTGCAGAAATAAAACATGTTCATGTTATACTTTTCATGAAAGATAGTATAACTAAATGGAAGCATTCGGCTTTCGAGTAGCCGAAGAAAGAAGGAAAAATGACAGTACCGGAAACAAAAAGTTTTCAGTTAGAGATTGGCGGAAAGACCGTCACCGTTGAAACAGGTAAGTATGCAAATTCAACTAATGGTAGTGTAACAGTAAGATGCGGAGACACAATGTTGTTCGTTCACTGCTGTGTTAGTAAAGAACCAAGAGTCGGTATCGACTTCTTCCCTTTACTTATTGATTATGAAGAAAGAATGTCTGCTATCGGACGTATCCCTGGTGGCTACAACCGTTCCGAAGGAAAAGCAAGCGACAAAGCTATCCTCATTTCACGTTTGATTGACAGACCTATCAGACCTCTGTTCCCGAAAGGATACAGAAACGATATTCAAATCGTAGCTCAATTATTCAGCTATGATCAAGAAAACCAGCCTGATACATTGGCTATGTTAGGTGCTTCTTGCGCATTGATGTTATCAGGTGCACCATTTGAAGGACCTATCGGTGCAGTAAGAGTTTCAAAAGATGCCGACGGCAATCTTATTGCTAACCCGACTCACAAACAGGCTGATGATTCAGACTTAGACATCGTTGTAGCAGGTACACATGATTCCGTAATCATGGTTGAAGCAGGCTGCAAATTCGTTACAGAAGACGATATTATGAACGCTGTTGAGTTCGCTCAGGTTGAAATCAGAAAACAATGCGAAGCTCAGTTAGAGTTTGCTAAGGCTTGCGGTGTTGTTAAGGAAGAATTCGTTAATCCTTATGACACATCAGAACTTGCAAAAATTATTGAAGACACTGCGCACGATATGATTTTTGATGCATATCATCATTTTGACAGAGAGTACAGACAAAATAAACTTGAAGAAGCTAAAAAGCTTGTTAAGGAAAAAGTTGAAGCTCTTCCTGATGACCACTACATCAAACAAATCATTGAAGAAACCGGAATTGACTTTGTTGCTGAAGAGTTCAAAAACGCTGAAAAACACATTATGCGTGCAATGATTCTTGACGAAGGCGTTCGTGCTGACGGAAGAAAACCAACTGAAGTTCGTCCTATCTGGTGCGAAGTTGGTGTTATTCCTCGCGCTCACGGTTCAGCAGTATTTACAAGAGGTCAAACTCAGATTTTATCAGTTGCAACTCTTGCAGGTCCGGGTATGAAACAGGAGCTTGACGGCGTTGACCCTGAAACTGAAAAAACTTATATGCACAAATACATCTTCCCCGGATTCTCAGTTGGAGAAGTTAAACCTCTAAGAGGACCGGGCAGAAGAGAAGTCGGTCACGGTAACTTGGCTGAAAGAGCTAACGTTCCTGCACTTCCATCTCAGGAAGAGTTTGGATATACAATCCGTGTAACATCAGATGTATTAGAATCAAACGGTTCTACTTCAATGGGTTCAACTTGCGGTTCATCTATGGCACTTATGAACGCAGGTGTTCCTGTTAAGTGTATGATTGGCGGTGTTGCAATGGGTATGATTACAGAACCCGGCAGAGAGCCTGTTGTATTAACAGATATTCAGGGAATTGAAGACTTCCTTGGTGATATGGACTTCAAAGTTACAGGTAATGATGACGGTATCACAGCTCTTCAAATGGATATGAAGGCTAAAGGTATTGCAAATGATACTTTAAGAAGAGCTTTAGCACAGGCTAAAGAAGGCAGACTTCATATCTTAGGCGAGATGAGAAAAGTTATTACAGAACCTGCTAAGGAACTTTCACCATACGCACCTGCAATTACTACAATGAACATTCCTGTTGAAGATATAGGAACAGTAATCGGACCCGGCGGAAAACAAATCAGAGCAATTATTGATGCTTCAGGTGCCGAAATCGATATTCAGGATAACGGTGTAGTTACTATTACTTCTAACGATCAGGAAGGTGCTGCAATCGCTAAGAGAATGATTAACGATTTAACCTTCAAACCTGAAGTCGGAATGGTTATCAAAGGTAAAGTTGTTCGTATAATTCCTATCGGTGCATTTGTTGAACTTGGCGGCGGAAAAGACGGTATGGTTCACATATCTCAAATCTGTCAGGAAAGAATCGAAACAATCGAACCTCACGTTAATATCGGCGACGAAGTAATTGTTAAGGTTATCAAAATTGACGATAAGGGCAGAATTAACCTTACTATCAAAGGTGTAACCGACGAAGATAAGGCAAAATGCATAAACTAGGGGTAAATAAAAAACTCTTAATTTAAAAAAAGATAAGCGGCGGGTTTGCTTTTAGCAAACCCGCCGCTCTTTATAATTATTTTATTCAAAATCGAATAATTGATAAAAATTAACTCCTAATCCTTTTGATATCTTCAAAAGGTGTTTTTCCATTCTGACACCGTATGCGGTTCCATCTTCAATTTTTTCTAAATATACTTTTCTTATTCCTGTTTTTTGTGCAAGCTCTGTTGTGCTAATTTCTTGTTCTTCTCTAAGTTCTTTTATATGCATGCCCAGTTTTTTCAATGTTTCTTTTACTTTTTCATCAATATTCATAATCATTCCTATATTAGACATATATTAGACAATGGATAATATACAACAATAACTATTATTTGTAAAGTATTTGTATAGACAATATAAAGGTTTTTTATGAAAAAGAAATTAATAAAAAGTGGAAATGCTTGGGTTTTATTGATGCAAAAGGCTATTCTTGAACTTTTAGACATTAATCCCGAAGATGATGAAGTTGAACTTGAAATAGAAAACAAAATTTTAAAAGTAAAAAAAGCAGAAAAATAATTGGTAACTATAACAATTTACAGCGAATAATACTATAATTTCGTCATTCTGAACCCAATAATAATTTAGGGGTGAAGAATCTCAAAAACATATAAATCTACAAAAATAACAATATTTTGATATAATATCTTTATGAAATACGCAATGGTGCTTGTAAACATTAAGGGATTGGGAGTAAAGACTTTCAGTTATCTGATACCTGATGAGATGAAGGATGTTATCCAAATCGGTCAGGCAGTCTTGGTGCCCTTTGGAAGACAAGGACTTATAAATGCGTTTGTTGTCGGATTTTCTGATTATATTCCCGGGGATTTCAGGGTTAAAAAAATCAACAAGATTTTAGATGAAACACCGCTTTTTTCTTTAAAATATTTGAAACTTCTTGAATGGGTTGCAAACTATTATTGTACGGATTTTGTAACAGTTTTGAATACGGCACTTCCTATGAGGTTAATAGAAAAGAATGCAAAAGTCGAGCTTGCTGTTTCACTTCTAAAAGAAGATGGTGAAGGATTAACAAAGCGTCAGAAAGAGATTTTAGCATTGTTAAAAGGGTGTGGGAAGTCCTCCCTTATTGAGTTTGAAGAAGTTGCAAAAACAACCCGTGCGACTATGAAAAAACTTGCAGATTTGGGCTTTGTAAAAATAGAGGAAGAATATATTTACAGAAATCCTCTCTCAATATTTAAAGATGTAGAAAAAGAACCTTTGTACGAACTTCAGGGCGAGCAGATTGAGGCTTATGAAGGCATTAAGGGTAAATTAAAATCGCCAAATCCTATACTTTTGCATGGTGTTACGGCATCAGGGAAAACGGAAGTTTATTTTAAACTTATTCAGGATGTTCTTGATGAAGGAAAAAACGTACTTTTTTTAGCTCCTGAAATTGCGCTTGCTTCTCAGTTAACAAAACGTTTGGCACGAAAGTTCGGTATAAAAGATGTTGCAATATGGCACAGTTCAATCGGTGAAGGTGAAAAATATGATGTTTGGCAAAGGCTTTATAAAAATGAGATAAGAATCCTTGCGGGAGCTCGCTCGGCAGTTTTTGCACCGCTTTCAAATATTGGTTTGATAATTATTGACGAAGAGCACGAAGGAGCGTATAAACAAACAAATCCGGCTCCAAGGTATGACGCAAGAGTTGTTGCAAGGAGACTTGCACAATTCTATCAGGCACCGCTGATTTTAGGCTCGGCAACTCCTGATGTTTCGACGTATTATTATGCAACGAATAACAACAATCTCTTTGAAATGAAACACAGATTTAATAATTCACCGCTTGCAAAACCACAGGTTATCAATATGCAGGAATATGGTAAAGCTGCATACAGAGGAATTATATCGAAACCGTTGCAGACAGAGATTGCTGAAACTCTTGAAAGAGGACAGCAAGTTATTTTGCTTATGAACCGCAGAGGATATTCAACTTACACTCAGTGTAAAGCCTGCGGTACTGTTATTGAGTGTCCTGATTGTTCTATTCCTATGATTTGGCACGCAAGTATAAAACAATTAAAATGTCACTACTGCGGGAAAGAGATGACCTTCCCGGATTATTGTCCTCAGTGCGGAAGTGATGCGCTTTCAACATCGGGAGTCGGCACACAAAAAATTGAAGTTCTGATAAAAGAGCTTTTCCCTGATGCAAGAGTTGAAAGAATTGACAGTGACATTTTAACTAAGAAGAACGCTCATATTGAACTTTTATCTAAATTCCAGAAAGGTGAAATTGATATCTTAGTCGGAACGCAGATGATAGCAAAAGGTCTGGATAATCCGAATGTTACTCTTGTTGGTGTTTTAAGCGCAGATTCAGGATTCAGCGTTCCTGACTACCGTGCATCAGAAAGAGGGTTTCAGCTTCTTACACAGGTTGCAGGACGTGCAGGAAGAGGAGAGTTTAAGGGTAAAGTTTTGTTCCAGACATATAACCCTGAATACTACGCTTTTCAGACTGCGAAATCACAAAATTACGAAAAGTTTTTTGAAACGGAAATAAAGTCAAGGCAGGAGTTTGATTATCCTCCGTTCAGCCAGATTGTGCGCCTTATAATATCTTCTGAAAACCAATACAGAGCGGAAAAATCTTCAATGGAAATCGGTATGCGCCTGACAACAATGACTGAAAAATTCGGATTCAGCGAATATGTTGATGTACTGGGTCCTTCACCTTGTGTAATAGAAAAAATCAACGGATTTTACAGGTTCCAAATTTTAATCAAAAACAAATTATCGCAAAAAGGACACGACTTTATATCGAAGTTCTTGAGCAAAATTGCTATGCCAAAAGATATAAGGCTTGCGATTGATGTTGACCCACTGGATATTTTGTAAAGATACATGTAAATAATTGTAAAAAAAACACATTTACTCCGCAAAAAAATCTTTTCATAAGTTTTGATTTGTGTATAATAGAACAAGGAAAGAATAGTTAATTATGTTAAATATATCCAACATCAAATCAAAAAGTCCGTTTAAATCACAAACACAAACAGTAACTCATCCAATTTCAATAATCGATAGTATAGAGCGTTATATAACAAATATTTTTGAAAATGAGATGGCTCAGTCAGGTTCTATTCTTGTTAGTTACAATCCGTTTGTAATCAAAAAAATTGCAGGCTATCTGTCAGGTAAAATTAAAATGCCTGCGTCAATAGGTATTGCAGGTGAAACGGCAAGCGGAAAATCAACAATTACAATGGATTTGATTGATACAATCGAATCATTTGCAACAGAGTTTAATATCAAAGACGCTATAACAAGAGTTAACACAGACGACTATTATTATGACCGTTCTGAAATGGTAAAAACAGCAGGAAGCTTTGCTGAGTTTGCAAAAAACTATGACCTTGACGTACCTCAGGCATTAGAACTTGAACTTATGCACAAACATATTAAAGAACTTCTTTCAGGTAAGACAACTTATCTTCCTAAATACGACATGTCAGGTACTGCTATTCGTCATGACAATTATACACTTGCAAAACCTTCCAAAGTAATTATTTCGGAAGGTTTATTTACGCTCACCGACAAAGTAAGAGATGCGTTTGATTTCAAAATTTATGTTGATATAGCAGAAGATATTAAAAAAGAAAGATTCTTTATTCGAGCTAATGAACGCGGTTTGGGTGATTCTGCAGAACACATTTACAAAAATGCCAACGAAAAAGCTGAAGTTTATATAAGACCTTGTCAGGCAAAAGCTGATATAGTTCTATCAGGTTCAGCTGACAGAATAAAATATAAAAACTTCTTAAACAAAATTATCGGCATAATTCAGGAACTTTATTTATAAGGTGATTTTATGAACGTAGGAAAAGTTGTTGTAAATACTGCACACAGAAAATGGTGTCAGGATTTTATGAATGAACAAAATAAAACGACACGCCTTATAAGACAGTTTACAAAACGCAGTTCTGTTTATAATCCATTTGGGAATAGCAGGGAGCTTGATAAAATTCTTAGTCGTTATGAAAGAAGTTTCTGGGGCTAGGGGTAAATGTAAAGGAATTGTAGTTGACCTTTAAAAATATTTTTCAGCGAATTATAATATATTTGAAAATTAAATAACAATAAAATCGGGACGTGGCGCAGCTTGGTAGCGTACTACCTTGGGGTGGTAGGGGTCGCAGGTTCAAATCCTGTCGTTCCGATTTTTTTGTGCACTTTTACGCCAAACGGACAGGATTTGAACCTCTGTATCTTTATCCTCGAGCTATTTTTGCTCTCGCAAAAATTACGCTCAACGTGTCCTGTCGTTCCGATTTTTATTAATATTATAAATCATGTGAAATATATTTAGCCCAGCAGATATTTTACTGTTGCCTGGACTCTGTTGGAAACTTTTAATTTTTCGTAAATAGAAGATATATGTGCTTTTGTCGTGTGTTCAGATATACACAATTCTTCAGATATTTTAGAGTTGTTATATCCGTTGATTAACAAGTCCATTACTTCAATCTCTCTGGGAGTAAGTAGATTCTTCATAATCTTTTTGCTTTCCATATATCTAATTTTCTATAAAGATAACCCGATTGTATATCGGTCAAACGGCTATATTTTTTTTAATATTAAAATTTTGAAGATTATAGTATAATACTTTTTGGAAGTAGTTTAATAAAGGAGAGTTTATATGCCATATATTGAAGCAAAATTAAGCGTAAAATTAGACGAAAATCAAAAAAATGAATTACAGAAAAAATTAGCAGATGCTGTTTCTTCAGCTTTTTCAAAACCAAAATCTTATATTATGACAAATATTGAGGACGATAAATCTTTGTATATGGGTGAAAATAAGGTTGAAAAAGGTGCCTATATTGTTGTTCGTTCTCTGGGTTCTGTATCTAAATTCCCTTGTCAGGCAGCAACAAAAGATATATTTGAGATGCTGATATCTGATTACGGTCTGGATGGTTCAAATATTTATATAACATATCACCCTGTTGATATGTGGGGTTGGAACGGTTCAATGTTTTAATAATCAAAAATTTATTCTCAAATAAAAAAGATGATAACAAAGGTTATCATCTTTTTTATACGCGCCCAGAGGGATTCGAACCCCCGACCTCCTGGTTCGTAGCCAGACGCTCTATCCAGCTGGGCTATGGGCGCATATTTTATTCAATTGTAGTTTAAAACGGCTCCGCTCGTCAACCTGCTCGTATTGCTCTCGCAACACGACTCCGTTGACTCGCCTCCACCTTCGCGGACTTCGTCCGCTCGGCTTGCCCATTCACTCGCCGTGTGGCAGCTGGGCTATGGGCGCATATACTAAACCAGTAAAATCGTTTACCCCTTGAATATACCAACAACATGAAAAATTTTCAAGTTAAATGTTGTTTTTGCCTAAAACGTTTGTTCTAAAATTCGTTGTAACTTTATTTTACATTTTATTGTTTAACAACATAGTTTTATATAATATAAAAAAAGAAAGAGAGAACTATCACAGTTATACATTTTTAAGGAGTTAAAATGGAATCATTTGGTAAAAACCCGTTTATGGATTACAGAAATTGCGTTCCTTTTATGAACCTGTCAGGTTTTGTTTTAAAACAGCCTGCTGAGGTCGAAAATTGCCCCGCAACATCTTTAAAGCAGCAATTGTTAAAAAAAAGATGCGTTTCTATGATTAATTTGAGAAGACTAAAATATCGTGCAATGTGTGAAGCTTATCAGGGAGTAAGCCGAAGAGGACAATAGCGATTTTTTTCGGGAGGAGTAATTTGGAGGATAATTTTACTAAACTTGCATATAATGTAAAAGCTGCATCAAAAAAAATGGCAGTTCTTTCGTCTGAGCTTAAAAATCAGGCGTTAAAAAATATAGCGGAAAATATCTCGGCAAATAAAGACAAGATTTTTGAAGCAAACCGGCAAGACCTTGAAGACGCAAAAACGCTTGTTGATAGAGGTGAAATTACGACATCAACCTTTAATCGTTTAAAGCTTGATGAAAATAAAATGAGAGATATGGTTCAGGGGGTAAATGATATTGTCAGGTTAGAAGATCCGATTGGTAAAATTTTATTGAAACGAGAGCTTGATGAAGGTTTGGTTTTAACAAAAACCTCCTGCCCGATAGGTGTCTTAGGAATTATTTTTGAAGCGCGCCCTGATGTAATTGCCCAGATATCAGCTCTTGCAATAAAATCTTCTAATGCGGTTATCCTGAAAGGCGGCAAGGAATCAGTAAACACTAACAAAATGATAATGTCAGTTATTCAGGAAGCTCTCAAAAAGACGAAAGGTTTTCCTGAAGATGCTCTTGTACAAGTTTTTACAAGAGATGATGTTGCCCAGATGCTTAAGCAGGACAAATACATTGATTTGATTATTCCGCGCGGCGGAAATAAGCTGGTTAAGTTTATAAAAGAAAATACAAAGATTCCGGTTTTAGGCCACGCAGACGGAATCTGTCATATTTTTGTTGATGAAACGGCAGATTTTGAGAAAGCAAAAAATATTATTATCGATGCAAAAACACAGTATCCGAGTGCATGCAACTCTGTCGAAACTGTTTTGATTCACAAAGATTTCCCGCAAAAAGATGAGCTTATTCTGTCGCTAAAAGAAGCAGGAATAGAGATTATATTAACTCCTGGAAATTGGCACAAAGAGTATGGAGAAAAGAAGCTTTCTTTAAAATACGTAAGCTCGCTTGAAGAAGCAATTGAGCATATAAATGAATATTCTTCGGGACATACGGAATCAATAATTACAGAAAAAGACGAAAACGCAAAAATATTTATGAATATGGTTGACTCAGCAGGAGTTTATCACAACGTTTCAACCCGTTTTGCAGATGGTTTCAGGTACGGTTTTGGTGCAGAGGTAGGAATCTCAACAAACAAAACGCACGCAAGAGGTCCTGTCGGGCTTGATGGTTTAACAATATACAAATATACAATTGAAGGAAATGGGCAGATTGTAAAAGATTATGCAGAAGGTTTAAAATCTTTTCACCACAGAGATTTATAAGTATTAGGGGTAAAAATGAATATAGGTGTTGTAGGATTAGGTTTAATTGGCGGTTCTATTTTCAAGAATCTGCTTGAAGGCAAAAAACATAGCGTTGTCGGGATATCAAGAAGCGTCAACGAGTTTAATGTAAGCAAAGATTACAATAATCTTAAAGGATGTGACATTGTTTTTGTGTGTACGCCTATGAATGTAACTCTTGAAATACTGGATAAGTTAAATGATATTTTAGATGAAAAAACTATTGTTACAGACGTTTGTTCTCTAAAAGAGTTTGTGTCAAAAAAAAGCTATAACTATAAATTTATTCCGTCTCATCCTATGGCAGGTACAGAACACCAGGGCTGGGAATATGCATTTCCTGACTTGTTTGAAGGTGCAACCTGGGCTGTTACTCCAAAAAATGATACCGATATGAAGGATTTTGAGGTATTAAAAACAGTTATAGAAGAACTTGGTGCGAATACTATTCTTACAACACCTCAGGAACACGATAAAGCTGTTGCATTGATATCACATGCTCCTATGCTTGTAGCTCAGGCTCTTTGTAAAAACATTGAAGATAATGAGCTTGCCCAAAAACTTGCAGCATCAGGGTTCAGGGATACAACGAGATTAGCTATGTCTAATGTAGAGATGGCAAATGATATGGTTGTTATGAACAGAGAAAATATAAAAGATGTAGTAAGGATACTTAACGCTAATATTGATAATTTATTTGACTCTGATTATAAAGAAGAGGCTAAAAAAATTAAGTCATTCAGAGAAAATCTGTACGGGTAAATCTTTGTTTGACACAACCGGTTCAGACCACTATATTAAAAATCAGGAGAATATATTTTGAAAAAATACGGAATAATACTTGCATCAGGAACAGGAACAAGATATCACGGAGATATCCCGAAGCAATTTGTAAAAATCGCCGGAAAAACAGTTCTTGAACATACTCTTGATGTTTTTGAAAAAAGCAAATATATTGATTCCGTAATCCTCGTTATTACCCCTGCGTATCGTGAGATGGCAGAAGAGATTTTGCTCAAAAATGATTATTCAAAGGTGTCAAAACTTCTTAACGGCGGTGAAACAAGAAAAGACAGCTCTTGTATCGGAATATCTTCAATAGAAGATGAAGATGCTTATGTAATTATTCACGATTGTGCAAGACCGTTTTTGACGGAAAGAATACTGAAAGACTGTGCAGAGGCTCTTAAAAAATTTGATGCTGTTGACGTCGCTATTCCCTCTGCTGATACAATTATTAAAGTAAAAGATGAAATTATAGAAAATATTCCGGAAAGAAAATATCTTATGCGGGGGCAGACTCCGCAATGTTTCAGGCTTTCGGTTATTAAAAAAGCACACGAACTTGCTAAAAAAGATATGAATTTTACCGATGACTGCGGACTTGTTGTTAAGTATAATTTATCCGAGGTTTATGTTGTAGAAGGCGAAAACGAAAATATCAAAATAACATATCCTTCGGATATTTATATGGCAGACCGGCTGTTTCAGGTAAGAACGGCGGATAGTCCGAATGAGAACAATTTATCGGATTTAAAGGATAAAGTTGTTGTAATATTTGGCGGCACAAGCGGGATAGGTGAGAGTATTTCTTTGCTGGCAGAAAAATTTGGTGCAAAGGTTTTTGTATCCTCTGATAAAACAGGAGTTGACGTTACGTCTTATAATGAAGTTGAACAGTTTTTGAAAGGCGTAAATGAAAAAACCGGCAGAATTGATTATGTAATCAATACAGCAGGAGTTTTAAAAATGGGTAAACTCACAGACCGAGATGTTGACGATATAAAGCAGGAAATTAATGTTAATTATATAGGCTCGATTAATGTTGCAAAAGCAAGTATTCCTTATCTTAAAGAAACAAAAGGGTGTATGCTGATGTTTGCATCAAGTTCATATACAAGAGGAAGAGCATTGTATTCAACATATTCATCAACAAAAGCGGCTGTTGTTAATCTTGTTCAGGCACTTTCCGAAGAACTTATTTCAGATGGCATAAGAATAAATACTATGAACCCTGAACGTACGGCGACCGCGATGAGATTTAATGCGTTTGGTAAAGAACCGGAAGGAACCCTGCTTGATGCCCAAACGGTTGCAGAAGCATCTTTAAAAACCTTGCTTTCCGACCTTACCGGTCAGGTTATAGATGTAAGACGGGGATAAAATATAAAAAAGTTTAAAACTAGCCTTATTTTTAAATCAGAAAAAATACTATGTATACTACACACAATAAATTTTGTGTGGTTAATATTTTATGTTTAGAGTATAATGTTTTGTAAGAGTATTTAATAAGGAGTCACATTAATGGCACAAGAAAATGTTGTTTTTTATAATTCTGTTGATGAAGGTGATGATTTGGACATAAATTTCCAAAAATATTGGAAAGCTATTTGGAGTAGAAAAACTCTATTAATTAAAATATTTTGTTCAGTTTTAGTATTTTTTATATTACTTACATTTATATTGCCTAAAAAATATACTGTAACAGCTGATTTATATGTCAATAAATCAAACAGCTCTAATATGCTGGAAGTTAATCCATATGTTATAGACGAAGCCTCATCGCCTACCCTTTCTATGGGGATAGATAAAACTATTAATAATGAAATAGAACTTATGAAATCAGAATTAGTTCTTGATAAAGTTATCCGAGAGAATAATATAAGATATCAAAAAGGAAAGAAAAAGGGCGAATATTTGATTGCAGAAGATTTTTACAGGAAAGGAAAAGTTTTAAAAATAGATAATGTAAAAAATACAAATGTAATAACCGTAAAATACAAGAATAAAGATCCAAAACTAGCTTATGGCATTATTTCTTCTTTGATAACAAATTATATTGAACTTCATAAAGAAATTAATACAGAAAAAGCAAAATCAGATAAAAAGATTATTGAATCAGAATATCTAAAAACAAAGGAGATTCTAAATAAGAAAGTCAGCCAAGCTTCGGGTTTACCATCTCATATGACAAGCATTGGCAATTTGCCAGCAATAAGTGCTTATTCAAAAACAGCTTCTTCTGCAATGAGTAATCTTAAAAGTCAGTATATAGCCGGAGAAAAGTCACAAATTGCAATCACTGAAGAAAACAAGAAATTAGCCGAACTTGCTGCAAAATTCGAGTGGGCAAAATTGGTAGAACAAATTTCCGATTCATCTAAGGTACTTGTTCTAAAAGAACCAAAACTGCTAAGACCTTTTGAAAACTCTTCGCCAAAACTTTTGATAAATATCATATTGGGTTGTGTATTTGGCTATTTAACTGCATTAAGTACGCTGATTTATAAAGAAGTATGCTCTAAAAATTTAACATATTCTATGTTAACCAATAACATAATATTTGATGGCATAGAAAAACAAAACTTGGTGGAGACCAAATGTTATAGTTTTAATCCCCAAAAAGTATTATGTTTGTCTTTTGTCCAGTTGCCAAATTCATTAATAAGTAAACTGCAAAATACTCCAAACGTAAACATAGCTTACTATGATGAAACAAGAGATTTTATAGATAAAATTAGTGCCGCAGATAAAGTTATTCTGTTTTCAAAAGTTGGAATAACAAATGCCGATTCGTATAAAATTGTAAGAGAAGTCGTTAAAAACCAACAAAAAGAAATAATATACGATGTCTTAATTTAAAATTAATGAAACATCTGAACATATTAATTAAAAATTGGAATTATTAGGCTTTTCATGATATATATGCATTATAAAAAGGAGCTTTAAATGAAAAATTTATCAAAATCTATAACAATAATGTTTTTGTTTGATTTGGTGATTTTTTGTCTGTCAACGTACTTCTGGTCAAGTTTTTTTTGCTATACCACCAAAGCCATTGGAATTCTTTGTTTCTTAGTTGTTTCCATAGGGCTTATAGTTTTATTTTTAAAAGGCAACTATAAGATTCGTGACTTTAAGATAAGCCTAAAAAACATATATCTTCTTTTTGAAGGTGTTGTTATGATTCACGTTGTTCCGGCTCTATATTTATTGATTTTCGCAGCATCGATAATATCATTGGACAGCTGAAATTAAAAATGTCGGACACGAAATTAAAATATTTGAAAACTGTGCCTAGTTAGTCGGAAAAATTTTTAATTTCAAGAGTCAGACATTTCAAATTAAAAAGATAATTATTTCAAAACTGACTGATAATTTTTATATTAATTTATGTGTCTTATTATGTCTTTATGTTAAAAGATATTAAAATTGCGTAAATGTGCTATAATATTCTAATAATGGTTGGAGGAGAATGATGAATAAACATCAAAAATTCAGACCTTTTTATTATTTTTTGGATACTGTCGCTCACGAGTTACAGCTAACGGATGCTGATATATTATATCATTATACGTCTCCAGAAGGACTTAAAAGCATAGTAGAGACAAATAAAATATGGTTCTCTGAAATACATTATTTAAATGACAAATCTGAGATAATTTATACTTATAATTTACTTTCAAAAATTTTGGAAAAAACTAAAGACATAGTTCCAGAATTTAAAAAATCGTTGGAAACTTATATTCAAAGCCATATATACAGCAGACCTTTTAAAATAGATAGAAAGCCGAGTCAAAATATTTTTGTAGCAAGTTTTTCACATGCAAGTGATGAGTTATCTTTGTGGAATTACTACACTAAATCTGATAAAAAATACGGTTACAATATTGGTTTTAAAACAAACTTCTTTATAGAAAAATTTAGTGGGCCTAATGCTTTTAGACATGGCTATTGTGGAAAAGTGATTTATAATAAACGAATTCAAGAAGAAAAAATAAGAGATGCACTATTTAAATATCAAAATAACTTTATAGATACCAAGGATTATGATGAACAAATGTATTTAATAGATTTATTTATGGATTTTATTGAAATATTATCTTTATTTTTTAAACATAAGGCTTTTGAATCTGAAAAAGAATACCGCCTAATTATCACACAAAGTGAAAGAGAGTCAAAGTTTTCCGTAAAATACAGAACTCAGAATGGTATTTTTATTCCATATATAGAAATGGATTTTACAACAGATATAATTAAAAAAATTACGGCATCACCACTTGTAGACACAAGTCTTTGCGACGGAGTTGAACAATTTCTTAAAGATCATGGTATTAGACATAGAGTTATTGCTTCTAAAATTCCTATACGGTATTAATTAGTATTTTTCAAGATCACAACTTACTATATTCATATTAGCAGCTATTTCTGCTTGTTCTATTTTATAAGTATCAATATTTTCTCTAAAAGAAATTACATCAGAAATTTCTTGTCTTGTTATTGTGTCAGAATCTTTGTTATATGTTGCTGAAATTGACAATATACAATCACAAGAATCAGCATATTGATCTAAAATATAAACTCCAATTTGAGATTTTACTTTAAAATTAAAAAAGATATCTTCTTCATTTATTCCAATACATTTTATTGAATCTTCATCAATTTCAAATGATTTTTCAAGTTCATAATCATAATCAAAGTTAAAGCAAGGGGAATGACCTAAAACACTCATATGTTTAAAATCTTCAAATACAAATTCATCAAAACACATAGCTCTACCATACTGTGTATATTTTTCAAATGGTATTCTATCAATAAATTGTTTGATTATAGTATCATATATTTCGGCAGGTTGAATCTCTGTAATGCTATTTATATATTCAGGTAATGTCATAATTTTAAGACATTCTGGAGAACAAAGTATATTATTTAAATCTTCTTTGTAATTAATGGGCAATTCATTATTTTCTAGTAAAAAATCTTTTTTATTATTAGTTATAAAAATAACATCTTTGTACCTTATATCAGCAATAATATTTACTATCGTTTTCCATATTAAAAAATCTTTTATGCCCTTATCTGAACCTTCTTTAAATGGGAAATCTCGATTAAAAATATGTTGCAGGACATCATTCACTGATACATTACTAGGGCAATTTGCAATATTAATATGCATTCGCTTAAGATGAGATGTATAATTACTTTTAAAACATTGTGATTGTTTATCTAATAGTTGTTTATTATAAACAATATCCGGAGTCTTTATTGAATCGATATTGTATATTTTTATTTTTTCAACAATTTCACTTAATTTTTTTCTAGAAGACTCTACTTTATTCTCAAAAGATTTAATTTTATCAAATAAATGAGAATTTATTTCATCTATAACAATTTCTGGAATATAAATTTCATTTCCTTCAATTTCTCGAATTAAGCGTAAAGTAGGATTTTTAAAAAATAAATCCTGCTTGCCTTCTATTACACATGTATCAAGAATTATAGTTGTCATTTGTTCTTTTTATTCCAAAACCAAAAACTCTTTTTTTTAGGTTCTATGTCATTCAATTGATGTAGCCAACGAGTTTGCTTGGTTTCAATTAAAATACCTATGCTTTTTTGAACTTCCTCTATTATGTTGTCATCCATTGTTCTATCAAAAGAATCTGTGTAGTTGTGTACCTTTTTGCACCTAAGTATGCTTTCATATATTCTATTTAAAAAAACAATTATTTCTGATGCTAAAATTTCCAATGTATCTAATTCTCTGCCTCTTGTTATTAATTCTTCCGCTGTTCTTATAGTAATTTCTATAGGTTCATTTATATTAATCGATTGTGATGATATGTAATTTACTCTATCAACTCCGGCACATATATCTTGATATATTTCTTGGTACAAAATAATATCATCTACGATGGATGGTTGTGTACTAACTGTAAAATCATATTTAGCAAGGTCAAGTTGAAAATTTGGAATTAAGTATAACAAACAAAAGGCATACTTCCGTTTTTCTGTATTTGTAGGATCTTCTAAAAATTGATTTATATAATTTATTTTTGAACGAATTGCACCTTTAATACTTAACATATATGAAAGGAATCTACGAATAGCAATTAATAGATAATCTAATGCAGCTTTTTCTTCTTTTTGCACCCTTTTCTTTTCAGCCTCTATAGAACTGCATTTATAAATTAAAACAAGTGAACATACAGTTAGTATAACAGTAATTATTATGTTAAATATATCCCATCCGTCTTTTGAAATATTTATAGTAAACATCTTTCCCTTTAATTAAATGCTAAATTATATTATAACATTTCTGGACGAAATTTTCATGTTTATATTACAATATACACATAAGAGGAATTAATAAGGAGTCACATAAATGCAACAAGGTAATATGGCATATTATAACCCAATGGATGAATTAGATGAAGATTTAAATATAAACTTTGAAAAATTGTGGAAAACAATATGGAGCAGACGAAAATTATTAATCAAAGTATTTTGTTCTGTTTTGGCATTTTTTATATTACTTACATTTGTAATGCCTAAAAAATATAAAGTAACGGCTGACTTATATATCAATAAATCAAATAATTCAAATATGCTAGAAGTGAACCCATATGTTTTAGATGAAGCAACTGGTCCATCCATTTCTATGGGAGTGGATAAAACTATTAATAATGAAATTGAACTTATAAAATCAGAACTAGTTTTAGATAAAGTTATAAGAGATAATAATATTGTTTATAAGAAAAAGTTTGGTATCATTCCTAATCGGAAAGAAGGAGAGTTCTTGACAGCAGAAGCCTTCTATAAAAAAGGTAAAGTATTAAAAATTGATAACACAAAAAATACAAATGTTATAACAATCGAATATAAATCTACAAAACCAGAACTTGCATATGGAGTTGTTTCTTCTCTAATTACAAACTATATTAAACTTCATAAAGAATTAAATACAGAGAAATCGAAAGCAGATAAAAAGTTATTAGAATCAGAATACTCAAAGATAAAAGACGATTTAGATAAGAAAATAAATCAAGCAAGTGGTTTACCTGCACAAACAATGACAGGTATTGGCAATTTATCAGCAATGAGTGCATTTTCTCGTTCGGCATCTTCTGCTATAAGCAATATAAGAGGTCAATACATTGCAGGTGAGAAGTCTCAGATTGCAGTATCAGAAGAAAGTCAAAAATTAGCTCAACTTGCTACAAAATTAGAATGGGCAAAAATGGTTGAACAAATGTCAGATTCTTCAAAAGTTTTAATTTTAAAAGAACCAAAACAATTAAGACCTTTTGAAAAATCCTCACCAAAGCTATTAATAAATATTATCTTAGGTTGCATATTTGGAGGTTTAGCATCGCTTCTTGCATTGGTATATGCAGAACAAAAATCTGAAAAATTGACATATTCAATGCTGACTAATAACATAATTTTTGACGGATTGAAAAATCCTAATCTGATTGGAGATATATGCTACAGTTATAATCCTAAAAATGTTTTAATATTATCATTTGTTCAAATCCCAAGTACAATAATAAACTCTTTGCAAAATGTATCAAATATTAATTTGGCGTATTACAACGGGACAAGAGACTACATGGATAAAATCAATAAAAGTGACAAAATTATATTGCTTGAAAAATGGGGTATCACAGATGCAGCACCATATAAGTTTGTACGAGAAACAATAAAAAATCAGCAAAAAGATATTATCTATGATATTTTAATATAGCTATAGTTAAAAAGAAAGAAGCGGATTAATTTTATCCGTTTCATTTTATTTCTTATTTTGTTGTTTGCCAGTTTTTATATTTTTATCTAATTTGATTTTTTCTAACCCGACAACACTTTCTTTTAAGCCATAGACATCATTTTCTAATTTATTTACTTCATTAAACAGTCTAAATTCATTTGCTTTGCAAACTTGTAATTCTTTTTTTATGTGAATATTTTGCATAAACAAAAATGATACTGTAGCAACCATAAAGAGATTAAATAATAACTGTGCATATTGTTTTGGTTTGCGTTTTAAATATATAATTCTTTTAGAGTTTATTGTATTATCTTCTTCCATTTTGTGCCTTTCAACTAACATTGTATCATAAAATAAATTGGTTTTAACAAACATCCTTTTCGCCACCAGACCATATAACTTTACCAATAATTTTAAAGTGATCAGTGCTTAAATCGACAATAAAAGGCGCATATTTTGTATTTTTACTTATTACTTGTACTTTATTCCCTGGCATTCGTTGTAGAATTTTTACATACATCTGATCATCAATATTTACAGCAAAAGTGCCATCTGTGGACAGATTTGTATATTGCGTGTTTACAATAATAATATCGCCATCATTAATATCTCCTTGCATTGAATCGCCTTTAACAGTAAAACCAAGTAAATATTTTTCACTTGTTAATTTAAGTTTTGATAGCCATGTTTTTGTAAATGAAATGAATTCTTTTGTTAATATGCGATCATCATTAATTAATGAACCATGTCCTGCTGATGTAGTCATATCAAGTAACGGAATATAAATCATATTTGATATATCAATATTTGCAGGTACAGATTTCTTACTTACTTCACTATAAAACATTTCCCCACGATTTGATAATAGCCATTCCGGATTTACCTCATAATAATCAATTAATGCTTGTAAATATGGGAGAGCGGGTGGTCTTTCTGTTGATTCATAAGCATATATTGTCCTGCTTGTGATTTTTACACCTTTTGATATTAACTCTTCAGCAATTTGCTCCAATGACAAACCTAATTCTGTACGAATTTGTTTTAATCTGCTTGGTAAATTTGACATAAATAACTCCTCTTTTTTCATGTAAAGTATTTCACAATCAACACATATTTTCAAGATGTTTAGATATATTGTGTTACATTTCTTAATCATTATAAATCGTATACAAAATAAATAATACAAACTATACCAGCAATATTTGTTTATATGTGTATGTTGTAAATTGCTTCACAATTTTTCAAAAAGCATTGACGAAATGTGTTGACTTTTTTAATATATGAAATATACGACATGCAACTAACACAAAGAGGAGTAGATGAGCAAGAAATTTTTACACAAAATGACACTGATTAAAAATGGAATTACACAAAGACAAGTAGCAGAAATGCTACATTATAGCGAAAGCTATGTAAGTATGCTTATTTCAGGTGAAAGAAAAAGCAAACGTTTCGATAAATTCATTGAAGGTTTGGCAAATATGGATAATGAGGTTGCTTGATAATGCAAACAGATGCTTGGTTAACAATAGATGAAGTTTGCAGTTTATCTGGAGAAAAAAGAGAGACTGTTAGACGTAAATGTAAGAGAGAAGAGTATATTTCTAAATTTACAAAACAAGGTAAATTTAAAAATTACTATATTCTTTTGTCTTCATTACCTGAAGAATACCAAGAAAAATATTTGCAAATAATGAAAAGCAAAATTCCAGTTTCAAATCATTCTGATGAGAATGAAGAATATGCTTCTGCTCCTGAATGGGCAAGAAAACAAGCTGATAAATATATGGAAATATTTTCATTAACAAAAAATATGACATATAAAGAGACTTTAAATTTTTTGGAAGTATGGAATAATAAAAATCCTAACAAGAAACTTTGTTACAACTCACTATATAAAGCAAGACAGAAATATGAACAATTTGGTCTTGCAGGACTACTATCGAAAAAAGGACACTATGATTCAGGATATGTTATTAAGCAAGAATATTTAGATTACTACAAATCTCTTTATTTAAAAGAAGGCGGACCTTCTGCAAATTCTTGTTGGAGAGCAACCCTAGGATATGCAATTGAAACAGATAATATAAATCCGGTTAATTTCCCATCTTATAAAACATTTGATAGATATATAAAAAAAGAACTACCGGAACAAGCAATTTATTTGGCTCGTAATGGTAAAGCGGCTTGGAATAAAAAATATGCAATGTACATTCCAAGAGATTATACAAATATTGTTGCAGGTAGTTGCTGGGTTTCTGACCACGCACAGATAGATATTGCTG
Source organism: uncultured bacterium (assembly GCA_902780525.1). GTDB lineage: Bacteria > Cyanobacteriota > Vampirovibrionia > Gastranaerophilales > Gastranaerophilaceae > CAG-196. The sequence continues at coordinate 24,810 of CACZFL010000009.1, read as the reverse complement.
TAAAGGTAAATGATAATATCTGTTTCCCATGGGTTACTGTATTCAGAGATGCTAAAACATCAAAATGGTTAGGATGGTTCTTGCATGCTGAAGCTCCAAACTCTGACCATATATTTCAAGCGTTTTATTATGGAGTTACAAGATTTGGCATTCCAAATGACATATATCTTGATAACGGAAAAGATTATAGATGCAAAGATTTTGCAGGAGGTAGAAGTTCTGTTAGAGTTAACAACTTAACAGATAAAGAAAATTCATTAATTACGAATCTTGGTGTATCTGTTCATTTTGCCTTGCCTTACAATGCCCAGACAAAACCTGTGGAAAGAGATTTTCTTAAAATTAAGGAATTTCTTTCCAAGGGGTTTGTTGGGTATCGTGGTGGAAAAATAACGGAAAGACCAGAAAAGCTAAAAAAAGAGATTAAAACAAATCAGATTATGGAGTTTTCTGAATTTAAATTAATGTTTGATGACTTTATAGAGACAGTTTTAAATAAAACACCATCTAGCGGCAAAAATCTTAATGGAAGGTGTCCGGATGAAGCTTGGGCTGAAGAATTTGCAGTTAAAAAGGTTATTTCTAAAGATGCATTAAAACTGTTTTGTATGCGGACTTCGAAACCTGTAAAAATCGGAAGAAACGGAGTAAATGACTCTACCTTAAATGTCACATATTGGGCAGATTGGATGGTTACAGAAAAAGGTCGGAGAGTATTTATTCGCAGAGATATTAATGCTTACCAAGAAGCTTGGGTTTTTGATGCTGAAACAGAGCAATATTTGGGTAAAGCAAATATATTCTACGAGACATCGTTCCTCGCAAAAACCAACATTGAAAAATCGCAGCTAAAAAATGCAATTACTAAGAAACGAAAAGAACAAAAAGTTCTTAAATCGTATATTGCTACTGTTAAAAATGTTGCAGGAGTCACAGAACATATTGAACGTACAAAATTAACGTTAAATCAGGATTATGAAAGTAATCCGACAGTCATTCAGCTTTCTAATACAAAAATGGATCAGGTAATACAAGAAGACAAAAAGATGAATATTAAGCCTGAAAAATACGTTACAAAATTATTGCCAAAGAAAAAGCTATACCTTACCGAAGCAGAAAGGAATAGAGAATTAGCAAAACAAGAAAAATTATTAAAACAACAGGCAATATAGAGGGGGAATTATGACTTTAGTAGCAAAATTAAGACAACGAATGAATGAAAAGGGTTATTCTTTATCACACGTTAAAAAATCGACAAATGTATCAATTTCAAGATTAAATTTGTGGTTAAACAATAAATATACCGGAAATGTAGAAAAAATTGACGAAGCTGTAAAAAAATTTTTAGAACTGGAAGAACTACGTGATCGCAGAATAGAAGTTGGATTTATTAATACATCTGTTGTTGTTGATGTGTTTGATATTGCAAAAACTTGCAGTATAGAAAATACTATCGGGGTATGTTGTGGACCGGCAGGACTTGGAAAAACTGTTGCAGTCAGACAATATGCAGAAGAAAATCCTGAAGTCATATTGATAGAAGCAGATTTTGGTTATACCCCAAAAGTATTGTTTTCTGAAATACACAAAAACTTAGGTTTTGATGGCTGCGGAACAATTCATACAATGCTTTTAGACATTGTGCAAAAATTAAAATCATCGGGCAGATTAATTATCGTTGATGAAGCTGAAAATTTGCCATATAAAGCATTAGAACTACTTCGCAGAATATATGATAAAGCTAATGTTGGAATATTGCTTGTAGGAATGCCAAAACTTTTTAATAATTTAAAAGGCGAAAAAGGACAATATGCACAGCTTTATTCAAGAGTAGGTATTACTTCTTTATTAGAATCTTTATCTGAAGAAGATATTAAAGCCATTATATCAACAGTGACTCCTGAGGTTGATAGCATTTACCCCAAAATCTCCGTCTATTGTGGCGGCAATACGAGAGTTCTGACCAAGCTTTTGGTCAGAGCACACCGTATTGCACAACTAAATGACAGAGATATGGATGAAGATGTAATACAAGCAAGTATGAGACAGTTAATCTTTTAAAGGGAAAATAATGGAAGAAATCACCGAATTACCAAACAAAATCTTTTACATATTCCTCATTGCTCTTGCAATATTTATTACAGGAGTACAGATAGGAATTGCTCATGGAAGAGAATTACAAAGGCAGGAATACTATGAGTACATTACAACAAATTAGAAAAATACATACATTAAAAAGTTTGCTTTGCATGAGTGATGAAGTGTATAGAAAACTCCTGCACAGTTTCGACTCAGTAAGCTCAAAAACACTAACTGAAGCAGAGGCAGATATTTTAATAAGTATTCTTGATGCAAAGGTTAGGATACTCAACTTAAAAAAATACGATGGTTTTATTGGGCGAGATGAAGATATGGCAACACCTTTGCAGTTAAGAAAAATGGAAGTTGTTTGGAAATCTATTTGTAAAAATAAAGCAAAAAAACATCGTTACAAATCACTAAGAAGATATTTATCCTTGCACTTTCATATTAACGACATTAGGTTCTTAACCAAAGAACGTGCCGGAAAGATTATAGGAATTATGGAAAAAAAGATATTAAAAGCTGTTTAAATGGCTTTTAAGAGGTAGATAAGAAAAAGAAAGGAAAAACAGTTATGGAAATGACTCAAGACACAATTATGAACATGATGAACAATCAATTGGAGGTGTTGCAGGTTGAATTTGAAGATGCTTTAAAAGATTTAGGAAAAGCTTCTAGAAATAAGAATAAATCTCAAGAAGATTATGCAGAATACTTTGAACAACAAGATAAATGCAATATCTGCGAAGCTAAAGTCAAATTGATGAACAAGATGATTAATAGAATATCAGAAATGTTCGGACCACAAGCTCCAATGCTTGCTTCAGCAAAGTTATAAACAGGTCGAAACAGTCGGCTATCGGTGCAAGCCGACTGTCTTAACGTGATGCGTTAACTGATGATGACCATATATTACCCCAAAATCAAGGAGAGATTCCTATGTCAAATCCACCATGGACTGAGCTTATCACTATGGAAACATTACCTAATGAAGATTTAAAATTTCTTGCATCAATAGTTGGTCTTTCACCAATAATTTATTTGATGTGTAATTATCAAGGTTCTACATATACAGTTCCAAAGAATGCAACATTAAGAGCTAGAAGAGAATATGTAAAAAGACATTATGATGGTTCAAAAAGTTCTCGTCTATACTTGTGTAGAATTTGTAATTTTTCTGAAAATGATATTTATAAAATTGCAAGTTCAAGGTTGAATATTACATAAACTAAAATGATGGACAAACTCTAGTGGAAAGCATTTCAAACTTAACATTGTTAACATCCGAGTAGAATTATAACATTGTTCATGGTATAGGTAGATTATAAGAAGGAGTCGAAATGAAAAGCCTATCAAAATCTACATTTATTATGTTTTGTTTTGATTTTATTATACTGTTTCTGTCTACATTTTTATGGTCAAAATTTTTTAATTATTCGCACAAGGCAGTAGCTTTATTGTGTTTTATGGTTATTACAATAGGACTTATTGTTCTTTTTCTTAAAGGCAATTATAAAATTCGTGAGTTTAACATAAATCTTAAAGCCTCATATCTTCTTTTTGAAGGTATTGTTATGACTCACGTTCCTCCGGCGGTGTATTTAATGATTTTTGCAGCATCTTTTACATCTGCTTTAAAATTTTTAGCAGTAAACACAGTAACTATATTTTTACTTTTAAAGACATATCGTGATATTTTCCATTTTTATTTGTTTAATATAAAAAAAGAAAAAAATATTTTAATTCTCGGAACCGATGAGAGAGCAAGAATTATTGCAGAAGAAATCCAAAACAAAGCAGCGCTAAAAATGAAAATCGCAGGATTTGTTCAGGGACAGTTCTCGGAAGAAGTAATAAATGATTCAAAAGTACCTATTTTTACAGAACCTGAAAATTTAAGAACCCTAATTAAGCAAAATAACATTAACGTTGTTGTTATAGCTCAACCGACTGAATTAATATTAACCATTCCTGTCGGAATAAAAATATACAAAATGCCGGAATTTTATGAAATGATTACCGGCAAATATTATGTTGACGAAAAAACTATTACGGAGTTGTTTTATCAGTACGCAACTCATCGTTCTGTTATTTATGATTTTTGCAAACGTGTTTATGACATTATTGCAGCAATAATTATTCTGACTGTAACACTCCCTATTACCGGATATATAGCAATAAGGGTGAAGCTGACAGATGGAGCAAGTCCGTTCTTTACTCAAACCAGAGTTGGTAAAAACGGTAAAACATTTGAATGTTACAAACTCCGTACGATGTATGTTAATGACTATGTGCCAAAAGATGGCGAAGATGTAAAGTATGCTGAATCAATAAAAGGTGATGACCGAATTATTCCGTTTTGTAGATTTGTTAGAAAAGCCCGTTTTGATGAAATCCCGCAAATGATAAATATTCTAAAAGGTGAAATGTCAATTGTTGGTCCGAGGGCAGAATGGAAAGAAGAGGCTGAAATTTTTAAGAAAAATATTCCTTATTATTCGGGAAGAATGTGGGTAAAAACAGGTTGGACAGGATGGTCACATATTAATATGGACCCTGTTTTTACTGTTGACGAAGAGCGTGAACGTTTGGAATATGACTTGTACTATATAAAACACAGAAATATTTTGTGGGAAATTTTTATTTTGGTTAAGGCGGTGTTTCTTGCTTTGGGAGGTAGACATAAGTAATGGGGATGAAAACTAAAAAAATACCATATATAACTTTTTTACAATCATTTGCGGTGTTTTTAGTCTGTATTGGGCATTCTTTGCCTCTTGATAATGCAACTGGTGAATTTCCATTAGTTTTTGGGATTATTCATAATATTCTTTATTCTTTTCACATGCCCTTATTTTTTGCAATTGCAGGTTTTTTGTTCATATATTCAATGGAATCAAAGAACTATAATATAGAATTTAAAGATTTTATACAAAAGAAATTAAAAAAATTAATTATTCCATATTTTTCTATTGGAACAATAGCATATCTATTAAAAACATTTATTTTTAATAGTTTTGCATATAGGCCAAGTCAACCATCATTATCTTTTTATTTATCATCAATGTTTGCACCAGAAAATAATCCTGATAAATATTTGTGGTTTTTGCCTGTAATTTTTGTAATTTTTGTAATTGCATTTTTCATAAAAAGAATAAATATTCTAAAATTATTTACAATTTCTTTTATAATATTGTTTTTTGTCAAATACATACCTATACATTTTTTTAAAACTGTTTTATACAATATTTTTTATTTTATTTTTGGTAGCTGTGTTTATATATATAGACAAACATTATTTAGAGTTTTTTCAAATATTTATTTGATATTTTGTTCATTAATATTATTTTTAGTTTTAAATTTTTATTTAAAAAATTATCTAATCATAAAAATTTTAATTGCAATATTGGGGATTATTATTTCTTTTGGTGTTGCACTTATTTGTGATTCAAACAAACAAAAATTTTTATTCGGAATATTAGACGGTAAGTATTATCAAATATATTTACTAAGTTGGTTTGGTCAGACGGGTTTAAGAGTGTTTTATCAATTAAACTTGATTAACTATTTAACCGCTGTAATCGCTATGCTTTTTGGGGGAATTGCCTTATCAATTGTGTTATCCAATTCAATTTCAAGATACCTCCCGAGGCTAAAAGTATTTATAGGATTGTAGGAAAAAATGCAAGATAGAAAAAAAATAAAAGTTACACATGTTTTTAGATATGCTTATCCTCATATTGGCGGTATTGAAACTGTGATGAATCAGATTAACAGTTGTTTACCAAACGAAGAATTTGAAAAAGAAGTTTTGTGTTGCTCTAATACAGATAAATCATCAGTTGAAAATGGAGTTAAATATACAAGAGCAAAGTATTTGTTTGAGTTTGCTTCAAATAATATTTCTCCGCAATTGATTTGGAACCTATCACGAGTAAAAACAGATATTTTACACATGCATATGCCATTTATATTTGGAATGATTGCATTTTTTATTGCAAGACCAAAGTATAAAAAACTCTATGTTTCTTATCATAGCGATATTATCGGATTTGATAAATATATGAAATATTTATGGTGGTTATATAGAATATTTTTGAGAAAAGCAGATAAGATTCATGTACTTTCACCAAACATAATACACAACTCGCAAATACTGGAAGAATTTGCAAATAAATGTATTGTTGTTCCTCAAGGAATTTCTTTAGATTATGAAGTTAATCAGGAGAAAGTAAATGAAATAAAAGGTAAATATAAGGATAAAAAGATTTTATTTTCTCTTGGAAGGCATGTTAAATATAAAGGATTTATTTATGCTCTTGAAGCAATGAAAAAAGTTGAGAATGCGGTTTATATATTAGCCGGTTCTGGACCTTTAACAGAAAGTTATAGACAATATGTAGAAGACAATAACTTACAGAAAAAAGTTATTTTGCTTGGTCGACTAAAAGATGAAGAGTTAAATAATTATTATGAAGCGAGTGATATTTATTTGATGCCATCAATAACACGTGTTGAAGCATTTGGGATTGTGCAAATAGAAGCGATGCGTCATTCTAAACCTGTTATAAATACTTGGCTACAAAATGGTGTAAATTATGTTTCATTAGATAAAGAAACAGGTTTAACTGTTGAACCTAAAAATGTCGAACAATTAACTAATGCAATAAAAGAGCTTATTAATAATGATGAACTTCGTTTTGAATACGGCAGAAATGCAAGAAAAAGAGTCATAAACTCATTTGGTATAGAGAAAGTAAGAAAACAATATAAGGAGCTTTATGAAGAAATATAGAATCGCATTCAATGCATTAGGAATGAAAAAAAATTCAGGCGGTATTGAAGCTTATATATATGGCGTAATAAAATCTATTCTAGATATTGATACTGAAAATCAATATTATATTTTTGCAGGCAAAAGTACAGCAGATGTCTTTGACTCTTTAAAAAAGTATAAGAATCTAAAAATAATCGTTTATCCTATAAATACAAATAATTCAACGATAAGGGTAATAACTGAACACACACTAATGGCGCTTGGAATAATCTGCCAAAGGATCAATTTAGTACATCACATGATACAATATATGCCTAGATTTTGTCCGACAAAATCTGTTACCACGTTGCACGATTTATCAGGATTTTATTTTTATGAAAATTTACCACACACAAAAGTAATGACAAAATATTATAATTACTTAAAACGTAACGTAAAATACACACTTTCACACACAAAAAAAATAATTCTTGTTTCAGATTTTACCCGTTCAGAAATTCATAAATATTATAGAAATATTGATGATAGTTTATTGGTTACAACTGGCATGGCACCTGATCCTAGAAAAGATAGAACAACAAGTAATGAACATGTATTAGAAGGTAAACAAATAATTAGACCATATATCTTAAGTGTTTCAATAATAAGACCACATAAAAATTACCCATTTTTAATAAGAACATTTAATTTGTTAAAAAGAAAATTTAAAATTCCACATCAATTGGTCATTTGTGGAGGAATGGGGCTTGAAATGCATGGTTTAGAAAAAAATGATTTTTTAGAAGAAATTAATAACAGTCCCTATAAAAAAGATATTAAATATCTTGGATATACTTCTAATGAAGACTTAGCAGCATTGTTTAAAAATGCGGATATCTATGCTACAGCTACAAAATATGAGGGATTTGGTACACCAATAATAGAGGCTATGATGTACAATATTCCAATTGCTTGTTCACAAGCTGCATCACTTCCAGAAGTTGGCGGAGAAGGTTGTGCCTATTTTAACCCTGATGATGAAAATAATGCAGCAGAAGTAATATATAAAGTTCTTTCTGATAATACTCAGAAAGAATATATGCTATCAAAACAGAAAGAAAGATTAGCACACTATTCTTGGAATAATATAGCAAACGATATAGTCGCAATTTATAAAGATATATTGAGGAGTTAGAAATGATACCTATATTTTTATCTAAAACTTATAAATTTTGTAGAAATTTACTACGAGAAATTTCTTTTTCTTTTACAGGAATAAAACATCATCTTTTTCATAATTCAGAAAATCTTAAATTGGAGTACCTTAATTGGTTAATGTCAAGAAATCAGCAAAAAGTTTCTGATAATTTTGTTCCAATATGTGAAGATTCAATAAATTTAAAAGAAGAACAAACCAAGCTACTAGCATTTTATTTGCCACAATTTCATGAAAATGATGTTAATAATAAATACTTTGGAAAAGGTTTTATGGAATGGTACAAAGTTGCTCATGCAATTCCACAATTTACAGGGCACCACCAACCGCAACTTCCGATAGATGTCGGCTTTTATGATTTAACACATGATGATATTATGTATCGCCAAATAGAATTGGCAAAAAAATATGGCATATATGGATTTTGTTTTTATTATTATTGGTTTTCTGGTGAAATATTATTAGAAAAACCAATAAAAAATTTTTTAGAGAATAAAAATTTAAAAATACCCTTTTGTATAATGTGGACAAATGAAACTTGGACAAGTATTTGGGGGAATGGCAAGCAGGAAGTTATAAGAAAACAAGAATTACTTGATGAAGATTTTGATAAATTTGCTGATGACGCCATCAAAATGTTTAAAGATGAACGATATATTAAAGTAAATAATAAACCATTATTGCTCATATTTTTATCACATATTTTTGAGAACAAAAAGTTCAAAGCATTCTTAAAAAATTTACGAAGAAGAGTAATGGAAGAAGGTTTTGATGGTATAACCTTTCTAACGACAAATGCTGGTTATCCAGAAATAGATGTTGAAGGGCTTGGAATTGATGGCATTGTAGATTTTTTACATGAAAATTTACCAATTACCAAATATCAAGCAGACATGAAAAATGTGTATATAAATCCAAATTTTAAGGGGAAAATTGTAGACATAAAACGTGGTTTAAAAGAAGGTTATCACTTATATAACAATCCATATAAAACTTTCAGATGTGTTTTCCCTTGTTGGGATAATACTGCACGTAAAGCGTATGCCTCTAAATGTTGGGTTTTTAATATGACTCCATTAGATTTTAAAAAATGGTTGAAAGATGCAATAAATTGGACAAAAAAGAATCTTTCCAAGGAAGAACAATTTGTATTTATAATGGCTTGGAACGAGTGGGCAGAAGGAGCACACCTAGAGCCGGATCAGGAGTACGGATACGCAAACTTACAGATTGTTAAAGAGGTTTTAGAAGAAGTAGAATAAAAGCAAGATTTTATGTTGAGAATTTTTCAAATATTAATATTATTAACTTTAATATTTATATTTTTACAAGACTGTATTCTTCTTATTGGAACACAGCAGTTGCTGATTGCACCTTTCTTTATTGTAACAGTGTTGCTTGTTTTATTTTTTGTAAAACCAAAATATTTTCTAATTAAGCTTTTAGATATATATAAATACACTCCTTTTAAATATTTGGTCTTTTTTATATTGTTTATGTTTTTCACATCTGTAGTATTATTTAATATTGGTGTAACAACAATGATTATTTCAAGAATTATTCTAATATATGGATTAACTGTCATTCCTGCGATTCTGTTTGCTATATACATTTTCCCAAAATATTTTTCATATAAAAAATTATTACATTTTTTTATTTATGCATACCAACTCATTATTTATTATGGGATTCTCGATTTTTTATGTAGAATTTTATTTAGAACAAAGGCCCCACTATACAGTATTATTTGTTCAAGAAACTATTATTCACATGTATTAGGGTATTCTGTAAATCTGAGTAGTGAACTTTTAGAAAGAGCCAGCTCAATATTTTTTGAACCAAGCTTTTTTGCAACCTTTATATTTTTATTCATCCCTTTTTGTTATGTGTTGTATCGCTCAAATTTAAAGATTTTAAATGATTTAACTGTAGATAAATTTTTTAAAATTTATTTAATTGTAATTAGCTGGATTGCTTTATTTTTAACAAAATCTCCTATATATATAATACTTAGTTTTGTTTATATTCCAATTTTTTTCTATAAGAATGTCATAAAATTTCTTAAGAAATATGTCTTTATATTAATTCTTTTATTTTTTCTCCTGCCTATCGGTTTTTTAAGCATAAATCCTGAAAGTTCAATAAGCAATAACCCTGTAATTGTTAGAGTAGAACATACAATACGTAGCTTTGGAGATTTGGAATCTTTAGTTGTTGTTGAGCCTTCTTTGGCAACAAGAATTATTAGTACAGTTAATACATTTCAAGCTGTTAAGAAACATCCTCTTGTTGGCGTAGGCTATGGAAATACGAAAGAAACTATGTACAAACAATATTCAAACACGAACACTCCACTAACATATGAAATTTTAAGAAGTATGTGGACTGGTATGTGTTTTGCTTCTCCTAATATATTTTGGAGTTACCTTCTTCAAACAGGATTTATAGGCACATTTTTATTATATTTATACTTTATAAAGTCCCTAATTACAGCAAATAAAATAAAATTTTATTTTATAAAACAAGAACGAGTATTGTTAGAAACAGCTATTTTAATTGCAATAAACTATATTATAATATCCTTTTATTGGTCAATAGATATTTATCCCATGATGTGGTTTATCTTTGGAATTCTAAATTCTTTCATATTTTTATACAAAAATCAAGTCAAAAAATACAAAATGGAGAAAAAATATGTGGAAAATGATATTACATAAAATGTTTTGGAATACAATGAATTTTTTATTTAAGGTATATAGTACGGATAATAACCGAATTCGTATAATAGAATTCGCTGGAATTAAGATTAAATTTAAAAGACATACCTTTAACTGGTATAAAAGCTCTGAAGATGAAACCAATATCCAAAAATATATAGAATATCAAAAAAGCAGAAAAGCAAAAAGTGTTATGTATACTTGTGTCATTAATGATTATGATGATATAGAAGAAATAGATGCTTTAAAATATATAAACAAGGATTGGGATTATATTTGTTTTACTGATAATAATGACCATATAACAAAAGGACATGTAGGTATCTGGGAAATCAGACCATTACAATTCACGACACTTGACAATACCAGAAACAACAGATGGCATAAACTACATCCTCATATTTTGTTTCCGGAATATGAAGAAAGTATTTATATAGATTCAAATATAAATATTTTAACTCCTTATTTATTTAATATAATCAAGAAAAAAAATTCATGTTTTGTCTTGCCAAAACACTACAAAAACAATTGCATATATAAAGAATACTATGATATTTTAAAATTAGGATTAGATGATGAAAACCTCATAAAAAAGGAAAGAAATTTAATAATAAACTCTGGAATGCCACATAATTGGGGTTTCCCTGAGAACAATATTCTTTATCGACGCCATAATATTGATATTATAAAGAAAATTGATGAAGAATGGTGGTATATGGTTCAGAATTATTCAAAAAGAGACCAGTTATCATTAAGTTATCTTTTATGGAAATATGGTTTTGATATAAAAAAGATTACATTTAAAAACTCAAGATTAGATTGTAAAAACTTTTTCGTTATAAGCCATAAAAAAGATAAGAAAGGAAATTTATTATGAATATATTAATAACAGGCGGAGCAGGATTTATAGGGTCGACTCTTGCGGATAAATTATTGAACGAAGGAAATAAAATTACTGTTCTTGATAATTTCAATGATTATTATGATGTAAAACTCAAAGAACAAAATGTTGGGGTAAATTTAAATAATCCAAAATACAAACTTTATCGCGGGGATATTTGTGACAGAGAACTAACGGAAAAGGTTTTTAGTGAAAATAATATTGATAAAGTCGTTCATATTGCAGCTCGTGCGGGAGTGCGTCCATCTTTAGAAAACCCTCTTGAATACGTAAGAAGCAACATTGAAGGTACCGTAAACATTTTAGAAAAGATGAAAGCGCATGATGTTAAGAAAATCGTTTTTGCGTCTTCAAGTTCTGTTTACGGTAATTGCAAAGCTGATAAATTCTCTGAAGATTTAAAAGTGACAGAACCGATTTCTCCTTATGCGGCTACAAAGTCCGCTTGCGAACAGATTCTTTATACTTATTCCAAGTTATACGGAATCAATACTGTTTGTTTGCGATTCTTTACTGTTTATGGTCCGAAACAAAGACCTGATTTAGCAATAAGAAAATTTATAGAATTAATTGAACAAGATAAACCGATTCCTGTTTATGGTGATGGTACAACAATGAGGGATTATACATTTATAGAAGATATTATTAATGGGATTTGTGCAGCAATAGATTACGATAAAACTCCTTATGAAATAATTAATCTGGGTGGCGGTTCTCCTGTAACGTTGAACGAAATGATTTCAACTATTGAAGAAGTTTTGGGAAAAACTGCAAAAAAGAATTATTTACCCCTGCAGCTAGGTGATGTTAATAAAACCGTGAGCGATATTACAAAAGCTAAAAATCTTTTGGGATACAAACCAAAAACAAGCTTCAAAGAAGGAATAAGAAAGTTTGCCAAGTGGAGAGAGAATGAACATGTTTAAAAAAAATAGTAAGTGGTTTGTTCTATTTAAATATTTAATAGGAAAAGGAAGTAATTTTAATGCGGACAATTTATTCGCAATCAAAGAAGTGGTAAAAAACGGTTCGGGTGGAATATGGGCTTCGTGTTATAACAAAGTAATGCATGATTTTAATTGTTGGATTGGTGAACATAGTTATTTTGAAAACATTCCTACTTTTCCACACAAATTTTACGGAATATTTATATCAAACGGAGCAAAAATCGGAAAGAATTGCGTAATCTTTCATCAAGTAACAATTGGCTCAAATAATTTAACAGATTCTAAAAATAAAGGTTGCCCTATTATTGGAGATAATGTATTTATAGGAGCAGGTGCTAAAATTATCGGAAATGTAGAAGTTGGTAATAATTGCAGAATAGGAGCAAATGCGGTTGTTGTTAAAGATGTTCCTGATAATTCAATTGTTGTAAGCCAACCTAGTAGAATAATTTACAAAGAAAATATGGACAACACTTTTTATGCATTAGATATATCTAAAATCGGAAAGGCTAATAATGAAACTAAGAAAAATATTTAAATTTTTGTTCAATATGAAATACTATTTTCTCTATTGGAATAGATTTAAAGGGCTTACTGAAAAGCAGCAAAAATATATTTTAAAGAAACAGTTTAAATGGTTAATTGGTTATAAATTAAATTTAGAAAACCCAAAATCTTTTAATGAAAAAATACAGTGGCTCAAATTTAATTATCGGAATCCTCTATTGACAAAATGTGCAGACAAATACGCAGTAAGAGAATACGTAAAAGAAAAAATAGGTGAAGAATATCTTATACCTCTGCTTGGAGTTTGGGATAATCCTGATGAAATCGATTTTGATTCTTTACCAAGCCGGTTTGTACTTAAAGTTAATTGGGGAAGCGGACAGAATATTATTGTTAAAGATAAATCTAAATTAAATATAAATGAAGCAAAAGAAAAATTAAGGAATTGGTTAAAACCGGAGAATAACCATTATTACGGAGGTATCGAATGGTGCTATAAGGACATTCCGCCTAAAATTATAGCAGAAGAATATATGCAACAGCTTGATGGAGATTTATATGATTATAAATTTTTAGTATATGGAGGTAAAGTTAAAAATTTATTCATTGTATCTGATAGGTTTAATAAAAAATACTTTGATTTTTATGATAGAGAATACAATCGATTACCATTCAAAAGACTTTATAATAATTCACCAAATGGAATTGAAAAACCGGCTAACTATGAAAAAATGGTAGAACTTGCAGAAAAACTTGCAGAAGGTTTACCTTTTGTAAGAGTAGATTTTTATTCAGTAAATGATAAAATTTATTTTGGTGAAATGACTTTTTATCCTGGCGGTGGATTCGAGCCATTTGAACCAGTTGAATGGGATTATAAACTTGGTGATATGATAGATTTAGAACCTTTAATGAAAGGAGAAAATAAATAATGAAAGTAACTGTTATAGGAACAGGATATGTAGGACTTGTTGCCGGTGCGTGTTTTGCTGATATGGGTAATGATGTTATATGTATTGATAATAATAAAGAAAAAATTGAGCAACTAAAAAATGGTGTTATTCCAATCTACGAACCCGGACTAGAAGAACTTGTTAAATCGAATGTTATAGAAAATCGTTTAGAGTTTTCTACTGATATTGATAATGCAGTTAAGCAATCTCAAATTTGCTTTATTGCTGTCGGAACACCTCAAGGAGAAGATGGTTCTGCAGACCTTCAATATGTTATGGCAGTAGCTGAATCTATCGCAAAAGCAATGAACGGATACAAAGTTATTGTTGATAAATCAACCGTTCCTGTCGGAACTGCTGAAAAGGTGACAGAGATTATTAAAAATAATACTGTTTACCCATTCGATGTAGTTTCAAATCCTGAATTTTTGAAACAAGGGAATGCAGTAGATGATTTTCTACTTCCGGATAGAGTAGTAATCGGTTCAAATTCAGAAAAAGCAACACAAATTATGCAAGAGCTTTATTCTCCTTTCTTTAGAACCGGAAATAGAGTTATTGTAATGGATGTAAAATCCGCAGAGATGACCAAATATGCGGCAAATTCTTTCTTAGCTACAAAAATTTCATTTATGAATGAAATTGCTAATCTTTGCGAAAAAGTTGGAGCAAATGCTGAAATGGTTCGTGTTGGTATGTCAACTGATTCAAGAATAGGTAACAAATTCTTATTCCCGGGTCTTGGATATGGAGGAAGCTGCTTTCCTAAAGATGTCAAGGCTCTTATCAAAACAGGTAGAGAATATGGTATGGATATGAGTATAATAAAATGTGCCGATGAAGCTAATAAGAAACAGAGAAAACTGTTTATAGAAAAAATTACTGACATGTTTGGTAAGAATTTAAGCGGAAAAACTTTTGCAGTTTGGGGATTGGCATTCAAACCAAAAACAAATGATATGAGAGAAGCTCCCGCAATTACAATTATTAATGCTTTGTTAGAAATGGGAGCAAAAGTCAAAGCATGTGATCCTAAAGCAGTAGAATCAGCTAAATACATTTTTGGAGATAAAATACAATACTGTTCAAAATCTTATGATACTTTAGAAAATGCTGATGCAATGCTTCTTTTAACGGAATGGAATGAATTCAGACGTCCAGATTTTGAACGCATTAAGTCATTAATGAAAAATCCTGTTATTTTTGACGGAAGAAATCAATATAATTCTGACAGAATGCAGGAAAAAGGCTTTGAATATATTTGTATAGGTCATGTGTAAAGCTAAATGATATATAATAAACTATTAAATATTGCAAAAGAATCAATTTATCCGATATCTTTATACGCAAGGCAAATTGCGGGAACTGTTGTTCTGTTTTTAATAGCAAGGTATCTAACCATATATGATTTCGGACTTTTTTCAAGTTACAAGAATATTGCAGCATATTGTTTTGTGCTAGCAAATCTTAATTACAATGATTATATTCTTGTCTCAACAAAAGCTGAACCAACAAAAGTCAGACAAAAAACAGCTTTATTTTTGATTCATGCAATATTGTTAGGGGTTTCTTATTGCCTTATATCGAATTGTTGTCCTTTGGAAAACCATTTCCTATTTATGCTTGTTGTTGCAAGAACATTCTTTGATGGAGTATTTTTTAGCTTGATTCTCCCATATTTCCAAGCAACTAAAAAATTTACTACTATAGGTTGGATAAATGTATTTTATGCGGTTGGGATTTCTATAATTGCAATTATTTCTTTCATATTCAAACTCTCACTTGTTAAGTTTTTAATTCTTAACATAATCCTTGGATTAACAAACTTTATTCAGTGTTCATATTATATAAAAATTGATTATTTGGGTGTTATTTTAAAAATAAAGAAATATGTTCAACTTTTGGACAAGAAAATATGGGGATATATAGGGAGTTCTATTACTGTAAATCTTTATACTCCGCTACCTGCATTATTTGTATCAACAATGCTTCCAAAAGAGCAAGCTGCGTTATTTTTTGCCGGGTATACTATTGCAACAATTCCGAGTTTATTAATTAATGCTCAAAATCAAAAAGTTACACCATTGTTAATTAAAGCAAATGTTGATGAAATAAAAAGGATAATGAAAAAAAACCTTATATTTATTGTGTCTATAACAGGATTAATGTTATTACTCATGGCAATATTCGGCAAATTAGTATTAGTGCTTTTCTATGGGCAAAAATATTATGAAAATGCCTATTTAATACTACTGATGTTAATGCTAGGAAATATTTTATATGGTATAGCCGCAAATTATTCTATTCACATAACAGCAAGCGGGAATCAAGCAGTAAAAATTCCTATGCAGATTGAATTAATTATTTGTTCAATATCAACATTATTTTTATTCAGTAAATTTGGAATTTATGGTGCTGCTACCTCTGTATTAATTACTATGATATACATGGTTATCAGGTACAAGAACTTTTCTGATAATTGGTTAAAGCAAAAGGGATAGATGTTTTTGAAGAATTTTCAATAATTCATTAATATTATTGGTTGTCAATTTTAAATATGGTCTTGCTGGTATTGTTACTTTTTCATTCTTACCGGCTTGTCCTCCCAATTGATGTATTGCGGCATAAGCCAAATTACTTCCGATTATTGCTGAATCTTCGTCATAATATGTATTAACTGATGATGCAAGCTGACCTGTAACTTGCAATATTTGACCGGGAAATTTTCCTATTCTTTTTCTTTGTTTTTTTGTAGCTTCAGATAAGTCAATCCATTTATCAGGTCTCCCCTCTTCTGCAAAGTTGTCTTCCGCAGCAGAAGCAAAGATCCCAGCAATATTTTTCATAAGGGGTTTAAGGCTAGAACTTTTTTTTGCAAGTTCTTGCAGCTTTTGTTCAACTTCTTTATTATCGAGTTTTATTTCTATTGGTTTGTCGCTCATGTAATTCCTTAATTGGGTAATTGGCAATTAAAAGCTCTTTAAAAATCTTTTTACGATTTTCTACATCAGAGCGGTTATTAATTCCGTTTAATCTTTCAACTTCAATCATTTCAAAGCCTTTGTATAATTCTCTGATTTTGGGTGAATCATCATAGGACAATAAAAATCTTCCTTTTATATTCCCTAGTATTTCTCTTAACCTTTCGTGGTCAAAGTCTTTTGTAGTCGTTACATCATAACCACAGCCTTGTGAGTACGGAGGATCACAATAGAAAAATGCATCTTCAAAATCGTATTGTTTTATTAGAGTTTCAAAGTCACGATTTTCAATCATAACTTTATCAAGCCTTTCGTGTATTGCATCAACTTTCTCTAACACATTCTTTTGAGATTTGCTTGCACCTCCGGAGGATTTTTTAACAGTTCCAAAAGAGGATCCTTTGCCACCAAAAGAACGTGTTATTAAAAAATAGAACTGCACAGCCTTTTGAATATCAGTAAAGAATGTTCCGTTTAAGAATTGGAAGAACATCTCACGTGAACCAAGCAAATATTTGACCTCTTCTTTAAAAGCATTCGGGTGATATTTAACTATGCGGAAAAGGTTTACAAGACGGCTGTCCAAGTCGTTATAAATCTCTAAATCAGCCCATTTGTCTTTATAAAATAATACCCACGCACCTCCGCCAAATGGTTCGATGTAGGATTTTATATCTTGTGGGATTAATGGTGCAATAGTTTTACGTAGCAAGCGTTTGCCACCAACCCAATTAATTAAGCATTTTTTGTCTGTTGTCATATTTAAACTCCTTTTAAAAAGTAATTAATCGTCATTTAAACCGCTTGCAGGGTTATAGCTCCAACCGACATCAGGAGCGATGCGTTTTCCTGTTAAGGGGTCTGTATAAACTGTAACCGGCTTATATTCTCCGGATTTTTTGGAAACAAGTCGCATCTCTTCAGATAAATGTCCGTCTGAATCATAAACAGGAAGTTTTTTCTTTTTTAATTTGTATTCTGAAAGTGCATTAACTCTGCACCGGCAGTTCCAACCATTCGGTGGGTAAAAACTCTTCCAAAAGGGATCGTCATATCTGTAAACCAATCCGTTAAGCATTGCGTGTTCAGGTCTTGTTGAGGAATCCATAACTGCGACATATTCCCAATATGGTCGATTATCAACATTGTCCATTTGAGTTGCATACCTTCCGGTCATATATGAAGTTTGCATATTAACTCTGTAAATAGTTTTAAGCCGATACATTGAACCAAGCTGAACTTTTTCGGCATTTCCTTTACTGTCGACTATAATCTGTTCTCCCCACCAACCACGTTTTTGGAGAGTCGGTTTTAATTCTTTTGAAAAATCTTTGAAAGTTTTACCCTCTTGAAGTGCTTTATCTAAAGCCTCTCGGATGTCATTCAGGATTTTTTCTTGCACGACTTTTGCAACAGTAAATGTCTTTTTATGTGCATCTTGCCATATTTCATACCAATCCCAAGTTAGTTTATTGTTTTTCTTGGTAAAGTATTTAATTGCAAGTGCCGGAGATAATTTAAAAAGTGTCTTAAGTTGCACCATAAACAACCTCCGCAAGTTTACGAGCAACAGCTTCTATAACATTCACTGTTACAGCATTACCTGCCATTTTGTATAGATGCACATCAGCAAGACCAAGTTCTTTTGCAGTTTTTACCATATCATCAGGGAATCCCTGTAATCTAAAGCATTCTAGTGGAGTTAATCGTCTGATACGATAATTATCGATAGTACCCATATTGCAAGCTGTATCAAGTGTTTGTGAACAACCTTTACCGACACGCCCTCTTCTTGTTTTAGATTTAGGAAATGCAAGATTTATTCCGTCTCCGGGACCTGCTTCGTCATAACCCTTTTTTGTTCCGTTTCTAACTCTCATAAGTGGTGTATCACCGGCAACTTTTAATGTTTCTACTATATCTGATGGTTTATATTCATCATATCGAGGTTTATTGATAAAATATAAACCGATTTTACCACCTTGACCGCCACCGCTTGATGTTAAGCAGCTACTTATACCATCAGTTGTATAAACACGATTTCCTTGAGAATTTCCATCTGTTTCTTGCAGTTGCCTTATACTGTTTTCTTTAGTATTCTCTGAACCGCTTCCGGAGAGAGGAAATATTTTTCCGGTACATTCTGTTCCATAACATCCAACAATGTACACTCTTTCCCTGTTTTGAGGAACTCCAAAGAACTTAGAATTAAGTAGCTGCCATTGAGTTTGATACCCAAGGTCGGAGAGAATTTTAAGAATTGTTTGGAAAGTTTTTCCTCCATCGTGATTAAGTAAGCCTTTAACGTTTTCGAGAATAAAATACCTCGGTTTTTTGTCTCGCAAAATCCGTGCGACTTCAAAAAACATTGTGCCTCTTGTGTCTTCAAATCCCAGTCTTTTTCCTGCAATGCTAAAAGACTGGCAAGGAAATCCGCCACAAAAGATATCGAAATCGGGGAGTTCGGATGTGTTAATTGTTGTGATGTCATAGAAAAAATGCTCCTTTTCAGTATTAAAATAGTTTCTGTACAATTTGTTCGCATATTCGTCATTGTCACAATACCCTACACATTCAAAACCGGCACGTTCAAGTCCGATTCTAAAACCTCCTATTCCTGAGAAGAAGTCCATAAAAGTCAGTTTATTCATCTAAGCCATCGCTCCTTCCTTGCAGTTCACTTAAGAAGAGAGCCTTTTGTAAACATTGTTCAAACTTCTTGCTTTTTAAATTCTTATCCGTTAGTAGTTCATAAGCCTCGTCAAAGGTTTCGCAGTTTTCTAATAAACTGATTAACGGGGATAACATTTTTTGTGCCTGATTTGTTAATTCGTTTTCTGCTAGAAATTTGAATAAATCCTCAAGCTGTTCTTGACCGAGAGGTGCAGTTTCTTCTTGTTCTTTGAATTCACTAAACTGTGGATTTTGAGTTGGGATAATATCTTCTCTAATATCAAAATCTTCTTCCTCCAAGCCATAAGCCTTTATAAAGTACTCTTTAGTGAATTTAACACCTGATTCAGACAGGATTTTATCTCTCTGTGCTAGTGTTAAATCCACATCTTCAGGTTCAAACAATTCAAATTTTGGGACTTCTGTATTTGAAAAATTAATTTCATATATCCATTGAATCAGCTGATTTATGGTCTTTTCAACAAGTTTTTTATCGGCATCAATAATATCCTGACGGACAGCCATGTGCGTATTGGCTGCTGCATAACTTCCTGTTGCACCAATCTCAGTAGTTAAAGTTTGTCCAAGAATTGCCTTTGAAATCTCGGAATTCATCTTATCTATAAGCTTTTCAAATACTTCAGCAGAGGAAGATTTATTTGCTTCTTGAATCTCAACAGATGAATCATCAGGAATTACAGCAATTGCATCCTGTATCATTTCTTCTAATAAATCAGCAAGATTATCTGTCTCTTCCTTTGTTGCACCACGTGGGTGCTTACCAATAAGGTGTGGAATTCCGTATTTTTCAGTAAATATTACCCAAAACTTTAATCCACCTTTTTTAAATGTTACAGACCAAAAGACACGAGAAAGCACTCTTTCTCCATAAGGATTATCGTAGCTTGGGTTATTTTGAGGACACAGGAACTTTTTAGGTGGAAGCTCTTCTCCCCAATAGTGTTCTTTTGTTCTGAATTTAAGTTGATTCTCTTCATCAAAACAAAACCATTCTGGAGGTTTAGCTTTTAATTCTGCCGGTAAAACATAACTTCCTACCTTTTTCCATATTATCTCTATTGGTTGAAAACCGAATAAAGTCGCATCTAATATGTCATTTATAAGTTTATGAATGTCGAGTTTTTTGAGTAAATCCTCAATTAATTCGGCATCTTTTGTTTTATCCAAGCCTCTGTTTATATCCCATTCAAGAGACAAAACTCCTGATTTTCGTGATTGAATCAGGATCGGGTAAATATGAACCTAGGGAGTAAAAATTTATACTTCTTTTTCGAGTTGCAATTTCATCTGATAATTTTTTAACCATAATTTTCTCTTTTTCATTTAATTATTTTTCTTCACGAGAGCCTTTTAACGGCTTTTAATTTTAATTTTTAGGGGTTGTTTCGATAACTTATAGCCGAATTTTAAATTTGGACATTTTAGAAGCCTCCTACAAGTTTTAATGTTTCCATTTTTTGTCGGGTAGAAATATGAATCTCTCCCGAACCATTTCCGGCAGCATGCAAAGCAAGTGCTAATGCCCAAAATCTGTCTGCGTGTCCGTTGTCTGAATGTTCAGCATCAAAGCGGATATTGTTTGCAGTTGTTGTAATTCTCCTGACCGAGTGTAAATCTTCTCGGATTTCGTGCTTTTTCGGAATAAAAACTGTTCTGTCTTCAAAGTGGGTTCTTAATCCATAAGCCAACTCCTCTTTGATTTTGTTAGTAAACATAATCGGCTCAACACGATATTTACCGAATTTTATCTGGGCATTTTCAGATAATTGCATTCCAATTCCTGTAGAATCAGGACAACATCTGCGAAATCTTTTATTAGATAAAACTCCGGAGAGTATTTCTTCCTGTTTATGAAATGGCATCTTGTTTAGTTCAATAACACTGCGGGTATAAAGTATATTTTCAATTTTTTCTAATACCCAAATTACTGTTAAATCTTTTCTTCTTCCAACATCCACTCCGACATATAAATCATTTGTAACTTCGGATAACGAGCGAAGAATATCATCTAATTCGCAGGTTGAGATTAAATCATAAGGTAAAAATGCAGTTGCTTCGTCTACGGCTACACAACAATATTCTTGTTGCCAAGTGTACTCATCAAAGCAGTTCTGCTCTTCATTATCCATCCAAGCTTGCTGTTCTTCTTTTGTTGTTTCTCTATGATAAATTCTATCAACAAGACCTTCAGCCACAGCAAGCTGAATCGGAGTTTTATGGTGACTCCATTTCAGCTTACCTTTTGTGACTTGGTCGATAAATCTGTAATATAAACAATTCTGCCCGTTATGAGTTGATAAAATTCTTAATGGATATCCCCAAGTGATACATGGGCGAGCTGCTTTCCAAAGTTCTTCCGGATTATTATGAAAAGCAAATTCATCCAAAACAACTTTTCCGCCTTTTGAACGGAATCCTTTTGGATTTGATGATAATGCGTGGATGCGTGTGCCGTTTGAAAACTGAATAACATAGGCTTTTATGTCTTTATCGTTATCAATAATCATTTCGCCAATTCTTTTTGCCGATGCGTGGAATATTTTTACCCACATCTCACAATAATCTATATATTCTCTAGCAGCAGATTCATCTGCTGATGAAAACCAAACGGCAGGGACTTGTCTGTTTACACAATCCCTGACATCTTCGTAGCTTTGAACGTAAGTCGCACCGATACGTCTCGACTTTTCCCAAATTTTTATTTTTGACTTATCATCAAGCCATCGTTGTTGGTAGGGTAAAAAGTAACTATTCTTCACTTGGTTTCATACCTAATATTTCAGTTTCAATTAATTTAACGAAGTCCGGTGTAATTCCTTGATGTTCACTAGTTTTATTATCATTTTTGACATTTTCTTCGTAGTCTTTAATTTTGGTTATAAGCGGAAGCATTTTTGTGAAAGTGTATAATCTGCTAGAATTAATTTCATTTCCATTGTCCATATCGTATTCAATAGAATTCATTAATTTTCTTGCAAAATTATACATTTCTTTGTGAAAGAGAGAGGTGGTACTGTAATATTGGTCTTTTTTTACATCCCAGTTGTGTTCTTTTTTCCAACGCCTGACTGTTCTTTCGTTTACACCAATTTGTTCGGCGACTTCTTTTACAGTCATTCTCTCAAGAACGTAAAACCTTTCGGCATTGGCAAGTATTATTTCATTTTTAACCAAAATATTCCTCCAGATTTTCTATTTTGTTCTTGAGGGAACGAAGCTCAAATACGATATTTTGAAGTCTTGCAGTTTGCACAGTTACCTTTTCAATATCGATTTTTGAATTATCATCTTCAAAGGGGTTTAATAATGAACGAATTAATATTATTAATCCGGCAGCTTCTGTGTCCAGTTGTTTGAATTTAGACTTTGCTTCCGCTAACTGTCCTTTTAGTTGTATTCGTTCAATATTCATGCAGTTTTAATCTCCTTTTTTAAAATCGGACACCAAAGGTTGCCATCGATTTTGCTTTCAATACGAGACATAACTGTTGCATTATATTGATTGGTTTCAACTAAATCCTTTAATATCTCAAAGTTATTAGCAATAATATTTTCAAAAGTTTTAACTTGAGCATTGTGATAGATGTACCAAATAATAAAAATGACAGCAGGGAAACCAATACTCTCAAATAATTTTAATAGTAATGATATTTCCATTTGTAATCCTTTCTTGTTGGAAAGAAAAAAGAGGCAAATGCCTTTTTCTTTTTTAAGATAACTCGTTTTTTTATGCTAATTCAACTTGCGACAGCAAGTGAAAAAATCACTTGCTATTGCAAGTTGATACGGAACAAAAAACCATCTTATACTGCAAAGAGAAAAACATATTACCCCATAGAGAAAGGATTTTGTTTTTATGAAATATTTTGAGGTATTTAAAGCCGGGAACTACCCACAAGGCAAATTTACAAAAGAGGAAATCCAAGAACTTGCTAAAAATTATGATCCGAGTTTTTGCGAAGCTCCTATTACATTAGACCATGAGCAAAAGGGACCTGCTTATGGATGGGTTGATAAATTAAAAGAAGAAGACGGCACTTTAAAAGCATCTTTTAAAGATTTATCAGATGATTTAAAAGAATTTGTTAACCAAGGCAAATACAAAAAGATATCTGTTGAAATATACAGAGAACTTGAAGGTAAAAAGCCATATTTAAAGGCTGTTTCTTTCTTGGGAGCAAGCATTCCGCAAGTTAAAGGAATGCAGCCGGTTGAATTCAAAGAGGGCGAATCAGAAGTCTATATCTTTGAAACACAAACCGAAGAGGAAGATGATACTGAAAATATTGAAGAGTTGAAAAATACTATTCAAGATTTGAAAAAACAAGTTGCTGATTTTAAAGAAAAGGCTCAAAACAAAGAAACCATAAAAGATTTAAAAAATCAGGTTAAGAATCTAAATGTTGAGCTTGCTAAATTCAAAGATGAAGCAGCTAACAAAGACGAAATTGCAAAAGAATTGCAGGAACTAAAAACAACTATTAGAGATAAAGACTTCAATGAGTTTATTGATTCTCAAATCTCTGCCGGTATTTTAACACCTGCGAATAAAGATGCTGTTTTATCTATTTTACAGGACTTGGACAATGTGAAAAAATTTGACGAGTCCTCTAACAGCATTGACCAGTTTAAAAACTTTATCTCTGCATTACCGAAACAAGTTGAATTTGATGAAATTGCACAAAAAAATGCAAAAAAGAAATCAGATGAAGAACTAAAATATGCTGATGCAGATGAAGAAAGTCTTGAGATATTTAATCAGGCACAAACAATTGCAAAAGAAGAAAATATCTCATTTCGTGAAGCACTATTAAAGATTAAGGAGGTATAAATGGGTCGCTTAGAAGAATTACGCATTAATGCCTATTTATCCGAGGTTGCACGTGGTTACAGCAATAACTCATTTATTGCCGAGAATCTGTTTCCTACAATACACTCTGATTTGGAAAAAATCGATATCTTTGAATTCAACAAAGAAGCATTCCAAATCTATGACACAGAACGTGCAATTAGAGCTAATTCAAATGTAATTAGTCCTCAAGGATTCAAAAAGCAT
>CACZFL010000008.1 GCA_902780525.1 uncultured bacterium | reverse complement strand
CAATTAGGCAATTTCTGATAATAAAATGACTTTATATAAATATGTAGAAGAAATAGAAGTGTGCTTATGCACAGAAAGTAGTTTTAAATGACATATGATTTAAGTTGTGATATTACAAATGGTGTAAATACGAAGAATTGCAATTATTACAATAAAAGGCAACAATATAATAATATAAATTTCTGTTCAAAAAATGATACTTTCGTAAAAAAAACGGTCACAACAAAAAAAACAAGTTTTTTGAATTTATTTAATAAAATAAAATTACTGTTTAAAAATAAACAAAACATCGAAAATATTTTATGCCTATGGGTTGTTTTCCTGATTGTAGCGATATAAAAGGAATAGAACGAGAGTTTGAAGCAATGCTTAAACGAATAGAATTTTGGCAAACTAAAAAAAATATAAATATCTTTAAAAAAGAAGATGAAAATCAAATTAAAACAATGATTAATAAGATAAAAGACAAAATATCAAAACAAAAAGAAATAATGGATGACGAACTAGAAGAAATTGGAGATTTTTGGAATAGTAAGGTCTTATATCCATATTGCTGATGAAATTTAATTTATAATCAAAAGACCTCAAAAGAGGTCTTTTTTGAAAATGGGGCGCCTGATGGGATTGTCTTGGATTTGCTCCACGCTCGGAAAGTTTCGCAATAGAACCTTCGGTTCAAGTTTGCTCAATTCCCTCGCTATCCGGCATAAATGCCGTACGCAAATCCGCTCGAACCCAGACCAAGCTCCGCTTGGTAGGGTTCGTGTTAAATCCAGACTTTTCACAAATTAAAAAGCTGATAGCATTAGCTATCAGCTTTTTAATGGGGCAATCCGAGGTCTTAACCGCTTGACGATACTCGCCATATAGTCAACAAGTTAAGTATATCAAATCAAACTTTAAAATCAAGTAATATTGTAGAGATTCTTAGCATAAGCTCGGAATAATAAACTTTACACATAAAAAAAGAGGTCTTACATGATGCCTCTTTTTTTAATATCTAATCAACATTAACCTAATTAATTCTCTGGAACATATACCCTATTCCTCTTGCAGTTAAAATCAACTCAGGATTTGTAGGATCAGCTTCTAATTTAGAACGTAATCTTGAAATGTGAACATCAACAACTCTTGTATCAATTCTGTGATCTGCAGGATATGACCAAACGTGTTGTAATATCTCGTTTCTTGAATATGCCTGACCTGAATTATTAACCAAAAGTTCTAGCAAGCTGAATTCCATACCTGTTAATCTGATACGTTCATTCTTTCTGAATACCTGTCTTCTTGCAGTATCAATTTTTATAACACCGGTTGTTATAATGTTCTTACTGTTTTTACCACCCGCAGAAGCAGTTGCACCTGAACCTGCAGCAGGAATGATAACATCCTTGCTGATTGTTCTTCTTAAAACTGCTTTTACACGAGCTTCAAGCTCCTTAGGGCTGAAAGGTTTAATTACATAATCATCAGCACCAAGTTCAAGACCGGTAATTCTTTCAGATACATCGCCTAATGCTGTTAATATAATAATCGGAATATCTGAAGTTCTTCTGATTTCTCTTGTTACACCATAACCATCCATCTTCGGCATCATAACGTCCAATACGACCAAATCAGGATTTGTTTTATTAAATACTTCAACAGCCTCTTCGCCATCTTCAGCAGTTACGACATCATACCCAACCATTTTTAAACGGGTTTCTAATATACGTCTTATACTTGCTTCGTCGTCAGCAACCAAAATCTTTTGCTTAGTCTCAGACTCAGCTGTCTCTAATTCTTCATTCTCTGCCATGCTACCACCTTTATTTAAATCGTATAAATTACCTAATTACTAAAATATTAAAATTGAGATTTAAGTTCTTAATATTTATACATATATCTTAATAGAATTTAAAAAAATTTGCAAGAGGGAAAAGTGGCAAATATAAAAAGGCAAAACAATTATGCCTAAACATATTATTTGAAAAGAAAATACAACATTAACCAGCTCTGCGCATCAAATCAGAGAGTTTAACATCTTTTTTTCTGATTGATGGTCCTTGCGGTACACTTTCGTTCAGCTCAGGCTTAAACTGAGAAAGCCCAATTTTTTGAGGTTCTTTCTCAAATATCAAAATCTTATTTATTATTGAATTAATAAAGTTCATAACATCTCCTAAAATTATTATAATGTTTATGCATAATTATTTATCATTCATTAAACCTATTTTTTATTAGAAATTCATTACTCATTATGGTAAAATACAGATTAATATGAATGACACAATATATAATAATTCTGAGTATTATGAAGATTTGGACTTAAATTTTAATGAGGCGTACAAATTATGCAAACAGGATTTTTCGCATGACGAATTATTAAATATGCTCAAAAGCGGAAATATCCCACAAAAACAAATCGCTGCGTTAAAATTTGATTATATTAATGACGAAAAAGATGCCAAAGCACTATTAAACAATCTTACCGGATGTGATGGGAAAATTCGGGAAACTGTAGCACACAAAATTAACTATTTTCTTATTAATGACGAAAAAACAAGAGATCTCTTTGCATATATTTCAGCAGAGATTTTTGCAGACGCAACAATCGACATAAATGGGAATATCTGCAGGCTGGTTGTTGACAGTGCCTTGCTTTTGAAAAACTATGAACAATTTGCAAAAGCTTATACAAAAAAAATTGTCAGATTTGCAAATGAGGCACTTACAGAACTTAATAAATTTATATTCAGAGATAAAAAATATGTTATAAACAAACAAAACTTCAAGCTATACTGGTGTTTAGACGCCCTGAACGGATTTTATGACTCTGAGGATGAACAAATCATTGCAGAGCTTCTTAAAAAATGTGCCGTACAAAACGAATACACAATCAGAGAAAAAACCGCACAAATCATTATACAATCAGGCAAATTTAATAATATTAAAGAAATGCTGATTAATGATGAAAATTATTATGTAAGACAGGTTTTACATCATTAATGCTTTTTCTAAAACATCTTTATGACCGTCTAAAAGAAACTTTGCGAACTCTTTAGTATCAACCTGAGCAGCCACAGTTGAAAGCAAATCCTCAGGAAGAACCGATATCATATTTATAAGCGTTTCCTGTTCTAATGCAATCATAGAAGGAACCATGTCATTCTTCATTAATGTGCCGAGCATATCTACATACATACCATTATCAAAAAGCTGAAAATATTTTTCATCTTCTTGAGTTATCTGGAAAACTAATTGACGCTGAACTTCCGGATCAATAAGTGACATAAAATCTTTAAATTTATCCTCGGGAAGTTCTTCTATTGATTTAATAACGCCCTGCGGATCCTCAATTTTATCATAAGGCTGTCCGGTTACACACTCAAGGAATTTTTGCATAACATCAGGCGGTAGATTATCTATTGCATCTGTTATAACATATTTTTCCAAATCTTTAGACTGAAAGAACATTGCCAAGTCCTCTTCAGGAATCATTGCGACAACCTGCTCAGGAGGAAATGCATCAAGAACAACATTTACCAATTCTTCAATGTCAACCTGCATAAGCATCTCCAGTAATTTATCTTTATTAAAGAAATATAAGCCCATTACCAAATCTTCTTTTTCGAGCAATGGAAGAACTTCCAATCTTGTTTTTTCATCCATACTCTGAAGCAATAAAAATTTGTTCTCAACATCAGTTAATCTGAAAATACTGATTAATTTTTCGGGAGAATGAAACATCTCATTCGCATACTGTACAGCGTGGGTATTACCCTGAGCTGCTTCAGCCTGAATAATCTCATCAATAGTGCTCTGACCGTATTCTTTTTTCATACGCTCAGATGTAATATGCAATCTTTCTGCCAATAAATTCATATTTGCATCTATTACTATTGCCATAATTATCCTTTTATTCTCTCTATTATATATATAAAGTATATACAGATAAAATAATTGACTTAATATTAAGAATTGTAAAGTTAAGTTTTATATGTTATAATATTGATATGAAAAGATTTATTATTATATTAACATTTTTTGTTATTTTTTTAAACAGTGGTAATGTATTTGGAGCAAATTATGCCACTAAAGATTACAAAGTTATAACTCAGGATAAGTTTACAATATGTGCAACATTAAGTTACCCTAAAGCAAAAGAAATAACTGATTTTCCGACAGTTGTACTTCTGCACTCAATCGGTTATAACTCAGAATGGTGGGGAGACTTGCCCAATGACCTGCTGGAAAGAGGGTATGCAGTTTTAACAATTGATTTAAGAGGGCACGGTAAAAGTGTATATAACGCGAAGTTGGTAAGAACTTCATGGTCAAGCCTTACAAACAAAGCATATGCTAAGTACCCGGATGATGTTATAACGGTTATCAACTATGTAAAAAAAGAAAACAAAAGAACTTTCTTTAATAACTGGGCAATAGTAGGTGCTGATATTGGTGCAAGCACAGCTGTTTTGGCTGCTAACAAAATTGAATATAAGCCGCAAACAATTGTAATGCTTTCACCGGTTGTAAATACGAAAGGATTATATATTCCGGTAAAACTGGCTGAACTGGACAATATTGACATATTATCAATTACAGGCAAAAGTGATTATTTCGGTAAAAAAGCCGACAAATACCTAAAGAAATTCGCACAATCAACATATGCCGAATTTGCTTCATCATCCGCTACAACAGGAATGATAATGATTAAACATGATGAGATTCTAAGCAAAGTAATATGCGCTTGGATAGATGAATACATAAAGAAATAATCATTCTACTTTGGCTTAACAATCATAAAAGATTTAAGAGCTCTGCCGGTATCGCCGGAAGATTGTGTAGAAATAATACTAAGCTTTTTATAATTCATAGAAGTTGAGCTTCCGCCATCAAAAGCCATAGCAGTATCTAAACCATATGATTTACACAAATCTCTTGCTTCATATATATCCATTGGGTGTTCATTAGTAACAATAAAAATATGAGCTTCCTGACCGCCTTTATCAAGATTTTTTATACCAATAAGAGTTCTTGCAGTCTTGTGTAAAACAGAAGCTGATTCACGTATAATATTACCTTCATCATCTTTAACTATAAAAAATTCTTCTTCAAGACGAAGCTGAGGCAAAAGCTGAGGACCACCCTGAGCAGAAGTAACAATAGAACATAAGAAATCAACATTCGCATTATGCTGTGCAATTTCGTACTTAAGTTTGCTGTCACAATCGAGAATTCTAAACTCTGTTCTGTTTAATATTTTCTGCATATTCTGACGTAAAACAGGGTTTGTCATCATATTTTCATTAAAAATAGGATCTTCAACCGTTTGTGAATCATTTACTACATATGATATTGTCTTTTGATTATTAGGATCAAAAAATCCTGTATTAATAGTTAACAGAGAACCCGCTTCAATATGTACCTGCTTATTTGTTTTAAGATTTTGAGATGAAACAAATTTAATTTGTTTTTTTATTTTGTCACCTGAAAGAACAAAATGATAAATACCATCATTAAATTCCATCTCAATCGGTGATGCATAAACACACGCAGTACACAAAATAACAACAGGTAAAATCATATAAGTAAAAAATTTTTTCATATTATAAATCCTTTGATTTGTAAAACATAATTATTGCACATAAGAAAGCAAACGGCGGGAAAGATGCTGTTATAAAAGGATGCAACACACCTTTTTCTGCAAGTAAATCAAAAAACGGAAGCGTTATGTAATACAGGAATATACAACCTATTGCAATTGTAAAGCCAATAAGTCTTTGTTCTCTCGGTTTGCTAAACCCAAGCAAACAACCGAGTATTGCAAGCAACACACAAACAAAAGGGTGTAAAAAACGCTGAAAATATTTGTTCAGCATTAGTCTGTACTCTTCATCGAGATTTTCACGCTTTAAAAGTGTAATATACTTTTTCAAATCCTTGTTATTAATATCTCTATCACGCTTAGTAGAGTTAACCATGATTGTATATGCATCTTCTGCATCATTACCTTTAAGAATAGTTTCAGTGTCTTTTTTATCAACGCGGTGAAAAATTCCGTCTGAGTCTATATCATATGAAATTACATTATATAATACCCATTTTTTTTCTCCGTTTTTATCAATTACATATTTTCCTGTCTGTCCAACTAAGATATTTGAAACAGCATGCAAATCAGTGAAGACTTCCTTTGAAAAATTCATAACTATAACATCAGACATTTTGTTAGAATCAAACAAAGAGACAATTACGGCAATATTTGGATGATTATTTACATCCTTTTGGGTATATATATATTGTGTAATTGGTTGACCGCCTTTTATTTCGGTCAATTTTTTACATGAATATGGAATCCATTTATCATAAGTAAGAAAACAAAGATAAGTTACAATCAAACTTAAAACGAGCAGTGGTCTTAAGATTCTGGAAAAAGACATACCTACTGCTCTAAAAATAGTAAGTTCAGAATCTTTGCTTAATTTATCAAATGTAAACAAAGAACCCAACAAAAGACCTACCGGAAAAGCTTTACCTAAAATTTTCGGAAGTTCATAAATAAGCACCATAATACCGGTCTTAACAGTAAACACACCTTCAAGAACCTTTTGTATAGTATTCAAAAGCATCTCGGGTGCAATCCATACAATCGTAAACAACAAAATTGCAACAAAAGTAGTTGTTAAAACCTGAGTGAAAATATATTTATCATATACGGTAAAAAATTTCTTCATTTATAATTGGAAATCCTTTCCAAGATAGAACTCTTTAGCCACAGGGTCAACAGCAACATCTTCGCTCTTACCCTGGATTTTAATTTTACCGTCAAATATAACATAAGCCCTGTCAGTAATTGATAAAGTAGCCTTAGGGTTATGGTCAGTAATCAAAACACCAAGCCCCTTTTCTGCAGAGATTTTCTTGATATTTTCTTTAATATCACCGATTGCAATCGGGTCAATTCCGGCAAATGGCTCGTCAAGAAGCATAAAATCAGGACTTGCGGCAAGAGCTCTTGCAATTTCGACACGACGTCTTTCACCGCCTGATAGTGCAACTGCAGGATATTTTCTTAACTTTTCAACACCAAATTCATTGAGAAGTTCTTCTAGCTTTGCCTTTTTTTCGTTTATAGTAAGCTTTTCATTCATTTCCAGAACTAACTGTAAATTTTCCTCAACAGTAAGCTTTCTGAAAATTGAATTTTCCTGCGGCAAGTATCCTATACCTGCTTTTGCACGCATGTTCATAGGCCAGCTTGTAATATCTTGACCGTCAATAAGCACCTGTCCGCTGTTAGGCTTAACAAGCCCGACAATCATATAGAAAGTCGTTGTTTTACCTGCACCGTTTGGTCCCAATAAACAAACTACTTCACCTTTATCCATATAAAACGAAACATCATTTACAACGCTTCTGTCACCATAGATTTTAACTAAATTGTGTGCCTCTATTCTCATTACATAACCCCATTCATAGACATAACTAAATCATACTACAAAAGAATCTGATAATAAATTGTAAAGTTATGTAACAAACAACATCAAAAAAAGTCAATTTCAGAATAACCAAATACTTTATATATGTGTAAGGTTAAATTAGGTTAATTTTAAAATCATAGTAGGAGGTCATTATGACTGAAGGTTTATCAGCAATAGGAAGATACGGAGGCTTTGGAAGCACCGGATTATACGGTTCATATTATGACCCTTCAATGATGGCTATGATGGGCGGTTACGGAAGCTACGGAATGACAAATCCGATGATGATGACCGGAATGAACATGATGGGAGGAATGTACAATCCGACATTCATGTCAAATTATACAGACATGATGAAAAATATGTACAGTGCCCAAAATGAAATCCAGAAATTACAGCTACAAAACCAGGTAGATATGCACAGTGCTTTACAACAGGCTCAGGTAAGTAATAATACAGCACATAACAAAGCTTTCTTTGATATGATTATGGAAGACGGTTATGTAAAAAATGCAGTAAGAGAAATATATGACGCTATACGCAGTTCGAATATGGATGCTGTAGCAACAAAATATTTTGAACTAAAACAAATGATATTAAACAAATACAGCGACCATTTTAAAAACTCAATAGGCGGTCAGAACGACAAAGAAAATATTGACTATTATATCTCAACAATGTATTCAGAGATTGGCGGAGGTTTGAATGGCAACGGAATGAAACCTGATTTGAGAACTGATATCAAAACTTATGGTGAAACTCCGTTTGAACACGGCATCAACACAACATTTATGGGCAATAGCGGTCACCATCAGTTAACAGCTGAAGAATGTTTAAATCAAATTTACGGAACACCGATAGATGACCAGGGCAGCAAAGCTCACGCAGAAAAGATAGGCAGAGGCGCAGGCAGAGTTAAAGAATTTGGGTTAGTAACAGGAGCCGGTGCAATAGGCGGTGCAACATTACTGGGAATTTGCAAGACATTACCTGTAATTGGTAAAAAATGTAAGGGACTTGGCAAATGGGCCTGGATTGGAGCAGGAGTCGGAGCCATAACAGATCTGCTTTGGCAAAACGGAATAATTGGTAACAGAGCATAGCAATCTCCTTTCCTTAATTATAAATCTTGCAAAGGCGGTTTATATAACCGCCTTTATGTTTGGAAATGCCTTGACAATTAATCTTGATATTTTATTATAATAGTTGAAAGTAATGGGACGTCGCCAAGTGGTAAGGCAGCTGGTTTTGGTCCAGCCATCTCGGAGGTTCGAATCCTTCCGTCCCAGTTTATAAAACTCCCAAAAGGGGAGTTTTTATTATATAAGACGGGGTTATGTTGTGTATTATACATAATATTAAATTTTGTAAAAATTTCCGAAATACATGCTCAAAATATAGCAATTATTTTATTCACAGGTTTTTATATCACCATAAGGAGTACGTGTAGTGTTTATAAACAGAATTAGCAGTCTGCCGTCAGGTGTAGGGTTTAAAGGCTTCAGCCACATCAAAAATGATGTAGGCGAAACTATTATGAAATTTAATTATCCGTATGACTACAAAGATAATAATGAAACCTGTGAAGTTCAGATTTATAAAGTCACAAAAACAGACAAATTAAATTATAAACTCGATGAAAAACCAATAGCTAAAATAACACTTGATCCAAATGGAAAAGAAGTTAATTTACAGAAAGAAACTAATTTAGATAAAGATGAAACATTTGCGTACAGAGTTTTCAGAAAAGACAAAGAGGGTAATGTAATCTGGAGTGGAGCAGACAGCGGGGTAAAAATAAGAAAAGAGGGAGAAGAATACGTATTTAGACTACACAATGAGCTCGCAGACGGTAAAACTGAAAACATCAAATTGACAGACAGTAACGGGAATCCGCTAAAAATAGTTAAAAACGGTAAAGAAATAGATAATCTTGATGTATGGCATAGTGTATCAGACCTTGGCGGGCCTGAATATAGCCGTTGGCAGTACACATTAGTAACACAAAATGGCACTACACCTATGGTTCAAGGACCGGGATATTTGGCGATGCCAGACACTCTTGCACCCGGTTGGAGATATAAAAGTTTTGAAGAAGATGGCAGCGGAGAGCTTGTCTATGACAAAGAATATCAAAAGAAAATGGAAGGAATGGTTAAAACCGTTTCCAATATGTACGGCGGAAGTATTGCAAGCCTTGAAGCAAAGATCCCTCAGTTAAAAGAAGCCGGAATTAAGAAATTTTTTACAACACCGTTTGCGAACGGTGATAACAGAACTTCACACGGATATTACAACAAAAACAAC
Organism: uncultured bacterium; assembly: GCA_902780525.1. Taxonomy (GTDB): domain Bacteria; phylum Cyanobacteriota; class Vampirovibrionia; order Gastranaerophilales; family Gastranaerophilaceae; genus CAG-196. The sequence goes on along the minus strand of CACZFL010000008.1, from coordinate 119,300 downwards.
ATGCAAATTCAGGATAACATGGGTACTAGTGAAAATTATGATTCACTAATGAAAGCCGAATTTAAAAACGGAATAAACCATGTATTTGACGCAACTCTTACATCTGAAGGCATTGAAGGTATCCATGTTAAATATGCGCTTAGATGGGGTGACAAAGCACAAACATCAAAATGGTTCAGAATGAGCGGCTTAAAAGATGCCGGCATCGGTTTTGGGGTTGTTCCTAATGAAGCAAAAAATTTACGTCACAGAATCATTAATGCGCCATACAATTATGAACTTCAGGGCAACGGAACTTATAAAGCCGTAAAGAATAATAATTACAATCCAAAACAGGAAACATTATTACAAATTTATGATGCTTCACAAGTAAGCGATGAACAATTAAACAAACTTGACGAGCCGATTGACATGTATCGTGAACTTAATGCAGGCAAAAAACTGGATATCACAACATATGATGATACTACAATCTGCTATGTATTTGAAATAAACCCAAATGAATATCAAAAAAACATTAATACAATTAACGATTTAATAAAAAATGAAGGCAGAAATATTGAGCTTAATAGTCCTGAAGGAACAATAATTGCATCAAACATGTCCAATTTTCATATTAATCGTATGAGCGACGGATATGTAGCCTGGGATGATAATGCAGATATGATAAAAATGAACTATGGGATTTCTGCATATGATGAAAAAGAGTTACAGTCTATTGTTGATAAAACTGAAAGACAATACGAACAGGATATGCGCGTAAGAGGTTCAAAAGAAGTTCAGGACATGGCAGTTCAGGTCGGGAAATACTGGGCTGACAGAACAAAGACTGCGCACACAATTTATACAGTACAAACTTTAGGCAAGACAAAATCTGCTGAAGGAATCAAGAGATTAATAGAAGAAGGTAAATTGCCAAAAGAAGCAGAGATTAAACAAAATGTTATAGACAATATTATAAATGGTGAGTACAATTTAGCTCCTAAAAAATTACTCGACAAAGATGATATAACAGTTCAAGCTCTGATGAAATTGCCGCTTGATACACTTGAATTCGGCGATAACACCGTAGGTGTATTATCAACATCATATTTTTCAAACCGTGCAACAACCGATGAAACCATCGGAGTTTCAAGATTTGACTTAATGAAGCAGGACAATCCGCACCTGATTAGTACATATGCAAAAGTGTATAACAGAGTTAACAATATGTTTGAAAATGAAGTTAAGAACTTTGCTGAAGATGTAATAAAAAAAGTAAATGAAAACTGGAATGTGCCACTTCTTGATGCAAACGGAAATTATACTGAATACGGCGAATATATAATTGATTTGTTCGGACGTAATATCGCAAAATATGCATTTTTAAAATCAATATCGGGTGACAGTTTCAAATATAAAACACTTCCAGACGGCACATTAACTTATGACTATAAAAACATTAAAAAAGCTACAACATTAAAATCACTGGGAATTAACGCTAACAATCCATCAGAAGAAGCTGAGATGCTGCAGAAGAAAATTCTTAAGGGATTGAAACAACTGAACGAACAGGACATCGACGCAGTAGCAGATGCGATAAAAATTGCGATTAGAGGTACAGACACAGATACATTTAGAATTGCAGAAGGAATCGTTGAACGTTCTGGTCTGGGATTAGATTACAGACTTGATGCTGCAAAAGATGTTATGGACTTTGATTCTGTAAGAAACAGAGATGCAGATTTTAATGATATGTGGACAAACTTAATATCTTTCTGGAGTAAATATGTTCAGGGAGTCAAATCTGTAAACCCTCATTCATACATAGTTGCAGAGATGACAAACGTCAACGATATTAGTGCGGACACATATGGTTCAATGATGTATGCTTGTCCATACAATGGCTGGACAGATATAAATAATGCAAAATATAACGGCGAACCTGATGCAATGACCAAATTTTATAACGAAACAGGTATAACTTCCGAAGCTGCATACTCATACTTCTTTACTGAACTTCTTACATCGTTCTCAAGAGATTTTGAAAGCGGGGAAAATGCCTGCGAAACTCATGACGATTTCAAAAAGAAATACGATTTGTTAATCAACAGCAGAAGTGCAGACTATTTAAGGAATTTATATACATTCATCGGTAACCACGACAAAACAAGAACAATACACGGTCTTGCAATTGATATGGAATTGTTCCATGCAACATTACAAGATGACGGAAACGATAATGATCGATTAAGACAACATAACCAAAGAGAAAAAGTTATTCAGGTACTTTCAGGAGCAAAAAATCTAAATGATGTACCACTTGAACTCAGATTAAATGTAGATAATACCAATTACTTCAGAACTGTTAGTGCAAGAGCTGTTGCGCAATCAAAAGTTCTTCTGGATTCAATTAATGAAGATTTAGCAGATATAATCAGCAAGGAAGATTTGGCACTGCTTAACGAAGCTGCAATAGATCTTGCAAACGGTAACTACCTGATAGATAAAACCACAGAAAAAATGACAAGAATTAATATTACCGAACTGTCAAGCATTGAAAATGCAGCAAATGAAGTAGCAAAACTTGCCAACAATTATGGTGTAAATTTATCAGATGCTGAGATTAAAACAATCATTGCTAAAGCAAAAGAACTAAACCTGAATAATTACCTTGTAAAAGGAGATTTTGACAGCGCAGGAGACGATGGCGCAAACAATAAAAATTATCTGAAAGAAATTACGGGAACAGACTTAAATGCAGAAAAATACAGCTTATACACAGTTCAGATAGCACGTATGCTCAAACAGGCTGCAAAAGATACAAATATAAGCGGACTTGACAAAGCATTAAAAGATTTTGTAACCAAATATGACAGAGAAAAAATCAGTCAAAATATGGACGGCTACAAAATGTATGAAGAGTTTGCAACAGCAAGAAAGAAAAACAGCTATGCAGCTCTTGATTTCAGAATTGCACTGGAACAAATAATCTCACAAGCAGAGTTTAAATCCGGACGAAAAATTGAAAATAAGGACGAAATAATTGCAACTGTTTACAACTCAATCACAGAACCGGCTGTAAAAAAACAGGCAATGATGTTCTCGTTCCTGGGTGCGTTATGCGGTATTCCTACTATATACTCAGGTGATGAATACGGAGATGCCGGATATGAAGACAAGGCTAAAAACCCGACAGTTAAAAACAGAATGCCATCAAGACTATCAGAGATTGACAGAGATACTCTTATGGGCAAAATTATGCAGAGAAACAGCAAATACACGCTCGATGCAATAAGAGGAAAGGCAGACATTAAACCTCTGCAAAACGGAACATCATATTCAATGGATGTTATGGTTAACGGCAGAAGCAGAGATGAACTGCTTACCAGACTCGGAGAAATATCGAAAATCAAAGAGTGCATAAAGGATACTAACCCGAAATTATTAGATGAACTTTGCAAAGAAGAACAGGAACTGACTCAAGACAAAGCAAAACTTGCATATATGATGCAGGGTGATGACGGCAAAATAGCAATATCATTATTTAATGCAGCAGGTATTGAGCATAACAACAGAGTAAATTACTTTAACAAATACGGAAAACATACGGATGAAGAAAAAGAACAATTTATCAGAGATAATAACATCCAGAGAATTGAATCATACAACTCTGATGAAATGAACAGAACTCTGAATAAAAACCGTAAATATAATCCTTATGTTCCGATGCAGGAAAGAACAACGCTTGATGCAATACTTATGGGTGCCGGCGTAACAATACCTATAGGCACAGTATTCTACAACATCTGCAATAATGATAAAACTGAGTACGTTGTTAAGAAAATCAAAGATAAAATCGGAATAGTAAGAGCTGACGGTAAAAAAATCATTATGGATGGTTTAACTGCAAAACACGGAGTTATGATGCTTACCAACTTCAGAGGACGTCAAAATCAAAACAGAATATACAACAAACAATTTAACATTGTATCAAATCCGTACAAAAAAACAGATGTTAAAACAACAGGTGAAAGACTTTCATTAATCTCAAAATAAAAGGTTAAAACAATTAAATATCAACACCTGACATCATATTTACAAGCGTATCTATTGTATTTTGCATATTTACGCTGTCGGTAGTTCTCTGTTGTAAGAATGCATTAATTTTTGGCATCATCTCGATTGCGATATCAAGTTTTGGATTTGAACCAGCAACATACATACCGACATCAATAAGGTCTTTGTTTTCACGATATATTGAAAGAAGAGCACGCATTTTTGCCGCAGCTTCTTTATGCTCAGGTGATGCAATAGATGACATAAGACGTGAAATACTTCCAAGGACATCAATAGCAGGATAGTGATTTGATTCAGCGACTTTTCTGGATAAGAATATGTGACCGTCAGTAATACCACGTACCGTATCTACAATAGGGTCAGTAATGTCATCACCTTCCATTAAAACAGTATAGAAAGCTGTGATAGAGCCCTTTTCACTGTTACCAGCACGTTCTAGAGCCTTTTGAAGCCAAGAGAATATAGACGGTGGATATCCTTTCATAGTAGGCGGTTCACCGATTGAAAGTCCGACTTCACGACCTGCCATCGCACAACGCGTAACGGTATCTGTCATTAAGAAAACTTTTTTACCCTGGTCGCGGAAATATTCACAAACAGCGGTAGCGGTTAAAAGACATTTTTGACGAATTAGCGGAGGTTGGTCACCTGTTGAACATACTATAACAGACCTTTTCATACCTTCCGGTCCAAGCGCATCTTCTACAAACTCTTTTACTTCTCTTCCACGTTCACCTATCAGTGCAACAACGTTAACTTCAGCATCAGAATTTCTCGCAATCATACCGAGCAAAGTACTTTTACCGACACCTGAACCTGCAAAAAGTCCCATACGTTGACCACAGCCGAATGTCATGCATGAATCTATTGCCCTAATTCCTGTAGAAAACATCTCTGTAATAATCGGACGTTCTAAGGGTTTTGGAGCCATACCTTCTGTAGGACGCCAAACGGCATGAGATAAATCAAGCGGCTTATCATCAATAGGTTCACCCATTGGATTAATTATTCTGCCAAGCAGGAAATCACCGACAGGAATCATAATCGGAGAACCTGTTGTTGTAACAAGACTGCCCTGACCAATCCCGGTACCGTCATATAACAAAAGAAGCTGTGCGACATCACCTTTAAAAGCAACGACTTCAGCAGGCTTTCGCTCACCGTTTGCGGCTTCAATGTAACACAAATCTCCAATTTTTAATCCCGGAAGCTTAACCTCAACAGTAAGTCCAAGCAACTTAGAAACGCTTCCTTTATACTGATACAAATCAACATTTGAGATTTTTTTGTGAATATTATCCTTTAAATCATCTAAAAATTTTTGATTTACGCCTTCCATATAGAACATTGTACCATATTTTTAATAAAATTAATCTATATGTCTATGTTATACAAAAATGCAAAATACATTTACCCCTTATACATTTACCCCTTGCAAATCGGATATTTTTATTCTATCATTTTATCTATGGGGCGACATGGCCAAGTGGTAAGGCAGAAGCCTGCAAAGCTTTTATCCCCAGTTCGAATCTGGGTGTCGCCTTTTTATATAACAATAAGTGATAAAATTAAAGCCCTGATTTATTCAAAACAGGGATTTTAAATTAATTACGGTAACTGACACAAATCGAAATATATGAATAATATAGAATTAAACCGTTTCTGGGAGAAAGTAAAAGAAGAATACATAGGGTGTCTGCCTGAAAGTGTACATCCTTGGTTGTATTCGCTTGAAGTATCTGGTTACGACAAAGGTGTATTAACTGTTGTAACAGGTCAGGCTATGGCAAAAGACTGGCTGAGAAGAAACCACAGCAGCCAAATGGATTCTATTCTGCAAAAAATATCTAAAAATAATGATGCTAGAATACATATTCTATATGATGAAAATGCCGCAAAAAAATTAAAAAAAGAAGTAGAAAAAATCCACAAAAAAGAGCTTGATGCACAATTAAAAGAACAGGCTATGGAAAATTTAAGCAACATGCAGTCATCTGCTAACCTGAACCTTAAATACAAGTTTGAAAACTTTGTGGTCGGAGATAATAATAAATTCGCACACGATGCTGCATTAGCAGTTGCAAAACAACCTGCAGAAAAGTTTAACCCACTTTTTATATACGGAAATGCCGGACTTGGGAAAACTCACTTAATGCAAGCTATCGGACATTATACGATTTTTAATAACCCGAAGAAAACCGTTAAATACACAAAAACTGATGATTACATAAGCGACTTTATTACAAATACAAGAAATAATAATTCTGTTGAAAACATGTCGAAATTTAATAAAAAATACACAAGCGTAGATATTATATTAATAGACGACATACAGTTAATCGAGTCAAAAGAAAAAACAATGAACCGTCTGCAGCAGACATTTGATACTCTATACGAAAAAGGCAAACAAATCGTAATTACTTCAGACAGACTTCCAGAAGAGATTCCAAAGATTACTGAAGCTCTTGCGTCACGCTTTAAAAGAGGATTAATGGTCGAACTGACTCCGCCGTCATTTGAAACAAGACTGGAAATTATAAAAAAAATTGCAGCAGATAACGATATAAAGGCTGATAATGACGCGTTGGAATATGTTGCAAAAAACTTTTCGAAAAATGTAAGAGAGCTTGAAGGAGCGTTTACAAAAGTTTGTGCTTACGCTGAGTTCTATAATAAACCAATGACACTTGAGACAGCTCAGACTGTACTTAAGTGTAATGAAAATAAAAAACAGATTACTTTTGAAAACATTACTGAAGTAACTGCAAAATATTTTGAAACCAGTACAGAAGATATAACAGGAACAACAAGAAGTCAAAAAATATCAACAGCAAGACAAATTGCAATATATGTATGCAGAGAGCTGACTAACCAAAGCTTTGAAATAATAGGTAATTATTTTAACAGAAAACATACGACAACACTGTATGCTTATGAACAAATCAAAAATAAAATCAGCTCAAACAAAAATATTTCATCTGCAGTCAGAGAAATTAAACAGGCATTAAAAGTTTTATAGACAACAGGTTAGTCGTTTTTTATAAAATTTCATGGTAAAAACAATAGTATGATAGAGGATATTAAAAACTATTTGGCATTCAATTATGTCGATAAGTGTATCGCAGACAGAAACTATGATCAGGCACTAGAGAAACTCAATATACTTGTCGAAAAAGAATATAAGCCTTCTGAGACAATAATGAAGAGAGCATTATTGTGTAACAAGCTGCTTATGACAGAAGACGCTTATGCTGATTTTACTTATATTATTGATAACTGCGAAAACAAACAGCGCGCATACTATGAAAGAATGAAGCTAAATTATGAGATTTCAAATTTCTATGAAGCAATTTCAGATGCAAATAAAGTATTAAACGAGATACCTGACAATTTAGAATGTAAAAAATACAAAATTTTATCATACATTTTTGCGGACCAGCCGGATTTGGCAAAAAGCCTGACTTTAGATTTATTTGAACAAAATAAGTACAAAGCGATTCAATTTATATTTAATGAAACTGCAAAAAACATTGCAGCCGATGAGCTTGCACGGGCACTAAAATTGCTGAATATTATAGAGTTAATGGACCCTGATAATCCGATTAAAATTTTTAAAGAATCAAATATATACAGGCTTGCAGGTAATAAAGAAAAAGAAAATGAGTTATTAAACAAACTCGACACAGTATTTGCAAAGTACTTTGTATCACACTTCAAATTCACAGATATGTACGAAAGCAGGGATTTGCTTGAAACCTGTTATCTGCTTGAACTGAAAATATTTGACAAACAAAACTGCTTTGAATACCAAATGAGAATACTTGAAGGGTACAGAGCTAATATGCAAGGACATATTATAGATTCGAAAGAAGCATTTGAAAAAGCAATAAGCATTAACCCCGAACGCCCTGAAGGGTATGTTTTGCTTGCACAGACACTTCAGCTTATGTCCGGCTATGATAACCCAGCTTACAAACAAGATGCCGAAACAAATTATAAAAAAGCAATGGCAATATACCAGAAGGAAAATTTAACTGCAAAAACCGAAGATATGATAAGACAAATAAAACATCTTAACTCTAATCTAGGGCTGCATTAATATATTCTTCGCCTACCCCTTTATAATTTATATGAGAAGATGTAATAGGCTGATGATAATCATATTTATTAATTGAACGAGCCTCAACAATAACCGACGGCGGAAGAATAGACCATTTATACAGAGCAGTTGACATTCTGCGGTAAAACTTGTTGAGCCATTCAACCTTTTGTTCTTTGGATATATTTTCGTGTTTTTCGTAAACAAATTCTGTATTCAGAAAATCATTATATGATTCGTTTTTATTTTCTATACGCCAAATAATTTCATCTAAAAATTCGTACGGCATAAGTGCATCTTCAGCAATTAGCGGCTTACCTGTTTTTGGATTAATTGCAAGCTCAGCTCCCGGTTTTTTAAGAATAATTGCTTCAGGTATAGCATTTTTAACTTCTCTGTTTTCATTTAACCAGCGCGCAAAAGCGAAAAGTTTTGTTTTCGGAACATCTGCAATGGGAGCAAATCCTCCCGACATATCACCGTTAATTGTAGCATAACCCATATAAAGCTCTGATTTATCAGAAGTTGCTATCGGAATACAAGAAGCAAACTCATTACTTATTCCCCACAAAAACATAGCTCTTGAGCGTGCCTGAATATTATCGGGTGTAAATGAGGGGTAAATATTATTAGGAGTATTAGTAAAACTACTTGTTTTACAATCGTAATATTTTCCCCATTTTGTTTCAACTTTATCAAATAAACCATTTAAGCATTGTGTTGTTGTATTAATCATATCTTTGATAGAAGCCTCATCAAAATTAATACCAAGGTTGTTTGCCAGCTCTTCAGCATCTGACTTACTTTCACTGCTTGTAATATGAGAAGGCATCGAGACTCCAAATACATTTTCTTTACCAATCGCATCAGCCATCAAAACCGCACAAACGCTTGAATCCAGACCTCCTGACAAACCTAATACCGCACGTTTAAAACCGCATTTTTTAAAATAATCTCTTACACCCTGGATTATTGTTTTATATGTCCTCTCCAAATCAGATTCATACTCAAGCGTAAACACCTTTTGCTCAGTTAAAGATTTTTCCAAACCTTTTGTTAAAGGATATATTTTGCCGATATTTTTATACGGATTAACAATCATAAGCTGTTCATCAAAAGATTTTGCTCTTGCAATAAGTTTTCCATTGGAATCATACATCCTGCTTGTTCCGTCAAATGAAATATTATCAATTGCGCCAACCTGATTAACATATACAAAAGGTATTTTATATTTAGAAGCAATAAACGAAATCATATTATGCTTTAATTGTTCTTTTTTTGCTCTCGTAGGAGATGCAGAACAATTAATAAATAACTTTGGATTTTCTGCGGCCATATCTTTTATCGGGTTTATATCATACAATTTTCTTTCAAAAAATTCATCATCATTCCAACAATCTTCACAAATTGATATTCCGTAACCATTGTATAACTTAGATGACTGTTCTGAGCTCTTACCGGTTCCAAGCAATGACGGAGCTTGGCAGCCTGAAACGTTGGATGGTTCAATGTATCTGTAATCATTGAACTCAGAATAAGTAGGCAAAAGTGACTTTCTGACAATTCCTTGGATTTTTCCATTCTGTAATACAGCAACAGAATTATAATATTTTTTACCTTCAAAGCAATTACGAGGTTCTACAAATCCGACAATAATAATTGTATTCTCTGAGATACGCGCTAACCCCTTCAGCCATTTAACATTTTCAGACACTATTACTGGGTGTCTGTCAATCGTATCTTCTATCGGATATCCCATTAAAGCCAGTTCTGGGAACACCAGAGATTCAAGATTAATTTTATTTGCAAATTTAATATACTTTGCTATTTTCTTGGCATTATACTCAATATCACCGGCTATTGGATTAATCTGTGCCATACCGATATAACCGCCGTCTTGAACCATATTCTTTAATTCAAGAATCAAATCTTCAGGCGGCTCATTATCCTCTTTTAAATAATTATCAGCATTCTCCAGCAATTTATATAAGTCATTCATTCCAATCCCTTTTCTCACTTATTCTATTATACTTTAAAAAAAAGTTAATAGAAAAGGCAATTATATTATAAGAAAATACTTTATATTAATGTAAGATTATGGATAAATTATGAATATAAAAGCAGGACTTGATTACGGGACACGTCTTATAAAAGCAGTTCCAAAGTTAAAATTTAATCAATATACTGTTGGCTACGTACATACTGACGGTCAAATCAGTTTTGCATCACAAGATGCAGCACTTAATTATGCTAAAAATAGGGTAATAAAAGCTCTAAATTGTGATAAACCTTTTGAACGCGGAATATTAATCGATAAAAACGTTGTTTGCGCAGAAATAAACGGAAACACAAGCAGAGTAATAATACCTTATAAAAATGCCAAAGGGAAAAATATAATATCAGTACACGGGCATCCTGATGCCATTAAAGTAAGAGAAGGTCACCATCCATGCTATTTAAGAGATCTGTTATTTTGTTCAAAAATTAAAGGGAAAATAAAGAAAAATGGCATAACCTACCCTGTCAGCCTGAGTGATTACAGGAATTTCATGCTAAAACCAAATGAATGGAAAAGTATTGTTTATAACTCCAAAGGTGAATATTCAATGCTTAGAAAAAGTAAATCTCAATTATCAATGAACTATCAAGAATTTAACGAGCTTGAAAATGAATATTATATGACCGTACCTAACCATAATAGCTTTTTATCTAAGTTAAAATATATATATAATTCATTCCGCAACTTCTTTCTATCAGCAGAAAATGCAGAAAAATCAATGCTTAAAGAAGCAAATAGCTTAAGTAATAATATACACGAATTTTTAACAAAAAATACAGAGCAATACGGAGTAATTTACGAAACAAATTATAGTAATCTGATAAAAAAATAAACATATATATTCTATTTTTGGTATAATAATTACATTAATAAGGAGTCAGTATGGAAAGATTTGTAGGGCTTATAGGTATTTTTATTATATTTTTAATAGTGTTTTTGATGTCAAACAACAGAAAAGCTATTAACTATAAAACAATAGGAATAGGGTTTGCGCTACAATGGCTGCTTGCCTTATTTATTTTCAAAATTCCTTTGGGTCAAAAAATTTTTCTCGGCATAGGTCATTTTATACAAAAAATTTTGGATTTTGCCGTAGAAGGCGGAACCTTTGTATTCGGACCGTTGCTTCATAACACAAGAATTGCAGAGTTATTTGAACACAGCGGAAATATTTTTGCCCTGCAGCTTATCTGTTCAATGATTTTGATGATGGTTCTTGTTAATATTTTATACTATTACGGCATCATGCAAAGAGTTGTTGCAATCCTGGGTAAAGCAATGAATGCAATAATGAAAGTATCAGGTGCAGAAGCATTGTCAAACGTAGCAAGTGCTTTTGTCGGTAACGTTATGGCACAAATAATGATAAAACCATACATGGAAAAACTTACACGTTCAGAGCTATTAGCATCATTATCAGGCAGTCTGGCATGTGTATCCGGAGCGACAATACCAATATATATAGGAATGGGGATTCCTGCACAATATGTATTAGCCTCATCAGTTATGGCTGTACCCGGGGCATTAATACTTGCGAAAATAGTATATCCTGAAACCGGTGAACCTGAAACAAGAGATAACATAAAGATTTCAAAAAGAAAAACTTATATCAATGTTTTTGAAGCAATTTCAAACGGCGCAAGCGATGGTATGAAAGTTGCCATTAACATCATTGCAATGCTTCTTGCACTGGTTGCATTAGTGGCACTTGTGGACTGGGCATTAGGAATATTTGGAACATTCATATTTAACTATATTCCAGGTTGTTCACATTTCGCCTTCCTGAACGAACTCTCATTAAGTTATATTCTCGGAAAAATATTTATGTGGTTTGCTTTAGTTATAGGTGTACCATTTAAAGATGCATCAATAGTAGGTTCACTTATGGGACAAAAAATTGTACTTAATGAAATGGTTGCATATACAAACCTTATTAATATATCATCATCGATTACAAGCAAGAGTTTTATGCTGGCAAGCTTCTCTTTATGCAGCTTTGCTAACTTCGGCTCAATTGCAATTCAAATCGGTGCAATCGGAGAAATCGCTCCGAACCAAAGGAAGAACATAGCAAGACTCAGCCTTAGAGCATTAATAATCGGGACACTCAGTTGTTATCTTTCTGCCGCTATAGTCGGTATCATGATGTAAAGTCAATTCATTTTCTATACTATGGCTAAGTTTATAAATCTGGCTAATTTTATCGGATAGCATTGTTAATAGAGAGAGATATTCATTGCGCTCATTACTGATATTAACAATAAAACTCTGCGGAATACCGTAATACTCACCTCTGAACTCTCTGTCCTGACAACAGCATTTTGTTGCATTTAAAAGTACTCCTGCATTATATAGCTCATTAAAAAGTTCCTCATTATGCATTAATACACTGCTGATGTTACATGTATTCATTAAAATTATCTCCATTTGATATAATCCAATAATTATAGTATATAACGCAAAATAAAAAAATCATTAATATATTTTCGAATTTAAAAATTTATTATAAATAAATTATATTAATGTCATGGGGATATTATTTATAACTTATTAAAGCATTTAAATACTGTACAAGCTCATTGAAATCAATATTTTTACCGCTTGATTCACGATTTCTAAGATACTCATCAATAGTATTAAGTATCTCAAGGAAAATGTTTTCAGTAATATTTCCTGTATAAAAGTCCTCATAAACGCTCAGAATATAAGCGTATGTGTCAACTCCGCCATGTCTTTTTATATTTATAAACGCATGACGAATATCTTCATTCTTAAAATTAACATTCAGAATATTAAAATACAACATGGCAGAACGTTTAAGATTTGACATCAAAACATCTTTCTTCTGATATTGTGACATCGTTTCATAATAATTTACAAAGCTTTCGTATAATCTTTCCTGAGAAAAAGTCTTATAGTTAAATTTTGTAATAAAAAAGTCTTTTAAAAACAAAAATATATCGCTTTTCTCCTGAGAAAAAATATTCTTAATTTCGTCCCAAACAGGTGCTACGCCTTTTTCTGATGTAAAACTGTCAATAAGAGTAATCTGGCTAATTTTTCGGTTCGTTTTGTTAATTCTGTAATACAAATCTCGGTGCGAAACATCATCAGCTTCAACCAGCACAATGTTAATTTTCTGAAGCATTTTGAATATATTTGACGCCTGCAATTTTTCATCTTTAATCTGAGTCCAGAAATTATGTAACAGAACAAACATAGGTTTTGATTTTTCGTGACCTGAAAGTCTTTCACCGTTAATAATTTTTGAATACAAATCCGCATCTTCACCGTGAAGATGAAGTTTTAATTTAGAACCACCTGAAAACAAGTATTTTGTTCGAATCGTTTGGATAGCCTTGTCATTTCTGGAAGATGTTTTTTTATAACATTCACAAATTGCATGAAGAAGTAGTGACAATGAAACAATTCTGTTTAAACCGTCAATTATGATATATTTATCATATTCTTTTTGCGAAACAAAAATGAGTCCCAAATCAATTGAGCGTGTAAATTGTTCATCCACAACCATTAAATCAAGAAAATTGACCATACTCCTGTTACACCTTGCAAAATCTAAGGCATAAATATCGTGAGCATTATTAATAAATTTAAGAAGATTTACAATTTCCATATTAATCAGTTAAAACAAAACCGCCTGAAGGCACATTTCTCAATTTGTCGCCTTCGATTTTTGCACGCAGATTTTTAATATATTTGTAAACATAATCTCGCGGTAAATTTAACAACTTTGCCAAATCTTTAGCATAAACGGTTTTACCAATATTGTTAAGAAGATAGTCAAAAACCATTTGCTCTCTGTCTGTAAGAGATTTCTTTAATACAATTTGCGGTTCTTTGTTTATATTTTCTTCTACTGCTTCAATTATTGATTTCTGAGCATTAGTTTTTTTAGGTAAAACTTTTTCAATTCTTTTATTAATATCAGTTCTTTGTGATTCAGACAAAGATAAAGATGATTTTTCTACAACATCTTTTTTATTAATGGAAAAAGGTGTATGAGATATCTGACGTTCACGAACAAATGCTCTTTCTGCTATCCGTGAAAAACCATCATTAAGATTAGAGCCTGTTGTTGATGATGTCCCTCTTGACATTACTATATCAACTACATCATTTGTAGGTTTGCTTTCTTCTACAACCTTACCCAATCTTGCTGCATATTCTTCCAAAGTTATTTTCTCTAATGAACTTCTCCATTGTTTAATCTCTTCCTTAGTCAAATAATCAGGCATTATTATCTCCTATATTACCCTGTGATAGTCTTAATTCCCCTAACGGATTTCGTATATTTATAATGTACCATAAAACTTAAAAAAAAAATCAAAATATTTCGTGATGTAAAGATTAATTTATATTAATTATCTTTAACAATTCTGCCCGGCAAATTGGTCTTCTGAATAGTGGTAAGCATCGTTTCAGCACTTTGCTTATTTTTAAAGATACCAACCTGAAGTGTATAGTTGTTAGAACCAAGACACTTAACAATCGGATTCAATCCATTACCGGATTCCTGAATAATCTCTTTTGCCACTTTTGCCTGTTCAGCAGATGTATAAGAACCTATATAGACTTTATACACTACATCCTGTGGCACAGGAGCATCAATAGCAGCAGACTGTTGACTATTTTGTTCTAAAGTAATATTTGAACTTTCTTGTGTCGTATCTGGGTTTTTCTTCTCGTCTGACGGATTCTGCATCAAATCAGTAAAAGTTCTGCTTTGATCTTCGTTTTGAATCATTGCCAGTCTGTTATCAACAATATTTTTGTTTTCAAAATCATCAAGCTTCTGTTCTTTATAATCACCTATTGAAGTATCAACAGACATCTTTTTGGCAACAGAATTAATAATGAAAGTACATAACAATAACATTCCGAAGAATGAAACAACAAAAATCTTCAAAAGCGGGTGTCCTTGTCGGACATCCGGTTTCATATATTTTTTATATCCTCTTGCTGCCATATTTAACCTTCTTTATAATCTTTATTCTATAACACCACGAACTTTTGTACAAGCATAATTTATATCTTCAAGTTCTTCAGAATATTTCTGCATAACCTCAACAGCAAAATCCTTTATATCAGTAATTCCGAGTTCGCTCGTTAAACCTGAAGCTTTAACGGGCGCACCTTCTGATAAAATATTTAATCCTGTATGAATCAGTACGGAGGTTATTGATTTAGTTGCAATTGATACTGATAACTTTTTGCCGTCAATCATCAGATCATCCCCGTTTCTTACAACAAAAATTCCTCTTTTTTCAAGCAGTTCTTTTATAATACAGATAAGCATTCGCTGTCTGTAAACTCCTTCACTTAAACCGATTCCGAATTGTTCCGTTATAAAACTGAGCATATTCTTACTGTAAATTGGTTCATTATTAATAACATCTTCTATATCAACCATTTCAGTCAAATCAACTTTACATTCACCAACGAACGCAACTATTGCGTCACCCTGAATCATAAAATTTTTATATATCCAGTGCGGAGCAAGCTGAGAGCCTATATATTTTATTTCCTCGTCTATATACTTAGTTTTCATTTATCTCCAAATATCAATTTTACATAATCAAAAGCATTATTGTTAATTAATGCCTGTTTTAAGTGACGGCAGGATTCACATATACCGCAGTGCTGTTTATCAGAACCGTAGCAACTCCTTATATATTCAAGCGGAACAGACTTTTTAACAGCAATTTTAACTATATCATCCTTGGTATAATTAATCAAGGGAGCTGTAACCTTTGGCTTTTGCATTGTTGAATACTCAAAAACGTCTGATATTCTTTGCCTGAACTCTTCAGTGTTATCCGGGAATGTTTTTCCTTCATCTTTGTTTGCACCGAAAATAATATAATCGAATCCGTACGAATCAGCAAAAGAAGCGGCTATATTTAAAAACAAACCATTCCTGTTTGGCACCCAAACGCTTTTTGCACTCTCTTCAGTTCCGAGATTTTCCGCAGGGAGAGTATCATCTGAAACAAGTGCAGTATTAGTAATCTCTTTAAGCCAGTTAAGAGTAATAATTTTATGTTTAATATTATAGTACTCACAGATTTTTGCAGAATTCTCAAGCTCATATTTAACGGATTTTTGACCGTAATCAAATGTAAGAGCAAGTTCAATACCGTATTCATCTTTACAAACTCCTGTTGCTACAAGAGAATCTAAGCCGCCCGACAGCAATACAACAGATTTAGTTTTCATTTACTCTTCCTCACTTTCGTATTCTTCTAAGATGTTTTTTGCTTCATTCTTTAGAAACTCGGAATAACTCGGCAGCGAAATTACCTCATCCAGTATATCACGCCCAATCATATTATATAAAGCAATCAGTGCATTTCTCTGGACGTCTTCATTTTCATCTTTTAATGCTGTTCTGATAAGTTCAGGAGCCTCATCATACTCGCTGTTCATCAAAGCTTCGATTGAGTTAATCCTGACTAAAGGAGAAGAATCCGATAAAGACAGCTTCAGCACCCTTAACACATTTTTATTATTAATGTTTAATTTGCCCAAAACTTCAATAATTTTTTCCTTCAAAAATGAAAACTTATCCCAAATCCCCTGCTTTGCTTCCATAATTGCAACAAGCGGGTCAATGGCACTTGAATCTCCGATTAAGCCTAATGCAAATGCAGCAGATTCTTTGACATAAACAGATTTTTCGTCTTCATCTTTGACAACATCAATAAGCGGAGCAACGGCATATCTATCACCTATTCTGCCAAGTGCATCGGCACAGGCTAATCTGATTTTATAATTATCATCCTTATTATTCAGGCAATATAATAGCGCACCCATTGTCGAAGGTGATTTATAGTTAGATATTGCCTTTGCACATAAGGCACGAAGATTAATCTGTTCATCTGAATCATCTCTTTTAATTGTGCGCAACAACAAAATATCAACTAATACCGCAAGCGTAGAATCTGATTTGTGGAAATCTGCAAGTTTTACGATGCCTGAAAGTAACTCATAATTTTTTATATTTAACAACGCATAATTATACAGTTCTGACAACTCTTCTGCCGAATAAAACTCATCAAGACCGGAAAACCTCTTTAATACGACAGAGGGTGGGTCAACATCAACACCGCAATCTTTTAATACTTCACTAAAATTTATCGACTCATTTTCCACAAACCTAAAATACAATAAACAACTTGTTTAAGCAATCAAATCAGGGGTATAGGTATAAAATATATATAATTATGTTTACAAAACTTAATAATTACTGTCAGAAAAAGCAATTTTTATAAAATGAAATACTTTTAGTATATATACAGGTATTTTATAAGGAGTCATGATGAAAGAAGAAGAACTTAATGCTACAATGTCCGTAATAGCAGACCCTATTAATAATGTATATAAACTGGACTCAAGACAAGCTATTGAAGAGATTCAGCGTATATGCAGAATATTTGATATTGCAGACAAACAGGCTAATAAACATAAAATGCTTTCAATCAAAAATCTGGCAACATTCAGATTAGTTTTAAGCAACAACTAATATAACAAAATTAATAACGAAAAAGTCCTGAGTTTCAGGACTTTTTTATTGTGAAAAAAATATGTTAAGTTTTGTAACAAATTAAATAACAATTGAAATTAGATATTTTATAAATACTTTATATATATGTAAGATAAAACAAAAGGTATAAGAAAATGTCAACAGCAGCACAATTAGGAGCATTATTAAATACTCAAGCAGATTTGAACTACTACACAGCACAGTTAAACTACTGGTCTGGAAAATATGAAGCAAACAGCGAAAAACTTGAAAAACAAGTTAAATACGAAGAAAAATGGGAAAAAGCTTATGATGACGCTATTGATAACGAAAAAGAATTAAAAGTTTCCAGCAACGGCAGACAGATAGTCGTTAAAGAAAATAATACTAATAAAAATTTAGCTGACATTTATGCACACGCAAAAGTACAACAGTATGATGAAGAACTTTCATTAGAACTTGCTGAACTTGATATTGAATATGACACAATGAAAACAATGTATGAAGCTCTTGTAACAATGAAGCAGGCAGAAAAAGAAAGTCAGAAACAATCGACAGCAACATCAGCTCAGGATACACACTTGTTACAATCATAATAATAAATTATTCATACACTTTAGATGCATTGTACATCAAAGATGCAATAGTCATAGGACCAACCCCTCCCGGAACGGGAGAAATAAAATCACAATACGGAGATACGATATCAAAATCGACATCACCGGTAAGCTTGCCGTTGGAATCTCTGAATATACCAACGTCAACAATAACAGAATTTTTCTTAACCATCTTACATCTTACAATTTTTTTACCTACCGCAGATACAATGATATCCGCGGTTTTTATTATTTCATCCAAATCAGATGTATATGAATGACAAACCGTAACCGTCGCATTTCTGTTTAAAAGCATTTGCGCCATTGGCTTTCCTACGATATTTGAACGACCGATAACAACTGCGTGCTTACCTTCAATCTGAATACCATATTCATCGAGCAGCATAATAATTCCCTGAGGAGTTGCAGGATAAAAATACGGTTCGATACCAAGCACAAGTTTACCCACATTTTCGGGGTGAAAGCCGTCAACATCTTTTTTAGGATTTATAGCCTTAACAATATTATTCTTGTTGATATGTACGGGTAGTGGCAGCTGAACCATAATACCTGTTACTTTGTCATCATTATTAAGTTTGTTGATTAAATCCAACAAAGTGTTTTCATCTGTCTCAGCTGGAAGTTCAATAACATTAGAACGGATACCTATTTTTTCTGCAGTTTTACGTTTATTATTAACATAAAGTTTACTTGCAGGGTCATCACCGACAAGAATAACATTTAAGAAGGGCTGCTTGTTAAGTGATTCAACCCTTGCCTTAACGTTTTCCAAAACTTTTTCTGAAACTTTTTTTCCGTCTAATAGATTCATTAATTATTTTCCTGTGGCAAATTTAGTCTGAAATAAAACTGTTTTACCGCTTCATTGACAATTTCCGAATTCCAATCGGGTGTACCGTCCTCCAGTGATTTATCATAAGGTATAGTACCTAAAATATCAAGTTCTGCGTCATTCATTGTCTTATAAACTTCATCTAAATTTTCATTTTTAACTTTATTGACAACAACACCTAACTGACCGCCGGCAGCGTGCTTAACAGAGAACTCAGCAATACGTTTTGCAAGTTTAACTGATTCAATAGTAGGATTTGCTACAATCAGAGCCAAATCAATATCAGTATCAACTAGCTGATTAAGATATTTTAAATCAAATTCGCAGTCAAAAATTACAAAATCATATCTTTCAATAAGCTTTTGGCAGGCGTAATTAATCTGGGCTGTAATAGGACATCTGCAGTCTTTAGCACCTACAAACCATGAAACAATAATATCAGCATTATCATTAAGAGAAACCAAAATATCTTCCAACGCCCATTCAACAAACTCGTGCTTTGACATACCTTCAGGAATACCAGTCTTATATTCGTGTTTTCCGCTTCTGATACCATAAATTGTATTTCTGATATCCATTCCGAAAGAATGTCCAAGTTCACCTGTCAAATCATTATCAAAGAGTAAAATAGATTTATCAGGGAAGTTTTTTTGTAAAACATTAAAAAACGCTTTTGTTATCGTTGTTTTACCGCTTCCACTTTTCCCGGTTATTGCAATTTTTATTGTCAAATTCTCTACCTCACTTTAATAATTTTACCATAAATATCACATTAAGGCACTATTATAATAAAAAGACAGAGCGGATATTGTCCGCTCTGTCTTAAATATGAAAATTAAAAATATTAATCTTCAATTATGCTGTCGTTACCAACCGTAAGTTCAGGAGCACCGAACATACCTTCAATTTCTTCTAAGATAGCTGAAGGTTTGCGAGCTTGGTTACGTTGTGCAGCTCTTTTCTGAGCTTCTTTATCACGTTCTTCACTTGCATATGTTAAGTGGTGGAAACCTGTACCAGCAGGGATTAATCTACCGATAATTACGTTTTCTTTAAGACCTCTCAACATATCCTTCTTACCATCAACAGCTGCTTCTGTCAGGATTCTTGTTGTTTCCTGGAATGAAGCTGCAGAGATGAAGGATTCTGTGTTCAGAGAAGCTTTTGTTATACCTAGTAACATGTATTCACAAGTTGCTTCCTGACCATCATGTTCTTTTACAGCCTTATTTTCATTTTCAAAAGTTTGAACTTCAACAAGCTCACCAGGTAACAAGTTTGTATCACCTGAATCAACAATTCTTACCTTCTTAGTCATCTGACGGACTATAATTTCAACGTGTTTATCAGCAATTTCTACGCCTTGCGAACGATATACACGCTGTACTTCGTCAACTAAGTATTGTTGAGCTTCCTCAGGACCGCAAAGTCTTATAATATCATGCGGGTTAAGAGGACCGCTTGTCAAAGGCTGACCTTTCTTAATCTTTTGACCGTTTGTTACAACGATACTTGCATCAATTGCAAATTTTATTTCTGTTGAAGAACCTTCATCAGATACAAGATATAATCTCGGAACATCGTCTTCGATTTCAATCTTAGCTGTACCGTCATATTCAGCCAAAATAGCACAATCTTTAGGTTTACGAGCTTCAAGAAGTTCTTCAACTCTCGGCAAACCTTGAACGATATCGCCTGTTTTTTCTCTTTCAAATACCAATGATGCTAACATATCACCGTGTTGAACAAGAGCGCCTTCTTCAACCTGTAACATTGTACCTGGGCTAATTAAGTAAGGACGACCATTTCTGATTGTTACTGATTTTGCTGATACATCAACAATTTTACCTGAAACAGTAGCAACTTCACCTGATGAAGCAAGTTCTGTATCAAGTTTTATAAATGAACCTTTTTTAACTGAAGGTTTATTCTTAGTTGAGATTGTTGTTTCATAATTAGCGCAGTTAAGAAGTAATCTTCTTGATTCTGAAACATCGCCATTTATTGAAGCAGAACCGTCATTTAAAGCTAATACATCAGTTTTTGCAACAGGTGTTTTAGCTTCAATTACATCACCGTTCTTAACAAGAAGTTCTGTCTGAAGTGAGCTGTTAAGTTTAGAGTTGCCTTCGAGTTCACGACGAACAATCAATGTTTCAAGAACGACGATCTTTAGGTTACCTTTTTCATCAAGTTCAACCAAACCTTTAAGGTGTGATAAGTAACCCTGCATCTGGAGAACAAGTGAAGTTCTTGTAAGAGTTGCGCCATCCATGTTTCTTACTCTTGCACCATCTTTGTACTGCAATTGTGTAACAGGAACTATATTAATCAGCTCATCTGTTGATTCAAATTTAATTGAAACTTCTTTAGGTTCAATATAAATTGTTTGGACAGGTCTTACAAGTATTTGTACAGGCTTGTCTTCCATTGATTCATCATCAAGTGATGTTGTATCAATTTCTTCATCCAAATCATCAATATCAAGGTCATCGAAATCCATTTCCATCAGTGTAACGATAGAAGTTTCTTTTACCTTAATACCTTTTGCAATAGTAGTACCAGCTTCAACGACAGAACCTTCTTCAACTTTGAGTTCTGACATATTAGCAAGTGTATGAACTTCACCAGGACGGATTGTAATTTCGTGGATTACACCGTTGAATTCTTTGAACTCAACAACACCGTCTATATGGCAGTAAACATCTTTAACAACTTCAGTACCGGCTGAAACGAAAGTGCCGTTGTCAACCATTCTTAAAGATGCATCCTTATTCAACTGATGAACTTCTTCCGGAACAAATACTACATTACCAGGTTTAGTAACGATTTGATTTTCGTCAACTTCGATATCCAGATATTTAATTTCACCTGAAGAAGCAACTGAACATTCATCATCAATAAGCTCAGCAATAATCATACCATTTTCAACAGTTGTATCAATCGGAGCTTTGACGATATATTTTTCATCAGACTTCTTAACAGTCCATAACTGTTCTTTCTTAGTTTGTTCAAATTTAGCATTTGAAGGAGCAAGAGATGCAATAACGATTGTAATTTCCTTTCCTGAAACAATCTTATTGATTTTATTCTTACCCGATTTAACTTCTTCAACAACTAAATCTTCACCGTATCTAACTTCGCCGCCGTGTTCAGAAATAATCAGTGTTTCTGCTAATCTGTCACCTGCTTTGATTTTTTGTTCATCTTCAACAAGAATCTTAGAACCGCCCGGAAGGTTATAAACGTCACCGCCTATTACCCATACAATACCGTTTTTGTTAGCAGTTCTTGAGATGTTACCTTGTCTGTCTTTCTTTTCGTCTGCAACAAAGTCTTCAAATAATACCATACCTGAAACATCAGCATTGATATCTTTTGTAGCTTTTTCTGTCAAACGAGATTCATTTGATGAAGGTTTAAACTCAGCAAGTTTGTAATCTTTTTCTATTTTTAAACCATCTTCAAAGAATACTGTTGCACCTGCCGGAATATGAATTTTTTCAGATTTCTTACCTGATTTAATTTCAATATCAGCTTCATATATTGATACTCTAACAACATCACCGTGACGAGTTCTGAGTTCTCTTGTTTTGATTTTTGATTCGACAGTACCTGCAAGCGGTGAGTGGATTTCTTTGGTAGCTTCTTTAACGCCGACAGCACCACCTGTGTGGAATGTTCTCATTGTTAACTGTGTACCGGGTTCACCGATTGACTGAGCTGCGATAATACCGATTGCTTCACCAACATCAACAAGTTTTTGAGAAGTAAGTGCCCAGCCGTAACATTTTTGACAAACACCATATTCAAGAGAACAAGTAAGACCTGAACGAACTTTAAGCTCAGTTAAGTTCAAGTGTGAAATCTTCTTGATGTCTTTTCTGTCCATTGTTGTATTCTTGGCAACAAGAATAGTTTTACCGTCTTCATCAAAAATATCCTGAGCAACAGTTCTGCCTAACAATCTGTCAACCAATGGAACGATTACAGCATCGCCGTCCATAATAGGCTTCATGTTAATATATTTTTCACCGCCGCAATCTTCTGCACGGATAATAACGTCTTGTGCAACGTCAACCAAACGTCTTGTTAAATAACCTGAGTCAGCAGTTTTAAGAGCTGTATCTACAAGACCTTTTCTTGCACCGTAAGATGAAATAATGTATTCGGTAACTGACAAGCCTTCTTTAAAGTTAGATGTAATCGGCAAGTCTATGATTTGACCTTGTGCGTCAGCCATCAAACCTCTCATACCAACAAGCTGTGATACCTGAGATAAGTTACCTCTTGCACCTGAGAATGCCATCATATATACCGGATTCAATCTATCGAAGTTTTCAACAACCTGTTCAGTCAATTTAGCAGTTGTTTCTGACCAGGTATCGATAACCTTTGTATATCTTTCAACTTCAGTAATTTCACCTTTTAAATATCTGTGTGTTGACTTTTCAATTTCTTTTTCAGCTTCCGCAAGAAGTTCTTTCTTAGTATCAGGAACCTGAAGGTCAGAAATAGAAATTGTAACACCTGACTGAGTTGCCATTTTGTAACCCAAATTTTTAAGAGTATCAGCAATTCAAACCCTTTTTATCCATCTGTTTATTGATGAATTCAGGAGTATGAGTTTTGTGTGTGTAAGTATTTTCCATATTTATATTTCCTCAATTTCTCTATATTTGTATTATTTACTCACTAAGCTAATGCCTTACGGACAGCTTCATTAAATAAGATTCTTCCGACAGTAGTTTCAATTCTCTTACCTTTTTCATCACGAACCACAATCTTATCATGGTATGTAATTACTTTAGCTTCAAGAGCTGCAATTGCATCCTGGAAGCTGTAGAAGTAACCTTTAACCTCTTGGTTAGGATCCTTCATAATTGTTAAGTAGTACAAACCGAGAACCATATCTTGTGAGTGAGTAATAATCGGTTTTCCGTTAGCCGGAGCCAATATGTTATTTGTAGCTAACATAAGCATTCTTGCTTCTGTTTGAGCTTCAATTGACAGAGGAACATGAACAGCCATTTGGTCACCGTCGAAGTCAGCGTTGAATGCTGTACATACTAACGGGTGTAACTGAATAGCACGACCTTCTACAAGTTTAGGTTCAAATGCCTGAATACCTAGTCTGTGAAGGGTTGGTGCACGGTTCAGCATTACAGGGTGACCATCAATTATTTCCTCTAATATATCCCAAACTTTTGCATCAGAACGTTCAATCATCTTCTTAGCAGATTTAATGTTTTGAACGTATCCTCTTTCAATAAGTTTGTTAACAACGAACGGCTTGAATAACTCAATTGCCATTTCTTTTGGCAAACCGCACTGATTAAGCTTTAATGTAGGACCTACAACGATAACTGAACGACCTGAGTAGTCAACACGTTTACCTAATAAGTTTTGACGGAAACGACCTTGTTTACCTTCAATAATGTTAGATAATGACTTAAGTGCTCTGTTGTTAGGACCAACAACAGTTCTTCCTCTTCTGCCGTTATCGATAAGAGCATCAACAGCTTCCTGAAGCATTCTCTTTTCATTTCTTACGATAATTTCAGGAGCGCCCATTTCAAGAAGTCTTTGTAAACGGTTGTTTCTGTTAATAACTCTTCTGTATAAATCGTTCAAGTCTGATGTTGCAAATCTGCCGCCGTCTAACTGTACCATAGGTCTTAAGTCAGGCGGTGTAACAGGAAGAACATCCATAATCATCCAAGTGGGTTCAGTTTCAGAAGAGATTAAAGAATCTAACAATCTTAATCTCTTAATTAACTTACCTTTTTTCTGAACTGAAGTTACGCCGTTTGCAAGTTCTGTTCTGATTTCTTCTGCCAATTCCTTAGTGTTGATTTCACCAAGAAGTTTTTGAATAGCTTCTGCACCGATACCAACTTCAAGCTTTGATTCTTCATTTTCTAAAATGAAGTCTTCATATTCTTCTTCGCTCAATAACTGAAATTTTTTGAACGGAGAATCTGCAGGATCAATAACAACATAGTTATTAAAGTAAATAACCTGTTCTAGATCTTTAAGAGTCATGTCAAGAAGTAAACCTAAATATGAAGGAATACCCTTTAAGAACCAAATGTGAGAAACAGGAGCAGCAAGTTTGATATGTCCCATTCTGTGACGTCTTACTTTACTGTCTGTAACTTCAACACCGCATCTTTCACAAATAATACCTTTGTGACGAACTCTTTTATACTTTCCGCAATAGCATTCCCAGTCCTTTGTAGGTCCGAAAATTCTTTCGCAGAATAAACCGTCTCTTTCCGGTTTTAAGGTTCTGTAGTTTATAGTTTCAGGTTTTGTAACCTCGCCGTAAGACCACTTCAGGATTCTCTCCGGTGAAGCGATGCTTATGCGTATATAATCAAAATAATCAATACTTGTAGACAATTTTCTATCTCCTTATATTTCGCCTAACGTAGTAGAAGTTTCAAAGAAGTTGATATTTAAGAGTTCAGAGTCTATATCAGACAATGTTCTCTTAGGAGCGGCTTTTCTTAAGTCCTCAATATCAGACATCAAGTCAACTTCCATTCCGTTTTTCTTAGCAACTGTAATATCTAAACCGATACTTTGCAATTCTCTTACAAGTACCTTAAATGATTCAGGAATACCTGGTCTTGGAATGTTATCACCCTTAACGATAGCTTCATAAGCTCTGTTACGTCCGTTAACATCATCTGATTTGATTGTTAACATTTCCTGCAGAGTATAAGCAGCACCGTACGCTTCTAACGCCCAAACTTCCATTTCACCAAATCTTTGTCCGCCGAACTGAGCCTTACCACCTAAAGGTTGTTGTGTAACTAATGAGTAAGGACCTGTTGAACGAGCGTGAATCTTATCATCAACTAAGTGAACAAGTTTAAGGATATAAGAAAGACCAACAGCAATCGGTTCATCAAACGGTTCACCGGTTCTGCCGTCTATCAGATAAACTTTACCGTCAGGTCTTACCCAATCACAACCTGATTCCTTAATACCTCTTAAAAGTTCTGCCTTAGTAGCAATTTCAGATTGATTGTCGCCATATCTTTCATCGAAAGAAGGAGCTTCATAATGATCTTTAGTTAAATATGCTGCTAAACCTAACAAGCATTCATAAGTTTGACCAACGTTCATACGAGAAGGAACACCCAGCGGGTTAAGAACTATATCAACCGGAGTTCCGTCAGGTAAGAATGGCATATCTTCCTTTGGTAATATTCTTGAAACGATACCTTTGTTTCCGTGACGACCTGAAAGTTTATCACCAACAGATACTTTACGTTTTTGAGCAATGTAAACTCTGATAACTGTGTTTGCACCAGGTGGTAACTCGTCGCCTTTTTCTCTGTCAAATACTTTAACATCGACTACACGACCGCCTTCACCGTGAGGAACTCTTAACGAGTTATCTTTTACATCTCTTGCTTTTTCAGCAAAGATTGCTCTCAAAAGCTTTTCTTCCGGCGGATGTTCAGATTCACCCTTAGGTGTAACCTTACCAACCAAAATATCATCAGCATAAACTCTTGCACCTATACGAACAATTCCTCTTTCGTCTAAGTGTCTGAGAGCTTCTTCTGATACGTTCGGGATTTCTCTTGTGATTTCTTCTGGTCCTAATTTTGTTTGTCTTGCATCTATTTCTAATTTTTCAATGTGAACTGATGTAAAGATATCATCATGTACACATCTTTCAGAAAGTAAGATAGCATCTTCGAAGTTATATCCTTCCCAAGGCATATATGCTACCAAAATATTTTTACCGATTGAAAGTTCACCGCAACTTGTTGAAGCACCGTCAGCGATTACATCGCCTGCTTTAACCTTGTCGCCTTCGTGAACAATTGGTTTTTGGTTAATACATGTATCTTGGTTTGAACGAACATATTTCATTAATGTATGTAAGTGAGCTTTACCTTGTAAATCTCTGATAACAATTTCTTCACCTACAACTCTTTCAACGGTACCGTCAACCTTAGCGCAAACTACCATTCCTGAGTCTTTTGCAACACGGCGCTCCATACCGGTACCTACAACAGGTCTTTCAGTAATCAAAAGCGGTACTGACTGACGTTGCATGTTTGAACCCATCAGCGCACGGTTAGCATCATCATGTTCGATAAACGGAATCATTGATGTTGCAACAGATATAATCTGAATAGGACAAACACCGACAAAGTCAACTTTTGATGAATCAGACATAATGAATTCTGATTTATATCTTACAGGAACCTGTTTTTGTTTGAATGTATTATCTTTATTTAACTGAACGTCAGCAGGAGCACAACGGAAGTTTTCATCTTCATCAGCAGTCATATAAACAACTTCGTCTGTAACTTTGCCGTCTTTAACAACAAAGAACGGAGATTCAACAAAACCGTAATCGTTAACTCTTGCGTGAGTTGCCAATGAACCAATCAGACCTGCGTTCGGACCTTCAGGAGTTTCAACCGGACAAATACGACCGTAGTGAGAAGGGTGAATATCACGAACTGCAAATCCTGCTCTTTCTCTCTGTAAACCGCCAGGTCCTAATGCTGATACACGTCTTTTGTGAGTAAGTTCAGCTAATGGGTTAATCTGGTCCATAAACTGTGATAACTGTGATGAACCGAAGAACTCTTTTAATGAAGCAACCAATGGCTTTGTATTAAGTAAGTTCAGTGGAGTTAATGTTTCAGAATCCTGTGAAGCCATTCTTTCTTTAACAATTCTTTCTATTCTTGAAAGACCTACTCTGAATTGGTTCTGAAGAAGTTCACCAACAGAACGGATTCTTCTGTTTCCTAAGTGGTCGATATCATCAAGAGTACCTTCATCATAAGTTAAGTTGATTAAGTATTCGATTGATGCAACGATATCCTGAACTGTTAATGTTCTCTGGTTCTTAGGAATGTTTAAGTTCAATTTTTTGTTTAGCTTATAACGACCTACACGACCGATATCATATTTCTTTTCATCAAAGAATCTTGATTCAAGAATCTGACGTCCGCCTTGTGCAGAAGCCGGGTCGCCCGGTCTTAATTTTTTGTACAAATCAATTAAAGCATCATCCGTAGTTTCTGTTGTATCTTTGTCCAAAGTCTTTTTTAGGAACTCAAAGTGAGTGAACAAAGATTCCATTTCGGTAACAGTAATACCCATCGCTTTAAGTAATGTTGTAGCCAAGATTTTTCTTGTTTTATCAATCTTAACGTAAATTACGTCATTTGAGTCTGTTTCAATTTTCAACCAAGCACCTCTGTTAGGAATCATGGTTGCGTTATATAATCTCTTACCGGTTGGAGAGATTTCTCTCTTGAAGTAAACACCAGGTGAACGAACAATCTGAGAAACGATAACACGTTCTGCACCGTTTACAATGAATGTACCTTTATCGGTCATTGTAGGAATATCACCGATGTAAACTTCCTGTTCTTTAATTTCACCGCTGTCACGGTTTACTAATCTAACCATTACACGAAGTTGTTTTGCATAAGTTGTATCGTGGATACGAGCTTCTTCAACTGTGTATTTTGCGTTGTCAAACGTGTAGTTAGGCAAGAAATGAAGCTCTAATCTTCCTGTGTAATCCTTTACAGGAGAGCACGTCAATTAAATCCGGTAAATCGTCCAAACGAGTATTTGGTATACCCATTGGCGTTACTCTTTTTGCGTATTCTGTCGACATTAATTCACCTCATTTATTCTATAGTGATGTACGTTATAATTTATATATTAGGGTAGTCAAACGTAACTAAGACTGCGACATACCATTTAAACTATTCAAGTTTTAATATGCGGCTTTAACCTTTGCTATTTCTATATTTTCAACCTTATCATGCAAAGGGCATAATTATCCCATATACATGACCGCATGTTATTTAATCATACCCCTTCAAGATTAGTAGTCAACTAATAAGGGTATAAATTACAATTTTTCAACCCCTAAATTTACAAAAATTTACAATTGTTTACAAAATCAATGATATTTCTTAAACAGAAGGACCATGTCATCATCTGTTAAATACTGCATTGAATCCAAATCATACGGATACATTATACTACCTTTATTCTCTGAGTGTTCCAATCCGATGGCATGACCTGCTTCGTGTAACATAACACCATAGATGTGGTCTTTTGTTCTTGTCACAATTTTTCTTGTATAATGACCGCCGGAGTAATTTCTTTGATACTCTTTTGTTCCAATAGTTACATATGCTTTATAGTACTCACCGCCACGGGTTGACATTTCTGTACAACCTACTGCATTTGCATCATTACAATTTGATACAAAATCAACAAATTCAACTTCTATGTTAGCATTAGTCGGACGATTTACAAATTTAAACCTGATAAGATCATTAGACTTTTTTTGCCATGCCATGAAAGCCTGTTCCATAAGTGCACTCATATTCCCATATTCAGGAATATAAACATAAATTGGCTGTCCTACCCATCTTGGTCTTTCAAAAGCAATACAGGAAATTATAGTAATTAATAATACAATTGACAAAATTAATTTTTTCATATTATTAGAAATCAAACCTTTCATAGACCCGGTCAATATTCTTTAGGTAATCCTTAACATTAATGCAATTTTCCAGCTCACTTTGAGTAAGAATATTTTCATCTTTAATACCCTGTAAAAAATCGCCGCCGTTAAGAGCATTAAGAGCATGTTTTTGTACGATACGATACGCCTCTTCTCTCGCATACCCTTTATCAACAAGTAAAAGCATAACTTTCTGTGAATAAATTACACCGCCGTATAATTTTGTATTTTTAAGCATATTATCTTCATGCACAACGAGATTTTTCATAACATTGGTAAATCTGTGAAGCATAAAATCAACCAATATCAATGAATCAGGGAAAATAATCCTTTCTGCAGAACTGTGAGAGATATCTCTTTCATGCCACAAATTGATATTTTCAAATGCAGTGAGCATATTTGAACGAACAACTCTTGCAAGACCGCACAGATTTTCACAAAGAATGGGATTCTTTTTATGTGGCATTGCGCTTGAGCCTTTTTGTTTTTTGCCAAACCCTTCTTCAACTTCCCTGACTTCAGTTTTCTGAAGATGTCTTATTTCAGTTGCAAATTGTTCTATTATTGCGGCTATTGAAGCAATCGCAGACATAAATTTTGCGTGCCTGTCACGTGAAATAATCTGCGTTGAAATTTTTGCAGGTGGTAAATTTAAATATTCACAAGCAAGCTTTTCAACTTCCGGATTTACATTTGAATACGTACCTACAGGACCGGATATTTGACCTACCGCAACTTCATTCAGTGCATATTCTAAAGTTTTTTTTGCACGTTCCACTTCATCAAGCCAGTTAAGAAGTTTAAAACCAAATGTTGTAACTTCTGCATGAACGCCATGAGAACGCCCTATACAAACAGTATTTTTATATTTTAGTGCAAGCTCTTTTAATACATTAATCAACTCATCAATATCATTCAAAATAATTTTTGAAGAATCTACTATTTGAAGAGCAAAAGCAGTATCAATAACATCAGAGCTTGTCAAACCCATATGAATATATTTTGCGTTTTCTTTTCCGACAGTTTCGTTAACATTGGTTAAAAATGCAATTACATCGTGTTTTACTTCTCTTTCAATCTCATCAATTCTTTCAACGGAAAAAGAAGCTTTTTTCTTAATTTCTTCAAGATTACCTGCAGGAATTTTTCCTAGTTTTGCATAAGCTTCGCAAACAGCAAGTTCAACACCTAAATAATAGTTAAACTTAGATTCTAAGTCCCATATTTTTTTAATTTCTTCTCTTGAATATCTGTCAATCATATGAATATTATACAACAAAAAATGCAGGCACAAACGTACCTGCATTTAATAATAATACCAAATTAATTATTTTCTCCAGAATGCAAGGCTTTTCCAGAAAGAAACTTCTTCTTCTACATTCTTTTTAGTGTCATTGTAAGCTTTCTTTTGTGCATCTTGCTGAGCTTTAATTTTTGTTTTCTGAGCTTCATAAGCTTTCTTCTGAGCTGCAGCCTGAGCATCTGCTTTCTTTTTAGCTTCTGCTTTTTGTTTAGCTCTTTCTGCTTGAGCTTTATCAATATTATTGTTTAATTGCTGTTCTTTTTGGTTGATAGTGTTAATACCGTTATTTACTGAATTAGTAAATTTTGTCCATCCTGATGCTGCAAATACTGAACCTGTGAATGCAATTAATGCCAAAACTGTTAATACTTTTTTCATACGTATCTCCTTTCTTATTAAACAAGATTCTAGAATATAAAACTACAAATTTCAAGTAGTTTACGAAATAATTGAAGGTTGATTGTAATTTTTTAGAACAATATATATAATATATTTATTATGACAGTAAATTTAATGGGAACAGAGATAAACAATTATACTTTTGAAGAAAGCATAGCAAAGGCTTTGGAGCATATGCACTCTGATAAAGTATCGCAGGTTGTTACAATAAATCCTGAAATGTTTAAAGAAATAGAAAAAAATCCCGACTTCAAAAAAATTATTAAAGAAGCAGAAATAATTGTCCCGGACGGAATTGGGATAAAAATTGCCTTAAAACTGCAAGGGCAAGACTGCAACAGAATTGCCGGAATTGATTTTGCAAGACGACTTCTTGAAGAATGTGCAAAAAACGGCGACGAAGTAGCAATAATAGGCTCAAAAGAGGAAGTCATTACAAAAGCTGTAAATAATTTAAAAAACGAGATTAAAGATTTAAATATTGTGTATTACCACAATGGGTATTTTGACGATAACAATCTAATATATAATGATATAATAAGTAAAAATGCAAAACTTATACTTGTAGCGCTTGGTTCACCAAAACAGGAGTTTTTTATATACAATGCAAAAAGAATATTACCGCCCTGCTTAATGGTAGGAATAGGCGGAAGTCTTGATGTTTGGTCAGGTGAAGTCAAAAGAGCGCCAAAAATATGGCAAAAACTAGGGTTAGAATGGTTATACAGAACTATCTCACAGCCTGAAAGGTTTAAACGTATTTTTCCGGCGTTACCAATGTTTTTGTTAAAAGCTATAACTTATAAAGGATAACAAATGCTAACAGAAAATGAAATCAGAGAGCTTACAGAAGCTTCAAAAATAACAAGAATAAATATTGTTAAGATGGTTCATGCAGCAAAGTCAGGACACCCGGGCGGTTCGCTTTCAGGTGCTGATATTTTAAACGTACTGTATAATAAATGTCTCAATATACCAAAAGAATGGGACAAATCTCCAGATTTTGAGAAACGTGACAGATTTATCCTCTCGAAAGGACACGCCTCACCGCTCCTGTATTCAATTCTTGCACAACACGGTATTATTGACGAAAAAGAACTTTTAACTTTCAGGAAATTTGGTTCAAAATTACAAGGACACCCCTCAAAGAATTTGCTAAAAGGCATAGAAACTTCCACCGGGTCACTCGGACAGGGTTTGTCTATTGGTTGCGGTGTTGCAATGGGATTAAAACTTGACAATAATCCTGCTGCTGTTGTTGTTTATACCGGAGATGGTGAGCTTCAGGAAGGCTCTTGCTGGGAAGCATTTATGCAGGCAGGGTACAGAGGATTAGATAATTTGATAGCCATTATCGACAGAAACAGACTACAAATTGACGGAAATACCGAAAAAGTTATGGCATTAGATAATCTATATGATAAAATAAGAGCCTTTAATTGGAATGTAAAAGAAATCAACGGACACGATTATAACCAGATTTATGATGCATTTATGGGGGCTAAAAAATCAACAAAGCCGTGTGCAATTATTGCTAATACAATTAAAGGCAAGGGCGTTTCATTTATGGAAAATCAGGCAGGCTGGCACGGTAAAGCTCCAAATGATGAACAGCTTAAACAAGCATTAAAAGACTTAGAGAGAGTATAGAGAGGTAAAATATGACTTGTCCGTTCGGAACAATAAAAGAATGTAACAAAGAGTGTCCGCTTTTCATATCACCAGAAGACCTGAATGAGTTTGTAGTATCAAGACTTTCAAGCATAGGTGTAATGGACAGGAATAAAGGAATGTGCTCCATAAGAATGCTTGCACTAAGCCAAAGCAGAGCCATCTTTGAAAACACTAAATCTCGGGGATAGGGGTAGGGGTAAATATATATTCTACAAAATAATGTTTATAGTAGGGGTATGAGTAATAAATATACCCCCGTTGATTGAGCAACGCACCGACTTACGTTTACAAAGGATTACATCATATCAACAAGTTCCTGATATGTATTTAAGACTGTACAATTTACGCCCAATTTATCAGATGTGACATCTAGAACAGTTTGATTTTCTTTTATTGCATAAACAGGTTTGCCAAGCTTTTGCATCTCAAAGACAGGAATTCCTCCAAGCGAGTTATGAGGCATAACAAGAAAATCTAAATCTTTCACATTTATCCCTTCTGTATTAGAAAGTTTCGGAGCCTGACTAAGACCAATTAAAATACACGGAAGGAAAGTCGGAGTTATATACTCAGCCGAACATCTTGAATCAACTATATCCGTAGATATTGTTATGTTTTCAAAAGCCGGTGAATGAGCACAGGGAACTTTAAGTTCTTTGGAAATATAATGCGATATAATTGCCTCAACACCACCAACAGGGTCAGCACCTATACCGTTTGCATAATCTTCTGATTCTTCGTCATTGAATAAACAAACAATAGCAATTGCTTCTGCACCTTTATTTAACAATTTTTCGGAAGCAAATTTAATTGTCTGAAGATTTCCGACGTTACCCGTCGAAGCTTCTGATTCATCTATATAAAAGCTAACCCCCACCGGTTCATCTGTAATTTCATATCCGATTACATCAATTCCATAAACTGTTTTCACCGCATTTATTGTATTTATATGAACATTTAAAACATTTTGTGAAATAGATTTATCAAAAACAACACCAATTTTACTATTTAAAGAAGGAAGAAGATTACATTTTCCCCTGAAAAATTCATCAAGAGAATATCCTTCAACATAAAACATATTTTTGTTAATTCCTGAGAAACACGCGGCATTCACGACATTTGGATTAACTATAAGCTTGCATTTTTCTGATATTTTTTGTGCATAAAAGCTCGCATCACCGGCATAACCACCAATAGAAGCACCTACACCTGTGGGAATAATAAAGGCTCCGAGCTTAGTACCATCAGATAACACAAAAAGTCTCCTCTACTTATTACTGAGAATTTTAATTCTGTTTAAAGGCCAAAATACAAAAACCGCTCTACCAATAAATCTTTCCTGCGGAAGAGTTCCCCAGAATCTGCTGTCTAAAGAATTGCCTCTATTATCACCCATCATAAAATAGTGACCCTCAGGAATAATTAACGGCCCGCAATTCATATCGGAACGACAAGGATGAAAATCAAACTCACTCATTATATAATCTTCTTTTAGTGGTTTATCGTTTATATAAACAGCATAAGCACCTGTTTTCTTATCCTGCTTAATTTCAAGCTTTTCGCCCGGTAATCCTATAACTCTTTTTATATATGCAACATCCTTGCAGAAAAATCCTGTAAGGCGGCTGAATACAGCGATAGGATTAGCTTCAAGTTTTACAAACGGAGGATAAAAGATCATTATATCACCGCGGTTTGGTGTATCTTCAAATTTTTGCTGTTTAATAATATTAGGAAATTTTGACAATTTTTCAACAACTATTCTGTCACCTACAAGTCCCTGACCGCCAACAAGCGTCGGTAGCATTGAACCTGACGGAATCCATCTGAGCTCAGCAATAAAAAATCTGATTAAAATTACCGCAATTACAACAAAGACAATGGTTTCCCACGTTTCTTTTAATCCTGCTTTTAATTTTTCTTTATCTATCATAATAATTCTATTAAATCCTCAATTCCTTTTTTGTACGCATTATTCGGAATCTCTGCCAATATTTGCCTCAACTCTTCTTTATAATTATCTTTTAAAGCCAAAGTTTTTTCAATACCTATGATATTAACCGCAGTTTTCACACCATTAAACCTGTCATTTTCTGCAGAAATCGAATCAAAATCATTATTAATCTGAAAAAGAATACCAAAATTTTCTCCGAACCTGAATGCACGTTCTGAGTCAATTCCTGATAAAACAGCTGCCGATTTTATGCAGGAAGAAAAAAGAGCAGAGGTTTTACCTGAAATAATTTTCAGGTATTTCTCAAATGAGATTTCATTATTTCTTGAAAAATATTGGGTAATTTCTGCTTCACTCATTTTTTTTACAGTGTCAGAAAACAGGTTTAAAATACCATTATTTTCCAGCATGATGAGTCTTTTAACAGCCAAAGACAGTATATAATCACCCGACAATACAGAAAGCTTGGAGCCGTACTTTTTGAATAAGGTCGGAACCCCGCGGCGTAAGTCTGACGAGTCAACAAAATCATCGTGAAGCAAAGATGCATTATGTATTAATTCTACTGCAACCAATAAATCTGTAATTTTTTTAGTGACATTAATACCCTGTGATTTTAAATACAATAAACAAATTACTGAGCGGATTCTTTTTGAGTTTCCGGACAAAAAACTTCGTAAGTCAGAAAAAATACAATCATCTTGCTCAATAATACTGTCTAAATCATCATCAATAATACTTAATTCTTCTGAAACTAAAGCTCTAAACTTATCCATAATCCCATCATAACATAAACCCACACAAAACAAATTACCGAAAAGTGCAAAAAAAAAAGACGTTTTTGTTAAAACGTCTTTCTTTTGGAATATATTGCTATTCCTGACACTAATCCCTAACCAACAACACTGCAGGATATTTTGGATTAAACATTATTTACCTCGTATTTTTATATCAGGTTCAGGGCAATACTTGGTGACTGGTTAGCAGTTGCCAATAATGTCGCAGAAGCCTGTTGAAGAATCTGTGACTGAATATATTTTGATGACTCACTGGCTACATCTGTATCACGTAATGTAGATAATGATGAAGTCAGGTTTTGTGATTGAACATCTATTGCAGAAATAGCAGATTCAATTCTGTTTTGTGAAGCACCAATTTTGGTTACACGTCTTGACAATTCTTCAATAGCATTGTCAACAAAACCTATCATGGCATTTGCGCCATAGTTTGTTGTCTCATCAGCAAGCATTGTGTATGTTCCTTCACCTGAGGCTGCAGGCGTATATTTAAGAGCACTGCATGCTGCTGCCATAGCCCTTAAACCGTCTTGAGTGTTAAGTGTAGCGATACTGCCGCCAGCTGCCGTTAATACCTGATTAAGAGTTACTTCAGTTTTAACAGGATCGCCTTTAGAGTCTTTTGTATAGACATAAGTTGAACCACCACGGAACAAGCTACTTACCTGAGCACTTTTAAACAATTCAACGGCTAAATTGATGACACTGTTATTGTCATCATATAAACCGACCTGAATGTCGATACCGTTTGCAGTCATACCGATACCTTTGTTTTTTGCTGACTGAGCAGGGTCATCAATGTACATCATTAATTTTACACCGTTGAACTCAGTGTTTGCTGATACACGGTTGATTTCCTGAAGCCTGGAGTAAATTTCAGCCTGAATGGCTTTAAGCGATGTTGAACCATAGGTTCCGTTAGCTGCCTGAACGGTCAAATCTCTGATACGCTGTAAATGGTCAGACAAAATACCATAATTTTGTTCTGCTGTCTGTAACAGGTCAATACCTGTAGATGCATTGTCATCAGCAACAGATAATGAAGAAATGTGCGTGTCCCAAATGTCAGCGATTGAATAACCTGCTGCGTTATCCCCTGCTTTGTTAATTTTATAGCCGGTTGTCAATCTTTCAAGCGATTGATTCAATGAATTCGTTGCGCTGTTCAAATTTCGCTGGGCTATTAGCGAGGGAATGTTTGTGTTGATTGTGAGTGCCATAGATAGATCTCCTTTCTCTCTTACGATACGTACTTTTTAACCATGCGTCCTTGCACGGCATCTCTATGTTTTCTCTCTTTTTTTTGTTACGCTCTGTACAAAAAATTACACAGCTTCTCCTGAGGCAGCACTCATTTATAAATAAATGCAGTCCGATTAAGCCTTTTACTAAGGCTTCTTTTCAGGGGTTCATATTATTTGTTACAACATTTGCCCCTGTCGATATCAGGAGTTTTAATAAATGGAAATACATACTCCATTTATTTTTGGGATAAACATCGGAAATCATTTTCTTATTTATTTACCCCCGGAAATATCAAGTGAAACGACCTTGTATAATTTTTCGTACCCTGCCTTGCTATCCTTAGCAAATATCTGAATACTCCTTAATACTTCCTGTTTTTTTGTAAACATAATCCGTTACGTTGTTCGGTATCCTTACCCCGAATACATTTACCCTTTGTTGATTTGTGATTGTTTTTTGTGATACTAAAGATATATACTTCTTACTACTACATTATTGCTAGAGTATGTAAAAAAGTAAACTCTTTTCTCAAATATTGTTACATATCTTAATATTTAATTAAAAAATCAGCAATTTTTCAGGCAATATGAACTTTATATATGTATAGGATAATAAGGAGCAATTTCGTGTCTAAAGTTACTGCTCAGACTAATACAAATATAAATAACAGACAAAATAATTCTGAGTCGAATTCAGACAGAGCAACCAGCAAGCTGTTCTATCATAACGGCACGCATAAAATGGTTTTTATTGATCATGCTAATGGTGACAAAGAATATATATATGATGAAAACGGAAGTAAATTGTATCTGGAAGATTATGCTATTTTACAAATGCAAAATGACAAAATTAATCTTAAGAATAAGTTACTGAGTGGTTTAGACAAAAGACAGGAAAGCAGAGAAAAACAAAAAGCAAAATGGTTAGAAAAATATAATCTTGAAAATAAAAAATATGATTTGTTTACAGCTGCAAAACGGGCTGCTCATAAAGGATATATGTCAATATTGGCAAAAACCGGCTGTTCAACACTTTCTGAACTAAAAGAGTTTACAAGGTTAAGAGGCGGAGACTATCTGGAACAAGCGCAGGCTTTTCTTGCAGAACGCTCAGAAGCAAGAAGTAGGCAAATAAAATCCGAATCAATGTCTTTCTTTTACGGAAGAATGTACGTAGATGAAAGCAGCAGCATTAATGAGATCCAATGTCAGAAAATTATTGCACAGAGTATTTTTGAATATTAAAATCCCGCTGACGGATTAGTTTTTATTGCCAACTGTGTAATAGAATATTTTATGTATTTATTTAATAGTCTTCGTAAAGGAGACATGAATGAATATTTTATTTTTTGATTTAAGAGAGTCTGAGAAACATTTTTTTGAAGAAAATGCATACCCCGATTTTAAAATAACACTGAGGGAAGATGCACTAACAGAAAACACAAAACTGACAAAAGAGCAATATGAAAACACATGCATTCTTTGTGTTTATCGTTCATCAATATTAACAGAAAATGTTTTAAAAAAATTCAAAAATTTAAGAATGATAGCAACACGGTCACACGGTTTTACACATGTTGATTTAGATTACTGCATAAAAAACAGGATAAATGTACTAAACGTCGAACAGTACGGAGAAGAAGCGGTTGCAGAGTTTGCACTTGGCCTGATAATTGACTTAACAAGAAATATTAAAACTGCAATGCTTGATATAAGGAAGAAAAATATAAATCCTAAAAAATATGAAGGGGAACTTTTAAACAAAAAAAACATAGGAATAATCGGCTGCGGGAAAGTCGGAGTCAAACTTGCAAAAGTAGCACGATATTTTGACATGAATGTTTTGGTGTCATCATATAAAGATATACCGCAATTTGAGAAGTTCTGTAACGTTGTTCCTTTTGATAAACTTTTGGCAGAATCGGACATAATTTATCTGCACATGCCATTTACAACAGAAAATTATCAAATAATAGGAGCAGAAGAATTTCAAAAAATGAAGAATGGTGTCTACATTGTAAATACTTCAAGTGTAGAACTGCTAAATCTTGAAGCATTATACAACAATCTTTTGTCTGGAAAAGTACTCGGAGCGGGGCTTGATATCCTTGAAAGTGATTATATAAAAGGGAAAAACTCTCCCGATCTCGGTGGTGAAACAATGTGTACAAAAGAAAATTACAAAATTACAGAAAAGCTCCTTGATATGCCAAACGTACTCATCACTCCACATCTTGCATATAACACAAAAGAATATATAGATTACGTGCTGGAACATACGTTCAACAATATAAGAGATAATCTCAAGGGAATTTACACAAACCGTATATGCTGATTATTTATCTACACATGGTTTTTGGCTTATTACCGATATTTATGATATAATAACCCTATGGCAATATTATCAGATGATGAAGATTTGAGGGGTACAAAAAAAGATTCTTTTCAAAAAAAGAATCCTATTGTTAAGCCTGAAAATATTGAGTACGATAAAACTTTTGAAAATAGCATCAGACCGAAGGATTTTGACAGCTATATAGGTCAGGGAGCCTTAAAAGAAACTCTAAAAATTACACTTGAAGCCGCAAAGTTAAGAGAAAAACCGCTAGACCACCTTCTGTTTTACGGTCCTCCCGGATTAGGAAAAACAACAATTGCGGGTGTAATTGCAGCACAAATGGGTGTTGATATAAGAATAACTTCTGCACCTGCACTGGAGCGTCCGAGAGATATAATAGGAATTTTAATGTCATTAAAAGGCGGGGAAATATTATTCATAGACGAAATTCACAGACTTAACAAAGTGGCGGAAGAGATTCTTTACCCTGCAATGGAAGATTTTACTCTTGATATGACAACCGGAAAGAGTCAGACTGCAAAGACGTTAAGAGTTCCTCTTCCGAAATTTACACTAATCGGCGCAACTACAAAAGCCGGAGAACTTTCAGGTCCGCTGCGTGACAGATTTGGAATGGTGTACAGACTTGAGTTTTACACAATTGAAGAGCTTACTGAAGTAATAAAAAGAACTGCAAAAATTTTGGATATTAAGATAACAGAAGATGGCGCAAAAGCAATTGCAAGACGCTCAAGGGGAACACCGAGAATTGCAAACAGGCTCGTAAAAAGAGTTTCTGACTTTGCTCTTGTGAAGTATGACGGGATTATTGATGAAAATGTTGCAAATGATTCTCTGGACACGCTAAAGATTGATGAGTTCGGACTTGACCATACAGACAGGGCATTATTAAACCTTATTATTGAAAAATATGATGGCGGCCCCGTAGGGATTGAAACAATTGCTGCAGCTTTAAGCGAAGATGTCCGTACAATCGAAGATGTCTGTGAGCCTTATCTTTTACAGGCCGGACTTTTACAGAGAACACCTAGAGGGAGAAAGGTCTCTCCTGAAGGATACAGACATTTGGGAATAAAAACACCGTCTGAGCAAACAAGGCTATTCTAATTAAGAGAATTAATTACCTGCAACGGAGGATATGATGAATCTTAAAAATATAATTATATTTCTGTTTTCTATGCTTATTACACTACCTGTTTTTGCAGATGAAACAAATATTTTACCGTCTGAAACAGGAATTGTTCAAAATATAGAATACGTTGATACTGCTGAAGGATATGCACAGACAAAACAAAACGTTGATGTAAAATTATTATCAGGTGAGTTTAAAGGTGAAACAATAAAGCTTGAAAATATTTTAACAGGGAATCCATATTACGATATTAAACTAAGAAAAGGTACAAAGGTACTTCTTCATACAGAAGAAAATAACGGTGAGATTATATATTCCATTGAGGATATAAAAAGAGCAGGAACATTGTTTTGGCTCACTTTAATATTTTGTTCAATGCTAATATATGTCGGCAGAAAAAAAGGATTATACAGCCTTGTGTCAATTGTACTTACAGTATTATTAATAACGCATTGTCTGTCACCTCTTGTTATTCTTGGCATAAACCCGATAATTGCAACAGCTTTTGTCTGTATATTATCAACTGCGGCAACAATGTATCTTGTGGGCGGGTTTAATGCGAAAAGCACATCCGCTGCAACAGGAGCTCTGCTTAGTTTAATTTTTGCCGGAATATTATCTGGTATCACTATGTTAACCGCAAATTTGACAGGTTTTAACGGTGAAAACTCAACCTTCTTATATTCTGCACATCCTGAGCTTGATTTTATCGGATTAACTATATCAATGATGGTACTTGCTACACTGGGCGCAGTAATGGATGTAGCAATGTCTATATCAAGTACAATTAATGAGATTTATATAACAGATAACTCAAGAACGGTAAAAGAACTGTTTATATCTGGCATGAATGTCGGACGCGATATAATCGGGACAATGGCAAATACCTTGATATTAGTATATCTTGGTGGAGCATTACCTCTTGTATTGCTTGCAAAAAATATTGATATGATAAAATTTATAAATCTAAATCAGGTTGTAACTGAAGTTGCATCTGCATTAATCGGAAGTATCGCAATTGTAATTTGTGTTCCTTTTACCGCGCTGGTTGCATCAGTTTTAATCCATACTTATGCGCAAAAAGCAGAAAAAGAAATTGTGCCGTTTGAATAACGATTGCATGAAATATTTACCGGTGATAAAATGATTATTAAAAGGGAGAGAGATTATAATGAAAAAACTATTTATTCTAACTGTAATAATGTGCTTTTTATCAATAAATATGAGTATTGCAGGTACTTTTAAGGCAGATGCAAAAACAAAAAGAATTGCTGCTGGAACGCAATTTCAACTTGTATTCATACAACCTGTATCAACATCAGCAAACACTGACGGTGATTCTTTTTCAGCGATATTGAATAACGAGCTTAGAACAGAAAATAACACAGTAATATTACCTCAGGGTTCAGTGGTAAGGGGTAGTATTCAGTCTATAAATACATCAAAAAGATTTTCAAGAGGTGCAAAACTATATCTTGACTTTGACCACGTTGTAACTCCAAACGGAAGACAAATCCCGCTTGATCTGTCTGTCAGAAGTTATGAAAAAATATACTATGACGGAGGTTTATATAAAAACCTCGGATATGGAGAAGCAGTAAAAGAAAATTTTGATAAGAGTGTTGATATAACAAAAAAATCAACTGAGTACGGACTCAGCGTTGGCGATGACCATCCAGGCCTGCAATATCTGACAACACCATTCTGTGCGGTGGGTGGATTCATTGGCGGAGTAGGATACTGGCTTGGTGATTCTGTTGCCGATATGTTCAGAAAAGGTCAGGATGTATATATCAAAAAAGGTGAAATTTTAAACGTTCAATTAATTAATCCCATAGATGTACCTGTTTATTAAGTCCTGGTAATATTTTCATAATGTAAACTTTTGTAACAAAATACCTCAACATGCGCAATTATAAGCGAAATAAATACTTTATATATATAAGATATATAATAAGAGGTATGAATTATGGTAAATGTCCCAAGAATACATTGCCACAGCGCATTTAAGCATTATGAAATGTTCCATAGTAACTACAGCAGCGGTTACGGAAACAGCATATTTAATACC
Organism: uncultured bacterium; assembly: GCA_902780525.1. Taxonomy (GTDB): domain Bacteria; phylum Cyanobacteriota; class Vampirovibrionia; order Gastranaerophilales; family Gastranaerophilaceae; genus CAG-196. The sequence goes on along the minus strand of CACZFL010000008.1, from coordinate 76,621 downwards.
ACCTACAATTTTAACGGCGGTATGATGTGCGGCGGCGGTTTTTGGGGCGGATTGCTAGGCGGCCTGGGAATGGGACTCGGCGCAGGACTGATGAATTTCCTTGGAGGCGGGCTATTCGGCGGAATGGGTATGTTCGGTGGCGGTATGGGTATGTTCGGAGGCGGCTTCCCAATGATGAATTTGTGGAATAACACAAGCAGACGCAATGAAGGTGGTGGCGGAAGCGAAAAAGTTGTTGAAAAAGAAATAACAGACAGAGATAATGAAGTATTAAAAAATCTTGAAAATGATATTCAGGCTATTGAGAAAAAAGCAAAAGAAGGTACTTTAACTGAAAAAGAGCTTGAGGATATCAAGAAAAAAGTTGATGATGAAAGCAAACTCAGTGATAAATACCATAAAAAAGCAGACGATGAGCACTATGAACTGCTTAAAAATCGTTTAAATTTAATTAAAATTGTTCCATCAGAACCTGTTCCACCAGAACCTCCAGTTGTAACGCCAGATCAAAATGAGGCAGTAAATGTAACACTTCAGTTTGCAAAACACGATGGCAATTTGATTAAAGATGCAAATATTAAAGGTTCTATAGTTGGTGTAAAAATGGCAGCTGACGGTAAAACTACGGCAGGATATATAATAGATTGCAATAGTGATACCGACAGCAAATTTAAATTAAAATATGAAGTAACAATTAATAATAATGGTACATACAATATCAGATGTATAAGCAGAACACACAGTACAGAAGATTGCAAGAAGAAATTATATACACCTGCTGATGGTATAGACTTTAAAAAAGTAGGTAACCTGCTGGTTAGAGTAACTAATAGCGATGAACCACTTGTATCAGAACATCAGAAAGAAGGATATAACCAAGTAGTAGAATATAGCGAAGAAGACGAAAGTTTTGAATTACCAACAGGCTATAAAAAAGTAGAAGACGGAGAAACTGAAATAGACGGTAAAAAAGTTAAAATTAATGCATAGAAAATATTAATACAATAAAAAAACAACGCTTTAAAAAGCGTTGTTTTTTTTATGTTACAAAAAGATATCTGCTGTCAAATCTATTCCGAACCGGTTTATTCTTTCTTGTCTTTATAAACAGAGACAAATCATATTCAATCGGATTTGATGAATAAACACTCTCGGGAGATTCCTGCCGCTTTAGTATCTCACCCTTTACAAGAATGTCAGTTACAACATCTTCATTTGATAAAGTCATACACACAGTCCTTTAGGTTAACTGTATTCTAACATTATTTTTAAATATAGGCAAGCATAAAAAAAAGCAAGGATAAATCCTTGCTTATAAGTAGTAAATGTATATTTTTGAGTGTACCGGATTGTCGTATCGTGCACATTCAAATTACATTTCGGCTATAACAGGTTCAGTGCAATACTTGGTGACTGGTTAGCAGTTGCAAGTAATGTTGCTGATGCCTGCTGCAATATCTGAGCTTTGATGTAGTTGGAAGATTCTGTAGCTACATCTGCATCACGTAACGTCGATAACGATGACATAATGTTCTCAGACTGCACTCCTATTGATTCAATTGCTGATTCGATTCTGTTCTGAGCTGCACCTAATGTTGTAATACGATCAGAGATTCTACTGATTACTCTATCCAATGTTCCCAACATATCTGTTGGTTTTTTAGGGTTAGCTGCAGTGCTTGTTCCTGCACAATCTTTTGCAAGCTGCGCAAGTTTCGCCTCTTCTGTTGAACCGCCGCTTGGTGTATATGCTCCATCACCTGATGTAATGTTAAATAATGCTGAGATTTTTGCACTTGCAAACAAATCAGCTGATAAAGATATCTGGCTCTTTGCTGCACTTCCGTCAATACCTACCTGAATAGATTTTGCTGAAGAATCTGAACCATCCATCATTTTGATACCATTGAATTCGCAGTTTAAAGCTATACGGTTAATTTCTTCTAACCTTGCCTTGATTTCAGCTTGTGAGATGATATTAATGCATAATGATCTTCCAAGGTTGATAGCATATCTGCGCCGGTTGCTGCGTTATCGGCAGCTACATCTAACGAGCTTAACTGTGCGTCCCAATTTCTGGCGATTGAATAACCGGCTGCGTTGTCTGCAGCGTGGTTAATTTTATAACCTGTTGTCATTCTTTCAATTGCCTGGTTCAAAGATGATGTGGACTGAGCTAAGTTTCTCTGTACAATCATTGAAGAAACATTTGTGTTAATAGTAATTGCCATTTATTTCTATATCCTTTCCGGCATTTTTGATTTTCTTTCAGACTAAATCCCGTAAATACCTATTGGTTTTCGTCGTATAACAAAGGTTTTTAAAACCTTTGCTAACGACGTTATATATTTGATTACAACAGGTTCAAAGCAATGCTTGGTGTTTGGTTAGCAGTTGCAAGTAATGTTGCAGATGCCTGTTGTAATATCTGAGCTTTAATGTAGTTTGAAGATTCTTCAGCAACATCAGCATCTCTTAATGTAGATAATGAAGACATTATGTTTTCAGACTGAACACCAATTGATGTGATAGCTGATTCGATTCTGTTCTGAGCAGCACCTAATGTTGTTACTCTGTCAGAGATTTTGTTGATTACATCATCAATGTAAGTTAACATAGAAGAAGCATCAGTACCTTCTGTTAAGCCTGCGCAATCCTGAGCTAATCTGTCACGTCTTGCTTCATCGATAGAATCGAATGAACCTTTGTTTGTAACTTTAGTTTCCAGATTGTATGCCGGTACTGTAACACCATCTACTGTTTTACTTGCGATATTAAACAATGATGAAATATCACCTTTCGCAAATAATGTATCTGATAATGTAATTTGAGATTTTGCTGCATTACCGTCAATACCTACCTGAATAGCAATGTCGTTCATTGAACCGTTCATCATGTACTGACCGCTGAATTCACAGTTAGCAGCGATTCTGTCAACTTCCTGAAGTCTAGCTTTAATTTCTGACTTAATAGCTTTAAGTGATTGTGTACCGTAAGTACCGTTTGCTGCCTGTTCTGTCAAATCTCTTACACGTTGAATGTGAGTTGAAATCAACTGATAGTGGTCTTCAAGAGTAGATAACATATCTGCACCGGTTGCTGCGTTATCAGCTGCTACATCCAAAGATCCCAATTGAGCTTCCCAATTTCGTGCTATTGAATAACCTGCTGCGTTATCAGAAGCATGGTTAATTTTGTAACCCGTTGTCATTCTTTCAATTGCCAAGTTTAACGAAGATGTTGCTTTTGACAAGTTTGACTGAACGATAAGTGATGATAAATTTGTGTTAATAGTGATTGCCATGTGATACTCCTTTCTGGCGTTACATCCTTGTGATATGCTATCCTTGCATACCTCTTACATTTTGTCTGTTCCACATAAAGTGGTATTAATAACACTAATTTTTAATTTTGTTACAATTCGTTACATATCCTTAACCGGGTTTACCGCGGGGTAACAATTGCATTCTTGCTAAATATACGATTTTCATTAATTTATCAGTCCTTGATATAAAAAAATACTTTACAAAACGGACAAGGGTATTATCCGTAACCCTTGTCCGATACATCCGATTACAGTAAATTCAGTGCAATACTTGGTGCCTGGTTAGCAGTTGCAAGCAATGTTGCTGATGCCTGTTGTAATATCTGAGCTTTTATATAGTTAGATGATTCAGTTGCTACATCAGCATCTCTCAATGTTGATAATGAAGATGTTATGTTTTCAGACTGAACACCAATTGACTCTATTGCTGATTCTATTCTGTTCTGAGCTGCACCTAATGTTGTAATACGATCAGATATTTTTGAAATTACTCTGTCTAAAGTTCCTAACATATCGGTTGGAGTTTTAGCTCCTGTACCGTTACTTGTTCCTGCACAATCTTTTGCTAATTTTGCCAATGCTGCATCTTCTGTACCTGAAGGAGTATATGCTCCATCACCTGTTACGTTGAACAAAGAAGATATTTTACCGCTTGCAAACAAATCAGCTGCTAGTGATATCTGGCTCTTTGAAGCAGTACCGTCAATACCAACCTGAATTGCTTTTGCTGAATTATTAGTACCATCCATCATTTTGATACCGTTATATTCACAGTTCATAGCAATACGGTTAATTTCTTCCAATCTTGCCTTAATTTCAGCTTCTATTGCCTGTTTAGACTGTTCACCATATGTTCCGTTTGCAGCCTGCTCTGTCAAATCTCTTACACGTTGTACGTGAGATGAAACTAACGCATAACTATCTTCTAAAGTTGATAACATATCGGCACCCATTGCTGCGTTATCTGCTGCGATATCTAATGAACTGATTTGAGCTTCCCAGTTTCTTGCGATTGAATAACCTGCTGCATTATCTGCCGCGTGGTTAATTTTATAACCGGTTGTCATCCTCTCTATGGCTTGATTCAATGATGCTGTAGATTGAGCTAAGTTTCTCTGTACTATCATTGAAGAAACGTTTGTATTAACTGTAATTGCCATAATATACTCCTTTCAGGCATATTTATATATTGATTAAATAGGCTTCCTTGTTCACCCTACATATGCCCAATTCCACAAAATTAATTCCCAATAACATGTTTAATAAATTTTGTTACAAATCTTAATATTGTTGGTAGTAAATAAGAACAAAAAAAGGCAATGATTAAAATTTAACCATTGCCTTAATGTATATAAATTAAATTACAGTAAATTCAATGCAATACTTGGTGACTGGTTAGCAGTTGCAAGTAATGTTGCTGATGCCTGTTGTAATATCTGTGCTTTTATATAGTTAGATGATTCAGTTGCTACATCAGCATCTCTCAATGTTGATAATGAAGATGTTATGTTTTCAGACTGAACACCGATTGATTCAATTGCTGATTCGATTCTGTTCTGAGCTGCACCTAATGTGGTTATACGATCAGATATTCTTGCAATTACTCTGTCCAAAGTGCCCAACATTTCAGTTGATGTTTTGCAACCAGAATAATTACTTGTACCTGCACAATCTTTGGCCAAATTTGAAAGTTTTCTTGCTAATTTTGCGTCTGCAGTGCTCGGATTTGATTCTCCAGTATTGTTTGCTTGGCTTGGAGTATATGCTCCGTCTCCGGTTATTGTGAATAAAGCATCAATTTTAGCACTTGCGAACAAATCAGCTGATAAAGATATCTGGCTCTTTGATGCACTTCCGTCAATACCAACCTGAATTGCTTTTGCTGAATTATTAGTACCATCCATCATCTTGATTCCGTTATATTCACAGTTCATAGCAATACGGTTAATTTCTTCCAATCTTGTGAGATGATATTAATGCATAATGATCTTCCAAGGTTGATAGCATATCTGCGCCGGTTGCTGCGTTATCGGCAGCTACATCTAACGAGCTTAACTGTGCTTCCCAATTTCTTGCGATTGAATAACCTGCTGCGTTGTCTGCCGCATGGTTAATCTTATATCCGGTTGTCATCCTCTCTATGGCCTGGTTCAATGATGTTGTAGATTGAGCTAAGTTTCTCTGTACTATCATTGAAGAAACATTTGTATTAACTGTAATTGCCATAATATACTCCTTTCAGGCATATTTATATATTGATTAAATAAGCTTCCTTTTTTCACCTACATATGCCCAATTCCACAAAATTAAAAATCAATAACGGGTAATCAAAAAAAAAGTAACAAAACTTAATAATACCAGCCTTGGAATATTGTTTTTGCTATAATTTAAAACATAGGAGCTGACATGGGGAAAATTATTATTGACAACAACAAATGCAAATCATGTTACATTTGTACAGAAACTTGTCCGAAAAAACTGATAAAAAAAAGTAACAAAACAAACCGATTAGGTGATTATATGGTTGAGTTTAATGACCCAAACGGCGAATGTATAGGTTGTGCAATGTGTGCGAAACGTTGCCCGGATATGGCTATCACAGAAGTCTGGAGATAAAATAAATTTGTTTAGCCGACTATAAGACTATTTTCACAAAGGATATAAAATAAGATGAATAATGAAAAAGTTTTAATAAAAGGAAATTATGCAATAGCACAGGCAGCAATTAACGCAGGGTGTCAGTGCTATTTCGGGTATCCTATTACTCCGCAGACGGAAATTGGGGAGTACCTCAGCGGAAAGATGCAGGAACTTGGACGAGGATACGTTTGTGCAGAAAGTGAACTTGCAGCAATTAATATGGTAATAGGCGCCGTGTCAACAGGTGTAAAAGCTATGACATCGTCATCTTCCTGTGCGGTAGCACTTATGCAGGAAGCTCTTTCTTATGCCTGCAGTGATGAACTGCCTGTTGTACTTGTAAACGTTATGAGAGCAGGTCCGGGCTTAGGTTACATTTATCCGGCACAAGGAGATTATAATCAGTCTGTTTACGGCGGTGGAAATGGTGATTACAAAATAATCGTTCTTGCACCTTCTACCGTACAGGAATGCATTGACTATACTTATAAAGCATTTTATCTTGCACACAAATACAGAAATCCAGTTATTCTTTTAGCAGATGGCTTGCTTGGACAAATGATGGAACCTGCATGTTTCGGAGAATATCCTTATCCTGAAATAGATAATTCTTCCTGGGCGCTGACGGGTGCAAAAAACAGAATATCAAGAGCAATATATTCTTGTGCAAGAGATGAAAAGAAACAAATTAATCATATTAATCATTTGTTTGAAAAGTTTGAATTGATTTCAAAAAATGAAACCGAATGGGAAGAATTTGAAATCGATGATGCGGAAATTATATTAACAGCATTCGGTTCTATGACCAGAAATATTAAAGCTGCTATGAAAGTACTGAGAAATAAAGGTATAAAAGCAGGTTGTTTCAGACCAATTACGCTTAATCCGTTCCCGCACAAAAGAATATATGAACTTGCAAGTAAAGGCAAAGATTTTGCAGTTGTTGAAATGAATATGGGACAAATGTTTAAAGACGTAAAATATGCAGTAAACGGCAATTCTAATGTTGGGTTAATTAACCGTCCTGTCGGTGAATGGCTGAAAGTCGAAGAAATCGTTTCAGCAGTTGAAAAAATAATGGAGAAGGATTATGCAGCAAGTATTTAGTATTCCTAAATCAATGAAAAAAGATTTTAAATATACTTTTTGTCCCGGTTGCGACCATGGAATCGCGATAAGATTACTGGCAGAAGTTCTTGATGAGCTTGAAATACAAGACAAAACAATTTGCGCTGCATCAATCGGCTGTTCAGTATTTATATATGATTTTTTGAATGTTGACAGCATAGAAGCACCGCACGGAAGAGCACTAGCAGAAGCAACCGGCGTTAAAAGAGCTTGCCCGGATAAGGTTGTCTTTACTTATCAGGGTGACGGTGATTTCGCGTCAATAGGTCTTGCTGAGTCAATGCACGCAGCGTTTCGCGGGGAAAGACTGACAGCGCTGATGATTAATAACACAACATACGGTATGACAGGCGGACAGCACGGTCCTACAACTATGATGGGCCAAATTACCACAACCTCTCCAATGGGAAGAAACAGAGAATACTACGGATATCCTGCGAGAATGGCCGAACAGCTTGCTCTTGCAGATGGTTGTGCTTATTCAGCACGTGTTGCACTAGATTCAATACCGCACATAAACGAAGCAAAAAAAGCTATTAAGAAAGCTTTTCGGGTTCAGCTTGACGGTATCGGTTTAGGGTTTGTTGAGATACTTTCAACATGTCCTACTAACTGGAAAATGACACCTGAACAGGCACACGAGAGAGTTAGAAATGATATGGTTAAGACATTTCCTCTCGGGGTGTTTAAAGATGTAACAGAAGGATAGTAATAATGGAAAAGAACTTTATATTAGCAGGTTTTGGCGGGCAGGGAATACTGCTTGCAGGTACTATACTTGCAAATGCATTTATGCTTGATGACAAAAATGTTACCTGGTACCCTTGTTACGGAGCTGAAATGAGAGGAGGAACCGTTAATTGCGAAGTCGTTGTGTCAGATACGGAAGTAAGTTCCGTTCACAAATCAAACTGTGATTATGCACTTGTTCTCAATCAACAGTCTTTTGACAGGTTTGTTAAAAACGTAAAATCAGGCGGAACCATTATTGCTAACTCAACTCTTGTATCAGAAAGCAAACCGAGAGATGATATTCACTATGTATTTGCACCAATGGGCAAACTCGCAAATGAGCTTGGCACAAGCAAAGTTACAAACGTTGTATCGCTCGGAGTTTTATCTTCCGTAATTGATTTTGTTTCAAAAGATGCATTGAAACTTGCAATAGAAAAAGTTCTGGGAAGCAAGAAAAAAGATTTATTACCCTTGAACTTCAAAGCACTTGAATCAGGTTCAGAGTTAATTGCCAAAGTTTAAAACGCCAATAAATATTTACCCGCCCTCTTTCCAGGAGCTTCCGTAGTTAATATCAACATCAAGCGGCACTTTAAGAGGCTGACCGAGTTCCATTGCTTTAAGTACCAAAGATTTAATGTCCTCGAGTTCTTCTTTTGGTACTTCAAAAATAAGTTCATCATGAACCTGCATAATCATTTTAGTTTTATAATTACCACCTTTTAAGAGTTTATCCACTTCAATCATAGCCATTTTAATTAAGTCTGCTGCAGTACCCTGAAGCGGCTGATTAATTGCGGCACGGAGAGCGAACTCTCTTATTTGATAGTTAGGACTTGCAAGCTCCGTTGAAAGATATCTTTTTCTGCCGAATGTTGTTTCTACATATCCGTGAGTATTCACAAATTCCATTTCTTTTTGCATATACGCATTAACACCAGGATAAGTTGCAAAGTACTTATCAATAAACTCCTGAGCCTCATCGTTAGAAATACCGATACTTTTTGCAAGTCCGTATTTGGACTGACCGTAAACAATACCAAAGTTTACGGCTTTGGCTTTTCTGCGCATATCTTTGGTAACTTCATTAACTCCGACACCAAAAACTTTTGAGGCAGTCATTGTGTGAACATCTTCACCTGATGTGAATGCCTGTATTAAATGTTCATCTCCTGAAACGTGTGCAAGGAGCCTTAACTCAATCTGAGAATAATCGGCACTTAAAATCAGCCAATTTTCCTTGTCCTCTGCACAGAAGGCTGAGCGAATTTTGTTTCCCTCTTCGGTTCTAATCGGAATATTCTGCAAATTAGGATTTGATGAAGATAAACGTCCTGTTACAGTCAAAGCTTGATTATATGTCGTATGTATTCTGCCGTCACGTTTGCTGATTAATGTAGGTAAAACATCTGTGTATGTAGATTTGAGCTTTGAAAATTTTCTGTGCTCAAGAATATACTCACAAATTTCATATTCCTGTGCAAGTTCTTCAAGAATTTCCGCACTTGTAGAACGTGATTTTTTCTTTTTTGATTTAAGCTCAAGCTTATCAAAAAGAATTTCAGCAACCTGCTTTGGCGAGTTAATATTAAAGCTTTCACCTGCAAGCTGAAAAATCAGATCTTCGAGTTCTGCAAGTTTTTCGGTCATATAATCCGAAAGTTCTTTTAAATACTTAACATCTATTGCAACACCTGTATGCTCCATTTTGGCAAGAACAACTGTAAGGGGCATCTCAATATCTTTAACCAGTTTCTGTTCAGCTTCATCAAGATTATTTAACCAATACTTATATAAATTGTATATTGTATAAGCTTCGTCGCACGCAAATTTTATCTCATCATACGGTTGGCAGATTATATGATTAAGAAAATCAAGTGCCTGAGCATCAAGCGTATGTTTTCTGTTAGGGTCTTTTACATAACTTGCAAGAAGTACATCATACTCAAAACCAGAAGGTACAATACCGTTATTCAAAAGGATATGATAATCGGATTTCATATCATAACCAAGTTTTTTAATCTCTGGATTTTCAATAATCGGTTTTAAATCAGCAATATATTTATTATTTATATAATAAGATTTATCTCCGTCAGAAATTGAAACGGCATCGAGCACTCCTTCTTTTTCATAATATCTTATTGCCAAACGCGTAGATTTTGATAATTTGCTTATAACAGAGTTTATATTGCCCTCATTTACCTCTTCATAATCAAATGTAGTATCATCAATATTCTCTTTTATTGCCTGAGAGAACAAACCGGTTTGCACATATTCTCCTGCTGAATTCACAGACTGATTTTGTGCAAAAATAGTTAAGTTTTCAGGTTCAACTTTTTCACCGCTAAAATTGCCGAGTATTTTATCTATATTTTTTATAAACGTATAGAACTGCATTTTACGCAAAAATTCAGACACTTTAGAAAGACTGGGAAGAGTAACTGATGCGGTATTGATATCAAAATTAACATCAACATCACGAATAATTGTAGCCAAATCCTTGGACAAAATCGCAATTTCTTTACCTTCACAGATTTTTTGTCTTACAGCATTTTCAGGAATATTTACACAATCTTCTAACACAGCCTCTAAATTCGGATAACGATTAAGAAGTTTTTGTGCAGTTTTTTCACCAATACCTTTAACTCCGGGAATATTATCTGAGGTATCACCCCTCAAGCCTTTATAATCAGTAATCTGGTTAGGATAAACACCAAGCTTTTCATATACCTTATTCCAGTCATATTCAATTAGTTCCCCCTTTGAAGGGATAAGAACTTTTACCGTACCTTCTTTATCAATAAGCTGAAAACTGTCCTGGTCACCTGTCAGAATAAGAGTATTGTGTCCGTTTTCAGACGCAATACGCGATATAGTCCCAATAACATCATCAGCTTCAAAACCTTCTTTTGTGTAAATAGGAATATCAAAAGCCTGCAGTCCTTCACATATAACTCCTATCTGTGAGCGTAAAGTATCAGGCATTGCTTCACGCTGTGCTTTATATTCTTCATACTTTTCTACACGGAATGTCTGTCTGCCTACATCAAAAGCAACGGCAATAAAGTCGGGGTGAATTTTTTCCAAGAGATCAAATATTGCTTTAAAGAAACCATATACGGCCCAAGTCGGCTGGTTTTCAGAATTTTTCATTGCAGTTCTTTCCAGTGCAAAAAACTGCCTGAAAGCTAATGCATGACCATCAATTAATATTAAAGTCTTTTTATCAGACATACAAACTCCCTTTATAAATTTGTCAGGCTTAGCATCAAAATGTTATCAGTTATTTATTAGCAAACAACGAATCACAAATATTAGTTTGCGGAATATAATCGTATTCCCTCATCTCAACATCAGCCATTATTTTAGAACGTTTTTTACGGAAAAGCATATCGATAAACGCTTCAAGACGAGTAATAAATCCTGCTTCACCGGTTTGTTCATCAATAGTTAAAACAAGCAGCGGCTTACCAAACTCTTTAGCTTTACGGGTAATTTTATCAACCATCAAAGAATCAGGTCCACAACCAAACGCATTAATAGATATAATACCGTCAATTTTATTATCTTTAAGATAATGACCGGCTGCACCCGTCATTTCATGTTCATTAGCCCAGTATTTCTTTTGACCAAACGCTGCAATACCCTCAGACATCTGTTCATCAGTAAGCTGAAGAGAAGTAAATACTTTGACGTCCATGTTTTCAAGCTTGTCAAAAATTTTCATTGTTGCTCTTTCATCATACATATTGTAACCATGAGAAATCAAAGCAACATTAATTGGTGCCTCTTTTTTCTTATCCTGTTCTTCAATAAATACTTTGCCGCTTAAAGCATAATGCATAGATTTTTTGTAACTCATTCCCGAGCGAGCCATAACAAGGAAGTTATTATAAACCTTCCAACCCTGTTTTGAAGCGGCTTTTATTTCATCAAAATTAGTTATACCATATGGCTTTACAGCTTCTTTTAAAAAGTCATACAAGCCTTGATTTTTAGCTGATTTATCAAGAGTTGGTTCAATAATATTAACATCAGCTTTGATTACATTTCTGACCAAATCGGGCAAACCTCTGATTTTTGAGCAATTATAAATTTTTGGAGCAATAGACTGAAGCGAAGGAACAAATATATTCTTAACCATTTTTTTGTTAATCAGGTTGAGAATATGCCCCAGATAAATCTTAATCGGCAGACATGTTTCAGTAACAACAAGCGCTGCTCCGTCAGACATTGTCTGTTTTGTTGTCGGATCAGACAATACGATTTTTATACCCAAAGCAGTAAAAAAGCCGTACCAGAACGGATAATTGTTATAAAATGACATTCCTCTCGGAATACCGATAATCTTTTCATTTTCCATAAATAAACAGTCCCTTTGCGATTAGTATCAGTTACATAGTACAACAAGCAAGGGTAAATGTCACTAATTATTGTAATATTATTAAGTAACTGATATAATCGCTTTATGAAGATATTAGGAATAGACCCCGGCATGGCTATTGTCGGATACGGGATAATTGACACGGAAAATGACAAACCTGAGCTCATCACTTCCGGTTCAATACAAACAAACAAAGACCTGCCGGATTCAAAAAGATTAGCAGAGATATTTAATGATTTGTCATCAATTATTGAAAAGTACAAACCTGACTGTGCCTCTGTAGAAAATCTTTTTTTCTTCAAAAATCAAAAAACTGTTATTCCTGTTGCAGAAGCAAGAGGCGTTATTCTTACAGTACTTGAGAGATACGATATTCCTTCCTTCAGCTATACTCCTATGGAAGTAAAACAGGTTATGACAGGATACGGAAGAGCAGAGAAAAAAGAAGTAGAACAAATGGTTAAAATTGCTCTAGAAACGGACTCGCTGCCAAAACTTGATGACACAGTTGATGCAATCGCGATTGCACTCTGCCATATGAGAAACAAAACAGATATTTAGATAGGTAAAAGATACTATGAATAAGAAAATATTAATTATAGGAAACGGAGCAAAAGAATACGCTCTTGCTAAAAAATTATCTGAAAACAATGATATATTTATTACACCCTCCAGCGACACACTGAAAGAGTTCGCAACCTGTCTTGATATCAGAGAAGACAGTGTTCATGAGCTACTTGAGTTTGCGCTTGAAAACGGAATAGATATGACAATAGCCGTATCAGAAAAGGCTATTAACTCAGATATTACTATGATTTTCAGCCAAAACAAACTTCAAATATTTGGAGCAAACTCAAAAGCAAACGAAATTATATCAAATAAAGCGTACGCAAAAAAAGTTCTTTACAAACTCAGAATTCCGACACCAAAGTTCGGAATATTTGAAAAACAAAATTTGGCAGCTGACTATATAAAAACTCAGAAATACCCGTTCATAATAAAAACAAACGATAACAACAGTGCAACAATAATAACGTCAGAAAAGACAGCAAAAAATGTACTTGAAACAGCATTTTTAGAAAAAAACAAAAAAATTATTATTGAAGACTATGTTTACGGAACTCCATTTTCTTTCTATACAATTACTGACGGATACAAAGCCCTGCCTATCGGAAGTTCACTCACATATAAACACATTCTTGAAGGTAACGGCGGACAGCTTACTGACGGAATGGGAGCGTGCGTTCCAAATTACAAACTGTCATTAGAAAATGAGTATTTTCTAATGGATAACGTTATTTACCCGACTTTAGAATATCTTGAAATGGGCGGTAATGCATACACAGGGATTCTGGGTATAAACGGTATTCTGACTGAAGAAGGCGAAATTGCAGTTCTCGGCTGGCAGTCATTTACTCAGGACTGTGATACCGATGCAATACTGAACAGTATTGATGACGACTTATATTCACTATTTGAAGCCTGCATTATTGGCTCTTTTAGTGACGAATTCGATAACCTTAACATCAATGACAAACAGTTTGTTTCTATCGTACAGGTCTGCAAAAACAAAGAAAATACAGAAAACGCCATTAACGGTATAGATAACCTCGAAGATGACACTCTTATCAGTTTTTACCCTTCAGTTACAAAAAACAAATACCTTGAACTTGAAGCACACAACGGCTCAGTGCTTGTACTGACTTCCTCTGCCTCATCGCACTCAAAAGCTAAAGAAAAAGTTTACAAAGAAGCCTCTGATATAGACTTTTCTGGGATATCGTACAGAAAAGATATATGTAAAATAAATACTATGTCTTAATATTTCTTAACATTTTATTAAAAAAAAGCAATTCTTTATAAGTGAAATACTTTATATATATATCCAAGCGAAAAGAACACAGAGATATTATAAAAGGAGAATCACATGGCAAGAGTTTTAATTTCCATGCCGGAAAGTTTTTTAGGCAAAATCGATGAAGTAGCAGAAAATGAAAGTCGTTCACGCTCTGAACTTATCAGAGAAGCATTAAGGAGCTATATCACACGCTCACAGGTAAGACAAAACACATTAGCTGACAAGAACGCAAGAATTTTAGAGGCGCTACTGGATTAGTTTTTGCCGGTAAAGATAAAACAAACTGAGTTTTGTTTTGATTGTACAGATGGCGAAAAAGGGAAAATTACCATAATTGGTAACACGAGGAGAAATCGAGGACATTAGAGAAACAGTTTAAAAAGAAAACAACCATAGGATTCTGCATTACAGAATCCTTTTTTTTTGAGTGTGTGGATAAATATACTTTGTTATTTGAACAGACTATAAGGTTATAATAATGGGGGTTATTTTGACAACAGAACTATTTTGAGTTAATTTAGCTTTGGGATGGACAAGAAGAAAAGCATATATATTAATATGATACTGATATTTCTCGGAACGATGTTCTACCTCTTTGCGAACTTTCAGAGGATTGCAATTCCGGGAGCGGTATTTGATGTTATGGAGCAGGAGCTCAGCGTTACAGCACCATATATAACAGCTTTTGGTGCAATATTTATGTATGTATATGCCCTTACTCAGCTTGTAAACGGTGTTCTTGTTGACAGGTACGGCGGATTCAGAATTATGCTCACAGGCGCAATTATTCTCTCTCTTGGAGCGGTATTATTTCCAATAACACAGGATCTTTTTGTTATGTACCTTTCAAGAGGCCTTATAGGTATCGGAAGCAGTATGTTCTATTTGAGCCTTATCAAAGAACTCAGAGAAGTTGTTCCTGATAAGAACTTTGGCATTGCAATATCAATAATGCTGTTTATCGGATACACCGGAGGAATTTTTGCCAACGCACCGTTTGTGTACGCTATGAGATATGCTTCGTGGAGAAATATTCTGCTTGTACTTGCTGCAATTTCTGTTATAGCAGTAATTGTATTTGTAATTGTAATGTCCAAACTTACTCTTCCTAAAATTAACAAACAGGTAAAACTCCGCACGCTTCCGTTCAAACTTGTATTACATAAACGTCATAACAGGAATCTGTTCAGTTTTGCCTGTTGTAATTTTGCCATATTTTACGCAATACAAACAATTATCGGGAAAAAGTTTCTTGAAGATTTCTGCCTAATGGACATTCACCGTTCTTCTTTGATTCTTTCAAGCATGGCAATTATTGCTGCAATATTTAATATCGTAAATGCTTACGCTTGTAAACTCACTCATAACCACAGAGTAAAATTTTTAAAACATGCATCTGTTATTACGTTTGTATCACTTCTTCTAATATGCTTGGCTATACTCTTTAATTATAAAACAGTTCTTATAGCAACTCTTTTTTGTGTGCTTGCAGCAAATGCAAGCCTTTCATCAATTCTCGTTCCGGTACTGCACCTTACTAACCGAAAAATGATATCAGGAACAGCCGTAAGCATAATGAACTTCTGTTTCTTTATGATGGTCGGAATACTCGGAACGCTGACCGGATTCTTACTCAATATATTTGAACCTGTAAAACGAGGAAATATTACTGCCTATACAAATCAATCTTACCTGCTCGTTTTCGGAATGTTTTTAGCTGTAAGCATATTTGAAATGTACAAAGCAATGAAACTGTCAAACAAATACTAAAGGTGGAAAATATTAAAGGTTAATATAAGTCAAAATCAGAGACTTTCGATAAACTTGTTTATCTGCATGTTTAAAGCATCTAAAGAAGAATTATTTTCTACTACATAGTCGGCTTTCTTAAGTTTATCTTCCTGAGGTATTTGTGACGAAATACGCAATAATGCTTCCTCTTTTGTAAGATTATTTCTTTTCATAAGTCTTGAAAGCTGAAGCTTTTTATCAACTGATACAAAAAGAACTTTGTCAAATATGGTTTCAAAACCTGCTTCATACAATAGGGGCACTGACACAAAAATATATTTATCCGATTTATGCTTTTCAAAAAGTGCTTGTATTACTGACTTTATCTGAGGATGAGTTATATCCTCTAACTTTTGCCTCAAATCAGGGTCAGAAAAAACAAGATTCCCCAATTTATTACGGTCGATTTTGCCATCAGTAAAAACATCATACCCGAAGAATTCGGTAATATTATTAAGAATGTCATGTGCTATACAATCAGAATCATACACAGGGAAGCCCATACTCTTAAGGACATTCTCAATTTGAGATTTCCCCGATGCTATATTCCCTGTAATGGCGATTTTTATTACCAAACTATACCTGCTCCTTTAGTATTTTTGACAAATAAGCCTGTAACTGCTTTACAAGTTTTGGCTTCATAACCTTAACCTGACCTTTTTTCAATCCTTCAAGCGTAATAACAGCATGCTGAACCCGTTTTAGAACTTCAACCTCAAATCCGAGCTTAGCAAACATTTTTCTTATCTGACGATTTATTCCCTGATAAAGAACTACCTGAATAACTGACTTTTTATTTGAGATTTCTATCGGTAATGTATCTGCATAAGCTATTTTCTTTTCATTTGTATCCGTTACAATTTCAATACCTTCTGACATTCTTCTTGCATGCTCTTCGGTAAATCTGCCGTTTATTGTTACAAGATATGTTTTTGGAACCTTTATTGAAGGGTGCGTCATCTGGTTAATAAGCTCGCCATCATTTGTCAGAATTAAGAGTCCGGTTGAGTCTTTATCAAGCCTGCCGACAGGTTTTAGATGTTTCAACTCCGGCGGAAGTATGTCATAAATAGTTTTTCTGCCCTTTTCATCATCTGTTGTAGTAATATATCCTGCCGGTTTATAAAACCTATAATATTCAAGCTGCAGTGGTCTGACTGTTTTGCCTTCGACAGATACTTTGTCTTTTTCTCTTACATAAAAACCCAGCTCTGTTATAACTTTATCATTTACCTTAACTTTCCCGTCAGAAATCAGCTCGTCAGCCTTCCTGCGCGAGCATAAACCTGTTGATGCAATATATTTATTAAGTCTTGGCATTTAATATTCCGCCCTTAGGAGTTCATTGCTTGTTCACAAGGATTTTTTAATACTTCAGGAATCCTGCGGTATATTTTACCTTCGTTATTGACCGCAACAACTTCCACAATCCCGATTGTACAGACTTTATCAGTTTCTTTGTTTTTGATTGTCTGAGTAAACTGAACAACTATCGGTGTCATCTTTGTTATTTCTGTTTCAACAACTATTCTCTCATCAAGCAAAGCCGAAGCCTTATATCGTATATTAAGATTCGTAACAGGAATAGCAACATCCTGCGTTTTCATCTCGACAAGGTCAATACCTATATCACGGCAAAACTCAACTCTTGCCTGTTCCATCCATCTCAGATAAGAACCATGCCAAGCTACTCCGTATGCATCCGTATCTCCATAATATACGGTTTGTTCAAAAATATGTTTCATAATGTATAATTATACCATAAGGGATAGATATAACATAATTTACTTTTTGAAATATCACTAATAAACAAATGAAAGGACAATAAATGAATTTTTTACATTCTATGATAAGAGTCAAGAATATTGAAGAATCTTTAAAGTTTTATACTCAGGTTTTGGACATGAAACTTGATGAAAAACGCAGGCTTGAAGACTGCTGGCTGTATTTTTTGTCGGATAAGGATAATACTTGCCAAATTGAGCTTACCTATAATGATGACACGCCACAAGGCGGTTATGAGATCGGAAATGGCTTCGGGCACTTTGCATTTGGAGTTGAGTCAATGAAAGATTTCAGTGAAAAATTAAACAAACTTGGATATAAATATCTTTATGAACCTTTTGATTTAACAGGAAAAGGTTCTATGATTGCATTTATAAAGGATCCTGACGGATATGAAATAGAACTTATAGAAAAAGTTGAATGGTAGATTTTATTAACAAACCGTTACAATATGGCAATTTTTTAAACGGAAAATACTTTTAATATATGTAGATAAGGTATTTTAATTTTAGGAGGTTGTTATGAATATAGCATACAGAAAATTAGCGATGCTTGAAAAAGATTTTATTGCAAGAGAAGAAGCAGCAAGACTTGAAGGTACTTCTTGTCCAATAGACAGAGATTTTAAAAACAGAATTACAAAGCTGCTAAATCAGGTAAGATATCTATAAAATAAAAAAGGGTGATTAAAAATCACCCTTTTAATTTATTAAAAAATAATTAACATACCATTTGTAAAATACAAATATGATATAATGTAATTGTACGAGATTATAGGGAGAAAATAAATGTCAAATCCGATTTTAAACGAAAATAGATTTAATGAGCAGGAGAGAATACTTGAAGGTGTTCCGATGACAATCAACGGCACAATCCAGATTACTGCATTTTTAGGTTTGCTTTTAATTTGTGCTGCAACATTTGTCTGGACAAGAATTACTGCAGGCTATACAGATATAGGGATGATGCTTACAGGCGGCGGTTTAATCGTCGGCTTTATACTCGCTTTAATAATAGCTTTTACAAGAAACAAATACCTTATTCCAATATATGCAGTTTGTGAAGGCTGCGCATTGGGCGGAATCTCCGCAACAATGGAAGCTCAGTTCCCTGGAATTGTAATACAGGCAGTAGCCGGAACTTTTGCCGCATTATTTTCTATGCTTGTATTGTATAAACTTAGACTTATACAGGCAACAGATAAATTCAGAAGTGTTATATTTATATCAACAGCATCAATAGCTGCGGTTTACCTGGTTGATATCATTGGAAGCTTCTTCGGGTTACATGTTCCACTTATCAATTCAGCATCTCCATATGGCATTGTAGTAAGCCTTGTTATTATTGCAATCGCAGCCTTAAACCTGATTCTTGATTTTGATTTTATTGAAAAAGGCGAACAAATGATGCTCCCGAAGGATTATGAGTGGTACGGAGCTTTCGGGTTAATGATAACTCTTGTATGGCTGTATATGGAAATTTTAAGATTCCTTGCAAAAATTAACAGAAGATAATTAAACGCTTAATAATGCAGGTCATATATAAAACGGCCTGCTTTTTACATAAACGGGGTAAAAATGATTACAACAATAACATACATCATTACATTTGTCTTTGGTGTGATATTTGCTTTACTATTATCAACTATAACCTTGTCAGGATTTAGAAAGATTATAAGCAAAGATTTTATACAAATTGCAAATAACACAATAAAAAGTGAGCAGGAAGATTTAAGGAAGCAAAACCGAGAAGCTCTCGAGGAAAAAATACTTCCTCTCGCAAGACAAATCAATGAGTTCAAAGATAAAGTTGAAAAATTTAATATTTCAGGAGTCGAAAATACAACAAAAATAATTGAACAAATCGCTTCCTTAGAAAAAAACAACAAGTCTATTGAACAGGAAGCAAAAAATCTTACGGAAGCTCTTACCAGAAATCAGAATATAAAAGGAGCATACGGTGAAGAGATTTTAGATACTATCCTTCAAAACTCGGGTATGACAGAGGGGATTCATTACATTAAGCAATACTCAACACTCTCAGAAACAGACGACGGTTCAAGGAAAATCAGACCTGATATTTTAATTAAACTTCCTGATAACAGGCATCTTATAATAGATTCTAAAGTAACATTAACCAGTTATCTTGAATACACAAAAGACAGCTCTAAAATTAAAAACTTTAAAAACGAAGTGAAACAGAGAATAAAAGAACTTGCAGAGAAAAAATACCAAAATGCGGAAAATATTTCACAGCCCGATTTTATTCTTATGTACATGCCAATAGATGCTTCTGTCGGACTACTATACGAAGATTCTGAAATTATAAATTTGGCTTATAAATCAAACATTATAATAACAGGAACTGCATCACTTCTTGTTGCAATAAGACTTGTAAATCAATTGTTTTCCCAACAGAAACAAAACGAAAATGTCAAACAAATAGTAAAAGCAGGTACAAATCTTTATGAAACATTTGCCTTGTTCTGTGACGAACTTATAACTATGCAGAAGGAGTTTAATAACCTGTCACAGGAGTTTACAACAGCAATAAACAGATTTTATCGTTCCAACAAAAACAAACCCAGCCTGTTTTCACAAATAGAAGAACTCAAAAAATACGGAATAAATACAACGGCTGAATTGCCGGTTATAAATAATACTGATGAGGTAATTATAAATGGCTGAGATATTAATAATAGATGATGATACAGCAATAAATGAACTGATAAAAATTAATCTTGAGCTTCAGGGATATGAAGTTACCCAAGCGTTTAACGGAATTGAGGGATTCGCAAAAGCTAAACAAGAAGAGCCTGCGCTTATTATATTAGACGTTATGATGCCTGAAGTTGACGGATTTACTGTTGCGCAAAGAATCAGACAATGTCCGGAAATAGCAGAAACACCTATTTTAATGCTGACAGCGTTATCCCAACTCAGCGACAAAGTAAACGGATTCAACATAGGTGTTGATGACTATTTGACAAAACCATTTGAGATTGATGAGCTTATAGTCAGAGTAAGAGCACTTCTTAAAAGAACAAAACAGATTCCAAAATCAACTGCGGTAAGAGAACTTTTAACTTACAAAGAGATTACACTTATACCTGAAACATACAGCGTAAAAATCAATGATAAAATTCAAAAACTGACCCCTATTGAATACGACATTTTCAACCTGCTGTTCCAAAACCACGGTAATATGGTTTCAGGCGCAAAACTTCTGAAAGAAATCTGGGGATATGAGCCTGATGACAATGTAGAAACCATTCGTGTTCATATAAGACATCTGCGTTCAAAGATAGACAAAATATCAGACGGAAAACAGTACATAGAAACCATATATGGCGGTGGTTATAAATTAAATGTGTAGTTTTGTAACAAATTTTTAAACTTTTGAAATCCGAAATAAAAATAATACTTCATATATATAACAAACGTAAATGTTCGTTAGATAAACATTAACATTAAGATTAAGATGGAGTATAGATACGATTATGCAAAATTACCTTAGTATTCTAATACCTGAGGAATTACAACAGTTTTCCAAAGTTGCAGATATAATTGACGGCACAGAACCGGTTAAAAATAATTTCGGAGTACAAACAATAATAGACAAAGATGGCAATATAACCGGCACAGAGCATTATTCCGCAAGCGGAGAATTGATTAAAAAAGTCTATTATAAAGGTTCCTCTGTATCAACAATAGAGCATTACAGAAACTCAATGCTATATTCACAGGAAAAATATGATACTGGCAAAATAATACAAAAGACACTTTATAACAGCGAAGGCAACGAAGTAAATGTAATCAAATACAAATATAACCGCGAAAATCAAATAGTATTCATTCAAAAACAAGCAAATAATACTGTATATTCAGTGGAATACGGATATGATGAGCTAAAACGTGTTAACAGCCGAAATATAAATGCCGGCTCTAAAACAATAAGCAAACAACTATACAGGTATGACATTCTTGACAGAATAGTTGAATATAAAGATGATAATCAATCCATAACTGTTCACAAAGTTAATCCGAACAATGAACTAATAAGCTATACAATAAGAGATGTTATAGGTAATAAAATTGAAGTTAATAACAGATTTATTTGTTCGGAATACATAGGAACGGAAATATCTGTTAATGGTCATAAAACATCAGTAAAAGACAAAATGTACATAAATAATGTTGTGCTAAAAAAACCATATACAAATGAGGATGATTTGGATTTTGCATTATCAGAACAAGTTAATGTACCAAAAATTAACCACGATTCTATTACGACGACAAATAGAAACAATGACATTAACACAGATAAGATAACAGATATTTTAATATCAAATAAAAAAGAAAATATAAATAACACTCCTTTTTCAGCAGACAAGATTAAATTTATAAAATTTTAAAATTTTATTACCCCTTTTACAAAATTAAAATTATATAGTATAATTGACTTGTTATGAGAGTTATCAGGAGGTTTTTATGAAAGAAGAATTTACGACAAGCGCGAGACGGTGGTATGACAAAGACCCTGTTTTATCTTCTGCAATGAAGACATTGGAAGAATCTGATGACGAAACACAAATTAAAGTTGCATTAAATTTGATTAAAATTATTACTGAGCATCATTTGTCAAGTACAGAATATGAGTCAGTTGAGGACATCGTATCAGCAACTGAAGACGTACTTGATGATTCTAAACATGGAAGATGGTATGATCTTGACGGTACATTAAGAACGGCTATCAGTCTGCTCCAGAATTGCCCGGAAGACACAAGAAAAATTATTGCAAAAGAAATGGCTAAAAATGTTATTGAAACAATAAAGAAAGAAGACCAGGATGATGTAGATGACGTGGAAATCGAAATCCCTGAAGAATAATAAATATAAATAATAAAAAAGAGCCTGCATAAGCAGGCTTTTTTTTACTTAATATCTATAACACTTACTCCGTCACCGCCTTCAGCATCTTCTCCTACCCTGTATTTTGCCACATAGGGTGATGTTGCTATAAAATCACGTACAGCAGATTTTAAGGCTCCGGTTCCGTGACCGTGTATAATATAAACAGGACTAAGATTTACAAGGCTTGCTTTATCAAGATATGCCTCAAGTTCATCTAATGCTTCTTCGACCCTTTGTCCGCGTAGATCAAGCTTATTGGAAATGCTGTACCGTTTTAGCGAGAACGAAGAATCTTGTTTTGTAGAAGAGAGTGGTAAATTAACTTTTTTAGTCAACCTCTCATCATACATTGCAAGTTTATCTTTATGGATTTTTGTTTTAATCATCCCCATCTGAATATATAATGAGCCGCTTTTGTCAGGAGGATTTAACACAACAACAGGCTGATTCAAATCCTTAACCATAAGTTTTGTGCCGGGCAATACCATATCCCATTCAGGCTCTTCATACTGCTCTTTGTCTTCAAGCCTTTGTATATCTTCTCTGAAACCCTGCTCTAACTTGGCAAGCCTTGCATAAGACCTTCTTGCAATTTTTTCGGATTTTTCCTGACGAAGTTCATCAAGAATATCTTTTATTGTATCTTTTGCAGAATTAAGCTGACCGTCAAATTTATCTTTTATAACCTTTAATGCTTTTTTCTTCTCTCTCTGATGTTCACTTAGTTCTTTTTCATACTGTTTTTTTAGCTCATTAGCTTTACTGTTAAGATTTTCAGCTTCCTTAAGATTAGAATCAAGTTTCTGCTGAGTATCCTGTAACTTTTCCACAACAACACTCGAAGTGTCTCTCTGGGTAATCAGAAGTTCTTTTGCCTTCCAAACCAAATCAGGGTCAAGTCCAAGATTAGATGCAACAGATATTGCATTACTCAATCCTGGAATACCAATTACAAGCTTAAATGTCGGAGAAAGTGTTTCTGAATCAAATTCAACAGATGCATTCTTAAAATAATTATCTGTGTATTCTAACGTCTTAAGTTCGCCGTAATGCGTTGTAATGATTGACTGTGCCTTTCTGCGTGCAAACTCTTTTAATATTACTTCAGCCAAAGTTGCACCTTCTTGAGGATCTGTACCGGCACAAAGTTCATCAAGAAGAACAAATGTTTCAGGATCAGCCAGATTTAATATCTCTATTACATTTTTCATATGAGAAGAAAAAGTAGAGAGATTCTGAAGAATACTCTGTTCGTCACCAATATCTGCCAAAACTTTTTTAAAGGGATAAATATTTGCCTCTGCACATGGAAGAAACATGCCTGACTTCATCATTAAGACAAATAATCCGACAGTTTTAAGCGTAACTGTTTTACCACCTGTATTAGAACCGGTTATAATTATGGATTTATACCCTTTTCCTATCGAAAAATCGTTTTCAACAATGTTATTTATTCTGCCAATTAGTAAAGGATGACGCATTAAATCAATAGATATATACTTATCTCTGTTAATATTTGGCTGTATAGCCTGAGTTTTTATTGCATAACGTGCTTTTGCAAAATGAAAATCAATCTGTGCAATAGTGTTTTCCATCTGGATTAATTTATCTATTACGCTTTTTACCTCATTGCTTAGCTCTGTAAGTATTCTTATAACTTCGGAATAAATACTGGATTTTAGTTCTCTGATTTTATTATTCAGAGGAACTATTGAAGCAGGCTCAATATAAAAACTTCTGTTACTTGCAGAAACATCGTGAACAATTCCCGGAACTTTACTTTTAGATGATGCTTTTACCTGAAAAACGATTCTGTCATCACGCATTGTGTATATATTTTCTTGAAGATGTTTTTGAAAATCTGGAGAATTCATCAATCCCTGAACTGTTTTCTTTAAATTCAGCTCATTATCTTTTAATGAAGCGTACAAAGCTTTAATCGTAGGGGTTGCATTATGCTTGACAGTCATATTATCATCAAAGGTTTTAAAAATTTTATCCTCAAGAACCTTATCTATATACATATTTTCTGAAAGTTTCCCAAGCTGAGAATCAGAGTCAGTATTTTCTTTTAAAAAGTTCTTAACCAACCTTGCAGTTCTGAGAGATTTGGCAATATCAATAAGCTCTTCTTCTACAAAGTACTCAGGTTTTTCTCTTAATTTTGAAAAATTTTCTACCCTGTCAACAGGAGGATTTTTTGATAAATCCAAAAGTTCTTTGGCTTCACGGGTAAACGTTAGTTGAGCATGAATATCATCCGGATTGTCAAAAGGATTCAGTTCAAGACAAAGATACCTGGACTGGTCGGTTTTTGCAAATGCGGCTAATTCAAGTAAAATCTTATCGAACTCAAGAGCTTTTTGTGATTTTTGGATTATATTCATTCTAAGTCGATTATAGACAATCAAGATTTTTAAGCAAGTAATAATAGTTTGAGAAATTATATATTTATCCCTGCATATACCCATACATTTTACCCCTTGCAATTTATTTTTGTTTAAAATAAAATAATTATTGTCAGAAAAAACCCACAACTGAATATTATTTAAGTACCGAAGAAACGGCGCTTTTGTATTGATATTTTTATGTTCAGTTGTTGTTTAACAAAAGCCGAAATTAGTGTTACACACAAAAATAGAAAGGTATAACATGTCAGAAGAAGAAAAAATTGAAAATGTTGCTGAAGAAACAGTTGAAGAAAAAACTGAAACAGAAGCAACAGAAGTTGAAGAAGATGTAACAGAAGAAGTTGTTACAAAACTTCCTGCAAAAAAACAAAGAAACAGAAAGAAAAATGTAGAAACTCAGGAAGCTAAACCTGAATCAGAATGGAAAGAACAGGTTGTTCAAATAAGCCGTGTAACAAAGGTTGTTAAGGGCGGTAAAAAATTAAGCTTCAGAGCAGTAGTTATCGTAGGTAATATGAAAGGACAAGTAGGTGTAGGTTGTGCTAAGGCAGCAGAAGTTATCATCGCTATCCAAAAAGCTATTGCAGACGGAAGAAAGAACTTAATCAATGTTCCTATATTCAAAACAACAATTCCTCACCAGATTGTTGGTCGTTCAGGAGCCGGCAAAGTTATGTTAAGACCTGCTTCACAAGGTACAGGTATTATTGCAGGCGGCGCAGTTCGTCCTGTTCTTGAACTTGCAGGTATCGAAAATATCTTAACAAAATCACAGGGTTCAAAATCACCGCTAAACGCAGCATATGCTACAATTGACGCTCTTAAATCTTTAAGAATGTTCTCTGATGTTGCTAAAAAACGTGGTTTAACAATGGCTGAATTATTAAACTAGTAGGCTACTTAAAAGTAATATAAAATTAAATTATTATAAGGAATAAAAAAATGGCAAAAACAGCAAATAAAAAAATCCAAATTAAACTTGTTAAAAGTTTAATCGGTTGCTCAGAAGCTCAAAAGAAAGTCGCTAAGGCATTAGGCTTCACAAAGAAAGACCAAATCGTAGAACACGAAGAAAGCCCTGTAATTATGGGTATGGTTAACAAAATTTCACACTTGTTAGAAGTTACAAAATAGTTTAAAAGAAAAGGAAAATAAAAATGGCAGATAGAATTGAATTATCAGATTTAAGACCTGCTGACGGTGCAACAAAGAAGACCGTTAGAGTTGGTCGCGGCCGTTCATCAGGATGCGGTAAAACATCAAGCCGTGGTAACAACGGTGAAGGACAAAGATCAGGCAGAACTTCAAAAAGAGGTTTTGAAGGCGGTCAGATGCCTGCTTACAGAAGACTTCCTAAGTTAAAAGGCTTCCAGATAATTAACAAAATTAATTATGCAGCTGTTAACGTAGGCAGACTTGAAGCATTCGGTTTAAAAGAAATCTCTCTTGAAACCTTAAAGGCAGCTAAAAGAATTCATCCGTCAAGCGAAGGTCTGAGAATCCTCGGCAACGGTGAAATCAAAAAAGCTTTAACAATCAAAGCTAACTACGTAACACCTTCTGCAAAAGAAAAAATCGAAGCAGCAGGCGGAAAGATTGAACTGGTTTAATCATATGATAATGGATTAAGGCACTAAATATACTTAGTGCCTTTACTCCATTAAAAAAAGTACATTAAATAAACAAAGGGGATTATTATAAATGTCAGGAATGAGGATGCCTACTACGGCAGATTTGATGTCAATGTGGAACGCCTCCGGACTTAAAGAAAAACTGATTTTTACGTTCGGAATGCTTGTTTTGTTCCGCTTTGGTATTCATTTACCTGTGTATGGTATTAATAATACCGCATTTGCGAACCTTGCAGCCCAAAATAACCTGTTAGGATTTTTAGACTTATTTACAGGCGGCGCTTTAGGTAAGGTTTCAATTTTTGCATTAGGTATCGGACCATACATTACATCATCAATTATTATACAATTAATGGCGGTCATAGTGCCTTCATTGGAAAAATTACAAAAAGAAGAAGGTGAAGCTGGCAGACGTAAGCTTTCACAGATTACAAGATTGTTCACGGTTGTACTTGCTATATTCCAGGGTATAATCTTTATGAGTTACCTTGTACACCTTCCAAACTCTATAATGCCGGGAGTAAACCACACAATGTTTTTCATATCGGCAATTGTATCCATGACAGCAGGTTCTGTTCTTGTTATGTGGATGTCTGAACTTATAACAGAAAAAGGTATCGGCAACGGAGGTTCATTAATAATCTTTGTCGGCATCATATCAGGTATTCCGCTTTATATATCAAGAACTTCGCTTATGGTTCAGCAGGAATCTTCGCTTATGTGGGGACTTGCATTATTACTTCTCATATTCTTTGCAACAATGGTATTCATCGTAATTATGCAGGAAGCAGTAAGAAAAGTAATTATAGTAAACCCGAAAAGACAGGTCGGTAACAAAGTATATGGCGGAGTTAACACATTCATTCCGTTCAAACTAAATCCGGGCGGAGTTATGCCGATTATCTTTGCTATCGCAATCTTGCTGTTCCCTTCTACGGTGTTAAGTCTTGTAGGACAAGCACATTTAACAGGTACCGCAGAAACAATATTTATGTATCTGAATAAAATATTCAACCCAAGCGGATTAACATATTACGCAATATACTTCTTAATGATTGTCGCATTAACATTCTTCTACGCTTCAATTATGCCAAATATGCAGCCAAAAGAAATTGCAGACAACCTTAAGAAGTACGGATCATCTATTCCTGGCGTAAAGCCTGGCAAACCGACAGCCGAAGCACTGGATAAAATTTTGACTAAAACAACGTTCATCGGTGCTATGGGGCTCGGATTTATAGCATTAGTTCCTGCTTTTGCAAGTTATGCGACAAAAATTACAACATTCCAGGGGATTGGTGCAACATCACTAATCATCATGGTTGGTGTTGCACTTGACCTGATTAATCAGGTAAGAACACACCTGCTTGCAAGAAACTATGAAACCTTCTTAAAAGAATAGGTTATAAGAGGATAAGGGATAAATATCAAATATCAATGAAGACGGGGTAAAATTTACCCCGTTTTTATTATAATAATTATTAAATTTTGTAACAAAATTTGTATAAAAGGCAAAAATTCTACACAAAATAACTTTATATATATGAAAGTATTTTAGTGTGTAAAGGTTTACTATGTCGGCAACAGCATTAACAGCATTTTCACCGTTCATGTTTTCAGGCATGATTTTTACACCAAGACGATTCGGAAAAGGTCTTGGCAGTGATAACGCTCTTGTAAGCATAATGGATTACGATATTGCCATAGGACAGGGAGCAAAAGTAGTTGAAAGTGCTGCTAATATTGCAAAAGAATCTTCTAACACTTCACTTGCAGCAAAAGTTATTGCAAAAGAAAAAGCTCTTGAAGAATTTTTGAAAGCGGATAAAGTATTTGAAACACTTGGCAAAGCCACCAGATTTACAATGAATAACATAAATCCGCTTATTGGTGCAACAGAAACAATAAAGGTATTATACGCAGATAATAAAGAAGAAGCAGCTTTAACCGGCGGTTTGGCATTCGGCGGAATGCTCACCGGAGAAGCAGCAGCAAAGAACTTCTTAGGACTGTCAAAATCTGAATATAAAAACGGTGAGTATAAAATCACACCAAGAAAGGCATTGTATAAAGAGTTGCCTTTCTATACGGAACAAAGAGAAAAAGCAATGAAAGATTTCTGTGCAACAAAAACATTTATGGGCAAACATATCTTTAAACATGCACCAAAAGCTGCAAAAGGTGTAGTTTTTGCGGCAGCATCAATAGGAAGCTATACATTAGGTAATAAAGTTGGCCAGACAATATACGACAATATCTCTAAAAAAAATGACAACAAGGCTTTAACAATCGATATGAATGCACAGAACTGCACTACTAAATCGGAAAATACAGAATGTAAAACAAATACACAGGCTGCATAAAATTATTTCAGATTTTGTATTTTACCGTGTTCTTTATACAGTACCTGCCAGTTAATCTGTGAACGGCGATGGTTGTCAATTGTCGCTTCAAGAGATGCATTTATGACATAATACACAACAGGAATTGATATAGAAACTGTCAGTATAGCTATAATTACCTGTCTTATTACAGTTTGCAAAAGTGCAAAACGTTGTTTTGTAATTGATATGTCATCCTGCTGCCGTAAAATATTATTAATAAGATTTTTACGTTCTTTTACTGTTAATCCGTCAATAAAATCAACGTTATTTGGATCAATATATATTACATACTTTGAATATTTAACATTACCATCAAGGAAGTCTAAACTCTCATTATATTCTTTAACCTGTGATGTCAGAGGACGCTCAGTAATATTACCGTCAGAAATATCTTCAATCGGTTCTTCTTCTTGCGCCTGTTCCTGCATATATTTTGTAGGAGCCTGGCCATCTACTGATTTACCGCTTTGCAAAGCAGCTTGAGCTTTTTTATTAAGTTTTGCTTTATATTTTTTAATAAAATTGTCATCGAAAGACTGGTTAACCTGGACAATATCTTTACTTTCTTCCTCGGTTGCAGCGGTATTTTCAATAGGAGCATCTGCTAAAGATTTTTGTTCTTCTGCTACGGCAGGTTCTTCTGCTACGGCAGGTTCTTCAGCCTGATTAGTATTCTGGACTGCAGGAGCTTCTTCAAATAACGTTGAATCGTCATTTTCATTCATTGGAGGGGTGGCTGCCTGAGGATTCGCTTCTGTCGCCAGTTTATTCTGTAGCTCTTCCAAAAAATCATCTGATATATCTTCGTTTAATGATGCCAGCTCACTTATATCCATTGAATCGTTATTTGTACTACGAAAACTTCCTGCCATGATTTCTCTCTTTATTTGTTGTATTATAAGAATATTATATAGTAGAATTAATCGTTAAGCAATCATAAGAGAAGATGAAATGAATATTGATTTAAAAAAATTAAAAGAGTTAATAAACAGACTAAATGTGCCTAAGATACTAATTGTTGGCGATTTAGCGCTTGATGAAATGGTTTACGGAGAAACCGAACGAATTTCAAGAGAAGCTCCGGTACTAATATTACAACACACGCATACAAATTATATTTTAGGCGGAGCTTCAAACGCTGCACATAACGTAGCAACAATTAATGGCGGTAATGCAACGGTTGTTGGCATTATAGGAAATGATTACCAAGGCGAAGAACTTAAAGAAGCATTTCAAAGAGCCAATATTAACTGTGATAATTTAATAGCAGTTGATAACCGCAAAACAATAACAAAAACAAGAATTTCAGGTTCGTGCTCTCAGTCAGTCACACAGCAGATTGTAAGAATTGACAGACAAACAAAAGGTGCGATTGGTAAAGAAACAGAAAAGAAAATTATTGAAAAGGTAAAAAAACTTATTCCTGAACATGACGCAATTATACTTTCAGATTACCATCTCGGAACATTAACCGATGCTGTTATAAACACGATTACTGAGGTAGCAAGAAAACATAATAAGATTGTGGTTGCAGACGCTCAAAAAGATCTGGACAGATATCAGGGTGTGACATCTATGACACCAAATTTACCTGATACACAAAAGCATGTCGGATATTATCTGAAGGAAAAAGCAGATTTCATACTTGCGGGAAATAAGCTAATTGATGAAACAAATGCACAGTCAGCACTTATTACATGCGGTTCTGACGGCATGGTAATAATTACAAAAGGCGGCAAATATACTCATATTCCTGTATTTAACAAATCAAAAGTATTTGATGTTACAGGTGCCGGTGATACCGTTACTGCTACATATACTCTTGCACTTGCTGCAGGTGCAGATCCTGTTTATGCTGCAATTATCGGAAATATTGCTGCAGGAATTGTTATTAAGCAATTTGGATGCGCTACAACATCTATAAAAGAGATTTTAAATGCCGTTCCAAGTAGTATTAAAATTGAGGTATAAATATGAAAAACATTTTTGGGAAATTTAATATAGTAGATATCATTATCATTGCAGGTGTTATAACTGCATTAGTTGTCGGATTTCTTACAATGAAAAACTTCAGACAGACTGCAGATAAACAAATTGAAGCTACTTCTGAAATATCATTCCAAGTGTTCTTAAGAGGTGTTACTGTTACAGGAGATGAATTTCCTGTAAAAGCAGGAGAGAAAACGTTTATAACAATACGTAACGTTCCTTATACAGAGCTTGAAGTTAACGGAGTTGCGTATTCACCGAGACAAACAGCAGTATCTTCCGCAAAAACGGAAAAACAGTACGTTCTCGTAAACGACCCCTCACAGCCTGATGTTTATGATGCAGTAGTATCAATAAAAGATGTTGCAAAAATCACAAAAGACGGAGCTGTTGTAGGCGGGAACAAAATTAAAATGGGACTTCCGGTAACTCTTGAGGGCAAAGATTACAAATTTAACGGCACTATATCTGATGTAAGAGTAACCTATGATACGAAGGTTGAAGATACAGTTATGGATAAAGAGCTTGGATAACTTATAAATTTTTGGGATAAGGATTTTGGGAATATACAATTTAATAAACAAAATACAAACGTTTATGAGCCCTGTTTATGAAAAAAGCTATATACTACAAAATATAGATTTTTTGATAGGACTGAATATATTTTTGCTGATTTTCAGTTCAACTTTTGCATCCTCGGATTATATCGGATACTTTGGACTTATTACAATTTTACTGACTGCAATAAAATTACTTACAAAAAAATGTGAAACACCGAAACTCGACATTAGCGACAAGCTTTTACTTGTATATTTTGTAATCGTATTAATAAGTGTAGCAGGCTCATCACTCTTTATTCTGAGCTTAAAAGGGTTCTTTAAAACTCTTACATACCTTGGATTTTATGTGTCGGTTGTTCACTATCTGAAAGACAACAGAGATAAAATTAAATGGATATTTATCGCTTTTTGTCTTTGCGCATGTTACGAAACAATATTCGCATTTTTGCAAAACTTTGGTGCGGTAGAAGAGATTTCCGGCTGGCAGGATATGTCGCACCTTAATCCTGAAGAAGTTATGACAAGGGTTTACGGCACTTTACAGCCATTTAACCCAAATTTGTTCGGCGGATATATGTTGTCTATCATACCTGCATTTATAACATTGCCGTTTGTCAGTAAAAAACTATTACCTGTCGCACTTATAACAGGAATATTATCTGTTACGGCAATGGTTTTAACAGGCTGCCGGGGAGCTTATATTGGATTTTTCTTTATGCTGATAACCCTTGTCTGTATAACTTACAAACTGTTACAGCCAAAATTTCAGAAAATTTTTACGGCAATTGTCGGAATCGGAACATTAATTTTATCATTCATAATTGTATCAACTGCGTCACTCCGGGCAAGAATTTTTTCAATCTTTGCAATGAGAAGCGACAGTTCAAACTCCTTCAGATTTAATGTATATCAATCCTGTATTCAAATGTTTAAAGATAACTGGCTGCTTGGAATAGGCTGCGGAAACCAGAATTTCAGAGAAATTTACGGACTGTATATGAAAACGGGATTTGACGCTTTGAGCGCATATAATATTTATCTTGAAACTGCAGTCGAAAGCGGTATATTTGCATTAATAACATTTGTGTCGTTCCTATTTGTAAATATCTATAAAGCTGTAAAATTTATACTATCAGAGAAAATATCAGAAACAATTTATGTACTTGCAGCTCTGCTTTCAATAATCGGGATACTCACACACGGAATGGTTGATACAGTATTTTTCAGACCGCAAATTCAGTTTAGTTTCTGGATAATGGTTGGTATTATAAGGGTTATCACAAATAACAAATAAAAGGATTGGGTATGGTTCTTGAGAGAATTAATTTTTT
The DNA here is from genome assembly GCA_902780525.1 of uncultured bacterium. GTDB lineage: Bacteria > Cyanobacteriota > Vampirovibrionia > Gastranaerophilales > Gastranaerophilaceae > CAG-196. The sequence goes on along the minus strand of CACZFL010000008.1, from coordinate 43,756 downwards.
AAGAGAAGAATTGAATAAATATTCATACAATTATTACGTGCTTGATAATCCGCTTATCAGCGATTTTGAGTATGATAAATTATATAAAGAGCTGGAAGATCTTGAGAAACAAAATCCGCTATTAATAACACCCGACAGCCCTACGCAGAGAGTCGGCGGTATAAGTACAGGTTTTAAAGAAGTTACACACAAATACCGTTTGTATTCGCTTGATAATACATATAATTATGATGAACTCAGAAAATGGTACGAAAAAATTACTAAAGAGTTTGGAGTAAATGTAGAATTAGTTTGCGAACTTAAAATTGACGGTTTAGCAATAGCTCTGGCATACAAAAATGGTTCATTTGTACATGGTGCGACACGTGGAAACGGAATAGTCGGAGAGGAAATTACACAAAACCTGAGAACTATAAAAGCCATTCCGCTTAAACTTTTTGAAGACGCTGATGTGGAAGTGAGAGGCGAAATATATATGCCAAAAACTTCGTTTGAGAAACTAAACGAAGAAAATTTATCAAAAGGCGAAAAACCTTTTGCAAACCCACGTAATGCAGCCGCAGGTTCATTAAGACAATTAGACAGCTCCATTACGGCTAAGCGCGATTTATCAATGTTTACTTACACTCCGATTATAGAACGTGCAAAAAAACAACCAAATACACACTGGGATGGAATACAATACGTAAAAGAGCTTGGATTTAAGATTAATCCGAATATCAGACTTGTTAAAGATATTGAAGGCGCAATAGATTTTTGCAAAGAATGGGAAACAAAAAGATTTGACTTAGATTATGCAACAGACGGGGTTGTAATAAAGGTAAACAATCTTGCTTATCAAAATGAACTCGGATACACATCAAGAGCACCTAAGTGGGCAACAGCATTCAAATTTCCGCCGGAAGAAATTTCAACAACATTAAAAGACATAGAACTGGGTGTGGGAAAGACCGGAGCTATTACACCCGTTGCGGTTCTTGAACCGGTAAACCTTGCAGGCAGTGTCGTATCAAGAGCAAGTCTGCATAACTTTGATGAAATAAGACGGTTAGACGTAAGAATTGGGGACAGAGTTTTAATAAAAAAAGCAGCTGAGATTATACCAAAGGTAATAAAGGTCTGCGATTCAGAAGAACATGATAATTTACCTATGTATCAGGTTCAAGCGACATGTCCTTCATGTGGTGAACCTATTAAAGAAATCGAAGGAGAAGTAAATTTATATTGTCTTAATCCAAGTTGTCCCGCAGTTTTGAGGGCAAAACTTGAGTACTGGGTTTCAAAAGAAGCAATGGACATAGATTCAATCGGGCCTTCTGTTATAGAAAAATTATACAATTTAGGTTTAGTCAAAGCACCTGTCGATTTTTACAAGTTAACTATTGACAATTTTCTGAAACTGGATTTAGTAAAAGAAAAATCTGCAACAAATATGTATAACGCTATTCAGGAGTCAAAGACAAAACCGTTATCAAAATTCATAACGGCTCTATCCATAAGAAATGTCGGAAAAGAAACGGCTGAACTGCTTGTTAATGAACTTCCGTCATTAGATGAACTTAAGGAAACGAGTGTGGAAAGACTTGCTGAGATTGACGGAATCGGGGATAAAATTGCACGTAACATATATGAGTTTTTCCACAACGAACATAATTTACAAACAATTGAAGAGTTTAAGAATCTGGGATTTAATTTTGAACCGTCTCAAACATTTAAAACAGATGAACTTGTGGGCAAAACATTTGTCTTAACAGGAACTTTACAATCAATGACAAGAGATGAAGCAAGTGATATAATAAAGTCAAAGGGTGGGAAAACGTCATCATCAGTATCAAAGAAAACAACATTTGTTATAGCCGGAGAAAATGCAGGCTCTAAACTTGACAAAGCATTAAGTTTAGGTGTTACAATATTGAATGAAGACGAATTTAAACAAATGGCAGGAATAGAATAGGTTAATAATGAAAAGAAATTTTAATGTTATACAGATAAAAGGTTTTATGGGAATTGTATATCTGGCTTTTATAGTTGTATGTCTTACAGCCGGCTTCGGCTGGTTCCCAGGCTGGGTATGTATGAAACTTTGGAACCTTGCATCATCTCATTTCGTAAACCTTCCGTCTATCGGAATATTTCAGGGTATGCTCTTATGGGCAATAATTGCAGCTTCGTATTTTACATTCAGAAAAGACAAACTTGTTGTCTTTATGAATGCTTCTGACGGCTTATCTGAGGAAGAACTTAAAGCTGTTTTTGCAGATATGAAAAAAAATCTTAAAAATGATATGATAATACAAGATATGATTAATGCTCGCAGAACAGAGCTAAAAATTAAAAACCTTTCTGATATTAACATTCCCAGTGTTGATGCAAGGGATATTAAAGATAAATCAAGCTCTAAGTCAAATGATAAAGTACAATCAAAATAATAACGGATATATTTAAATGCCAAGTGTATCGCCAATTAAATTATCACCCATCGCAAAATATATAGTCGAAAATAAAGCAAAAGCATATAAAAAGAACGGATATGTTGAGCTTAGAAATGCAGAAAATAAATTAATCGGAAGGCTTACAAAGGGTGAAGCCCCTCTGGGTCAGTACAGGTACGTAAATATTGACTTATACAGAGCCAACAACGAAAATTTATTTATGAGCAGAAGAACGGAAATAGAAACAACTTACAGGTACTTTCTTAAAGAACACAAATTTATGCCTGTAAAAATTGAGATAGAAAATACTGTATGCGATTTTGAAAATAATACAAAAAAACGAGACGTATTAACAAAAGGGCTTGCTTCAAACATATATATAGATAAATTAAAAGAGTCTGAAGAGCTAAAAACTGAAAGACAAAAACTCGGAAAGAATATTCCAGACAACTTTCCGATGTATGAAATAAACAAGCCTTTCAAGTACGAATTTAAGTCACATTTATATTATAAAGATATACCGATAGACTCTACAAAACCCATCATAAAGGAATAACATTATGCCGAAGATATCCCCAATAGCACAATATTTAAGAGCAAATCACGCCATAGCAAAACATGACAAATACGGTTGCCATTTTATAAGTCCAGAAGGATTATATCTGGGAAGACTTACAAAAACAGTTATTGATAATTACAGAGTAATTAGCCTCAACACATTTGGTGACGGCTTTAAACGACTATACTCAAAATCTGTTGCAATAGGTCAACAATACGCCTATTTGGTTAATAAAAAGTCACCCATCGGAATAAGTCTGATTCCCGTAAAAACATTTATGCGACAAATTTATGTTGATTTTATAGAAAGAACGAGCAACCTGGAAGATTCCGAAAAAACACTCACAAATCAACTTAACTTAATCACTCTTGATAAAGAAACAGGAGTAGGGTTATACAAATCAAGCACTCCGCTTAATTTCAAAACAACAATTACAAAAACAGAAAATAAAAAATTATCAAACAGACAAAATATGTACACACAACACTAATAAACACTATTAAAAAAATATTCGGGCTTACTAATAAGCCCGAATATTTTTTATTTTAAGCTAAAGTATAAATTACTCTTCGTCAGTAGTTTCTTCAGTTTCTTCAACTTCATCAGGAGCCAAATCTTCTTCATCATAAGCCTGTTGATTCATTTCTTCTTCAATTTCTTCCTGAATCTCGTCTGAATCAACTGCACGTTCTTCTGCCACATCGTCATCATAATTGTAGTTAGACTGTTTAGCCCCCTCTTCATTTTCCATTTGTGAAACTGATTTAATATCAATCTTCCAGCCTGTTAATCTGTGAGCAAGTCTTACGTTTTGACCTTCACGACCGATAGCGAGTGAAAGCTGATCGTCAGGAACAACTACAAGTGCGTCTTTTGTTTCTTCATTTGAATCATCTGTAATAATATCAACCGAAACAACTCTTGCGGGAGATATTGCGTTTACGATATATTCAACAGGGTCTTCTGACCAGCGAACAATATCAATTTTTTCATTTTTAAGTTCGCCTACAATTGTCTGGATTCTGCTTCCGCGAGGTCCTATACATGCCCCTACCGAGTCAACTTCAGGGTCATTTGACCAAACTGCAATTTTTGTTCTGAATCCTGCTTCACGAGAAATTGATTTAATTTCAACAATTCCGTCTTCAATTTCAGGGACTTCAAGTTCAAACAATTCTCTTACAATTTCAGGATGTGCGTGAGATACAATAACCTGAGGAAGCCTGTTTGTTTCTTTTACGTTCAAAACAAAAACTCTGATTCTGTTTCCGGGTTTATAGTATTCTCTCGGAATTTGTTCTCTCTGAGGCATAATTGCATCTGTTTTACCAATATTAACAATAACATTTCTGTTTTCAACTCTTTGAATAATACCTGTTGTCAAAGTACCTTTCTTTTCAAGGAACTCATTAAGAATATTGTTTCTTTCTGCATCGCGGATTCTCTGAGTGATAACCTGCTTAGCTGACTGAGCTGCGATTCTTCCGAATTGTTCAGGCGTAACTTCAATTTTAACTTCGTCATCAACTTCAACTTCGTCATCAATTTCCTGAGCATCTTTTAAAGATATTTCCATATCAGGATCTTCAACTTTTTTAACAACGGTTTTAGTTGAAAATACACCAATTTCACCTGTTTGTTCGTCAAAAATAGCTTCAATATTAGCTGCTTCTTTTACGTGCATATGTTTTTTGTAAGCTGCAACAAGAGCATCGCAAAGCGAAGAAATAATTACATCTTTGGATATTCCTCTTTCTCTTTCAAGTTCTTCGCATGCTTCAAATAATGCTGTTCCAATTTTAATCATATTTATATTCCTTTCTATATTAGTCTATATATAGTTTTGCTGATTGTATATTTTCTTTTGGGATATGAAGTTCTTCACCGTCTTCAAATCTCAGAAAGGTTAAACCTTCATTATCATCCCAGTTTATTATCTCACCTTTAAATATTTTTTCTGTTTCACCTTCAAGGGGTTCTTTAAGTTTAAGGCTTATTCTCCTGCCTTGAAAATATACAAACTCCTTGTCTGATTTAAATTTTCGCTCTAAACCGGGAGAAGATACTTCAAGATAGTATTTAACAGGTATTATTTCATCCAAAAAGTCGTTCAGTGAACGTGTAACATTTTCACAGTCATCAAGTGTAACATCTTTATCTTTTGAATAAAGATATATTCTGAGAAACCATCTGTGATTTTCTTTTACGAATTCAATCTCAATAGGAATATATCCGTAACGCATAGCAGTATTTTCAATGAGCGGCGTGATTTTTTCCAATACTTCGTGTCTGTTAATGTCCTGTTTCATAAGCCTCCTTTTCTTTAAGGTTTCCCTTAAAATAAAAAAGAACGGGTATCAATGACCGTTCTTTTTTAAGAAACTATTCACAAAGACATTATAACAAATAAGAAATGCAAAGTAAAGGAATGTTTTACATTACTTAAAGTCTTGAGATTATTGAGTTCGTAAACTCAGTACAGGAAGCAATACCACCGAGGTCAGCAGTTTTAATACCATCTTGAAGGGTTATAAACAATGCTGATTTTATTCTTTGTCCCGCATCATTTTCACCGATATAATTAAGCATTTCAATTGCAGACATAAGCATTGCTGTCGGGTTAGCTTTATTTTGTCCGGCAATATCGGGGGCAGAACCGTGAACAGGCTCAAATACAGCATAATCTTTACCTATATTTGCTCCCTGAGCAACACCTAATCCTCCGATAAGTCCCGCACATAAATCCGAAACAATATCTCCATACAAATTCGGAAGTAAAAGAACATCGAATTGATTTGGGTTCTGAACAAGCTGCATACAACAATTATCAACTAAAATCTCTTTCAGGGGTAAATAATAATCTGCCGCAATTTTCCTTGCACTATCAAGAAACAGTCCGTCAGACAATTTGCAAATATTAGCTTTTGTTACTACCGTAACAAATTTTCTGTTATTTTTTACCGCATAATCAAATGCAAATTTTGCAATTCTTTCTGATGCAGAACGTGTAATTCTTTTTATACTTTCTGCCGTATCATCATCAATTTGTCTTTCAATCCCTGCATACAAATCTTCTGTATTTTCTCTGACAACAACAATATCAACACCGTCATATCGTGTTTTAACGTTAGGAAGGTTATAGCAAGGTCTTAAATTAGCGTATAAATCCAATTCTTTTCTTAATTGAACATTTACAGAACGGAATCCTTTCCCAATAGGTGTTGTCACAGGTGATTTCAGAGCAACTTTATTCCTTTTAACAGAATCTATTACTCTTTGTGGAAGCGGAACTCCTTCTGCTTCAATAACATCAGCACCTGCAGTCTGAATATCCCAGTTTATATCGACACCTGCGGCACTAATAATTTTTAGCACAGCATCAGATATCTCAGGACCGATACCGTCACCTTTAATTAGCGTTAAATTATGCATCTAATTTACCCCTTTACCACTTTATGCAACAACTTTTGATTTCTGTTCAATATATAATTTTAAAGCTACAGAAAGCTGGTCAGGGCAACTGGTCGGTCTGCTTCCGCACGGAATTCCCTGAACTCTTTTTATAATTTCATTAACATCCATTCCAATTACCAGAGAACCAATTCCTTTTAAATTACCGTTGCATCCGCCTACTGTTTCCATATTCAAGATTTTGTTATCTTTTATTTTTAAAACCATTAATTTGCTGCAAACACCTGACGGTTGAAAACGAACTTCATCAACACCGTCAATTTCTCTAATCTCAATATTATCGCTCATAAATACTCCTTTTCTTTTACAGAATTATATCATACTACATTTATATTTTTCAAATAAAAAAAACTGAATATTTATGATATTATAAACCTATGGAAAACATAAAAAAAATAGGCTTCTGGGGATACCCCGAACCAAACATAATTGAAGAAACAAAAAACAAATATCCGAATGCCGAATGGATTGATTTGGATATAGATTTTAATTATCCTAAAACGAGCATTTTACCTGAATCATACTGCAAAATTATACGTAATATTATTGATAACACAATTTATCTGAAACCGGATTTAATCCTAGCTCCCATTGGCAAAGACAAGTGTGACAGCGGCTGGTTTGCATCGAAGATTCTTGATGATATGGGGTTTAATGTTATTACAACGATATTCGAAGACTTGCAACCAAAGAAAGAAATTATTATCTGCAGAAGCAATTTACCGCTATACGAAAAAATATCAACAATAACTGCAAATATCATTAATCAGGATAAAAACACGTACGTTCACGCACGGATTCCGGAAGATAACACATCATCAAACCCGTTATTTACCCCAGGTTTTTGGGGTGTTCCGCCAAATGATTTAGAAATACTTAAATTATTTCCGGATACAACTCACGTTTACGGCTGGACAAGATGTGTTGAAGCAGGCACACCTGCTGATTTGGATTTGGAAATGTACATTAATCCTAATGTTCCGACAGTTTTTTACGCTCAAGCCTTTTGTTCAAAAGCACAACTTGCCAAATATTTAGCAGATAAATATAACGGATTATACATAGACATTGATGATTATGCAACAAACTCCATAAAAGCAAAAATTGAAGCTTTTTTGAGATTAAATTAGCAAAAATTATTTTTATACGCTTTTATATTTTTAAGGAGTTATTATGTATATTTCTGCAGTAAATAATTATAGCCAACATCCGCAATTTAAAGCAAAATTTTTAGACACACCTGCACTCAGAGAAGTTGCAAAATGGTCAGTCAAAACAGGAAATTTTAAAAAACTGAATGAAGCAAGAAAGCAAATAGATTATGCTGCTGTAAAAGCAAGAATCCATTTGGATTTAGCAACTAATATTGAAGGGTATCCGATTGCAATATTTAAAAGGTATTTTCCTAAAAAAATAGACCCCGTATATGAAGAAGATTACATAATATCAAAGCCTATCGTTTACGTTGGAAAAGACAAAGATGTAAGCGCAATCGAATACGGTTACAGAAAAATTGTTCAAATGGGTTATTACGTAACAAGAAATAGGCTATTTAAAGACATTATAATTGATGCAAAGAATTTATAATCCTTTTTGATTTACAACAGCATCAATTAAACCTTTAAAGAGTGGGTGCGGTCTTTCCGGTCTGGACTTAAACTCCGGATGGAATTGACACGCAACAAACCAATCCAAAGAAGGAAGCTCAACAATTTCTGAAAGCATACCGTCTGGTGACATTCCAGAAAATACCAAACCGGCATTCTTTAATTGTTCTATATAATCAATATTAACTTCATATCTGTGTCTGTGACGTTCTGAAATACGTGTTGAACCATAAACTTCAAAAGCTTTTGTACCTTTTTTTACGTGGCAATCATATGCACCAAGTCGCATAGTAGCACCGTAACCTTTAACGTTCTTTTGCTCAAGCATTAAGTCAATTACAGGATTTTGAGCATTTTCATCAAACTCAGTTGAGTTTGCACCAGAGATTTTAGCAACATTTCTTGCATATTCAATAACCGCACACTGCATTCCTAAACATATCCCCAAGAACGGAACATTGTTTTCTCTTGCGTATTTTATTACATTAAGTTTACCTTCAATACCTCTTATACCAAAACCTCCCGGAACGATTACACCGTCAACATCAGCCATTAAAGTTTTACAATTTTCCCAGTCAACACATTCTTCCGAGTTAATCCATTTAATTTCCGTTTTTACTTCATCTGAGTATCCTGCGTGCTTAATTGACTCAACAACAGATATATAAGCATCCGAAAGTTTTGTATATTTCCCGGCAATTGCAATCTTTATTGTTGATTTTGGGTGGTTAATCCTTTCAACAAGTTTTGTCCAGGCTGATAAATCCGGTTTCTGTTCCTGTGTCTGCAAAAGCTTCAGAACAACATTTGCGAAATTTTGTTCTTCAAGTGCTAGCGGAACTTCATAAATACTCTTCATATCTCTGCATTCAATAACCGCATCTTTTGCAACAGAGCAGAAAAGAGCAAGTTTTTCTTTTTCTGTCTTTGGTATCGGTTTTGCTGTACGACATACAAGAATTTCAGGCTGCAAGCCATAACTTCTTAAAACCGAGACACTGTGCTGAGAAGGTTTAGTTTTAAGTTCGCCAGAGGTCTGTAAATAAGGTAGCAGCGTACAGTGAACATTTATAGCATTCCCTATTCCGACTTCAGTTTTAAATTGTCTTATTGCTTCAATAAACGGTAAGCCCTCAATGTCACCAATTGTTCCTCCGATTTCTATAATCTGAAAATCAGGTTTAAATTGTTTTTGAGCTTTAACTATCCTTGATTTAATCTCATTTGTAATATGCGGAATAACCTGAACTGTACCGCCTAAGTAATCTCCTCTGCGTTCTTTATTTATAACAGTTTGGTAAACACTTCCGGAGGTTACACTGCTTAATTGTGAAAAATTTGAATCAATAAACCTTTCATAATGTCCCAAATCCAAATCGGTTTCAGCACCATCATCAGTAACAAAAACTTCACCATGCTGAAATGGGCTCATTGTTCCGGGGTCAACATTTATATACGGGTCAAATTTCTGTATCGCAACAGAAAACCCTCTTGCTCTTAAAAGTTTACCGAGTGATGCACCGATAATTCCTTTTCCCAGCGAACTTACAACACCGCCTGTTATAAATATATATTTAGTCATAGCTGAATCTCCAAAACAACACTAATATCTGATTATACAGTCAGATAGCATTACTAATCACAGTAATAACTTTAATTTTACCCTTATACATTACACCTAATTAATCTTTGGCACTCTGAAAAATCCGTTTTCTTCATCCGGAGCGTTTTTCATAAGCTCTTCTTTTGTTTGTTCGTAATAAACCTTATCTTCTCTCATTACATTTACAAAATCAATTGCATGAGCCATAGGTTCAACCTTAGAAGTATCAACCTCATTCATAGCATCAACGTGTTTTAAAACATCACCTAACTGTTTTGTAAATTTTTCTTTTTCTTCTTCGGTTAATTCCAAACGTGCAAGTTTTGCAACGTGTTCTACATCTTTTATTGTTATCATAATTTTTTATACTCCAATAAGATTATGATAACACAAAATAATTAAAATTTACTTATACATCCATAACAAACATTAATAAATTTTCATGACTTTTTTTTGATTTAAGATAATACAGCATTGAGTACTTAAGCTTCTGTGATAAACTTTCAACAGATTTTTGTTCCTTTTTTTCAGTAAATTTTTCTAATTTGTACGACATTAGTATTCTCCCATATTTACGCAACTATACCGGTATATTCCTGTCTTAAAACTGTACCGTTATCACGAAACTCTATATCTACCAAAAGAGGAGATTCTGCTTGTCTGCTAATTTTTCTTACAAAACTGCCGGTTGAAGCCTGCCATCTGTAAAAGAAACAAAGAGAATCGATATAATAACCTGTTTCAACAGGTGTTGAAAACATATTTCTGATAGTCGCAACCATATCCTTGGAATTACCGCTATACCCAGAATATTTGTATTTTTTCTTGTACTCTTTCCTTAACCCAATCAATTCGGCAACAATATTTTTATTTGTTAAAAAATTTCCGGAAGCATCTGTAACTTTAAGTGAAGTTATCTGATTATCAGTATTATACGTTTTTATAACTTTAAACGAATTATTATGCCTTTTATTTACAACAATGTAACTACCGTCATCATTTACATATTGGATTTCTTTCTCTATCACATAGGAATCTGATTTAAGTCTGTAATATTTTCCGTCACAGTCTTTTTTAATCTGAGGATTCGGAGTGTCGGACAAATGCAGCTGCTCTGTTTTAATATTGCTACACATCAATTGATTCAACATATAATACTTAAGCAATAAACTAATATCCAACCCTTTTGCATCATAGCTCCCCAGATTAGCAAGCATAGAGTATAAATCGTCTTCTTCTTGCTTAACTGACTTTCTTAAATCAGAATGAAGACCTGATATAAATTCCTCTTTGTAAGCAGCATTAACTTTGTTGTTAAACATTTTAAAATAACTGTTTGCCATTTACTCTTCCCTAATTTATAGGTTATATATATAAAGTATTGAAACTATAAATAATTGCCATTTATTATATGCAATATTAAGAATTGTAAAAACAAATTAATACAGCGATATTACTATTTTGTACAGATATTTTCTTTAGTTAACAGCACTTCTGCAAGCGAGTTAAACTCACCATCTTCCAAAAGAACATTTATATAATTATCCGTAACCCCTTTAAATTTTCCGGTATGCTTATCAGGACGTTTTTCAATAAGAACCTGTCTTGTAGTACCATAATTTTGATTAATAAAATCATTGAACTTTTCTTCTGATATTTTTTTGATAATACCTGCTCTCTTTTCTTTAACCGAATCAGAAAGATGCCCTTCCATTTTTTCCGCAATGGTTCCTTTTCTGACTGAATACGGGAATACGTGTATTTTAGAAAGTTTTGATTTTTTAAGGTTTTCAACGGTAGTAACAAAATCATCCTCTGTTTCACCGACAAATCCTGCGATAATATCACTGCCCAAAAAAGGATTATTAAAGCGTGAAGTAATGTCTTCAATCTGCTCCAGATAATATTCGACGGTATAATGACGATTCATTCGTTTCAAGGTATTATTGCAGGCAGACTGTAAAGAGAGGTGGAAATGAGGGCAAAATTTTTCACTCGACTGTAAAAAGTCCAAAAGTTCGTTTGTTATTTCATGCGGATTTAATGACCCCAAACGATAACGGGGAATATTTGTTTTATTTTCAATCTTCTCTAACAGAGGAAGTAAACCGCCTTTATACAAACCGATATGAATACCTGTCAAAACAACTTCTTTGTATCCGTTTTCAACATAACGATTAATTTCATTAATTATAAAACCAGATTCTGCACTCCTTGATTTGCCCCTGCCAAACGGGATTATGCAATATGAACACCTATTATCACAGCCGTCCTGGATTTTCAGGCTAATACGTGTTTTTGTTGTATCATTCAAAATTACAGGGCAAAAGTCATTTGTATTCATAAGATCTTTGACAGCATAATGTTCATCCGCCTGTAAATATTTTACAAGTTCAAATTTATCCTCATTACCTATAATATAATCTATATAATCTTCTTGTAATAATTTATCCTTTTCTATTTGCGCAATACAGCCGGTAAGAATTGTTTTTAGTCCTAATGAATGAGCATGTCGGAGTAGATACATAGCTTCATTATCGCTTTTGTGAGTTACAGAACAGGAATTTAAAATATAAAAATCTGCATTTTCCTGTTTTAATACCTGCTTATACCCTGAAGCAATTAATTTTTCGGCAACTATCTGCCCTTCAAACTGATTCGATTTACAGCCCATAGATTTAAGGTAAAAATTTTTCATAAAAAAATTCTATCATAAAAGACATAACTAAATAACAATAAATAAACAGAATGCCCATAACAGACATTCTGTTTTATATCTTTTAACATTAAAGTTATTATCCGATTTTCTTTAAAATTATAACACTGTTAGGAGCAAGAGAAAGGTGTTGATTCTCGTTTGATATATCCATTCTTCCTGCATTAGTATATCCCATTCCGCCGTATTTTTCATCATCACTTGAAAATACTTCTGTCCATAGAGAGTTATCATTCGGGAATCCATAGTATGAATAGCTGTTATTATGGAATCCGTGTCCGAAATTCTTTATAACCAGTATTTCATCTTCACCGGATTTGATATGATGAATATGAACATTATGATTGTTATCCTTATATGTTCCTACAATATCACCATTTTTAATAGCAGGATTTTTATCCAATACATTCCGTAAATCCGTTGTATATGTTCTCATCTGAGTTTGTAAATTTTTGAACATACCGCCCATCTTTACTCTGCCTACAACAGAATCGGGTCTTGCAACTTCTTCAAGATAATCATATCCATATTTTCTTACGGCATTTTGTTTAATTGTAGGATCTTTTACCCTGTTTTCTTTTTCTCCGGCAAACTCTCTGAAGAACTTGAAGTGAGATAAATCACCTTCATCATCTCCTTGGAAAAACATTTTCGGTCCCGGAGTAGTGTATATTGTACCTAAAATCAATCTTTGTTTTGCAACAGCTGTTTTGAATACATCTATCAACTCTTGCTTAGGAATAAATGTATTTATACCCATATTAAGTTCTTTTTGGTGAAGCGTTCTATCATTCATGTTTTTAAAATCAGGTGATACAACAATCTCTGCAAGTTTCTGTGCAGCCTGAGCAGCTCTTTGACCCTTTTCCTGATCATCAATACCGTTGACTTTAGTAAACAAATTAAGATGCGCAACTATATATTTTGGTATAAATCTTGTACCATCCCAGTTACCTATTTCATCGTGGCTATATGCATAATGTACTCTGTAATGAGAAGTCGGTAAATATTTATCCAAATCATCCAACATTGTAGAACAAGGGTTGATTGCCATTTTTGCAACGGCATCTTTGTACTGTGAATCCCATTCACTGTCAAAACCTATACTCAAAGGTATTGCAGGTTCAAATCCCTTTAAATTATTTTCAATAGCATTGTCAATCATATTAATCTTATCTTCATGCGTAACATTATTGTTTATATAATAATTTGTAATGGAATGACGTTTGTGAGAATGATCTTCTGCAATTAGGAATACATCCGGATTATGATGATTAAGTTCTAAAACTATCTCACGAAGCAGCCAATCAGATTCAGCATCTTTAGTCAAATCAAATCTGATACCGTCAACTTTAAACTCGTTAGCCCACCATAAAGCAGCATTTACCATCCAGTCTCTTACGTATTTACTGTCATGTCCTTCGTAATTCGGAATATCGCCGAACTGTGCAGGGCGTTTTTTATAAGGACCGGTTTGTGACAAATAATTTCCTTCCGGACCAACATGGTTAGGTACCATATCAATTATTACATTCAGCCCTTTCCCGTGTGCATAATCTATAAGATCTTTAAGTCCGTCAGGACCGCCTAATTTTTCATTTACGGCGAACTTGTCAACACCGTCATACCCCCATTGTTTTGAGAAAGTATTTTCAACAGGCATAATCTCTATTGCAGTTGCATTTTTTTGAGCAGCAATCTGATCAATCTTAACTTTTGCACTTTCGAAAGTACCATCAAGCGTTAGAGTAGGTATATTCACCTCATTAATAATAAGATTATCCAGTCCTCTCATTGCTTTGTCTGGGTCACGTTTAATCCGTCTTGAATCCTTACCTTCAAGCCAGTCGGTATTTTTCCATACATAATTATCTTTATCATAAACAGTACTCCAGCCGTGAATATTTTCCTGTTTTTTTGCATAAGGGTCTTTTACGGTATTAACGGTCCCGTCTTTTTGGACGACAACAAATCTGTATCCGTCACCCGGTTCTGCTTTAATATTTTTAATTTCATATATTCCTTCGCCCTTATGTTCCATGGGGAACATCTTTGACTGATTATCAAGAGGAGTAATTGCCGCAATTGCAGCAGCTGTTGTTGCAGCAGCAAGAGTTTCAGGCTCTTTAATTTTTACAGAATGTTCCCACCAGTCAGTAAGTTTTAATTTTGCATTTTTTGTAACCTCAAGAAACACCGCCTTAGCATCAGGGAATGAAAACAACTTAAAATTTGTTTTATTTTTATCTTTAATATAGTTAGCACCCCAGCTAATATGTTCTTCCCAAGCTCTGCCGAATGCAGGCTGCTTGAGTGAATACTGATTACTGTGCTTGTTATTTTTTGCACGATATTCATTTCCGATGCTTTGTATTTTCATAATATACACACTCCTATACCAACTAATACGCTCATAAAAAATATTTTTGCTAATACTTTAGAGCTACCCCTGTAAACTATTTTGTGATACGTACCCAAAATCTTTTAATATTTTATCTTTTTTTCTCCAATCTTTCTCAACTTTAACCTCTAGTCCCAAAAATACTTTTTTATCAACTATTCCTTCCAAATCTTCTCTTGCTTCTGTTCCAATTTTCTTTAATAAACTTCCACCCTTGCCAATAAGAATACCTTTTTGGCTTTTTGTTTCACAATAAATATTTGCGTAAATCCTGTCAATTTCTTCTTTTTCTTCATAGCGTTCTACTTTTATTGCAACTGAATGAGGTATTTCATCAGAAGTATTTATAAGTATTTTTTCCCTAATAATTTCTTCTGCTACAGAGCGCATGCTCTCTTCAGTTACAACATCATCAGGATAAAGTTTTTCACCCTCAGGAAGCTTTTTCAAAATATTACTGATTAGTGTATCTTTATTTCTGCCGGTTTTTGCAGAGATTCTGACAATCGGAACATTTTCATCAAACAGAAGTTTATAACTCATGAGATTTTCTTCTATTTTCTGCATGTTTTTAATTTTATCCAGCTTGTTCATTACTAATATTACAGGTATATTTGTCTCTTTTAAGATATTTTCAGCAATCCATTTATCACCTTTACCTGCAGGTTCCGTTCCATCGACAAGAAACAAAACCAAATCAGCATCAGGAACCGCAATTTTTGCTTCATCCAGCAAAAATTCGCCAAGTTTGTTTAACGGACGATGAACTCCGGGGGTATCCACAAAAATTATCTGCCCATTATCGTCTGTTAAAATGCCTTTTATACGTTTTCTGGTCGTCTGTGCTTTATCTGTTGCTATAACGATTTTCTGTCCCAAAATCTGATTCAGTAACGTTGATTTACCAACATTAGGACGACCTAATATCGCTACAAATCCACACTTCATATACAAATTATATCACGAAGAATATAAGCATGTGCTTTTAAAAACAAGCATGCAATGTAAATATTTGTAACAAAAAATAAAAAACATAATTCTTAACAAGAAATTTCTTTAATACGAAAAACTTATTATATATAGGGTATTAAATCTAAAAGGATATTATCAGATGGGAATGGGACAATCAATAAATACATTTATGCCACTTTTAATGCCGCAAGCACAATTTACCATACCTCAGTTACCGTTTGGCATGACATATCCTTTCGGTTTTTCACAGACAAAGAATGAATCAACGGAAGAAGCCGATAAAAGGCGAAAAAAAGAAGCAGCTGAAAAAGATGCAAAAGAGTTTGCACAACGACTTGCAAATATTAAACAGCAAATGGAAAATGCAGAAAAACTTCAGTCACAAATCAGAGAGTTAGAGAAAACAAAAGCAGAGCTTAATACGACAATAGAAAAAGCAAATAAAGGAAAAGAGCTTGAAGACGGAACGATAAAGGTAAAAGAAACTTGGAGCGATTATAACAAACTTCCGTGGTGGAAAAAGGGTTTAAGAGCTGCAGGAGCAATATGCATAGACGCACCATTTAAACTTGCAGAAGGATTTGTCGGGTATGAACACAACCCTAAAACAGGAGAAAGTGAATGGAATTGGAAAAAAGGATTGCGAAATATCGCAATTGCTGCCGGTTGCATTGCATTAACGGCAATTCCTGTTGCAGGACCTATTATAAGCGCAGGACTGCTTACAACAGGTGCCGTCTGCGGAACAGTCGGAGCTGTTAAAGGCGTTAGTAAAGCAATCAACGCAAAATCACCGGAAGAGCTTGAACAGGCTTATCAGGATATTGGCACGGGGGTTTTGATAGGAGCAGCTTCTGTAGCAGGGTTAAGAGGATTGGGGAAAACTGCACAAATATCTGCCGCAAGTTCAAATACCACTTCAGCTGTTCAAACATCATGGAAAACTTCTGCAACAGAATTTGTTAAAGATGCAACAGTTAATGTTTATAAAGCAACTGCACAGAGTGTTAAATCACAAAGCAGTGCAGTCAGTACAAACGGATTCTGGAAGACTTTCGGAACAAACCTTAAAGAAACAATCCCGTTTGGCAAGTCTAAATTTGAAAATGCAAGCCATAATACAAATCAAAGTATAAATACACGACTTAATGAAATAAACAGGGAACTGAATAATACAAATTTAAGTCCGTTAAAGAAAACTCTCTTAGAGCAGGAAAAACTCGTACTTGATGCACAAAAGGCAGAGCTAAGAAATGCTGTTACAAAAGAAAGCTGGAACGCTTTGAAAACAAATTCAGAAGTTCATAAGGATATAAACACACTGCAAAGTGCCGTAAATGATATTAAAATAAACGGCAGTGTAACAATAGACGGCAGAACTTATAATATGAGTAAAGACAATTTAAAAGCTTTGCAAGAAGCACTTTCACGTTCAAAAGAAATGTCAAAAGAAATACAAAATCTTGTTAAAACTCGTAAATCGACAATAAGAGAAATGGCATCAATGAAAAAGTATAAATCTGAAGTTGAAGCCTATACAGGTAAAGCAAGAAGTAATCGTTTAACAAGATTATATGATACCGTAAAAATTAACAAATCAGATATAACTTGGAAGAAGGCATTAATGTCACCGTTAAAAATGGCTTGGGAATCAATGATGTTAGCCTTCAAGCCTTGGAACTATATGAAAAATTCTCCGGCGACCACGATTTATAAAGCAGAAGAAACTATTGTACCGAGTTACAGTGCCGGATTCTTATCAAGCGGATTTATAGCAGAAGCAATGAATATGGGTG
Organism: uncultured bacterium; assembly: GCA_902780525.1. Taxonomy (GTDB): domain Bacteria; phylum Cyanobacteriota; class Vampirovibrionia; order Gastranaerophilales; family Gastranaerophilaceae; genus CAG-196. The sequence goes on along the minus strand of CACZFL010000008.1, from coordinate 26,199 downwards.
ACAAAACCCTTACAACAAAAATTGCACAGCAGACTGAAAACGGAGAAACTGTTGAGCAGGAAATCACCGTAACAGAAGAGGTTGTTGCACAGCTGGAAGAACAGAAAAGACAGCTTGACGAAGCATTAAGACAGACACGCGGAGAACTTAGCAAGGTATATTCTGCATAGGTGATAAAACGGCCATTTCGCAGGTTTTGCAATCAAATTTGAGTGGGTAAAGAACTCCTTTTTCGTCCTGTAAAAACATTTTTTTTGACGACTTACACATATTAAGAGCATATTTTATACAGTGTTTTGTACGCATAAGCTCAACTTGCCTGTTTGGAATTTTTGTCTCCAAGCTATATTCATTTACCGCCGCACCGCACTTTTCGTAAAATTCTTTTGCTGCTTTGTTATGCACATTTGCTCTAAAATCAGGTATAAATGAAGAATAGATGTGCGCAAAAGAAAGCTCTTTTTGTTCTTCACGATTATATGAGAGAAGTCTTTTTTGCATAAGTTTATCAAATGCTTCTCTGCGAAGCTGATTCAACTCACTTACGGGTAAAAACGGAATATCCGTTATTAAATTTATTTCTTTTATATAAAAATCACTGTCACCTGTTTTGGAAAATTGTTTTATAAATGTTTCATTTATTTTTTGATGATTTTTTGCAATTTCTCCTTCTGGCAATGTGATTGTAATTGAAACCCCATTTTCATCAGTGAGTTCAATACTTTTATTTAACACCTTTACCTCAACCCCGATTTGGCGTTTTACGGGTTGAAGAAGTTCTTTTTCAAAAGCTACATCAACGTTTCTGTATATTTCTGTTCCGACAGGAACATTTACATATTTGTTAGTATAAACAGCTACCCTATTTTTATTCCTTTCTGCTTTATTAACTAAAAAGCCGTCCATTTTATCATTATTAATATAACAAAGTCCATCCTGTGAGTGAATGTCCATGCCGGTTTCTATATAAATAACGTTACCTTTTACACCGCTTACTTTTCCGATAAATTTACCTCTTGATTTTGGGGATATTGGATTAAAGCAATTTGTTCTTCCATTTTGAAAATAATCAGTAAAACCGCGATTAAAAGATTTTTCTGCATCAGCAATATAAGGGTAAGTAATTTTGCCTGACGAAGATTTTTCGGAATACTTATCCAATAATTGTCTATAATAGGAAACAACGTTTTTTACATATCCGATATCCTTAAGTCTGCCTTCTATTTTAAAAGAATATACTCCGCTTTCAATCATATTTTTTATGTTTGCAGATGCGTTAAAATCCTTCAGACACAGAGCATAAGTATCTTTTTTAATAAAATTACCCTTATCATCCAGAATAGAATACTTCTTTCTGCAAGGCTGGGCACACTCGCCTCTGTTTGCAGAACGTCGGCCTATATATTGACTCAGATAACACTGACCGCTATATGAGACACAAAGAGCTCCGTGCACAAAGGCTTCAAGTTCAACATCAGGGTTTTCATCGTGTATTTTTTTTATCTGTTCAAGCGACAACTCTCTGGCAAGAACAACTCTTGATAAACCGATATTTTTTAAAAATGCAACCTTATCTGATGTTCTGTTATCACATTGGGTACTTGCATGAATTGGTAAAGTTAAATGTAAACTCATAAGTTTGTTCAGAAGACCCATGTCCTGAATCAGAACTGCATCAATTCCGATTTTATCAAGCGATTTTACAAGTTCAACAGCTTCGTCAAGTTCTTCATCTGTAAGAATTGTATTAACAGTTACGTAAACTTTAGCCCAAAACTTGTGAGCATATTCAACAACATCTTTGATATCTTCTAAAGAATTACACGCATTCTGCCTTGCTCCAAAAGATAATGCACCTATGTAAACGGCATCTGCTCCGCAGTCAATAGCTGCGAATGCTGTTTCTTTATCTTTTGCAGGTGCAAGAAGTTCAGTTTTCAAAACATATACCCCTTAATACTTACCCTAATTTACTCTAATTTACCCCTTACCCTATCTCATTCTTTTACCAAAGATTCTTTTGAAAATAGCAAGCAGTCCGTCACCACCCATTCCGCCTCCGTTTTGAATACGTTCGGCATTCTTTAGGGCGTACTCATTTCTCGGGTCAATCGCAAGAAGTTTTTCAAGGTATTCTTTTGCACCATAACTGTCACCGATAGAATCTCTGAACTCTACAAGTCTTTCAAGAGCAAGTGTGTTTCTGGGGTCTATATCGGCAAGGTGTTCATAAAATTCACTTGCCTTAGTTCTATCACCTTCTGATTCAAGCAGTAAAGCAATTGTTTCGGTTAAATCCGCGTCTTTATTATTATACCTGTATGCGGTCATATATTCATTAAGGGCAACATCTTTATCGTTTCTTAAAATATTATATTTACCCCAGTTAATGTGCTCATTAAAAGCATCATTCTTCTGTTCATATATCAACGCTCTCATCTGATAAATAAGAGGCGAGTTAGGTGCAAGCTTTTCAAACTCATCAATTTCTTTAAACGCTTCATCATACATTTCTTTTTGAAAATAATACTGAGCCATAAGCGAGTGAAAAGTATTAATACCTGAATATTTATCTTTTACAGAGATTAAAACCTTATATCCGCTTTCATTATCTCCCATATCAAACAATGCTCTTGCTTTTGTAAGTTCATTCTTTGTAATGGCTAATGCTTTATCCGGTTGAGAATTTCTTATATAAAGACCGGCAAGGACTTCATCGTATTCGGTAAAACCGTTATCCCTTTTTCCTCTTTCCATTATTTGTATAGCTGATATTATTCCCTCCGTTTTTTCATAGAGTTCTCCGAGTTTAACATATACCATCGGATTTTTATCATCGTCATCAGCTATTCTCAGATACTCATCTATTGCTTCCTGATATTTTTCCTGACCTTCACATAGTCCGGCATGGAGATATCTTGCAGGGAGTGCTTCCTCAGCGTCCTTAGCATGAGATATAGCTTTTTTGTAATCACTGTTTGCATAACTCATCTGCTGCTGAAGAGCATGCATATTTCCTCTTAGCAAATAATACTTAAACTTGTCTTCATTAACAAAAATATCCAAAAGCTGTTCATGAGCCATTATATTGGACGGGTCTACCTCTAAAATTTTTGCATAAATCTGTTTTGCTTCTTCTTTTTTCCCTATTATCAATGCAACGTGAGCCGTACGCGTTAACAAATCAACGTCATCAGGCTTATGCATAAGCATCTTTTTATATTCAACGTACGCTTCTTCGTATTTTTCGCTTTGTTCAAGTTGTTCTGCTGTATTCATAATACCTCTTTACCCCTTTACACCTAATTATATTTGTTTTGTGCTTCTGCGATACCTTTTGTAAAATAACACACAATTCCTTCTTTTGCTATCGTCAGAGTTTCTTTAAGTTTACCTAGTTCTTCCTGTGAGAAATTTTGGAGGACAAAAACCTCTGAAGGGATTTGCGGCTGCGGACCTATACCTATTTTGAGCCTTGCGATATCCTTAGTTCCCATGTGCTGAATAACCGACTTAATTCCGTTATGTCCACCATCCGAACCGTTTGCTCTGAATCTTATTTTGCCCAGTTCAAGCGACAGGTCATCAAACATAATCAAGATGTCGTTTGCCGCTATTTTATAATAGTCGGCTACCGCTCTTACTGCCTCACCGGATAAATTCATAAATGTTGTAGGTTTAATAAGTATATAGTCTTCTCCGTTATTTGAAAACTTTGTTATGAAACATTTTAATCGGGAGTTTTCCTTAAAAACAAGTCCTGCGTTAAGCGCAATACTGTCTGCAAGCATAAATCCGGCATTATGCCTTGTGAATGTGTATTTTGAACCTATATTCCCCAGTCCTGCTATCAGTTTCATTTTACTTTCCTTTTATAGTGCAATACGATAACCGTTAGTTACACATTTACCCCTATTTGAACCTTCTCATGTTTTTCATCATCTGGTGCATTGAGAGCTTACCGCCCATTTCTGAACCAAACTTACCCATCATTTTGCCCATGTTTTTCTTCATATCATTCATTCCCTTCATCATTGAACGCATTTGTTCAAACTGCTTGATAAAGATATTAACATCATGTAGAGGGATTCCTGAGCCTTCTGCAATTCTCTTTTTGCGGGAAGTATTCATAAGCTCGGGGTGTTCTCTTTCTTCGGGAGTCATACTTTGAATAAATACTTCTATACGCTTAAACTGTTTTTCTCCTTCGTGAGAGATTAACTGCCTGTCATCTTTGGATAATCCGAGTCCCGGAATCATACCGAGAAGATTATCCATTGAGCCGAACATTTTCATCTGCTTTTGCATCTTAAGAAAATCGTTGAAGGAGAACTCAGCTTTTGCCATTTTTTCAGACATTTCACGGGCTGACTTTTCGTCAAAAACCTCCTGAGCCCTCTCAACGAGTGATACTATATCACCCATACCCAAGATACGTGTTGCCATCCGTTCGGGGTAAAAGTCCTCTAAAGCGTTAAGTTTTTCACCAGTACCAGTAAGCTTAATCGGCTTTTGTGTGCAGTACACAACGCTAAGGGCTGCACCGCCTCTGGAGTCACCGTCTAATTTTGTTAACACAAGACCTGTAACACCAAGCTGAGCGTCAAAGTTTTCCGCAACATTAACCGCTTCCTGGCCTGTCATAGAGTCAATTACAAGAAGTTTTTCCGCCGGATGAAATACTCTGTCAATAAGAAGAAGCTCTGCCATCATATCCGTATCAATCTGCAAACGTCCAGCAGTATCAAGAATAAGAGTATTGTAACCGTTTTCTTTGGCATAACTGATTGCATTATTAATTATCGACTGAACATCTTTTGAATCTTCGGAATAAACATTTACACCTGTTTGCTCACCCAAAGCCTTCAACTGGGTTATTGCAGCCGGACGATATACGTCACAGGCAACAAGAAGTGGATTTCTATTTTCCTTTTTCAGTTTAACCGCAAGTTTAGCAGAAGAAGTTGTTTTACCGCTTCCCTGGAGTCCGAGCATCATAATTATATTCGGATGACCTGAAAAATCAAGTGGTTTGACTTCCTTACCGAGAAGTTCAATAAGTTCGTCATGAACTATTTTTACAAGCTGTTGTGAAGGGTTAACTCCGGATAATACATTCTCTCCTTCAGCTTTATCTTTAATATTAGAAATAAATGCTTTTACAACCCTTAGGTTAACATCAGCCTCAAGTAAGGCACGCCTGATTTCACGCAGTGCGTCCTGCATATTATCCTGCGTAAGTTCCTTTTGACCTGCCGTACGTTTTATAATATCCTGCAATTTATCAGATAACGAATCAAACATCTGTAATATCCCTTATATATGTACATATATAAGGATATCACAAACAAAGATAATTAACCCCAGATACCGAATGTTCTTTCTATATTATCATTTTTTACCTGGTCGATACTTTCCAGCATCTTTGATATCGCAGACTGCTCTGTTTCGAGATTTTTCATTCTGGTATCAATCCTTGATTCTTTTGCGTTAATTACACCCTTTTTGTATTCGTAATCCACAAGTGCTTCATTTCTCGCGTCAGTATCATTAACCATATAAATATTATCAAAGTTAGATGCAATATTAGTATCGTAACTGTATTTATAATTTCTCATACTTGGCGGAATACTGTCATCATAACAGGGATTCTCATCAATTGTTGTAATCATATAGCTGTTATTCTGAAACATTTGGCTCAAATATTCGGAATCTTCAATCTGAGCATCATAAGTCCAGCCGTTATCAGCAATTGACTGGAATAACAGGTCATAATATTTAAGCATTGTTTCCTGGTCTGCTGTCATAAGCTGATTTGCAGTATTTACACTTGAATCATACTCTGATTTATAAGTGTCACATGTTGTCTTACGTTCTCCCAAACCTTCATACCAATTCTGCCATGCAGTTGAATCGGTATGACGAACAGGGTATGTTTTTTCATCTGTCTTATCATTGTATTCATACGAACCGTCAATTATGTATCCACCCATTATGGTTTCAAAAGCTTTTGATATATCAAGAGTCCAGTTGCCATAGTTCCCCTTAAGTCCACTTGCTTCTCTTAAACTGTCAGCGTTTGAGCTTGTATCAATAATTAATGGTGAATAATAATCAAGAAATGCCTGGCAGCCAGCCTCAAAAGCGGTTTTATCATTTGTTTTCAGATATTTGTCATCATCTACAAAGTACTTGCTCATATTGTTTTTGATGCCTTCCGCCAAGACTTTCAAATCTTCAGCAGATGAAAAATGATAACTGCCATTTTTGGTCAAATCAACTCCGTTAACACTTCCCAGATATTTTGCAAGTTTATCAACCGTCAAATATTCTGTGCCGGCACCACCTGGCTTTGTTTCATTTTCAGCCCATTTGTTATAATCATTTCTGGCTGTTTCGTATTTATTAACTGCAGAATACATAGCATCAGTTGCCGTATCCAAATTATCAAGAGTGCTTTTTGGAACACCAACAAGCTCAGATAATATCTGATTTCTGATATCACCTTCCCACTTGCCGCCGGCTTCGTCAAGCATTTGAGCATATTTTTGGTATTGCTTATTCAATACAATTTTTCCCGAAGAGTCAGATACCATAATAGGGCTCTTCATATTGGCAGCGTTGGGTTTCATTAAGGTATTATAACTGAGATCTGTATATGTAACGCCTGCATTACTTGACCATTTAATGGTTTTGGCACTGAGAGCAGACTGATAATCTCTGGTTACTTTTTGCATGTCACGAGTCAAATCCATCTTTTCCATAGAAAGATGCTGAAGCTCACGGCTGATATCATGTTTTCTGCCGGTGAGCTGCAAGAATCTAACTTGTGATGCTGCCATTCCCATAATTTAATTTTTATCCTTTTCTTTTTGTCCCTTTTGGTATATTTATCGGTAAAATTTATTAAAAACTTTAATATTAAACGAAAATTGTTACAAAACTTAATATAATTTGTAACAAATCTTAAAATAGTATATTTGGATGATTTACCCGAAACCACATTAAAGATTTTAAAATACGTACCGATTAAAACAATATACTCATATTGGTTGGAGAGATTATGACAGATACATTAGTTACCCCTATAAAGCCAGGTAATATCAGCGCTAAAGGTTTACTTGAAGAAGCAAGAAAAGCACATGAAAACTATCTTATAAAACAACAGAGTACGGACCTGGAAAAAGCTATTGAATATTATGTTGATGCAATAAAAGCAGATCCCGGAATCTGTGAATCCTATTACAGACTAGCAAGTCTATTGTTATTAAAGGGACAAATAACGGTTGATGGTGCTTTGGAACAGTGTAAAACAGCTTTAACGCTTGAACCAAAGAATGCAAATGCCCATATTTATTCAGGGTATTTTCAGTGTCTTAACGGAGATTATGAAGAAGCAGAAAGAGAGTTCAAAATCGCCATAAGTCATTCCGGTGCAAACTCAGCAAGACCAAGATTATATTTATCAAAACTAATGTTGACAAAGATTAAAAATCACACTTCAACAATTAAAGATACTGTTAAGTTTTTATACTACCTTTTGTCAGGAAGCATGATGATAATGTGGGACTGCCCATCTATAAAAATGTTCTGCAAATTCCTTGCCAATGATTTTTCAGTTTTTTCATACAAGACTCTGGGAGAAGCATTTGAAAAAATGAAATTATTCCCGTCTGCACTTGATGCATACACAAAGGGACTTGAAAAAACAGCAAAGGGAAATCTCTTCTATCAAAAAATGGGAGATTTATCTCTTGAATGTAACAATATTGAAGCAAGCATGGAGTTCTTTAAAAAAGCTCACGAGCTTAATCCATCTGACAGAGAAGTTTTAATTAAGCTGGCAACTGTCAGTCAGACATATTTCCCGGATAATATTGATGAAACAATTGACTACTACACATCATTACTTGAGTTCGGAATTGATTTGGACAAAATATATTATGAACTCGGACATTTATACATTAATAAATCAGACAAGATTAATGCAGTAAGTGCATTTAAACTGGCACATACACTTGACCCTGAAAATCCATACTATAACAACTCACTTGCATATGCATACATAAAAGCAGAGCTTTATGATGATGCTATTGAATACTATCAGGAAGCAATACGATTAAACCCTGATGCTGAATGGACAGCAATTGTCTGTCACGCACTCGGAGCAATTTATGCAGAAGTAAAAGGTAATTATGAAGCTGCAGAAGCAACGTTTAACGCAGGCATGGTGCTTGACCCTAACAACGTAGATATACAACTTTCACTGGGAGATATGTACGTTATGCAAAACGACATTGATAAAGCGATAAAAACTTATTGCGATGCGATATCAGTTGACCCTGAAAATTATTTAAGCTACGCAAAAGCAGGTCTTGCGTTATGGGAAAAAGATTATCTTGAAGAATCAATCGTAGCTTTTCACAAATCAATAGAACTGAATCCGAATTTTGAAATTGCCCAAAACAACCTTGGTGTTGTTTACCTCGACGGAATGGGCGATCCGAAGTTTTCAATAGAATATTTTAAAAATGCAATTGATATTAATCCGAACTACACACTTGCATACTTTAACCTTGCAAGAGCATATCAGGCAATCGGAGATAAAGCACTTGCTGCGGAATATTACCAAATGACTCTTGATTTGAACAAAATTACGGAAGAAATGGAAGACAAGGATATCCGTGCAAGAATTTATGAATTATTTGAATAAGACTCCGCTTTATATTTTTTGTGTGATTCTATAAAAAATCTGTTTATCGTTGTATAGTATCCGATTGCAACTACAATTGATGCTGTCACCCAAGAGATTGGACCTGAGTAGAATACGCTGTAATAACCAATTATTCCGGCCAGACAAATTGCACAAAAAGAGCGCATAATAAGTTCACCAATAGATGCAATAAGCGGAATAACAGGTCTGCCTAACCCCTGCAAAGCATTTCTGTAAATAAAAATCTGAGCCAGGAAGAAATAGAATAGTGAGCTTATTGTCAAATATGAATGTGCAATTTTAACAATATTATCATTTCCGGAACCTATAAACAGCCTTACAAGATCAGAGCCCCAGAAATACATTACAAACGCCATAATCATGCTTAGAATAAAATTTATACATGAAGCTTTTTTAACACCGTTTTTAATTCGTGAATAATATCTGGCACCGAAGTTTTGTGCAACGAATGTTGCAACCGCAATCCCAAAAGTTACCATAGGCAGAATAGCAATCTGCTCTATTCTCAGAGCTGCCGTAAATGAAGCAATGATATCAGCGCCAAAAGAGTTACAAACGGCCTGAATGATTAAAATACTTACACCGATAATAGCGAACTGCAAAGCGGTAGGAAGTCCTACCCGTAAGTGTTCAAGTGCAAAAGGAATATCATTTTTTGATATATGCCAGTCCGAACGTCTTAAATGCAGTACAGGCATTTTAAATTTTATATAAATCACGCACAAGAGACCGGATATTCCCTGTGAGAGAATAAGAGCAACTGCAGAACCGGGAACACCCCAACCAAGCTTTAAAATAAAAACAAGAGCAAGAATAATATTAATAACCGAGGCAATTATTAATGCGTATAAGGGAGTTAAACTGTCACCCAAAGCCCTAATTACGTTAGCCAACAAATTATAAAAATTTGAAATAACAAGTCCTATTACACAAATTAATGTGTACCAGTAAGCGTCGTTAAAAATTTCTGAAGGTACATTCATAAAATATAAAATACGTTCAAGAAAGAGTGAACAAAACAGGGTAAAAACAATTGTAAAAACATAACTCAGAATAGTTGATACAACAAATGAATGGCGGACACCGTCATAATCCTTTGCGCCGAATCTTTGTCCTGTGATTACGGCAAAACCGTTTGTAAGCCCAATAATGATAAACATTATTAAGAAAAACAAAGGTGAAACCGCACCTACTGCTGCAAGTGCATTCATTCCGAGCGTTCTTCCGACAATTATAATATCTGCGATGTTATAAAATTGCTGAAAAATATTTCCGATAAGCAAAGGTATCGAAAATATCATCATTAATTTTATCGGCTCTCCATGAGTAAGGTTTTTTACCATAAATGTTATCCCTTTAGGTATTTTATAATAAAAATATGTTTTATATAATTGTAGAAAAGGAGGATATATGAAAGAGTTATATTCAGGAATTGATAAAGACGGAAATGAAATTCAAATTTCTTTGGTTGATTACAAAGGAGAGAGGGTAATATTATATTTTTACCCCAAAGACAATACATCAGGCTGCACTCAAGAGGCATGTGATTTCAGAGATAATATTAACAGACTTACGACAAAAGCAACTGTAATCGGAGTAAGTCCTGACTCAGTTGCAAGCCACAAAAAATTCAAAGAAAAACAAGGATTGAATTTTATACTTATATCAGACCCTGAACATAAACTTGCCGAAAAGTTTGAGGTTTGGAAAGAAAAATCAATGTACGGCAGAAAATATATGGGAATAGAGCGTTCAACTTTTATTCTTGATAAAGACGGCAAAATTGAAAAAGAATGGCGCAAAGTCAAAGTAAAAGGACACGTTGACGAAGTATTAAACTACTTGGGATAACTCCTTTTTCCATTCTCTGTAAAAATAAATTGCTAAAATAAAATACACAAACCACATCAAAACTGTGGAATAGACTTTTGCGCCGTTAAGCGCAATAATTACCCACATAACAAGCGATAACAAATTTACCCCTGCCCATACATACCATTGTTCGATAGTTCGTCTTATCGTCAGATACATTCCGAGTATTGAAAATACGGTAGTAAGTCCGTCAATAATCGGATTAGAGTCACCGGTTTTTGCAAAAATAATAATTACAAATACAGAGATTAAAGAAGCAAGTGAAAACAAAATAATGTTTTCTTTCTTTGATAATGAGGTTTTTATTATTTCATATTTATCAGCCTTCAAATGTTTATGCCAATTTATAAATCCAATTATCTGCATCGGAACAAAATACAGTGCATACAAAAGACAATTTCCCCAAAGATTGTTTGAATAGGCAAGATATATATAAAATGCTGAACCAGTCAAACCAATCAGATAACACAAAGGATTACCCTTTCCTGCAAGCAGAGTATAAGTTATTCCGCAAAAAGCAGAAGCAAGAGCAATATAAGAATCCTGCATTACATAAGCATTGATAAACAATACAAAATAAATAAATATTATTCCCGTTATCTTTAATGCCGAACTCACTTCACTCACTTCCTTTTCCATGTTATCTTATAAATATAAATGAAAGTAAATGAAAACAGGGATATCTCATTCAAAAGCATATATACAAATCGTGCCGTAAAAAAAGGACTGGAACTGGCTTCCTCAAACGGTGCGCTTTTTGGTGCAACAGCTACGGTTGCATTTTCGGCACTCAGACCGCTTTCAATAATGTGTACCCCTAAAACCGACAAAGAAAACAGAAAAATAGCAGCCGCAAAGTCCGTAACTTCAAGTCTTATTAATTTTGGGTTAATGCTTGCTTTCTCTGTTCCCCTTGCAACTTCGATAAAAAAAATAGATAACAACCCACAAAAGTACTTAAAAAGCGAAACAATAAAATCGCTTAAAGAAAAAGGAAAAGAACTCACGGATTCAAAAGGATATATTTTCGGGACGCAGCTTTTCAAACTAGGAATAGCATCACTCGTTGCTATACCAAAAGCAATTATGACTGCAAGCGGCTTACCTTATATTGTCAGTGCATTTTCTTCAAAGAAGGAAGAAAATAAAAACATCTCCTTTCATGGTTTGACCGATAGAACAGCAAAAGAAATCGGAAACACATTGAATAACAAAAAAATGATAAAATTTACGGACAAATTTAAAGATTCGAATTTTCCGATGCACATTACGGCACTGACAGATACTATTGCAACATTGGCTTTTATTCAGCAGGCAAATTCCAGTAAAAGAATTGAAGAAAACAGAAAGAAAGCGCTGATTTATAACGCCGGAATATCAACTGCCTTGAGTATTGCAGGCGGCTATACGATTGATAAACTACTTGATAAACCAACGGAAAAATTTATCGAAAAATACAAAAATATAAATAAAACAGACAAAAATCTTTCCAAACAGATTCAGGGTATAAAAATAGCAAAACCATTCCTGATCCTTGGAACAATATATTACATACTTATCCCGTTCATCTCAACCTTTCTTGCGGAAAAAGCAGATAGTCACAGAGGGTTGAAATACTAACAGATTGATATATCCCCATTTTGACAAGAATTATTTTAATGATAGTATAATAAAGTATTAAGGGGATTATCCGAATTTAAGAAGAGGTAAACATGGATTCTAGAGGTAAACATTTATTATCAATCTTGGCGAACAAGTCATTTGAATATGAAGGTCGTGTTGCGCTGGGAATGCGCAGTAAATATGGTTGGAGAGAACTGACATATAAAGGACTTGGTTTGCTCTCAAGGAAACTGGCAAGATACCTTATTGAAGAAGTCGGGGTTGTTAAAGGTGAAAGACTTGCAATACTTTCTGAATCAAAACCCGAATACGGTGCCTGTGTTTTTGCATCAGCTCTTGCCGGTACAATAACTGTTCCATTGGATAACAAGCTGACAATATATGAACTGAAATCAATTTTACTGGATTCAGAACCTTCAGTTATACTTGTTTCTCAGACTTATCTTGACAAAGCATATCAGCTGAGAGATGAAATACCTTCTCTTAAAACAATCCTGGTTATGGACGACAAATTCCAGGCAGAAGGAATTAAAAATATTTATGAACTGCCTGATATTTATGATGCAAAATGGAGAGTAAGAAGCGGAAAAGCTGTTGCTTTGATTATTTATACATCAGGTACAACAGGTGCTCCTAAAGGTGTTGAAATTACCTTCGGAAACATAACATCTCAGCTAATTATTACAAAGGATGCCTTTGACAAAATCCTTCCGGATAACAGAAGAGTTTCAATTTTATCAATTCTTCCTATGAACCACATGTTTGAAATGACAGTAGGATTCTCATCATTCCTGAACTTTGGATACTCTATTTATTATACAAAGAGCCTAAAGCCTAAAGATATCTTAAAAATGATGAGAGATAAAGAAATTGAGTTTATGATAATGGTTCCCGCATTTATGAAGCTTCTTAAAACAACTCTTGAAGCTGAATGTATAAACAAATATACTCGACTCGGCAAATGGTGGTTTGATATTAAATATCATTATATTGCCAAGATGCTGGGATTTGGAATAATTAAAAAGTTCCTGTTCAGAGATTTGCACAGACAATTTGGCGGTAAATTCTGGGGTATTCTTTCAGGCGGTGCTCCGATGGACGTTAACGTAGCAATATTCTTTAACAGAATAGGTATCAAAGTTTGTCAGGGATACGGTTTAACAGAAACAAGCCCGGTTGTTGCATTGAATACAGACAAAATTAACGACTACGCTTCAATCGGCAAACCGCATAAGAGCTGGAAGTACAAAACTGATCCAAAAACAGGTGAACTTCTTGTAAAAGGACCATCTGTTATGAAGGGTTATCATAATCAGCCTGAACTTACTGCATCAGTTCTTGAACCGGATGGCTGGTTCCACACGGGTGACGTCGCAAGAATAGGTGAAGACGGATACATTTATATTACAGGCAGAATCAAGAATATGATTGTACTTTCCGGCGGTAAAAAAGTTCTTCCGGAAGAAGTTGAATCAATTCTGGAAAAGAGCGAATACCTTGCAGAAGTTTGTGTATTTGGTGCTGAAAGAACGTTCGGTGCTAAAGACGGTACGGAAGAAGTTGTGGCAGTTGTAGTTCCTAAGCCTTATCTGTATGACGAAAAAACAGATGAAGAGATTGATGCCCTAGTAAAAGCAGATGTAAAAGAACTTTTACAAAGACTGACACCATACAAACGTCCGACGAATTTAATCATAAGACGTGAAACTTTGCCAAGAACAACAACAAACAAAGTTAAGAGAAAAGAAGTTAAAGCTCAGGTTTGTTCATAAATAATAAAAATGCCTTTCCGTTCGGGATGGCATTTTTATTTACTCGAAATCTGCATATTATAAATATTTTTCAATATTAGTAATAATTGCGCTTTTTGGCATCAAACCAACCATACGTTCTTCAAGTTTACCGTTTTTAAAAACAAGCAGAGTAGGAATACCGCTGATTTGATAATTCTGCGCCAACGGAATATTTTCATCAGTATTAATTTTTGTAAATTTAACTTTTCCTGACAATTCCTGTTCAATTTCTTCTATTACCGGCGACAATTTTCTGCACGGACCACACCAGTCAGCAAAAAAATCAACAACCGTAACCTTATCGCTTTTTATAACCTCAGAATCAAAACTGTTAATATCTACTTTTTGTACCATATAAGCCCTCCTTAGCTCTTTTTACGTCAGATTAACTATCCCAATATTACCACATTTGATATATTTATGCTATTATTCTATTATAGAGAAGGGCGGGGGTAAATAAAAATCTCTACTCTTTTAGTATGGTACGTAAGGGATAGATAAGTTATGCCTAGAAAAAAAGAAATAGAAATAGTTTTAGATACAGAAACAACCGGCTTGGATTATACCAGAGAACGCCTTGTTGAGTTTGCAGCAGTAAGACTTGAAAACGGAAAAATTAAAGACGAGTTTCAAACTTTAATCAATCCGCAGCAGCATATCAGAAAATCAAGCATTGCAATACACGGAATCACTCCGGAAATGGTTGAAGATGCACCAACAGAAGAAGAAGTAATGCCAAAGATTTTGGAATTTATCGGAGATTACCCGATTGTAGCACACAATGTAATTTTTGATTATTCATTTCTAAACGAAGCAAAAATAAGAGTGACCGGTGAAAAACTTGAAAACCCAAGAATTGATTCACAGATGATGTTTAAAGAAATTGCACCTGAGCTTGAATCACACGGTTTGGAAGCATTAACAAAAAGATTTAATGTAGAGTTAACAAATCACCACAGAGCAATGGCTGATACTATGGGACTGGCACTTGCTTATCCTAAACTTAAAAAGCTTTATCTGCAACGATTAGACTGGCAGCAAAAACAATTAAAAAATGTTGACTACCTCTTTGACAGATATTTAAGAATCCAGCAAAGCATTGCAACAATGCAGGCAGAACTTCAGGATTTAAAATCAGTATTCAAGCTTCATTTTGACTTAGGCGGAGAACCGCTTGTTGCAGAAACGGGCGAAATGATGATATATCAGTCAAAACAGTCTTTCGGATACGATTTACACGATATTAAAGAAGTTCTTGAAGACGTCGGAGCTCTCGAAAAAGCAGTAAAAGTAAACAACGGATTTATTGACAGACTCTGCAACGGGTTGAGTTTATCAGAAGAATACAAAGAAATTATACGTGATGCCCGTCAGGAAATATCAGAAACAAGAAATATTCAGGTTATTAAACCCGGCAAATAGAGAGGCAGAATGGTATTAGAAAAAGGGACGTCTGACACATTAACCGTCAAAATAGAAAAGCTCTCCAACTTAGGACTTGGAATAGCAAAAAATGACGGATATGTTATTTTTGTACCGAATACATGCCCAGGTGACACCGTCAGAGTAAAAATTACAAAGAAAAACAAAAACTACTCTAATGCGGAACTTATTGAAATTATTGAGCCATCTGTAAACAGGGTTGAACCATTTTGCAAAATGCAAAAGGTATGCGGAGCCTGTCAGCTGCAATTTATAGATTATGATGCCCAGCTTAAATACAAGAAAGAAATTGTACGGGATGCGATGAGGTCCATTTTTTCAAAAGATGCTGAAGTGAGAGATGTTATCCCTTCCCCGCTTGTAAAAGAATACAGACACAAGATTCAGTACCCCATTGGACAAACAAAAGACTCAAAAAGGCTTTTGGCCGGATATTACAAAACAGGAAGCCACGAGCTTGTAAATATAAAATACTGTCCTATTCAGCCTGAATATTGCGACATAATTATTGATTACATAAGAACAAAGGGGCAGGAGCTAAATGTCAGCGGATATGATGAAAAAACAGGAAAAGGGGAACTTCGACATGTAGTCATTAGAACCTCAAACGCAAATAAAAAGAACCTGATTGTTTTAGTAGTTAACTCTGACAGAGTTTCAAAGTCCACTAAAAATCTTGCTGAATCAATTTACAAAGATTTAGATAATATAAACGGAATAGCGGTTAATTTTAACAATAAAAAAACAAATCTTATTTTGGGAGAAAAAACGGAACTCATTGAAGGTTGTGATTACATAGAAGAAAATTTGTGCGATAAGACTTTTAAAGTCGGCGCAAAAACATTCTTTCAAGTAAATCCGCCTAGCGCAGACAATATTTTTAGGTATGTTAAAAAATATATTTGCGACAATTTTGAAAAGCCTTCAATATTAGATGCATACGCAGGCATTACGGCATTTGGAATATGCTTATCCGATATAGCTTCAAAAGTTGTAAGTATAGAAGAAGTAAAAGAATCGGTAGACCTTGCAGCAGATATAATAAAGAATAACAACATAACAAACGTTGAACTTCATCAAGGCGATGCAGGAAGATTTTTATCAAACGAAACTACTTTGGGCAGACAGTTCCACGTAACAGTTCTTGATCCTCCAAGAAAAGGTTGTTCACCAAACAGCCTTGATTATGCGTTAAAACTAACAAAGGATAAAATTATATATGTTTCCTGTAATCCAGCAACACTTGCAAGGGATTTGAAATATTTATGTGAGAATGGAGCCAAGGTTGAGTACATACAGCCATTTGACATGTTCCCGCATACTTATCATATTGAAAATGTTGCAATTATTGATTTGAAAAATATTTGTACCGATTAGTTCGGGGAATTAACTTTAACACAAAATTGTAAACTTTATTCACTTATATCCTTGACAGTGAAATATGGCTTGTGTTACAAATAAAATATATAAATAGTGTATAGATAGGTTGATTGTCTCAAACGGGGCGGAAAAAATATTTACTTTATAACTCCCCTACAATCCCTTAAAAAGAAAGGAAAAAACAATGTACGCAATAGTCGAAACAGGCGGTAAACAGTACCAAGTTGAAGAAGGACGTTATGTTGACGTTGAATTATTAGGCGAAGAAAAAGACGCTAAGGTTGTTTTTGATAAAGTTGTTATGATTGTTAACGGCAAAAAATCAAAAGTTGGTCAGCCTTATGTTGCTAACGCAAAAGTTGAAGGTACTATCCTTAAAACAGACCGCGCTAAAAAAATCATAGTTTACAAACAAAGACCTAAAAAAGGTTACAGACTTAAACAAGGTCACAGACAAGGTTTTGCTAGAGTTATGATTAACAAAATCAAAACTTCTGCAACAAAAGCTAAAGCAGAAGCAGCTGAAACAACTGCAGAAGCATAGTCAACCTAGTGACAATAAAATTAAAATAACTTAAAGGAGAAATAAAAATGGCACATAAGAAAGGTATGGGATCTACCCGCAACGGCCGTGATTCGGAAGCAAAACGTTTAGGCGTTAAGAAATTCGGCGGTGAAATGGTTAAGACCGGTAACATTATTGTTCGCCAAAGAGGAACCAAAATTCACCCGGGTAACAATGTAGGTATCGGATCTGATGATACATTGTTCGCTCTTATTGACGGACAGGTTAAATTTGAACCACACAGACGTGACAGAAAACAGGTTTCTGTTTACGCTGTATAAAATGATTAATTAATAAAGCGAACTCCTTCCGAACAGAAGGAGTTCGCTTTATTATAAGTATAATAATTGCCCAATAGGGTAAAATGTAGTATAATTAATTAGTGTAATCCCTATATTGTTTAAGGAACTTTATAATGAGTGAAATATGCGAAAATTGGACACAATGGCTTAAGAAAAACAGATTTGCAGGACAAACCCCTGAAATGATAGAGCAAACCACACGCTGGTTGGAAGCAGTTCGTGACGTAATATTGGTTTATGCAGACATTAAACCTACTGACACAGTGCTGGATATTGGCTGCGGAACAGGTTTATTGGCTTTTAAAGCATTAGAGATTCAGGATTGTAAAGGTACAGTTATATTTTCAGATATGTTTCAGGACTGTCTTAACGACTGTAAACAAGTATTAGATGAGCTTGGCATTACAGAAGGGTATGAACTTCTTAAATGTCCGGTTGAACATATTGCGCTTCCGATGAGCACTGTACACAAAGCCATTATGCGTTCGGTTTTGGTACACGTAGTAAATAAACAACCTGCAATTAGTGAAATATATAGAGTTTTAAAAACCGGTGGAAAGTTCTGTGCTTTTGAACCGATTATACGTTCAAATACCCGTTACTGGCAAATACTTGACCCTATGTATATAGAAAAATTTGAAGACTTCAAACGCGTTGAAAATGAGATAATGGACAACCCGCTTGATTCTTTGTGTAATTTTGATGAAAACACATTAAAAACAAACCTTGAAATAGCCGGTTTCAGTGTTCCTGAAGTAAAAGTTCAGGAAGTTAAATCAAATTATGTCGTTAAACCAAATATGGTTCGTGAATGGTTTGTAAATCCGCCGTCACCGACACAGCCATCTACAAAAGAACGGTTCTTAAAGTATTTTGACTTCCCGACAGTTGAAAAATATATGCTTCAGGTTGAAGAATATTTAACAGGCAGAAATATTGAACTCCGAACAAATGCAGCATTTATTAATGCAGTAAAATAGAGGATAAGGGGATAAAAATTATCCCGAGTGTCAGTTGTACAAACAACTGCATTTGTCATATGAGAATAAGATTTGGGGATTATTATGGATAAACAAACAGCTATTATTATTCCGGCAAGATATGGTTCTTCCAGATTGGAAGGAAAACCGTTGCTAAAAGCCGGAGGTAAATATATTATACAGTGGGTATGGGAAAAGGCAATAAAGTGCAAAGGTATTGACCGTGTTATTGTTGCGACTGATGATGAGCGGATATTTAATGCCTGCAAAGAATTTGGTGCTGAAGTTGAGATGACATCAACAGAACACAAAAGCGGCAGCGACAGAATCTCTGAAGTTGCAAAAAGACACCCGGAAATAGCGTATATTATTAATGTGCAGGGAGACGAACCGTTAATTGAGCCGGATAATATTGAACTCGTAAGACAGGGAGTTGTTGATGATAATACAGCTGATATTTCTACTTTAGTGAGAGAAATTACCGAAGAAAATGAGGTTAACAATCCAAACCTTGTAAAATGTATTTTTGATGTGAATAATTACGCAATGTATTTTTCACGTTCGAAAATCCCATACGAAAGAAATGAAGGTAAATCTAAATTTTACGGGCATCTTGGAATATACGGATACAAAAAAGAGTCTTTATTTAAAATGACTTCACTTCCTCAAACTACATATGAGATGGCAGAAAGCCTGGAACAGCTCAGAGCTCTTCAAAACGGCATGAAAATTAAAGTTGCAATAGTAAAGAATATTCCTGTCGGCATCGATACAATAGAAGATTTTAACAAATTTAAAGCAATGGTAGAGGGGTAAGTATTAAATAATGAACCTTAAAACAGAGATTACAAAAATTCATTATGACAGAAACGCAAGAGGAGCATTTTTTAACCTTCTCAAAATCTGCTCCCTTTTTTACGGAATAGCAAGCAGACTAAAAAATTACTTATATGACAAAAATATACTAAAACCTAAAAAAGTTGACGCATTTGTCGTATCAGTGGGGAACTTTACAACAGGCGGTGTGGGGAAAACTCCTGTTGTTGCTGAGATTGCAAAATATTATGTATCAAAAGGTGAAAAACCTGCAATCATTTCGAGAGGATACGGAGGAAGATTAAATAACAAAGACATCCACGTAATTTCAGACGGAGTTAATCTATATTATAAAGCGGATATGGCGGGAGATGAACCTTATTGGCTTGCTGTAAATATAGACGGTTGCGCTGTCATAACCTGTTCTAACCGATATAAGGCTGCAAAATATGCAGTCGAGAATATGTGCTGCACAAAAATAATTTTGGATGACGGATTTCAGCACAGAAAACTAAAGAGAGATTTAGACCTTGTTCTTGCAGATTCTGAAAAAATGTTCGGAAATGAGAACCTGTTACCGGCAGGTCCGCTAAGAGAAGGTATGGAAGGGTTTGACAGACTTGATAAACTTGTCATTGTTAGCAAAAATAAAGACCATACTAAAGCTGAAAAAATGGCAAGAATCATGGAAAAGAAATTTTTTAAAGACAGAAAAAATGAGGGTTCGCATGTTATTTTATGCAAAACAGAGCCTGATTACGTCTATAATATTATGACAGGCGAGCATCTTGAAAAATGCGCAGAGGTAACGCTAATGTCAGCAATAGGACAACCCGAACAATTTTATAATTTTCTTGAAGGCGATTATATAATAAAGGATAAAATCACATTTGATGACCATCATCAATACAAATCAAGTGACATAGAAAACATCAAAGGAAATATAATCACGACAGAGAAAGACGCCGTAAAACTGGCAATGCTTAATAAGAATAACATCTATGCACTTAAGCTTAAAACAACTATTCCTGTTGAAGAAATTATAGGTTAAAAAATCAAAAAAATTGCTTGATTTAAAATTATGTCTATGATAGATTAAATATTGCGAGGTTACACGACTAGCCCTAACCTCGTTGAAGATTAATAAGGGCTGCTAGCTCAGGTTTAGAGCACTCTGCCGAAGAAAAAGCCGAACCATTGAGGGTTTTTCTGAGAGGCCTGATAAGGGTAAGCCCGTAAAGTTGAAAATTGAATAAGTTTATAATAATATAGCAGTATAAGGGCTGCTAGCTCAGGTGGTTAGAGCGCACCCCTGATAAGGGTGAGGTCGGTGGTTCGAGTCCACTGCGGCCCAGATTTTAAAAGGACTTTAGAGAAAGGTCCTTTTTTTAATGCCAACTTTTCCCGACAGTAGCAGAGTTTCAGAAAAGAGAGACTCAGCAAAAGAGAATTCTTACCAAAAATAAGATATATTTACCCTAAAGTCTCTGTTTGGCATTTTTATGGTCCACCAAAACGGTATCAAATATAATATGGGATGGCATTTGATGCGTATAAAACAGTATGTAACGGTCTAATCTATTGAACTTTAGGTTTAGATGTAAAATTTCTTAACAATCCTTAGGTGATTTTTGAAAATGTGTATAATAAAAACATACTCGCTTTGAAACAGCGAATTTTCGGTAGGGCGACGGCTCTGCCTAGCCCGTAAGGTGGAGGTCGGACGTTTTACCTCTCACAAAAACATTCACTGGATGTTTTTGTTCGGCAGAGTGCCGACACCCCGAATAATTCAAGACAAAGCTGCGAGATTTATAACTATCACATATCTCATAATATAGCTGCGTAGGATAAGCCAAAATATCGAAAAATTGCTTTTAACAATAGCGTTAAAAGTATTAGTTAACATATGGATTGGAGGTAGATAAATGATAACTAACTAAAGATAATTATTTTTAATAACATACATATTAATAAAATAGAATAGAAAAACGCAAATAAAGCTCCCAAAAATCTAAATATTTTAAGAAATTTATTTTCAATAAAAAATTTATTATTAATTTTTAATCCCAAAATATATTCAATTACTGCTAATATAAAAGATAATAATAACAATATTGGAATGACTAATAATAAAGCAAATCCTACTTCATATGAGTTATTTACAGATTGGATATAATTTGTGCCAAATATTGCTATAAGAATCAATATCAACCAGCCTGTTATTGAAAATAACTGGAAACTATAATATTGATTTAATTTATTTAAATTTATAAAAAAGCTCACATACATATTTTATAACAAAAGAAAGGAAAGTATAAAATGAATAAACTAAACTTGCACAATACTTGTAAAAAACTATGTTGGCAAACATATCAAGAAAGAAACAATAAAAATGCTGATGGGTGGCAATATGTGAATTCATACAGCCATCAACGTAGTGGATACTACTCGGAGGTATATCGCAAAGGAGAAGATGTTATTTTAGTAATTAAAGGTACTGATTTAAATTCAATAAATGAATTTTGTAAAGACGGTTACAGTGATATTCAAATGGGCTTAAGAATGTTGCCTGATCAGATGCCTGATGCAGAAAAATCATATATTAGACTTGTTCAAGCATATGGAAAAGACCATGTTATTGTTTCCGGTCATTCGTTAGGAGGTAGCGAGGCTCAAATTATAGGAGCTAAATATGGTGCAGAAACTATTACATTTGGTGCTTATGGCACAAAGAATATACATGGTGTTGAAATTAATTATACTGACAATATAACAAATTATGGCAATGCTCAAGATGGAATTTTTGTTGACAATATTGATAATCAAATAGGAAAAACAATGATTCTAAATACAACAAAAACAGAAAATGAATCGTTTGCAAAAGGATATTCCTATCATGGATTAGCACCACATTATATCCAAAATTATGGTGATTTATCTCAAGGAATAGAGTACAAAAAGGAAATCTTTGAAAATGATAATGCTCCGTTATTTAAGCTTGGGGTTGAATACAATGACTATAATCCAGATGAGGTTTTTGATACAAAAAACACAGAGTTTTATATCGTGGAGAAATAAACCCTGATGATTTGGAAGAAGGAACGCCATTATTTGATTTATATGTAGATAATATGATTGACAAAAATCCAATGCCGACGAAAAAAAGAAGTTGATAAGCGGACAAGAATCGGTAAACTGATTTATGTAGAAGAATACACTCGTTCAGATGGAACAAAGGTCTCAAGATATTATAGAGCATATCCGAAGAAATAAAACAGAGCATCTGGCATACAAGACTACGCACTCCATATAAAAAGGACAATGACATTTGTTATTGTCTTTTTTATTTTGGTTGATTGGATATGTGACACATCTATCTTACTTAATGGGCACGCTTTAAGTATTCAGTACGTGGTTAGAGGAGTCTGCCGAGCGGATTTTGCGTAGAGTGAGAGACGAAGTCTCGAAACTCGAAATAACACCGAAAAAGTGAACTGTAATTTTGCGATAGCAAAGTGTAGTGAAAACCTTGAAAGTGTGAAGCAATAATCCAAGACGCAAAAAGTGACTAAATGTCACATTTTTCCTGAGAGGAAACTGATAAGGGTGAGGTCGGTTCTCGTACTCCTAATGCTTACATCAAAATTATATTAAATTTTCCAGTGTTATATTTCCTGTTCAACGCTAGTTTTATGCATTATTCTTGGTATGATAATCCCAAACTTTTATAATAATAGCAAAACAACTATTATAATTATTGTCAAAATGTAAACATATTTAGCAAAAATTTGCTATACCACCAAATTATCGCAATTAGTTTACAACCAGACAAAAATATATTATTATGATAGAAATGGTTATTATAGGAGAAGATGTTATGAAAATAATTGACTGCGAATTTCACTATTACTTACCTGAGTTGATGGAATATCTTTCCACACGAGATAATGCAATGAGATATTATCCGGAAACTAAAATTCTGGAAGTAAGAGATAAAGTTTTTGCTCATTTTGACGTGGTAACAAATGAATATCAGGTTATTGATGAGTTAATGAATTTTGGAGCAGAAAGAGTTGCCGTTATGGATAAAAACGGTATAGATGTTGCTGTTATGTCAACATCTCCCGCTTTGGAAGAATTACCGAAAGAAGAGGCGGTATATTTTGCAAAAAAATCTAATGACGCAGTTGCTGAAATTATAAAAAAATATCCTGATCGCTTCTTAGGTGCAGCAGTTTTACCAACACCTTATGTTGATGAAGCAATAAAAGAACTTGAACGCTGTGTAAAAGAACTTGGTTTCAAATATTGGCACACACATTCTAATTATAAGAATGAACATTTATATGAAGAAAAATATCTTCCGCTGCTGGCTAAAGCTGAAGAGCTGGGTTGTGCATTCTATGTTCACCCACAAGCCTCTGATGATAAAGATATGAAAGATATGGGTTATGTATATTCTTCTCCAGGTCTTGGTTTTGGTTTAGATGCTATGAAAACATCTTTAAGACTCATATTAAACGGAACATTTGATAAATTCCCAAATTTAAGAATGATTCTTGGTCATTTGGGTGAATACTTCCCATTCATATTAGAGAGGGTTGATAATCGTTTTGAGTGGATTAAGGATGATGAAGTAAAAATGAAACATCCTGTTTCATATTACTTTAAAAATAAAAATGTTGTTGTAACAACAAGCGGCAATATGTCTAAACTTGCTTTTGAGTGTACGAAGAAGGCATTTGGGATAGATAGCATTATTTTTGCTTCTGATTATCCTTATGAATGTTTGTCTGAAATGATGAAATATATGGATACTTTAGAATTAACCGAAGAAGAAAAAGAAAAAGTATTTCACCTGAATGCTGAAAAATATATTTTAGGTAAATAAGGTTTTACTATAAATAATGCTGTCAAACAATAAGTCGGTTGGCATAATTACTATGAAAACATTGAAAAATCTTTTTCTAAAATTATAAATTGTTTCTATAACCAATTCCTGCTCTATAACCTGATATTGAGTATAATAACGGCAGAGCAGGTTCAATCCATTTGAGCCCTGACAGTAAAGATACTGTTGCAATATCGTCTGCGTGCAAACTTATATCCAAAAGCTCGGGAGTTCTTTGTTCTTTTATATCTTTGTTTTTGCAGATTACAGGATTAACAACCTTGTTTGCTATATAATTTGCGATTTTGCTTCCGCCGATAACACCTGTTAAGATAATTCCTCCAATCATTCCAATACATCTAGCAGCTTTTGATTTTATATTCATGTTCTCCAATATTCCAAGAGCAGCTCCTGCTCCGATATTACACATAAATATATTTGCAAGATACTGATACATTCCTTCATTTACTTTATTCGAAACTCTTTTTTTCCAATTTTCTTCCGTTATTTTATCGGCAGCAACTCCTCCTAATATTCCTCCAATAACAGGAACTGCACCGTATATTGATAAATATCCTATCTCTTTAAATATATCTTTTGCCTGAATATTATCCGGAGGCGGAATAAGTTTATTTGCAAAATCTTTTTCTTTGTTAAAAAGAGTAAAAATATCTTTTAGGGATAATAACTTACTTTTTGATTTTTCCAATACATTCTTCAAGTCAGTATTTGGATTTGTTTTAATAAAACTATCAACCAATTTTTTGTTTTGTTCCTTTACAGCTGATAATTTAAACGGCATTTTCCGACCTGTTAGTTTTGATGCAATATATGGTGCTGAAATTGCAGAAAGTGCAGTTGAACCAAGAATAACGGTATTTTTAATTGCATTTTTTTTCTTATCTTCATTATTCGGGGTTTTGCGTACTTTATTTGCTAATATTGAAGCTGCACCTACACTCAAAGCTAACGGTACATATCTATTTACTTTTGCTGTCAGAATCGGCTGGTCGAGATATTTCCCTATCGCCGAGATTGAGTTCATTGTCTTTTCCTTGTCTAAAATTGTCTATAATCTCAGGATTATTATTACAATAATCAGTAAAATCTTGTATTACGCTAAGTATATTATCAAAGATAATATGCATTATTATATAGGCAAAATTGCTTATAAGTAGTCCTCAAGCCCTGCTGATAATTTATTATCTGCCATCTTTTACCATAATAATTTCTCCTCATGATAAAATTGTAAGGTACGCCTAACAAATTGTCAAGAGCAAAGTTTTTGCATTAGAAATTTTTCACAAACAATCCTTAAATTTCGGTAAATTCAAGCATAAGTTTTTACATTGCTCCAATGCCACGAAGAATACCAATCATTCCTTCTGCTGCGACAGCGACTTTATCAACATCTGCTACCATATCTGTAATATGCCATTGAACATCTGAAAACCCTTTTCTCATCCAATGAACAACAGATAAATAACCTTTCCCGCCATACAAAGGTTCAGGACTTGCAGGTGTATAAAATGGCGCATCACTTGCAACAAGTTCTTCTGCTAATTTTTCATCAGCAGTATTTATCATCGTTTCAAACTTCTTAATTAGTTCTTTGTTGCGGTCTATCAAATTCATATAAGCACTCCTTTATTAAACTATAATATTACAAACAAGCCCTTTAGCATATTTTTATGTTAGTATAACCATAGGTCAAAGGAGAGGTGTTTATGTCTAAAAAAGTTATTATTTTAAATGGAAGTCCGAGAAAAAATTGGAACACATACAAAATGTGTGAAA
>CACZFL010000007.1 GCA_902780525.1 uncultured bacterium | reverse complement strand
TTTTCTGATTGTCCCTTTGGTATTTATATCGGCACAATCAGAGTAAAACTTTAGCAATTCACAGGCTTTATACTAAAATTGTTACATTTCGTTACATATTCTCCAAAAATATATCCGTATTGGCATTGGCATAATTTGTTTTTATATGTTAATCTTAAACCTATGAACAAGATTTTAAGAATAATATTATTTTTAATAATTATCATGTTATGTCTAAAATTCTGTGTCCGTCAGGATTTACCCAAGGAGTCGATAAAAATAAATGCGACTCCGGATGTAAGTAACGTTGTGTATCCTGCCGATGTTAAAAATGTAACATTAAATGGAGTCGATTATATTCAGTCCCAGGCTCCTGTCGGTAAATTCGGCGGAGAACTCGTCCTTTCAACAATTGGCGAAGGACCAAAAACATTTAACCCGTGTACAACGAAAGATGCAACCTCTTCTGCTATGGCAGGATTACTGTATGATGGGCTGCTAACCACCGACGCTAAAAACGGAAAGATTATTCCTTTACTTGCAAAGTCATATAATATTGACGGGAATGACTATATTATAACCTTGCGAAAAGGTATAAAATGGTCTGATGGTAAACCTATCACTGTTGATGATGTTATATACACATATGAAGAAATTGTTTTTAAAGGACTTGGCAATCCGTCTTCTATGTATGCAATGATGATTGAAAATAAACTTCCAAGTATTGAAAAAATTGATGATTATACGGTAAAGTTTACAACTTCAAAACCTTTTGCACCGTTTCTAAGGCAGCTTTCTTATCCGATTGTTCCAAAACATTATTTTAAGCCCTATTCTGATAGAGGTGCATCTGTATTTGATGCTTTTCTCACTCCTGATACAAATCCAAAGACGATAGTTTCTAGCGGTGCTTTTAAGTTAAAGGAATATGTTGCTGCTCAAAGGGTAGTTTTTGAAAGAAATCCGAATTATTATAAAATCAACTTAAAGAATCAAAAATTACCATATTTAGATAAGCTTGTTTACCTGATTGTAGGTGATACAAATAATGAAATACTAAAGTTTGAAGCAAATGAAATTGATACCCTGAGTTTAAGAGGTAACAGTGTTGCAAGATATAAAATTAATGAACCGAAATCTGATTATATTATATATAATTTAGGACCGAGTACTGGAACGTTATTTATAGTTATTAATTTAAACAATAAATCTGATAAAGACGGCAAACCTTATGTTGACAGAATAAAGCAAAAATGGTTCCAAAATAATGACTTTAGAAAAGCTGTTGATTATGCGCTTGATAGAAAAAATATGGTGCAAAACATTGCTTTTGGGGTAGCAGAACCTTTGTTTACCTCAGAAAGCCTGAACTCTATTTACCTGAATAAAAATATTAAAGGTCACCCGCAGGATTTAACAAAAGCAATGGAATTACTTAAAAATGCCGGATTTCGGTATAAAAATAAAAAATTATATGATAAATATGGCAACTTAGTAGAGTTTGATTTATATACAAATGCAGGTAATCTTGAACGTGAAGCAATCGGTGTTATGATAAAACAGGATTTGGAAGAATTGGGAATGAAGGTAAATTTTAAACCTATTGAGTTCAATTCCCTTGTAAATAAACTGACAAAAACCTATGATTGGGATATGGCTGTAATGGGGCTGACAGGCTCTCCGCTTGAGCCTCACGACGGAAAGAATGTTTGGTCTTCAAACGGACCTCTTCACATGTTTAATATGGGAAATAACGCATCCAAACCTGATAATATTTATCCTTGGGAAAAAGAACTTGATGAAATTTTTGAAAATGGGGCTTTAAAATTATCTTTTGAAGAAAGAAAGCCAATCTATGACAGATATCAGGAAATAATTTACGAACAAAATCCTATTATTTATCTTTACTCATCAAAACAAATATACGCAATAAGAAAACGGATTAAAAATGTTTTTCCGTCATCACTAAACGGACTGTTATATAACATTGACGAGTTGTATATTGATAAATAATCGGTTATATTTATTTTCAGAGGGGACTTAAGTGGGACTGATTAAATACATATTTAAAAGAATTGTACAAACGATACCGTTATTAATAGTTGTATCGTTAATCAGTTTTTTTATAATACGCCTTGCTCCTGTTGACCCATTGGCAGAGTTAAGAATGAATCCTTCTATATCAGAAGAAACCCTCCAAAAAGAGATTAAAAGGCTTAATTTAGATAAGCCCATTATGATTCAATACCTGTCCTGGGCAAAATCATTTATAAAATTAGATTTAGGATATACTTCAGACGGTGAAAAAGTTATAATTAAACTCAAGGAAAGGGTGCCGAACACTCTTCTTCTTGCTTTAATGGTTTT
Source organism: uncultured bacterium (assembly GCA_902780525.1). Lineage (GTDB taxonomy): Bacteria > Cyanobacteriota > Vampirovibrionia > Gastranaerophilales > Gastranaerophilaceae > CAG-196. The sequence goes on along the minus strand of CACZFL010000007.1, from coordinate 89,625 downwards.
ATTTATGACTTGGAGCGTGGGAGTTCCGCTTGGCATTATTGCCGCTATCCGAAAAGAAACCACGCTCGACAGATTGCTTACTGTTCTTTCAAGTGTAGGTATGGCAATTCCCTCATTCTTTTTTGCGATATTAATGCTTATGCTTGCAGTGAAAACAGGTTGGTTCCCCGTTGGCGGTTTAACAAGCTATAACTTTAACGAGTTAAGTTTTACCGGAAAAATTATTGATATTTCTCGCCACTTGATATTACCGGTATTTGTTTTATTCACTATATCTTTATCTGGACTTCAAAGGCAGATGCGTGCTAATATGCTTGAAGTTTTGGATTCTGATTATATAAAATTTGCCAGGGCAAAAGGTTTGAGTGAGTTTAAGGTAATATTTAAGCATGCGCTCAGAAATGCCGTAAATCCAATGATTACATTGCTAGGTTTTGAGTTCGCAGGATTATTGAGCGGTGCGGCTTTAACCGAGTATGTCTTTCAGTATCCGGGCTTGGGAAGATTAATTTTGGAAGCTGTTTTAAAATCTGATATTAATCTTGTTATGGCATCTCTTATGATTGGTACTATTATGCTTATTGCGGGTAATTTGATTGCAGATATTCTGCTTATGCTTGCTGACCCACGTACGCGCAGAAGTCAGGAGAGTGCCAAATGATGCTTTTAAAAGAGATTCTTAAAGACAAATTTGCAAAATATGCATTTATAATACTTTTATTATTGTATATAATTATACTCTTTGCAGATTTTATATCACCATATTCAAGTACATATTCCAACAGGGATTTGTCTTATGCTCCGCCTTCAAATATTTATATGATTGATGAAATGGGTAAACTGTCATTGCCATATACTTATAATTATATAAGAAAATATGATCCGGATCTGATGCAAACTGTTTATAAACAAGACCGGTCAAAAAAATACTATATAAAACCTTTTGTCAAAGGTGAAAAACATAAAGTTCTAGGATTAATACCGACTCATAGACATTTATTCGGTGTAAGCGACGGAGGTGAAATCCATTTGTTGGGAACTGATATCAATGGCAGGGATGTATTTTCAAGACTTTTATTTGGCGGAAGAATCTCGATGACTGTTGGTTTTTTGGCATTGTTGATTGTATTCCCGATTGGCTTATTATATGGCGGTATCTCTGGGTACTTTGGCGGTTGGATTGATGTAATAATGATGAGATTTGCAGAGGCAATTATGGCGATACCGAGTTTTTATTTATTAATTATTCTTGCCGCAATATTGCCTTCAGGTATGACAAGTGTACAGAGATTTTCTCTTATTGTTGTTATACTTGCTCTTATAGGTTGGGCCGGCTTTGCGAGAGTTGTTCGCGGAATGGTGCTTTCTGTAAAACAGGAAGAATTTGTCCAGGCTGAAAAAGTGATGGGTGCTTCATCATTAAGAATTATACTAAAACATATTATTCCGCAAACTACCAGTTATGTTATTATTGCGATGACTTTAAGCGTTCCTTCTTATATTCTTGCTGAGTCCGGTCTGAGTTTTCTTGGTCTTGGAATTCAACAACCTGACGCCAGTTGGGGAAATATGCTTAAGGAGGCGCAGGAATATATGAATATTTTATATCGTCCGTGGCTTTTAGCTCCCGGTGGATTAATTTTTATTGCTGTTTTGTCATTTAACCTGTTAGGTGATGCAATAAGAGATATCCTTGATCCGAAATCTATTATCAGAAAATAACCAGTAAATTAGTGTGTTATTAAAAAAAAAGACTGAGCACTGCTCAGTCTTTTTTTATCTTATTTGGATTAACTTATCCGAGTAAGTCGTTTAAGTCACCAATGATGCCTTCATGCTTGCTGCCGCCGCAGTTTCCACAGTTGCAAATAACTTTGATTTTGTCACCTTCAATAACAATATTGATAGTATTTTGAAGTTCTTTCATTGCATTCAGAATGTCAACAAGAGTATTGCCGTTCTTTGTAGTCTTACCGATAAGATTATCCATTCTTTCGATAATTGCATCAAGCTTGGCATTGAAGTCCGAAGCTTTCGGAAGGTCTTTGATTGCATTTAATATTGCGTTCATACCGAATGTTACATCTGTACCGAGTTTTTCAAGGGTTCCATTAATCTTGTCTAATTTAGAGATAATAACATCGAGTTGTTCCTGATTTTTTGCTTTGAACTCGCTGACGATATTAGTCATATTTTCAATACTGTCATTGGTTTTCTTCTGACCATTAACCAGTTTCTCAAGAAGTTTGAGTACTTCTGATAAATCGACGTTACCGCTTATGTTACCGATTGTGACAAGGATTTGTTCCCCGAGTTCCTTACCTGCATCGCCGTATGTTTTGATTAATGCTTTGATGTCATTAAGTACAGAAAGGGTTTTCTGGTCGTTGTCATTAAGTTTTGCAATTGCATCCAATACAGCTTGATTGTTTGTATTTAATGTAGCTTTGAGATCATCTTTAGCTTTTTTGATTTCTTCAAGGATGCTGTTTGTTGTATCCTTAATTTCATTTGTGTCGTTTTTAATGTCACCTGTGTCGATTTTAATCTGAGTTATCAGTTTAATTAACTCATCAAGTTTTGCATCAACATTGCCGTTATTGTCGATAATTGCTTTAATTGCTGCCAAAATATCAGCTGCATTTTTGTTATTATCAATTCTGATATTATTTTGATTGTTAGCAATTTCCTTGAGCCATTTTTCCATGTCTTTCATAAAATCATCTAACTTTTGCCCCAGTTCCTGTTTTGTTAAATATTGGTTATTAATAATTAACTGAAGATTTGCTAACATTACTTTAAAATCACCGGATATACTGTCATTCATTTTATCCATACGCTGAAGAATCTGATCAATCTGTCTTGAGTAATCCTGCATTTTGATATTCATAGTCTGATTTTGAGTTGCTTCAACTACTTTTTCGCTTCCAGGAGAACAACTTGTAAGCAACACACCGCCGGCAGCAATCAATGCCAATGGAGCCCAAGCCGGCATAGATGCCAGCGCCCCCGTAGCAAGAGCTACACCACCAGCTGCAACACCAACAGCAGCAGCTGCTGCACCTACATATTTACCGATGGTTTTTGCTTTAGACAAAAAACCACTTTCTTCTTCTGCTGGTTTTTGTTTTTTGTGTGTTGACGATAGTTGAAACTCTTTACCATCTTTGTTTACTTTTCCTTTGTTTACTAATACAAAGTCCCCAATTTCAACTTGCCCGGAAGAAAATGCTTTTGTAAGTTCTTGTGCTTCTGCTTCCGTAAGACCAAGTTGCTTCATTTCATTCTGGTTAATTTTGCCATCCTTCAAAGCTTTAATAATAGCTTGAGCTTTTTCAGGATTAATTTTTCCGAAATCTGCCATATAAAAATACTCCTTTCTAATTTTCATATCAACCTATGTACTTACTTACCTATACTATATCGACATTTTTTGTCAAAACTTTAGGTTTTTTTGATAGATTGTTACAAAAATTTACAATAAAGAACCACATATTTTATGTAATCCTTATTGTGACTTGTTCCTCGTTATATATGTTATGTTATATATAAGTAAATTTTTTGAGCACAATTGCCTTATTTGTTAAGATTTATTACAAGTTATAGTAAAGAATACACTAAAAGATTGATTGATAAATAGTAAAAAACATTATATCCTATAATAGGAAAGGGTGATTTTGTGAATAATAAGCAGTTATTACTAAAAAAAATTCAGCAAAAAGAACTCCAAATTAAGAAACTACATTTGCACCAATCATCATCTGATATTTGTAATCAGTTGTACAATACGCTTATTCTTGAAAAAGCCATATTATGTAAAGAACTTCAGAAACTTAATAAAAATCCCATTATAGAATCAGCAAAAAAATTGCTTCCAAAACGCGAAAAACTTATTTGTGATTATTTTAAAAGTTAGGTTGTATAAATTGTCTGCTGACTTATAAAGCAGTCTTTTAATTATATTTCTACCTTTTGCATTTAGGTTATGTTTATGTTAAAATCTGTAAGAAGGGGAATTATGCAACCGGATTTTACAAACAAAAAATCAATAAGAGCTGCAATAGGAGAAGAAATAACCGAGCTTGGAAGATGTAACGGTGATATTGTTGTGCTTGATGCAGATTTATCGAGTTCAACAAAGACGTCAATTTTTGCGAAGGAGTTTCCGAAACGATTTTTTAATGTTGGTATTGCTGAGCAAAATCTTATTACAACGTCACTTGGTCTTTCGCTTACGGGTAAAATTCCTTTTATTGCTTCTTTTGCAGTTTTTGCAACAGGCAGAACATATGATCAGGTCCGTAATTCTGTATGTTATCAAAAAGCAAATGTAAAAATTATAGGTGCTCATGGCGGTATTACTGTGGGGGAGGATGGTGCTAGCCATCAGGCATTAGAGGATGTCGCGCTTATGCGTATGCTTCCTAACATGACCGTTATTTGTCCTTGCGATAGTGAACAGAGCCGTCAGGCAGTCAGGTATGCTTCAGAGATCAACGGTCCTGTTTACATCAGATCTTCAAGGATTGATGTTCCTGTAATTTATGACTCTGACTATAAATTTTCACCTGACAAAGCTGTGATTTTAAAACATGGAACGGATGTTACCATTATTTCTAACGGTGATATTTTTGCCGAAGTTTATCAGGCTGTTTTGTCGCTAGAAAATCAAGGTATAAGCGCAGAGCTTATTAATATGCCGGTAATTAAACCTTTTGATTCTGATACAATTATAAAATCGGCAAAGAAAACTAAATCAGTTGTTACGGTTGAGAACCATTCAATAATTGGTGGTCTTGGTTCTGCTGTTGCCGAATGTTTATCTGAAAATTATCCGGTTAAGATACATAGATTTGGTATTAATGACGAGTTTGGACAAAGCGGTTCTCCAAAGGAACTTTTGGCTTATTATAAGCTGGATGCTGAAAACATAACAAAGAGAATATTAGAGATAGTAAAATGATACAATTAAGATCTGTAACAAAAAAATACAAAAATAATTATGCACTTAAAAATATCAATCTGGATATTTTATCAGGTGAGTTCGTATTTATTACAGGTGCTTCAGGCGCTGGCAAATCAACATTAATGAAAATGCTTTATAAAGAAGAAACGCCTACTACCGGTACTGTTTTAATAGGCGGTATTAATATTGCAAACCTGCCACCGGAAAAAGTTCCCAATCTGAGAAGGTGTATGGGAATCGTATTTCAGGATTACAAACTTCTGCAAAATCAGACAGTGTTTGATAATATTGCTTATGTAATAAGAACGCTAGGAATAAGCTCATCTGATATTAAAACCAGGGTAAACGGTGCACTTAAGGTTGTTAATTTGCTCGATAAAGCAAAAGCTAAACCGTCAGAATTATCAGGTGGTGAACAGCAGCGTGTAAGTATTGCTCGTGCACTTGTAAACGGTCCTCCGCTTTTAATAGCTGATGAGCCTACCGGTAATCTTGACCCAGGTAATTCGCTTGAGGTTATGCAAATTCTTGAGCAGATTAATCAGCGTGGTATTACTGTTATAGTATCTACTCATGACTATACGCTTGTTGACAGATTCAGAAAACGTGTATTAACGTTAGACAACGGCGAAATTATTAAAGACGAACAGGCAGGAACTTATGGAAGATAGTAAACAGCAATTAAAACGTACTGTAAAAAAGCACATACCCAAAGACTGGTTATGTGAGTTGAGAATTGCTTACAGAATCATAATTGAAGCTGTTAATGATATTAAGAGAACCGGTATTATAAACCTTGTTATCATCACTACAATGGCGGCAATTTTGACGTTGTTTGGGGTTCTGTTTAGGTTTACTCTTTCTCTTTCTACATTTGCTAATGAACTTGGGAATGTGCTTGAGATTTCCGTATATCTTAAATCCGGTACCTCGCCTTCTATAGTTAAAGACAGAATAAAAGAAATTAAACATGTTCAGTCAGTTACGCTAAAAACAAAAGACGAATCCTGGGGTTCGCTTAAGCAGGAACTTGGTTTGCATGACATAGAAAATCCACTTCCCGATACTCTTCGTGTTAAAGTTGATAAACCGGATAATATTGATGAAGTATTTAATAAAATTCGTCCTATTCAGGGTGTGGAAGATATGGGTTATGCAAAAGAACTTGCAAAAAAAATGCAGGTTTTGATGCATGTTGTTAATACTACTATGATATTTGTTATTATAATATCAGCTGCTTTAACCATAACTATTATAAACAATACTATTCAGTTAGTAATACAGGCACGTAAAGACGAGATTGAAATTATGCGTCTGATGGGTGTTAGTAACTGGTATATTAAAACTCCTTTAATAATGCAGGGTGCGTTTTATGGCTTTGTATCAGCAATTATTTCTGTTTTCCCGTTAAGCTGGATAGAAGTACCTTTACTAAATATGCATAAATTTTTCTTAATTCCTCCTCCGGGATATGCACAAAATATAGTTATTATCGCGTTATTAATAATAGGAACAGCGTTTGGTGCAATAGGCAGTTTTCTGTCTATTAAGAAACACTTACAAGTATAGAAGAAGGTTGTAATATGGATAAGACAATTGAATTAGTAAACAGTGTTAAAGACATTCACGCAATGCCATCAGTTATTGTTAAGGCATTAAATATTATGAAAAAGCCTACTGCGAACATGAAAGAGCTTGGTGAAATTGTTATGTTTGACCAGTCGTTAACTATTAAGTTCTTAGCATTGGTTAACTCTGCTTATTACGGTTTCTCACAGCAAATCAGTTCTATTAATATCGCGCTTTCACTATTGGGTATGGTTAAGGTTAAAAACATCATTGTTGCGGTTGCTATGAAGCCTATGATGTCAAATCAGGGAGATAAAGAACTCTGGAAACATTCTATGAAAGTTGCTTCCGGATGCGAATATATTGCTAACTTAACTAAGATTATGGACGCTGATGAAGCGTTTATATCAGGATTTGTGCATGATGTAGGTAAAATCGTTTTGCATATGACTGATGAAAAAAAATATATGAAGGTTATTAATGCTGTTGATGAAATGGGTGCGGATATACTTGAAGCTGAAAGAAAACTCTTTGATTCAGATCACGTTAAAACAGGCTCACTTCTTGCAAAAAGATGGCAGTTACCTATTTTACTTGCTAATACAATTGCTTACCATCATACTCCGTCACTCTCATCAATCCCTATTCCTTGTAACTTAGTATGCTTTATTGATAAAATTGTTCAGACAAATCTGGATGTAAACTCAATTGATAAAGATTTTTGCAATACTTTAGGTATAGATATTGAAGATTTGGAAGATTTACGTGAGGCAATTTTACAAAAAGCTGAAGTTATGATATCACAACTTTCATAGTTGTATTTGCAGGTAGTGTAATGCAAAATAAAATTATACTGGTTTCTGATGATTCAGACTTTTTTGAATATATAATTCCTAAGCTTAAATTAAGAAAAAGTGACGAGTTATTTTGTTTTAAGTTTGGGGATTTGCCTGACAAAATTCACATGTTATCATCATCCCTTCTGATTATTAACAGTGCATGTAATCCTGAACAGACACTTCAGCTTTTAGATATGGTAATTGATATGCCTGTTATTGTTTTTGGGTTTAATAATGATGATGAATTTGTTATTGAAACGTATAAACGTGGTGCTTTAGCTTATTTTACACCGGATGTTTCTGATGCAGAAATCGAAGCAAAACTCCTGCCGTTTCTTAATCTTGTTTCGTCTTTTAAAAAATCTGCTTTATATCGTGAAATGCTTGTACAAAACAAAATTATTGCCAAAAGTAATGAAGTATTTCTTGATTTTACAAATATACTAGAACGTGAAATAGAACAAACTAAAAAGAACTCTGCGACAGCTACCTTGGTTGCTATTTCTGCTGATGAAAACTCAAAATTTATTATTCAGCCGAATCAGCTTGAAACTATTATTTTAAATAATATCAGGAAAAATGATATACTAATGGCTTATGCATTTAATAAATATTTTTTGCTTTTAAATAATACCGGATTAGATAAAGCAAAAGAAATATGGAGTATTATTGAGAAGAAATTGCCCGAAGGTATATATTCAGGTTTCGCAGCAGTTTGTAATAAAAATCGCCAACAGGTTGTAAATGAGGTTTTAAATGACCTTCATAAAGCTATGTCAAAAGTTAATTTTTCAGGTGATTTTAGTAAGAATAGCAATATTAGTAATTTTAAAAATTTCCGCAAAGAGTTTGATAAAAAAATCATGCGAGTTGTGTCACCGTCTTTTTATCATATACAACAGGCATATAATGATAAATTGTTCGGAATTAAAATTGAACAGGGTTCAGGTGAAGGATATGGTGTTTTGTATCTTAAAACAGATGAGCATACTGCCTGTTTCAGAATTACAAGCCCAGGATTTTCTACCGTAAATATTGATATTTCGTATAATTCTGCTGATAATGATAATGTACGCAGCTTAAATCTTGAGCAAAAACATATTACTATCGAACCGGAAGAGCTTGAACCGGGTTTGTTAGATGATTTGTTAGAAGAATTCATTCAGGAATTTAAAACTGCTGTTTCTGCTCAATTCTTAGAAGAAAGAGGTTAACAATGACAATATTAAATGAAAAATCCAGTCAACTGTTTATAATTGATATTCAGGAAAAATTATTAAATGCATCATTCAATAAAGAACTTATTGAAAAAAAAGCGTTAATTATGGTAAAAGCTGCAGAAATCCTTGGTATCCCTATTACTATAACAGAGCAGTATCCAAAAGGGCTTGGTAATACATTGCCTGAACTCAAGGAAGCTGCAGGCGTTCGTGCAGCATTTTTTGAAAAAACATCATTTTCTGCATTGGAAAATCCGTCAATTGCAAGTGCTGTTGATAAGTTATCCCGCAAGCAGGTTGTTATATTTGGTATAGAAACTCATATATGTGTAAATCAGACTGCTTCAGCCCTTTTGTCAAAAGGGTATGAAGTATCTGTTATTTCTGATGCCTGCGGCAGCAGAAAAGAATGTGAACACAATGCCGGTTTAGAGCGTATGAAGGAAAATGGTGCTCATATATTAACAACGGAAATCGCAATATTTGAATGGCTTAAAGGCGCAAGGCATATTAATTTTAAAGAGGTTCAAAGTCTGATTAAGTAATTATTATATCTTTCTTATTTTTAACAGTCTGTTTAGCTTTCTATCCGATGTTCCGAGTCCTGTTAATAACATTGTTGATTTGCTGTTTGTTCGTTCGTCTTCAATGTTCAGTTTTTCATACAATATTTCTGAAAGTTCATACCCTGAAAGTCCGTCTTTTTTAATCAACAGCTTAGTAATATCGTCACCGTATAACTCAAGGTTTGTGAGTGATGCACGTATTTTAACAAGATTATTTATTAATTTGTCTATATTCTTTTGCCCTTTTTCTGAGTTTAAATAGTTAATGTTTGCTTCTATTGTAGCGAGCATCGGATACGAAGGGGAGGTTGTGTTAATTTTGGATAATGCTTCAACAGGCGATATTTCGCAATTACAGTGTAAAAGTGCTGTTGGATTAATTCCGCCTGCGGTTTTGTGTAGTGATTGAACCGTGAAATCTGCATAGTTGACTGCACTTACGGGTAATTTATCGCTAAACGGATATAATGCACCATGTGCTTCGTCTGCAATTAACCTGGTGTTATGTCTTTTACATACCTCTGAAATTTTAATTATGTCTGATACAAGACCTTCATAAGTTGGCGAGGTAATTATAATTGCGTTTGGCTTGTGTTCCTCCAATAAACTATCGACTTCATCGGGTGTTAACGGTTCATATATTCCCCATTTATCATTATATTTTAATTGGTATTCTAATATTTCCGATCCAGAAAGAATACCGGCGTTTTTGTGACAAGGGTGCGATTTATCCCAAATTAAAAGTTTACCCTTTGTACAACAGGCTAATACTGCAGCTATAATGCCGCTTGTGGAGCCGTTAGTAAGAAAATGTGTAGATTTTGTTCCATAAATCTCAGCTGCCTTTTTTTCTGCAGAGTTTAATGCTTCCTGTGGGTTGTATGTGTCCGTTTCAGAAATATCATTCCTGTACCATTGATAGAATTTATGCATTATACATAACTCTCCGTTGTGGCTGGGAGTTGTAAATAATGACCTGTTATTCTTCTTTTTTAATATATTAATAATGCTCATAAATTTATAATACCAAAAAAATAAAAAATAATAAGTGTATTTATTACGCTCTATAAACTACCTAAAAGTATTATAAATAAAGGGTTGAAAAATATTAAGTGTATGTTATAATAATAATGTAAGTAATAAATTACCAACACTTATCTAATAACACTAGTCGAGAGGTATCACGATTTTACACATCTAGCCGAAATATATTCCCCGTTTACTTTTGAAGTTAATGAGACATAATATATAACAAACTCATTTACCCAGAGTGTTAACTAGCCCCACACCACTCTTTAAAAAAAAAGGTATCCGTTACTAAAAATTATTGGTAAGCAAAATGGATACGCTTATTTTAGAAAGACCTCAGGCGGAAAAAACTGCAACCAGTGCAGCTGGTATTGGGATTGCTGTTTGCTTATTGTTATTCCAAAATCCCGGAATATTTGCTAATGATATTAGCGGTATAACAGGCATATCTCCTGATATTAATTATATTAAGGAAGACAGAATTAAGCAGGAACAATTATTTGAACAAGAGATTATAAATAAATATGCTAACTATTCTGTGAGCAGCATTGACAAAGGTGTTAAACACATCAAAATGACAAAATACTATAATGGAAGACCTGTTAGAATTAATGTAGTGGAGGTTTCGAAAGACATTAACGATGAGTTAAGAATAGAGCCTGCAATTGCAAATGACAAGTTGTACGGCAGATCAAAGATTTCTAATATTGCAGAAAGAGAAAACGCTCTTGTTGCAATCAATGGTGGTTACTTTAAACCTCAAACAGGAACACCTCTCGGAACGTTGATGATTAATAAAAAAGTCTATACTGGTCCGATTTATGACAGAGTTGCAATCGGATTCTTTGATGACGGATACGATATGGCAAGACTTAAACTTGATGCGAAAGTAGTGACTAATCGCGGTGAACTTAAAATTGACAACATAAATCAGCCAAGGATGTTATCTACCCACGTTATTGTTTATACAGGTGACTGGGGAAGCAGAACTCCTGCAACTCCCAAATATGGTATTCAGGTTGTTATTAAAAACGGAAAATTAATCGGTACTTCTTATGAACAATGTGATATTCCTGAAAACGGATATGTTATTGTCGGACCGGAAAGCCAAATCGGACCGTTTTTAAATTCAAGAAAATTTAACTTTGATGTAAAAATGAGCCCTAACTGGAAGGATGTTAATCATATACTAAGCGGCGGGCCATATCTTGTTAAAAATGGTGAAATTTATGTTGATATGACTGCTGAAAAATTAGCTTCTGTAGGCGGCAGAAATCCCCGTACTGCAATCGGTTATACAAAAGACAATAATCTAATCCTTATTACAGCAGATGGCCGTGAAGGGGCTTCTGTTGGCCTTACATTGAATGAACTTGCAAACCTGATGAAACAGCTTGGCTGTGTTAATGCAATGAATCTTGACGGCGGTGGTTCAACTGTTATGTATGTTGACGGTCACGTAGTTAATAAACCTGCCGTCCAGGGTGGTATTCCTCTATCACATACACTTGTTGTACGAAAGGATTACAAAATATCAAAATTATAATCTGATTTATCTGACATTTACTCCACTCTTCTCTATAAAAACCGAGTTAATGAACTACCCGCCCCTGACATCCTAGAGGCGGGTTTGAGTATTTAATTGGGGTAAATATATAAAATTACCTGCAGTATTCACTACAAGCCAATAAATTAAAAGTGTTTTAGGTTAATTTTTAAAGATAAAAAGTAACAGGCGGTAAGGACTCTGCCGATGAAAAAGTTGACTAAATGTCAAGTTTTTCTGAGAGGTGCGAACCCCGTTGACGAAGTCAATGCGGTTCAATTCCCCATAACAAAAAAGCCCTCAAATGAGGACTGTTATTGGCGGCGGTAAGGGGAATTGAACCCCTGTTTGGAGAATGAGAATCTCCCGTCCTAACCACTAGACGATACCGCTAAATAGTTATGTATTAATATTAAATTAAAAGTATCAAAAATACAAGGTGATAATCTCTTATAAAAAAAAAGCCACTCGCGTGTGTGAATCGAGTGGGTTTGTTTTCTGCATCCTAATGGTCTTTTTTAGTGTTTATTATCTAGGAGTTTATATGATTTTGGGGTTATTAGTTTGCTATTTATATTTTTAGTGTTTGGACTACACTTAATGTGTCCTTTATTATTATTGCACATCATTTTTATATGTCAACAACTTGTTTTAATTTTTATAAATACAGCATCGGTTTTAGTCTGGAACTATTACTATATCAGAATTATATGTGGTTTACAAAACTTAATATAAAAAACATAAATAAGGGTATTAATTGTAATTAATACCCTTATTGTTAAAAGCATGCTTATTTCTAATCTTCTAATGACTGATAGCCGGATTTATGAGATTTTAACAATACACCTCTCTTTGATGATTGAATAAAATCAATCATTTTCTCGATATATTCGTTCATAGGAATCTCTGCTTTAATTTTCTCAATTGCCTGAGATGTATTTAGCTCTTCTGAAATTAAAAGTTTAAATGCTTCGTTTGTTGCTGTTCTGATTTCTTGCGGCACACCTCTTCGTTTCATTGCAATAACATTGAGTCCTCTCGGAACCGGTGGCCTTCCTTCACCTTTAGAGTATGGTAAAATATCCTGTCTTGAAGCAGAGAAACCACTAATTATTGCCATATCTCCGATTCTTATATTCTGATGGAAAACGCTCATGCCACCTACAAATGCTCCAAAACCTACATGAACATGTCCGCCGAGTGTTACAAGGTTAGCAAGTATAACCTGGTCAGCGAGTACGCAGTTATGTGCAATATGCGATCCAACCATTAGCAGGCATTTATTACCTATTCTTGTTGTAAAATCACCGCATGCTGCCCCTCTGTGAATAGTAACGTTCTCTTTAATAATGGTATCGTCGCCGATAATAACTTTTGTAGGTTCACCCTTGTAACCTAAATCCTGAGGCTCAGAACCAATTGTTGAAAATGGTGATATTGTACATCTTTCACCTATTTCTGCATACTCAATATAAGCATTTGCAATGATGCGTGTACCTTTTCCGATTTTTACTCCTTCGCCAATAACAACATTAGGACCTATTGTTACGCCTTCGGATATCTCAGCTGACGGGTGAATAACTGCTGATGGGTGAATATTTGATTTTTCCATTAGTAAATTTTCCATTCTCTTTCTCCATATAAATAACCACATAAATAGTATAGTATAATTTTCTAAATATCTTAAAAATATTTATATAACTTTAATATGGAGTTAAAAATAAATGGAATTAGCTTAATTTTTGTTTACTAAGGCACGGTCAAACGCGTTCTTATAATAATCCATATTGATATTTAAGTTTTCACCTATCTCAAAGAGCATGCTTAACAGATCTCTGTCGGCTTTGCAGGTCATATTTTGTATCTGTTCATCAAAATTTGACACAATTTTTGAGAAGAAGTAGCTTTGAGCCTCTGCAATATCAACTTTGATTTCCAGTTTTGATATGCAATCAAGAAGTTCAAGTGTAGCATCAACCTGCTGCAAATCCATTGCATAAGAAAGTCTGTTAATATTTTGTGCAATTTTTTTGCTGAATACTTTCGATGTCGGCTTTTTATCTATCTCAATGCCGATTTTCTTAGCTTCAAAGTTTATATCTGCTGCTTGCTGAATAATCTCTGTATCGATAAAACCCTTTGTGCTCAGGAACAAATCGTTAAATTGTTTTGTTAAAACGTATTGTGCAGATATTTTAAACTCTTTTGGTATTTCAAGCCCAAGTCCCTGCATTTGATAAATTGAACCCTTACCTTCGTTATACATTGATTCATATGTGTTTGAGAAAATTTGCAGTTTACCTTTGAGCATAATCTGAAGAATTTTGCGCCTTTCTTCAATAAATATGTCTTTGAGAGTAAAGTACTCTTTGCCAAAATAGCTGTCGATTTTTCTTATTATCTCAGTAAGCGGTGATACAAGGAACGTTCTTATAAGTTCTTTCTTAATTTCACTGTAATCAGGCGAATGATTGATTATAGCACAATGGAAATCACCACCTGAGAATTGAAGCAGTGCAAACATCATATCTGATTTTTCCTGTGTAACCATTGATTCTATTTCAATATGGCCTGTTACCAGCCTTGAATCGCCTTTTTTGACTTCTTTATAGGCTTTCTTTTTGATCTTGTAGCAATATACATTTTCTTCGTCTTCAAAGTCGTTGTATAAAGATGAAATTGCCCACAAGCATGCAATTTGTTTTGGAGTTACTACGGACGGTTTTACAAATTTTTCGTAAACGTCTTTACCTGTACCGAATTCAGGAATATTGCTTTTTGCTTCTTTCAGTATTTCGAGAAACTGGGTTTCCAAATCCTTTTTCGTAAATGATTTTGCAAGCTGCATAACTCTTGCAGCATACTTCATAATTTGCACTGTTTCGATGCCCGATATTTCAGAGAAGAACCAGCCGCAGCTTGTGTACATAAGCATTGCCTCACGTTGGATTTCAAGCAATTCCATTGCCTTTACTTTTTGTTCTTCTGATAAATCGGGAACGAAGTATTCATCCTGAAAGTTTTTGATTGAAATCGGGTTTCTGTCTAAAATTACATTAATGTAATTATTTCTTGCTTCTTCAGGATTTTTAAGATATTTTTTTGCATTTTTGTTGTAAATAGTAACCATTTCATCACGGATATAATCAAGTGCCTGACGTAACGGTTTTCTCCATTTCTGGTTCCAACCGGGGTGACCGCCTGTTGAACAACCGCAATCGTCACTCCATCTGCCTACGCCGTGGAAACAACTCCAAGAAGAAACTGGTTTAATGTCAACTTCCCAGTTGCTTCTGTATTTATCAAGGTATTCAGCGTAGTTTGTTATAATAAATCCGGAATCCTTAACTTTTAGCTTAACTGCATACGATAATGCCATATCACCAAATTTTGTATGGTGACCGTAGCTTTCTCCGTCTGTCGCAATGTTTATTAACTGGGGATAATTTCTGTCTTTAGAAACGCCGTCTTTTAACCTGTTAACAAACTTGTTACCATCTTTAAGTAGCTCATCAAATGCAACAGAACGCGATATAGCACCATCATAGAAGAATAAGTCAATGAATTTTCCTGGTGCTGATTTAATAAAATATCTGTATGAACGAGCAGGGTCGATATTCCCCCAGCTTACGTCCTGCCAGTTATTTTCACCTTCTTTTCTGATTCTTTGTGCCTGATAAGGTGATAATACAGTAAATTTAATGTCGTTTTCCACGAGTACCCTGAGTGTATCATCATCTACCGCAGTTTCTGCAAGCCACATCCCTTCCGGTTTTCTTCCGAATCTGTATTCGAAGTCCTTAATCCCCCATTTTACCTGGGTTTGTTTGTCACGTTCAGAAGCAAGAGGCATAATCATGTGGTTATATACCTGAGCAATTGCATTGCCGTGACCGCCATGCAGCTTTCTTGAGTTTATATCTGCTTTTATTACACGTTCATATGCTAATGGTGCGAACTCTTCCATCCAAGATAAAAGTGTTGGTCCAAAATTATAGCTAATGTATTCATAGTTGTTGACGACATTAAGTATCTGGTTATCAGAAGTTACAATTTTTGAAACGGAGTTTGGATTATAACACTCTGAGTTGATACGCTCGTTCCAGTCATGAAACGGGTGCGCACTGTCCTGCTCTTCAATTGCTTCAAGCCATGGATTTTCTCTAGGGGGCTGATAAAAATGACCATGGATTGTTAAAAATACTTTGTTATTATCGTTATTCGTTAATTCCGTCATATAATCCTCTCAGATAAACTAATTATTAAATCTATTTCTTTGTTGTTTCAGGAGCTTTTTTAGTAATTTTAAGTTCATTGACATCTACCCAGGTATCACCCAGTGCATCTGAAAATACAACACCTTTTATTTGGATTTCGTCATTTGTTTTAAGGTCTATAAATTTTTCTGCCATATCACGCTTGATGAACAATTTCATCTCCGAAAGCGGAATATTAAAAGTTGTATCATCTCTCTTAATTAAAAACGATATGTATTGCTCCGATGATTTGAATGCCGGTTTATAATCCAACCCAAGAGTTGAGAATTTATCAAATTTTGCTTCCATTATAATAGATTTGTTAAGATACGTTTTCGGTGAGTTTACAACTGTTAGCGGCTTAACATATATTCCTTGTGCAGTCTGAACCGGTGGTTGCTTCGTTTGTGTTGCTGAATTAGCCTTTACATATATATTGCTTGTGGTCATAAGGCAAGCAGTTAGTGATATAAGCAGTAATGACCTTATTGTTGTTTTAATATTCATAGTATTTCCCTCTTCATATTCATTTTATCATGTATTTTTATCATATACAATTATTAATATTGTTTTAATTCTTGCAATTACATATATTTTTAGCTAATATTATATTATATGAAGGATTTAAAAGCTATTAACAAAGAGAGAGAAGGTAGGGCTAATCTTTCTCAGTATAAAGATTTAATTGAAACTGTATCTAAGGTTGAGTTTAAAAAATTCTCTAATCTCGGATTAATTGAGCTATCGGAAGTTATTGCGCTTGCTAATTATACTGTGTATTATCTCACTATTAATACTCATAACAGAAGTGATGATTTTAATTCTTCATACCTTACAAAAGCTATCAAATGGGCAATTAGGAATGAAATGCGCAGAAGATATAAATGGTACGTTATGAAAAACGATACCAAAGAAGAAAAAGAACAAATCAAAGATGCCGTTTATAAAACAATTTTATCAATAGATGAAATGGAAGATGCCGAGAACCCTACTCAAATTAAAGATTATCACAGAACCCCTGACGAAAAGGCTGAGATTGTTGAGTTAAAAAAACGTATTTGTGAACTTATGAAAAACCTCTCACAAAGAGAACAGGATTTAATTGAAGCAAAGTATTTTTATGATAAAAAACTTAAAGATATTGCAATTGAGTTTAATATTTCTCAGTCAAGAATATCAAGAATTATTCAAAACGCACTTGATAAGATAAAAAAAGAGCTGCTTAAACAGGAAAAAATTGAAGACGATGAAAATTAATCATCATTTTCTTTACATTTAAAATTTTATGATATTGCAGCAATCTTTTTATATAAATCAATTACTTCCGTTTTCATGTTCTTTGGTATAACAATTTTTATTCTTGCGTTTAAGTCGCCTAACCCGGAAGTTTTTGGAAGTCCGAGTTGTTTTAATCTTAATGATTGTCCGCTAGATACTCCTGCAGGGATTTTAATATTGATTTTGCCGTGAAGTGTTTGAATATCCTTTGTGCAGCCTAAAACAGCTTCGGGTGGCGTAATCTCAACATCTTTTGTTAGGTTTGCACCGTCAAATTCATATTCGTTGTCTTTAAAGTGTACAACAAAATATAAATCACCTTTTCGTCCGAATCTGTCTTTTTTCCCTTCCCCTTTAAGGCGAATCTTTTTTCCTTCTTCTATTCCTTTAGGTAATTTAACTTTTACATTTTTCGGAGTTGAAACAATCCCTGTTCCGCCACAATTTGAACAATATTTTCCGCCATGACATTCTGTGCATTTTTCAAACTCTGTAAATGTCACTGTTATAGGTTTACCATCAAAAATTTCTTTTGCAGTTACGTTCAACGTTTTAGTAATGTCCAAATCTTCTTGTTTTTCACGTGCTGATGAGCGTGTATAAGAAGTGTTAGTGCCAGCCTGGTTAAATCCGAAATCTGAGAAATTGCTAAAATTCCCGGCATTACTGCTCGTTCCACCCATCATGTCACCGAATAATGAGCTGAAAAAGTCGGAAAAATTACCGCCGCCAAAGTTAAAACTCTGTGCACCACTCTGATTAAAATTAAAGTTAAAGTTTTCAAATCCAGGCGGAGGAGTATAATCCGCACCACTCTGCCAGTTTGAACCAAGGCTGTCATATCTTTGTCTTTTGTTTTTATCTGACAGAACCTCATATGCTTCATTAATATCCTTAAATTTTTCTTCAGCTTCTTTTGTTTTATTTACGTCAGGGTGATATTTTCTGGCAAGCTTTCTGTATGCTGATTTAATTGCGCTGCTGTCAGCATCACGACTTACTCCTAGTATTTCATAATAATCTTTGTATTTCATTTATATTTCCTTTTCTTTTCATATATTAATACAAAAAATCGATATTTTATGAAAATTTAATTATTTTTTAACAGTATTATATTTACCCTTATAACCCTTTGTGATAAAATTTTCATATTAAGAGGTGAGTGAACATGGACTTTAAAAAAATATTATTTAAAACAAACTCTATTGATGTCGAAAAGGCTCTTCCGGATGCTGTTATATTTTGTGACAGAGATGGGAAAATTCAATGGGTTAATGATATTGCTTCAGAGTTTTTTGAAGCTCCAAAAATGCATTTAATGACATCAAATATTTCTGATTTTATAGAAAACTCAAATAATATTATATCTAACTCAGTTATAAATAACTCGGCTTCTATCATTAAAATTAAGGATAAAGAGCAATACTTTAATATGACTGCAAGAGAAGTTGAAGAAGGCTACGTCCTTGACTTCAGAACATCTGAAACTTTTGAGAATAATGTTCATGATGAGGATTATAAAGTTGTAAACAGAGATAAAAATAATTTTTTATCAAAGTTATCGAATGATTTAAAATCACCAATACAGTCTATTGTTGGATTCTCTCAGGCTATGTCAGACGGTCTTGGCGGTGATATGTCTGAACAGCAGAGCAAATATGTCAAAATAATAAATAAAAATTCTTCCGATTTATTATACTTTGTAGATAAATTACTTGAGTTATCACAAACGGAAATGTTGTTAAAAAGGCCTGATAACAAACCCTTTGATGTTCAGGCACTTATTACATCACTTGTTAAATTTAACGAGCAACTGTATAAAAATAAAGATGTAAAAATTGTTACTAACATTGATGAAAATTTTAAAAAGACTATTTCAGCTGACCGTGAAATATTAAGAAATATTATTCAGGATTTGCTTGAAGTAATTTTAAAATCAATTGATATAGGCGAGCTGATTATTGATTTATCCACTCCTGATGATGATGAGCTTGCTGCCAAGGGCTTAAGACCAGGCAACTATACCAAAATCGGGATATCAAGTACAGCAATGATTTTAACTGAAAATGAACTTGAATGTATGTTTGATCCTTACAGGATACTTGATTCTGTAAACAGAAAAAATATTTTACGTTCAATCGTTCTTGCATCAGTAAAAAATTTAGTCCAAACTCTTAACGGTATTGTATGGGCAGAATCTAAAATCCTTAAGAGCACAGGATTTTATATTATTATTCCTGTTGATTAATTGAATTAAATAAGGGGAGTCTTTGTGAGCAGCGTTGTTTTAAAAAATCTTATTAAAAGTTATGACGGTAAAAAAAATATTATCGATAACATAAACCTGGAAATAAAAGATAAGGAATTCATTGTACTTGTAGGCTCTTCCGGTTGCGGTAAATCTACTATACTCAGATTAATATCAGGTTTAGAAGACATTACCGGCGGTGAAATTCTTATTGACAGTAAAGTTGTAAACAATATTCACCCAAAAGACAGAGATATTGCCTTTGTTTTTCAGAGTTACGCACTATATCCGCATATGAGTGTGTACGATAATATTGCATTTGGCTTAAAGATGCGTAAATATGATAAAAATACTATTGATGAAAAAGTAAGAGAGGTTGCTAAATCTTTAAATCTAGAGGAACTGCTTGACAGAAAACCAAGACAACTTTCAGGTGGACAAAGACAAAGGGTAGCATTAGGCAGAGCTATTGTAAGGCAGCCTAAAGTATTTTTAATGGATGAGCCATTATCTAACCTTGATGCTAATCTTCGTGTGCAGATGCGCTCTGAGATTAAAAAGCTTCACCAGAAACTTCAGACTACATTTATTTATGTAACTCACGACCAGACTGAAGCATTAACTATGGGTGATAGGATAGTTGTTCTTGATAAGGGTAAAATCCAGCAGGCTGATACTCCAAATCAAATTTATAATAATCCGAGAAATAAGTTTGTTGCAGGTTTTATCGGTCAGATGAATTTTATTCCTGTTAATATCCAAAACGGCAAATTTACCATAAACGGTACTGAATTATATTCCGGTAAAGATATTACAGGTGATGTAAATATTGGTATAAGAGCTGAAAAAATGATTAGCGGTAATTATGATATAACAGTGCCTGTTGATATTGTTGAAATGACAGGCGGCGAAAGAATTGTTTATTTTTATCTGAACGGGAATAAATGTACGGCAAAAATCCCTTTAGATTATAAGTTTGATACAACAATTACACTTCATATCTCGACAGAGGATATGTATTTCTTTAATGGTGACAGCGGGGAAGTAATTTAAAATGAAAAAATACAAAAATTATATTATATGCGTTTTAATAATAATTTCATTCTGTATATCAGTATGTTTTATACCAATTGATGCAACACGATTTGTTCCACAGGTTGAAAAACAATTTGCTCAGGAGCTTGGTATAAATGTTCATATAGAAAAACTTATATTTAGATTTGGTCCTTCGCTAAAAATTAAAGCACCTGTTATGCATCTTATGTATGTTGATGGTCAAAAATTCGGGCAGCTTGATAATGTTAAATTCTTTGTACCGTGGTCAACGCTGTTTAAAGATGAGGTCGCGGTTAACAGAATATATGCTGATAAATTTATTGTAAAAACGAGCTCAAAAGATAAATATTTATCTCAACTTTTTGAAAAACTTGATTCTAAAGAATATGACATGTATCCGAATCTTCAGTTAAAAAATTACAATATAGGATACAAAGATGTAGATAAAAATAAAATCTATGCTATTAAAGGAACTAATTTAGAGCTTACAAAACTTGATAATTTTAAAAACCTAAAAGTTGTATCAGAGGGTGATTTTTATATAGATAACACTCAATATATCAAGTATAATCTGTCAATAACCCCAAATATTGAAGCAGACAAAAATTACAAGACAGATATATCGCTCCGCGAATTTGTTGATAAAGTCGAAGACCTTGAATTCCATGCCGATATTATGGCTGATTTGAAACTTTATAATAATTTTGACAACGAACTTCAGATATCAGGTCTTGCCAATATTGATAATATTTCTGTTCTTGATAAAGATAATAAAAATCCAAAGAGTTTTATTTACCTGACATTTTTAGGAAATAAAACCGGTATTCTCTCAAATATATATGCAACGCAGGACAAAAAAATATACGCTCAGGGTGTGATTAATAACTCAAAAAAGCCTGAATTTGATTTAAAAGTAAAAACTGATGAGATTAAATTATCTGATGTATATAGCAAATTAAAGCTTTTTGTAGATTGTTCAAAATATAAAGTAATTGATAAAATTGATGGTACTATGCTTGCCGATTTTACGGTAAAAGGTGATTTAAAGAAAATTAAATCAAACGGTTTTCTTAAAATTAATAATGCGTTTATTAAAGCAGGAAAACTTTGCATTAAAGATATTAACTCAGATGTAGATTTCTCAAACAATATAATTACAATTACTAATGCAGCAGGATATGTTAACTCTGCACCAATTGTTCTTAGGGGAACTTTTAATAAAAATCTTGACATGGAATTGCTTATGAGTAAGGTGCCTCTCACTAATTTATTTCCTGATTCCTACGGTATAGAAAAAGGAATTATCTCTCTTAATGCAAAAATATCAGGAAATCCTGATAATATTATACATAAAGAGAATATTCAAATAGAGAATTTTAAAGCCACAAGAAATAATAATTCTCTTACTTTTGATTCATTAAAGGTAGATACAAATAAAGAAAATGTAGCATACATATCAAATATTTTATTAAAACCGGAAAAAACGGAATTTATTAAGTTACCTTTGGTTAAAGTTATTATTGATAACAATAACATCCGTATCCCTGATACAAATATCTTCATGCCTAATTCAAAAGTACAGG
This sequence comes from uncultured bacterium, assembly GCA_902780525.1. Taxonomy (GTDB): domain Bacteria; phylum Cyanobacteriota; class Vampirovibrionia; order Gastranaerophilales; family Gastranaerophilaceae; genus CAG-196. The sequence goes on along the minus strand of CACZFL010000007.1, from coordinate 67,469 downwards.
CAAAGGCTGAAATAACTGATTATAATAATGCTAATATGATATTCAGTATCTCTTTTGACGGTTTTATAAACTCTAAAGACCTGAGCGGATTTACTAAAACCTCCGGTATATACCCAATTAAACTTAATATAGGCGGGACAAAAGAATCACAAACTATTGAAGGCCAAGTACATATAATTAAAGCAATGCTTCTTAATGAGCCTTCTTTAATAAATCTTTCGGCAAAAATTGATAATAACATTTTAAAGCTTGATGATTTCAGCTTGTCAGCTTTTAATGATAATTTTTCTAATAACCTTAAATCTAATTTAAAAAATAATAAAAAAATTATTATTACCGGAAGTATTGAAAATTTTAAACAACCAACTCTTAAAAATATCAGAGTATTCATTCCTCAGCCGGTTAATTTGAATGTAAATGATATTGTTGCACAGTTAAAATGCGATATATTTGCAAATGGTAGTATTAATAATCCTGAAATTGTAGGGCAATTATCGGTACAAAATCTGGTTGCAAGCTATTTTCAGCTTGTTGCAAATAACTTAACAGCAGAGTTTAACAAAAATATTGTTAACATCAATGCTCCGGTTCTAAAAATTGATGATATGTCTGCAGGGTTGAATGCAACTGTATCTACTGATTTTACTAATGAACTTAAGGTTAAAAATATTAATATCAAATCAAAATATCTGAATACTGATACGGTTTTGATGTATAAGGATAAACTTGTATCTTCACTTCCTATTAGTATTGAAGAGGGAAAATTATATTCTGAACGGCTTTCTGCTTCTTTATATAACTCATCACTTTATTTAGCTGCATTTAATACAGATTTTTCATTATTTAATAATGTTGCTCATATTAATAATATGTCAGCAGAAGCATATAATGGTAAATTAGCAGGTAAAATTGATTTTAATCTTAGAACTGAGCAGTTTAATACAAATATTCAGGGCAGAGGTATTAGTGCTGCACCCATTTTTGATGTTATAACTCCACATAAAGATTCTGTGAGTGGTGTTATGGATTTTGATTCATCTTTACAAGGTAATCTTTCATCTAAAGAATCGCTTAACGGCAGTGTTAAATTTGATGTAAGAAATGGACATATGGGCACGCTTGGCAAATTAGAACACTTGTTATATGCGCAAAACGTTATTGCTGATAATATGCTAAGAACATCGTTAAGTGTTGTTACAAAAGCTATAACATTAAAAGATACCGGTTTGTTTAAATACCTCAGAGGTGATATTGAACTTAAAAACGGTGTTGCAAATATAAAAATGCTTCAGTCACAGGGTCCTCTGATGGCGTTATTTATAAAAGGTCAGTACTATCCATCTAATGATTACGCTAAACTGGTTGTTTTAGGCAGATTGTCAGATGAAATTGTTAGCGGTCTTGGTTCGTTCGGTGAGTTTTCAATTAATAAATTAATGATAATGCTCACAGGCGATGATAATAAACTTAATATTAAGGTAGATGATATAGATAAACTTCCACAGCTTCCAATGAAAAATACAAAAGAATTCAGGACTGTAATAAACGGTATTCTTGAAAAACCATCATCAGTAATTACATTTAACTGGATATCATACAGTCAAAAATCGCTTAAACAAAGAGAAGTACCTTCTTCAAATGAAAAGCTTCCGGATTTCATAGAGTCATTACCTTATTAAGAGTATTGGTATTTTACTAAAAATAAATTATAATGTATATATGGAACTAATTCACTCAGGACAAAAACTAAGCATAAATATATACAAGGGTGATAACCTTGTTGAAATTATTGGCGAAGTAAATGATGTTTTGGATGACAGAATGACAGTCGAACTTCCAAAGTACTTTATGCGTTATATTGAGTACCTTGAAGTCGGAAAGCCTTTGACAGTTAAGATTTTTTCAAAAATGGGTACAATAGATTTTAATACGGTAGTAATAACTTCTCCGCTTGAAGACAATTTTACAATTGAACTTGACTATAATGCAGTAAAATTGACGCCTGATTCTGAAATTAAAAGCGTAGATGCCATAGAAACATTAAAACTTAAGCGCAATGATAATATAATTACGGTAAAAACTTCTGATATTTCAATTGATAAAATAGTTTGTATAAGTTCGACTGAATTGGAGGTAGAACAACAATTTGATTGTGAGTTAATTTTACCGGGGGATTATGGTACAATAATATTTAAAGCAACAGTGACAAAAAGAGATATTGTTTATGATAATGAGTATACTTTGTCCTGTTATGGTATGAATGAGGAAAACAGACAGTCATTACTGTACTATATGTATATGTATTCATTACAGTATGACCAGCAGGGAGATTAATGAAAAAGACAGTTGATGAAAATATAAAAGAAGTTAAGCATCATAATAAAATGTTTGATCAGATTGAAAGATGTAAAATTGATTTGCAAAAGGATCCGACTAATCCTACATTACATATCAGAATGGGCGATTTATATTTAAAATGGCATTTGGATATTTATAATTCGGGTCAGTTTATTGATGAAGCAATTACCGAATATCAATTTGCAATGGAATCTTTGCTAGATTCACATGAGATTTACTACAAATTAGGCTTGGCGTTTTATTATAAGGGCGATCTTGATAAAGCAATCAATTATTTTATGACAGCTCTGGAAAAGAAAAATAAGTATTATGATGCGTATTATATGCTTGCAGAGTCATTTGTAAAAAAAGCTCATTTTACTGATGCTATTGATGCAGCAATTGCTGCTATTGAGTGTTCAAAAATACGTTCTTCTAGCGCGCATTATTTGCTTTATAAATTGTATGATGCACTTTCATTTAAAAACCCAAAGAGAAAAATCAAAGCTATATTAGAAAGAATTATTTCTTTTATGCTAATACCGTTTGATAAAATTGCTGTTAAAAATATTTTGGTAAATATGTCTTATTTAAGATTTTTGGTTTTATTTTTACAAGGGTTTTATTCAATACAGCTAAAAAATTACGGTAATGCGATTGAAATATATAAAAAAGGTATTGAAACAGCTCCCGGATTTGCACCTTTATATTGCGTACTCGGTGATATCTATTTATCAACCGGATATTTTGAAGATGCGATTACTGAATATAAAATGGCAATATGGTTAGACCCTTTTAATCTCGCTGCAAACAGGCATTTATGCAGAGCTTATGAAGAGCAGGGTGATTATAATAATGCAATCGATATCTATAATAAGCTTATAGCTATGGCACCGAATATTCCTGATTTATACTCAAATCTTGCAAATATTTATTACATAAAGGGTGAGTTTGACCTTGCAATATCAAATTATCAGACTGCGATAACGCTTAACCCAAATCCCTCATGGACAAGTATTATTGCCCAGACAATGGGCTTTGTATATCAGGAAAATAAATCTGACCCTGATGCTGCAATATCTGCTTACCAAACTGCATACGTACTCACTCCGGAAGATATTGATATTTATGTAAACCTCGGAAGTGCCTTTTATGACAAAGAGGACTACGATAATGCTCTGCAGATTTACAGACAGGCTCTAGAATTTGAACCTCATAATGCAAAAATCCACTGTAACCTTGGCTTCCTATATTGGGGAAAAGGTGATACAGAAGAAGCTATGAAGTCGTATGAACTTGCGATTAAGTATAATGATCAGTATGATATTGCGTATAATAATCTCGGTGTTATTTATCTTGATGACTTAGGCAGAGTTAAAAAATCAATTGAATACTTTAGAAAAGCTGTTGAAACAAATCCTAACTATGCTTTGGCTCATTTTAACCTTGCAAGAGCAATATCAATCGTTGGTGATAAAGTAGAAGCAGCTAAATTATATCAAGCCGCACAGGATATTAATAAGATTACTCAGGAAATAGACCCTCGTGATATAGCCGACAAAATAAGCGAATTATTTGATTAATTATTTGCGTTTAAAATTATTTTGTCATATAGTAGTGTAACAGTATGAACGAAGATAATAAGGGCTTTGCCCATATAATACAAAAAGAAGTTAATTCAAATGACAAAATTTTAAAACCTGATTTCAATCAAAAGACAGGGCGGGAATTTCTTGCATTCTATTTGCAGTCAAAGTTTAAACAATTGATGGCTTATGATAATAAAGCTAAACAGCCAATTTTTAACAGTATTAAACACGATTTTATTAACAGGTTTACAAAACGTTTGGTTCAGAATCCGACAAAAAGGATAATGATAGGTATTACAGGTGAATCAGCTTCTGGTAAATCAACAATTTGTAATGAAATCAAGAGAGTTATCGAAAAATTTAATATGCCGGTTACGATAATGTCAACAGATAATTATTTTAATGACATTTCCGCTTTGATTAAAAAATTTGGCACTTTTGATAATTTAAGAGATAACGGTTATGATGTTGATTCTCCAAATAGTTTTCAGCTTGATATATTAAGAGATGATCTGGAGAGTCTTTCTCAGGGCGAAGATATATATACACCGGAATACCTGCTGAACGGTACAGGAGTCTCAGTTCCGCATGCAAAGTTTGTGCCGTCTAAAAAAATTGTTGTAGTTGAAGGAATGGCGTCAATGTACAGCAACAATAAAGATATCTATGATATCAAGGTTTATGTTGAAACTGATATTAATATAAGAAAAGACCGTTTTATGCGCCGAGCATGTGCAGAAAGAAATCAGGATGAACAGAACGCTAAAAAACATTGGGATTATATTATGGTTGCAGGTGAAAAATATGTTAAGCCGTATAGAGATGAAGCAGATATAATAATAAACGGTGATTCAGACCTTACTTATTTTTCACAAATACTTGAATATTTTTATACAATAACCAACAATTTTGATGCTTAATATATTTAGAATTTATGTAAATTTATGTAACAAATACCCGATAAAAGCTAAAGTTTAAATAAAATCTGCCGATATACCTAATATTAGTATATAGATAGTGAGAGGTATAATGCATGTCCATTCATTTTGATAGCGGAAGTAACCGTTATTTAGGGAGACAAACCGGCCGTAAACAATCAAAAGAACAGGCAGATGAAGTTATAAATAACAAACTCGGAACTGGTAATACTACCGAGAAAAAAATGACATTAGAGGAATTTAAGAAAGCACATCCTGAAATTCCTTCATTTGCGATACACGATGCGTATAACGGATATTTTAATTCAAATAATAACACACAAGCTCAAACTTCACAGGCAGTGCAATCAAAAAGCACAAATCATACTCAGGAAACTAAAAATTCCGAAAGTACAGTTAGCTCAAATAACACTGATAACTTAAATTTATCTGCACAGATTTTAAAAAACGAAACATTTGAAATAAAAACAATAAATAAAAATAATGTAGTTGTATTTGGGAATCAAACAAAAGAAGAGCAAAAAAGCACAGAGAAAAAAGACGTTACTACTAACAATACCGGTAACTCCTACACAACAGGAACTCAAAATGCATATGAAAATAATGTATATACGCCCGGATTATATACACAAAAATTATTTGGAAAGACAGATACTGTAACCATAGAGATAGACGGTAAAAATTATACTTTTGGCGCAGGAAATACCGGCAAAGTAAAAATCCCTGATGAAATAATCGTATCAGGAAAAAATCCGGGTGATGTTAATGCAATGGTTAAAAAAACTGTTATAAACGGTGAAGAATGTACAACCATATTGAAGTTTGATAATGGAATGTCAGTAGCCAATATAACAGTAAACAATAAAGGTGAGATTGTTAAAGGCAGATTCATCGATTCAGATGGAAACACCATTCAGATTGATAAAAAGGACAATCCACAAGATACAGTTAATACTCCATCTCAGCTGCAGTCTGCCACTCAGACAGAATCAGATAATAAAACAGACGAAGGTGCTATATCATTGAAAGATCAGGTAGATGCACTTGTCGAACCAGAACTTAGAGATGCTGTCCTTAATAATATACTGACAGAGGAAACATCAAAAGACAATAAATCACAAAATACAGAAAAAGACAGCACCAAGCCTGATTACATGAATTTTGGTTCAACACCATTTGATAGCCCATTGCTGAGAAATGGCGAAGAAGATATAACAGTTCCGCTTAGACCAAATAATAATAGTTCAGTTACCGTTGAGTCTAGTGAAAAAATGTCTTTTTTAGAATTTGCAAAAAATAATCCCAGCATTCCAAAATCTGCAATGAATGATGCATACAACGGATATCTAAATACAAATAACAATAAGCCGGCTGTAACCAATAATAAAAATACTGATGCTGATTCAGTTACGGATAGCTATACTGGTAACTTTACAAGACGTGATAACAGAAGTCTTGTATGGACAGACAATACAACTGACGGGACTATTACAACTCAGGACTTTTTAAACGGAAGAAAACATACAGTAGAAAAGGACTCAAATGGTAATGTACTAAAAGTTATAGATGAGTATTCAGACGGCAGGGTTGATGTATATAAGCCGAACGAGAATGGTGAACTTGAACGGGATTTAACTGATATGCTGGCTGAAGGATATAATAACCTTATTGACGAAGGTATGAGTGATACTGCGTCATTAAAATATAATTGGTTATCTGATATAACAGCTGATATTCAGAAATTCGATGACTTAGCAACTGATGAAGAATTACAGTCTTGGATAAATAACATTATTTCAGATAATTCAAGAGACATGGCATCATTAAATGCATTCTCGCCTGTATCGTCACCTGACGCAGAACCTGCTGTAATGGATTTTGCCTCAAATAATGCAACAAGTATTCTCAGTACTGATCCCAAAGTTGCTGAAATTGTTGCAGGATTTTACCCCGGAAAAGGATCTGTCATTGATGTTGATAATAAAGTATTTAATGAAGGGGCAAGAAATGTTACATTTACAGTCGAAAACCCTGACAAATCAATTACAACTATTGAAGTTACACTACTTTCTGACGGCAGCATATACAATTACAACGAAGAAACAACAATTGTTGATACAGTATCAGGAAAATCTACTATAATATCAATAGATTATTCAGATAAAAATAAAACAATAGAAAATAAAACGATATACGAAAACGATGTAAATAATCCAAATAACAGCAGAGTAGTGTACGAAGAAGACGCAAATGAAGGCACAAAGACAAGATATCTCTATGAAGATAATAACTGGGATAAACCAACTACAAAAACCGTAGTTCAGAATAATAATAATGATGACACTACAACCGCAACAACATATAAGAATGACGAAGAAACATATTCACAAACAACTGATAATCAAGGCAAAATAGTAAGCGAAACATATTATACATATGGTGAAGGTAACGATTCTGACACCATTGAGGAAATTAATTATAATTCTAATGATGAAGTTATAGATAAAACGACAACAATAATTAATTATAGTTCTAATGATATAAATTATAAATCATATTCTGTTGAAAAAGAATTTAAATCTGACGGAAATCTTGTTAAACAGCAGTTTGAAGAAGATTCTAATGGAAATGAGCTTTTAACTCAGGAAATTATTAAGGATAATAAAGGAAATGAATTATACAGAAATGAATATTCTTATGATAAAAATGGTAAACTTATAAGTCGAACTTTAATAGAAACAAAAAATGGTGAAACTATAGTTACAACATATGATACAAAAGGTAATGAAACTGTAAAAAGATATAATTCACCTAAAGAAGCTGATATTCCAACGGAAGATGCAACAAATTTCGGAGATAATAACGGTGATGTAGAACATGAAATAGTTGATGTTCCTCAAATTATTATTACTGATGATGATGTGGAATCTGAAGAGGATACATTTATTGAGCTTCCTAATGATAATATATTTATAAAACCAGATTTAAATATAAATCCAATTAAAGTAAATTCAAATACTAATGCTGAAAATTCTGAATGGCAAAAGCTTCATTTTGATTCACAGGAAGATTATAATGATGCTGTAAAGAGAGGTCTTGATTTTTCAGCTGCAGCTTATTATGCAATTAAAAATCACGGTGATTTTGTTGATGGTGAAAACCAATACGGTTATACAAATATTAAAGATGAAAATGGCAATATAACCGGGTATCAGCATACATATCAAAACTCTGACGGACAGAAAATAACTGATACTTATAATACAGATAATCAACTTACAGAAAAAATTCAAACTGATGATAAAGGTAATCAACATATAATAGAGTATAAATATGTAAACGGTGATGCTGAAGTATCAGGTACAACTGACTGGTATAAAGACGGCAGAATATATTACTATGATGAAAATAAAAATGTTATAAAAGATGGAATGAAATGGTATGGCAGTGACGGAAAATTGCACGAAGGTTCCAGAGATGAGTATGCAAGAATGGTAAGCCAGGGTAAATATCAATCATACAATGCATTCATGGGAAATATGAGTGAATTTACTACATGGATTGATAACAGCGGAAAGATTCGTCATGGTTCGAAAGCTCAGGAAAGACGCTATAAAAATAATAATTATATGACAAAAAATGATGATGGTTCAACTTACATTAAATTTGAAAAGAATGGAAAGATTACATCGAAAACGGTATATCCTGATGGACTTGTTGAAGAGTATATACAAAATTATGACGGTAAATTTTTATCACATACCCAAACTGATGCCGAGGGTACTGTATTTAACTATAATGATAAAGGTGAAGTTGAATCTGCAGACATCAGAGATATAAATGGCAAAAATCTTGTACACTTAGTTCCGGCAGATTTCTATAACGGTAATCAAATAGATAATAATAAAGTTGCAGATTTTTGTATTAATAACGGACTTGCCTGGTCATTTACAGGTGATGAAGCACAATCCGTTGCTGCAAGCTTCTTGGATTCAGTGAAAAAGGGAAATTATAGCGAATGGTACAAAAATGCACAAGAAGGCAAATATGATACAACATACGGCCAAGAAACAAAGAAAACTAACAGTTCTACTAATAATCAAGTAAGAAGCTCATCATCCGGAAGCGGACCTTCAGCAAGTAGCACTCCAAGTCGTCCAAGTAACGGAGGATATTGTCCTGATGGTTTTTATAGTCCAATTGCTGACAGTTCAGGATTCTGGGGTCCAATTGCAAGTAGTGTTATAGGTATTGGTGGACATGGTGGTGACCCTATGCTTGGGGATTCTATGTGCGGCTGGAATCCAGGTGCTTTTTCAGGCGGTAGTGGCTCAGGTTGTATGTATCAGAATTAATTATAAACAAATAAAACTTGATTTTGGTATAATATAACATATTAAGTTATGCTTTTTGGTGTTTAACTACTTACGAGGGTTTATGAAAGATATTATTTCTATTGTTGAATTTTATAAAGTATTGAAAAATAAATATCCATACGAACAAATTTTACCTGTTAAACAAAAAATGCTGTCAGATTTAATAGCTAAATACGGATATTTGCCTTACCCATATATAAAAGCATTGTATGAACTCTCTGACACTGAGGTTTTATTCTGTCTTGAGAAAAAACTGGAAAATGAAGGTGTGTATTCTGACGGGCAATTTACAACTGATATTATTAGTCCATTAGAAAGAAATAATATTCAAAATTCAGACTGGATTAAAAGAGAAGGACATGATATAAAACTGATTAATTTATCAGGCTTAGGAAATGGTAACAGCGGACAAAATAATGTTTCATTTTTTGACTGGTTAAGACAAATTATTATTCTACCTACAGGAAATAAAGATAATAATATTTTTAATACAACTATATACTTAACTCCATTCCACCCAAGGGGATTTGGTTGTGCGTATATTCCGCAGGCTAGCTGTGTAAGTCCAAATCTCGAAGATAAATCGATTTTGGCACTAACTGGGCTGAATGCAGATGAGCAGGTAAAAATGTTTATTAATACCGCTCAGCTTTCAGGACACCCCGTGATTTACGACATATTACCACAAACCGGACGATTTTCTAAAACTGTTTTAGCAAACCCTTTTTGTGTAAGATGGTTTGATGTTAAATATCTGATTTCTAAAATATCTTTATCTCTTGATTCTGTTTTTGATTCTTCCGGAAAGAAAATATTATCAGATGATTTACTCAATAAATTCTCTAATGATGAGATAAAATCAGCGATTGAGATATATAAGAAAATCCTTAACGGTGAAAATTACAATACAATTCTTGATAACATTAAAGAAATTGTTAATGAGATTGATAATAATGAAGAGCTGATAAAATATAAGAAAAGTTTATCATTTTCAATGCAGAACCACGCAAATCAGCTAAAAATTCAAAACAAAGTAAAAAAAATAATAAGTAATCATATTGGATTAAAATTTGATAATATTACTGAAAATGAAATAAATGACAGAAAAAATCTTGAACTTGAGCTGATTAAAAATGGTTTATGGCCTTTACCTGGGGGTGCTTGGAACTCAAGCGGAGTCCCTGTTTTTGACAAAATGGCTAAAAATTCGTTATATCCGGTGATGCGTCACTATAACTATCTTAATGAAGATGTAACGCAATTTGCTAATCTTGACTGCCAATCACCATTTTACTTCGTGTTTCTTGAGTCAGGAGAATATAACAATGAGGTAGTTGATTTTTATATTAATTATGTTAAAAATTTGACGCTTGAATTCAATTTTGACGGAATACGAATTGACCATGTAAATCACGTAGTTGATGAGTTATCTGTTAAAGATGGAATTCCAATTAGTTACAGAATCCCGGCTGCAGTTCTTTCTAAACTAAATAATGAACTTAAATCAATTTCATCCTATTTTGCAGTTATAGCAGAGTACATGTTAAATCAGAACTATATTAAAGAATACCATCAAGATATGAATTTTGATTTATTATACGGAAATGATTTAGTATATCAATATTACAATATACCTGGGAATATTGATAAAAATAATGTTTTGCTTGGTAATTACAACAGAACATTAAAAGAGGCATCACATGTATCAGTTTTAAAAATATACAATAATCAAGACGGCGAGTATAAGTATATAAACATGTATCCTGCGCAATTAGGTAAACAGGGAGCGTTGTTTAAGTGGTTTAAATTAAAATTTTTACCGGGTGGCTACTATGCTTCGCGGCCGATATTATACGCTGATGGAGATGAATCATTTAGTATGGGCGGATTAGAAGAAACTATTTGCAATGAAGTCTGTATGAAAAGGAATGATGATATTGATTTTTATGCCAGGTTTGATGCAATAGACAGATTTGCAAAAAATAACAGCATTATTTGTTATGGCGAAGCTCATGTGCTAGAGCAGGAAGATGACGGTTTCGTTTCATGGCAAATTCAAACGAATGATGAAAACAATTTTATTATTGTGGCTGCTAATTATGTGTCTCCGCAAGAATATTTTCCAAAAGAAAATGGCAATCCTTTAGATATGGAGCGTCGGATTGGTAAAGAAGTTACTGATAAAGAAATAAGTTTGTCTGATGGTTATGCTTTTGTATCTGAATATAAATTTAATGGAACGGAGTATTTTGAAGAGGAATTCGATAAACAAGAACAATCATTACATTTTTGGAAATTAGATCCTGCTGAGTTCCGATTCTTTAGAGCAGTCAAATTATAATTATTTTTCTTCCAGATCCTTATTAAAATATCCTACTATAAACTTAAATGTATTGAGTGCAGTATCAATATTCATTGTTTTGGTAATATTACCCCGTTTATTTTTTACTGTTATAGTGTTATTATCTAAGTCAACATCTTCAAGTACATAAACGTGCCAAGTTCTGCCATCAAGCATCTTTAGACCTGTTCCGATTACCAGGCTGTGCTCTTTGTCTTTTTGCATGCGTTTAAACAATTCCATAACCTCATCTTTTCTTGAACTTAAATCGACATTAAAGTCTGTTTCTGCAATGTTAATTTTAGGTTCTATGCCTGTTAATATGTTCATGAAATGAGAAGGCAGGCTGTTTTCAAAAGTGTATGTTTTAAAATCATCAGTAAACCTGCATATCCAGGGCTTTGCTTTATAACGTTTTTCGTATTCACCTACGGAGATATCCATGCTTCTAATAATTGCATTTTCCTGTAAATTACAAAGTTTTTCATATCCTTTTACTGCAACATTAGTAGGGATTGAATACATCTCTTTATATCCGTCTGGTGCATATAAATAACAGTTAATTACATTAGGTTTATAATCATCATGTTTAATTTGTTTTTTTAAAATTTTTCTGCCGTTTTCCGTATGCGATAATGTCTCTAACGTAGTCATAATATAGCAATCGCTGAAGTGTTGACGAGCGTTTCTAAAGTCATCAATTTCACGGTCAGTTATTGATGATTTAAAACCCAGGTTTACTGTATTAAAACTACACTTCATATTTTAATTAAAATTTAAATATTAAAATTATTGCTAAAATGTTTCAAAAATGTTACAATTTATTAGTACAAGGGAAAGCTTTATGCAAAAAATAATCATAGCATCAGACCATGGCGGGTTTAATTTAAAAACCACTATTTATAATCATCTAAGCGAACTGGGTTATGATATTGAAGACTATGGCTGCTATAACACAGATTCGTGTGATTATCCGGTTTACGCCCAAAAAGTTGCTAATGCAGTAAGCACCAATGCTCAAATGTGTGGTATTCTTGTTTGCGGAACCGGGATAGGAATGTCTATAGCTGCTAATAAAATTAATGGGATTAGAGCTGCTCTTTGTTCAGATACGTTTTCCGCAAGGATGACACGTATGCATAATAACTCAAATATATTGTGCTTGGGTGAACGTGTAATCGGTCAAGGTTTGGCACTTGATATCGTTGACACTTGGTTAAATACCGGTTTCGAAGGCGGAAGACATCAAAAAAGAATTGACATGATATAAGGACAAAAATGACTGAGCTAACATCATATAAATTTGCTTGTGTAATTGCAAGAATATTGGACGAAAAGATTGCGAGTAACATTTCAATTTTAAATATCAGCAATGTGTCATCATTTGCAGATTATTTTGTTATTTGTTCTGCTCAAACCAGTACACAGGTTAAAGCATTAACAGAAAATTTATCAGAAAAAATAAAAAATACTTTTTCTAGATTGCCGTTAGGTAAAGAAAATGATTTAAAAAATATGTGGAATTTAATTGATTATGGTGATGTTGTTGTCCACATATTAAAAGACGAAGAGCGTGCAACATACGCAATAGAAAAGTTTTGGAACAACGCTTACAGTATTCCTAAAGAAACTTGGTTAAAAGAATCTGTGGAATACTCAGAGTATGAAAATATTGAAAGATAGGATTATGAATAAGAAAGAAATTAGTAAAGCAATAGAAAAAACTGTTTTAAAAATGGCAATGGAGCCTAATAATACTGAGCATTATCATGAACTTGCTAAGTATTATGCACTCGATAACCAGTATGAGAAGGTTATATCTGTTTACGAAAGTCTTTTGGAAATTGACCCTAAGGATATTCAGACATTGTTAAACCTTGGCAGTATCTGGTTTTATTCTAAAGAGTATAAAAAGGCTCTCAAATACTTTAATCAGGCTATGCTTATAAATCCAAGTAATTATTTGGTATATTATAATATTGCCAATACTTATGCCGAGCTTAAGAATTTTTCAAAAGCATTACATTTTTATAACAGAACTCTTGACTTTAACTCAGATGATCCGGAAATTTACAATGCTATTGCTCTGTTGTATCACGATTTTGAAGATTATGTTGAAGCAAAAGCTTATTATGAAAAATCTTTATCATTAGATAATAATAACCTCACTGCTCTTATTGATTTAGGTAATGTTTGCTTTAAACTTTTTGATTATAAATCAGCATTAGAGTACTATTATAGGGTATTTGAGCTTGCTCCTGAAAATAAAACTGTAGCACTTTGTATTGCTAATACTCTTTCAGTTTGCAAAGAAAAAGATAAATGCTATGAATACTTTGATAAAGCAATAAATTTAAAAGGCGATAACTATAAAGCATACATTTGTTATGCAATAGCAAAATCAGATTTTAAAGATTATGATGAAGCGATTGAACTATACAAAAAAGCCATTGAACTCAATAAAGAAGAGGCTAATGCGTATATTCTGTTAGGTAACCTTTATTCTAATATTAAAAGGTATGAAGATGCTGAAGAACAGTATAAACTTGCACTTAAAATAAATAAACTTGATCCGAGCATTTATGTACTTATTGCAAACGTATTCTATATGAATAATGAAGTTGAACGTGCAATTAAATCATACAGAGCTGCATCTAATCTCAGACCTGAAAACGATGAATATAAACTGGTATTTATTCAGGTACTTGAAGATTATATAACTGATACAAGAAAAGGAGATTTACTTGAGGCCGTTTAATAATATTACATTGATGGAAAGAATAATCTCGTCTGCATCATATCTTACAGCAGGTATGGCAGGTTTTTTGTGGATGATTTTAGCAGCTATTCTTAAGAAGGGCATAAAGCAATTCTTAATGTATCATATTATGCAATCAATTTTTATATCTATCGGATATTTCCTGTTTATCGAACTTTACAAGCTTATTTTTATCATTTTGGTAAAAATTCCATTAATAAATTCGATGTTTTTATTCTTTAACGGTGTTGTTTTCAATCCGCTTCCGATATTCTGGGGAATGTCACTCATGCAGATATTTACATCAATGGTGATATTATATCTTGCAATAACCTCATTTTTAGGTCAATACAGCTATATCCCGTATATTTCAGACATTATTAAAAATAATACAGGTAATAGATGATTATAGTACCATAGCAAGTATCATAAGAATCATAGCACCAATTTCCATAGCAGTACTCATGCGTTGCTGAAATTTTTGTGAATCATATCTTTGCGATGATTTTTTAGCTTTGTTTGCGCTGTTCAAACGCTTAATCCGTGTTTTTGTGTCATCTGATGAAAACTCTGTCCCAAATACATCATATTCAAGCTGAGTTAAATCATCATTTAAGTTTCTTTGACTTAAAACGTCGTTATTATATGAGTTGAAGTTATCACCATAATTTGTATATGGACGTGTGTAATTTCTTTGTCCGAACGGCATTTTAAACCTATTAAACTTTGTGCCTGACAAATCTTCAGATGTTAAAATGTCATTATTATACTCATTGTCACTGTAATCATTATTATATGATGCAGTTGCAGGATATAATTTATCTTTTATTCTATCCATACGTTTTGAATAATCGTCAACATCGTATATTTTACCGAATAATTTTTTCTCAATGGTAACAATCCGTGTATGCAAATCGCGATTTTTGTATGTTGTATTAAATAATTTCTGCTCAATATCATTAACAATAGGGTAATCAACACTATTGTCTTCTTCGGCCTGCTCCTGTGCAAGAAATGTGTCTCGAGAAGGTGGAATCTCAAGTCCTATTACATCTGCAGATATATCTTTTGATAGCTTTGTTATTCGTTTATTAATATCACCTGATGAAATCTGCCCATATACTGTTTTTTCGAGCCTTTCAACTCTATTGATTGATTTGTCTTTTAAATATGAAAACCCAAATAAATCATTTTCAATTTTTGATAATGTATCATCTACAGATGCATAAACACAAGAACAAACAATTATGAATGAGAAAGCTATCAGTATATTATACAGAAATTTTTTCATAGTAATACCGCCTTAGTAGTACTATAAAAGTATTTCTGAACCTTATCTATTCAACTTATGTACACAAATAACTGAGCTCATATCTAAGCAAAAATCAGTAGTTATAGTGTATATACTATAATTTTAATTACCGTTAATAATTAAATCGATTAACTAAATATAAATTTTTGCAAAATCTAAATCATTTTTAACAGTGATTTTAATATTTGTGTAACTGCCGTTTACAATATAAACTGGTATATCAAGTTCTTCCAACATTGAACAATCATCAGTAAAATTACCGTTTTTAAGCTTTTCATGGGCATTTATAATAAGCTGTGTTTTAAATCCCTGCGGAGTTTGGGTGTTATACAACTTTGAACGGTCTATGGTTCTAATTATTCTGCCTGTTTCATCAACTTCTTTTATTGTGTCAGTTGTTTTAGTCATCACAGAAACAGCCCCGTATTTAACAGTAGAATCCATAGTATTTTGTATTATATCATTTGTAATAAGCGGTCTTGCACCATCATGGATAAGCACATATTCATTATTAACATGTTTTAATGCATTATAAACAGATTTTTGCCTTGTGTCTCCACCGGTAATTATCTTAATTTTAGGGTTAGTTAATATTGCTGAAAATTCATTTATAACCTGCTCATTTACAGGAATTATAATCTCTGTAATATTATCTGTGCTTAAAAACTTATTAACAGTTTCTTCTATTACTGTTAAATCTTTAATTTTCTCTAATAACTTATTCTTATTTCCGTATCTTGAGGATGTCCCTCCTGCAGTTATTATTACTGAAAACATATCAATTTGCATCTCCAAAATGATTATATACTTTTAATTCATTATATTCTCTGTACACATTTCCTGATATATCAAGCCGAATACCATCATATTTAACAACATTTCCTATGACTGTAAATAATTTGTTATTTGCATACTTTTCTGGGATGGCGGCAACTGGCTTGTAATCTTCCCCTCCGAACAGTACAAAATTATAATTAATGTTATTTAAATGAGGAATCTTATTGTAATCTGCTACAATTTTTACTTCGCTTGCTTCTGCTATCTTGAATAATGCGTCACCGAGTCCGTCTGACGTATCCATCATAGCATATGGTTCTTTAACAATTTTCGATATGTATTCTGTAAAATCATACTCAAGTTCTGGTTCAAGATGGTATTTAATTAGTTCACGGTTACTATTGTTATTAATCAGTTCCTGCAATCCTGCAGCTGATGAGCCAAAATTTCCTTTAGTAACTATAACATATCCTTCCTTAGCATATTTTCTGGAAGATATATTTCTATTATTTGTTACACCTATTGCAGTTATTGAGACAAAAATTTTATCAGTTGAGCCTGTAATATCTCCACCAATAATTTTAATATTTTTGTTCGCCGATTTAATTCCGTTATAGAATTCATCTATAAATGTCTCTGGAATATTGTCCGGTAATGATAATGATACTGTTAAATATTTTGGCATTGCTCCTGAAACAATAATATCGCTTATATTGACAATCGCTGATTTATAGCCTAATTGGTATGGAGTGCACCATACACGTTTAAAATGTACATCTTCAACAAGACTATCCTGCGATACTACAATTCCTAAGTCACGTAAATAAGCACAATCATCACCAATGTACTCATTTCCAATAATATTCTTGATAGATTGCAGTATGCTTGCTTCATTCATATAATTATAATACACCAAAAAATCTTAATATTCTTGCTTTTAGGGTATATAATTGTTAAAATTAGGCTATGAGGGATTATGAACCATACTATACAGAAGACGGCTCTATAGGCCTTTATTCATATACAGATAAAGATGTGTATCATTCAAAATTTGGTGCCCTTACAGAAGCGTGGGAAAAGTTTGTACTACCTTCTGGGATAGACGATATATTAAATACACAGCAAAATATAAATGTTTTAGACTTATGCTATGGCATAGGTTACAATACTAAAGCGTTAATGTCACATGTTATAAATAAAAATATTGATAAATTAAAAAATAAAAATTTATTTACTAAGCTAAGAAGCATCGTATCGATATATTCCGATAACAATTTGTCAAAATACGAAAATAGTTTATCAACACATAACGATACGATATATGATAATAATCCTGATGTTCTATCTAATATTAATATTGATTGCATGGATATAAACATAGAACTTGTTAAATTATCTCCTTTATTTAAAACAATTAAAACGCCTGGTGAAGTATATGAGCAAATTGTTCCAAAATTTCTTTCATGTTTTGAGACGTATTATAAATTAAAAAACTTATATGAGAACCTAGCTGGTGTTTTTTATCCAAAAAACAGAGCTGAGATTAAAGACTTATTAGAAATTAAATTTAAGAATATGCATATTAACATGGAGTATAAAGTTAATGAACTAGTAAATTATATTCTCCTAAATAAACTGCAAAATGATTTTAGAGATGATTATCTTAACGAAGATATGAAATTTTTACTCAAAGATAAATCAACTTCAAAGTTTTTATCAAAATCTCTCATTAAGTATGCAAAATTTAATCAATTATTAGGGTATAATTTATCTTCTAATAGTCTTTTATCGGCCTTCTTACATAATATATATTATGCATCTCTATCGAAGCGTTATAAAAATATTAATTTTAAAGCTGCAGAGAAGCTGTTTAACATAAATTACTATATAAATGACGCAAGAAAAAGCATAAAACAGATCAAAAACGCTTATGATATCGTTTTTCTTGATGCGTTTACATATACAAAAGCTCCCCAATTATGGTCTGTGGAGTTTATTGCAGAAATATATAAACATTTATCGGAATGCGGTGTTTTATTAACTTATTCAAACTCTGCACAAATAAGAAATACTTTGCTTGAAAATAAATTCTATGTTGGAAAAATCTATAACGAAAAACAAGATAAATTTATTGGTACGATTGCATCGAAAAATAAATCTAAAATTCGATATCCGTTAAATAATTACGAAATTGGATTATGCAATACTACTGCAGGAATCCCGTACCACGATCCAAATTTATCTTTTTCTAAAAAAGAAATTCTTGAACTTCGTGAATATGAATTTAAACATAGTACGTTAATGAGTTCTTCAAAATACATGAAAATAAGATCGCTTAGAGGTAACAATGATTAATAAAAACTATGATGTTATAATTGCCGGAGGTGGAACTGCTGGTTGTGCGTGCGCATATACTGCGTCTAAATTAGGGTTGAAGGTTTTACTTATTGAAAAAAACTCGTTTCTTGGCGGAAGTATAACATCTTCCCTTGTTATTCCTGCTATGAAAACCTCGGAAAATGCAATTAATACAAACTTCTTTAATATTTTATTTGATGAATTGCACAAAATTGGCGGTGCTTCTGCATACATAGACGGTAATAAAGGTTGGTTTAATCCCGAGCTTACAAAAATCATTCTTGATAAATTGTTAAAATCTGTTGGTGTAGATATTTTATTTGAATCAAATATTATAAAAATAGACAAAAAATTATCATCATATATCGTAGCGATAGATAGTAATAATACTAACGATATTGAGTATAGTTTATTGTCATGTATCGAAACGAGGCATCTTGTGGATGCAACGGGTGATGCAGAAATTTGTAAAATTTTAAATTGCGAATTTTTAAATAAAAATCAAAATCAAACTCAGCCGATTAATTTAAGATTTATAATGTCTGGAATAAATATAAAACTTTTTTCTGACTGGTTAACTGAATTTGATACTGATAGAAATGTAACAACAGTTTGTTATGCCGACAACACTACACTTTTATCTACTGCTTACACTTGGGATGAGAACGTAAACTGGGCACTCAAGCCTTTATTCAGACAAGGAATCGAACAAAAAATTATAACAGAGGATGATTCTAATTATTTTCAAATTTTTTCGGTTGCAGGGACTCTAGATTCTGTAGCTTTTAACTGCCCTAGAATATTGGATACAAGTATTTCACGCTCAGATGCTTACATAAAAGGCAGGGAATGTATATTACGCTTGTCACACTTTTGTCGTAAATTTTTCCCGGGATTTGAAAATGCGTATATCTCATCAATCGCTAACAGCCTTGGAGTAAGGGTATCTAACAGAGTTAAAGGGAAATATATTTATACTCAAAATGACTTAATCACAGGCAAACGCTTCGATAATCCTGTTGTTATTTCTAATTATCCGGTTGATATTCACTCTTCTGAAAAAAATTCTTCTAAACTTGAAAAGGTTAATCAGGAATATATGCTGCCAATTGAATCACTTATAGTAAATGATAACTTATATGTCATAGGAAGATGTATATCAGCTGAATTTGAGGCACAGGCAGCATTACGAATAATCCCTTCATGTTTTTCAATGGGGGAAGGATTGGGTAAATACCTTGCAAAGATTATTGGGGAATCTCAACAATAAAGGTTGAGCCGTTATTTACTTCACTTATAATTGATACTTTACCGCCGTGAAGTTCTGCAAGCTCTTTGGTAATTGTAAGTCCCAGTCCTGTTGAGCTTTCCTTCTTTGTATATGCGTTATCAAGCTGAACAAATTTTGCAAAAATTTTGCCGTGATATTTCGGGTCAATACCTATGCCATTATCATGAACGGCAAGTCTAAAACAGGAATTATTCGATATTACAGCTATATCTACTTCATCATTTTCTGGTGAATATTTAATTGCATTACTTATAAGATTATAAAGAATTTGCTGAATTTTCTGATAATCGGCAAATACTTCAAAATCGTCGCCGACTTCTGCATTTATTTCAATTCCTTTTTTAAGTGCGAGAGGCATAAGAATATTTTTAACTTCATTAACAGCTCTTGATATCATAAATCTGCTTTTAACCAGCTTCATTGCATTAGCTTCAATTTTAGACATATCAAGAATCTCGTTAATCATACCCAAAAGATGTGTTCCGGATGCCTTTATATCATTAATATAATCTTCCTGCTTTGAATTTAGATTACCATAAAGTTGTGTACTGAGAATATCAGCAAACCCAAGAATTGAGTTTAAAGGAGTTCGTAACTCGTGTGACACATTTGCAAGAAATTCATTTTTAACCCTGTCAGCTTCAAGGATTTTTTCATTCTGCTCTTTAATTACTTGATAAGCATTGTTTTTATCAATAATACCCTCTTTAAGTGCTTTAAGCTGTAACTTAAATACATCTGAAAGCTCTTTATCTTTGAGAATATAAGATAATATTGATGTAGCAGCATTTAGAACATTAATATCCTGCTTACTATAAAAATCTTGTTCTTTCGCGGAAAGAATAATTATACCGAAGACTGTTGATTTTATTTGTAGCTTAGATACTAAATATGATTTTTGTTCAAAGTTCGTAAGCCCTAGTAATTCAATTAATTTATTATCACATGAGAATAATGCACCGTTTTTGTTAAAAACAAAATCTTTAGATTTTTTATCAAGATTAAAAACCATATCCGTAGGATATTCTTTATGTTTTTTATAAGAAAATTTTAACTGAAGACTGTCCGGATTGGCAAAATATATAAACCCTTCGTCAAATACAAGAATATTCTCCAGTTTTTTAAATATATTTACCTCACCTTTTATATCAGTTTCAAAGAGATTTGGCAAATATTCCAGCAATTTTTCAGTTGACAAAACAGCCATTTTTTACTCTCCCTAACCTGCTGATAGTGAAAATATATCATATATTTCCTGATCTGACAATTCCGTAATAATTTTTTCACCTTCATATACAGCCAAATCAGCAAGTTCTTTCTTCAGTTTAAGCATTTCATCAATTTTTTCTTCGAATGTTCCAAGTGTAATCATTCGATGTACCATAACGTTTTTATCCTGACCAATACGGTAGGTTCTGTCAGTTGCCTGGTCTTCTACCGCAGGATTCCACCATAAGTCATAGTGAATAACATTTGTGGCGCTTGTTAAGTTTAAACCTGTGCCACCGGCTTTTAGTGAAAGAATCATAACTTTTCGTTCATCATTTTCCTGGAAATCATTAATTAAAGTCTCTCTCTGAGGAACAGTTAATGAGCCGTGGAAAAATGATGGTTCTGTATTGCATTCTTCCGCAATAATTTTTGATAAAATATCACCCATTTCTTTATATTGTGTAAATATTAGCATTTTTTCATTATTATCAATAATGTTATTAACCAAATCAACGCATTTTTCTGCTTTCCCCGACAGCTCTTTTGCCATATCACCGTTTTTAAGGAATTGATACGGGTGGTTACATATTTGCTTAAGTGCCGTAATTAGCTTAAATATATTTCCTCTTCTATTTACACCGGTAAATCCGCTAATTTTATCCATCATTTCGTTTAGAGTTTTTTCATATAAAAGTGCCTGCGGCTTAGCCAGATAGCAATAATCATTTATTACCATTTTATCAGGTAAGTCTGAGATTACGGCTTTATCTGTTTTTAGACGTCTTAAAACAAAAGGTGACACAGAAAGTTTTAGTTTTGAAGCCCTTGAATGCTCTTTAAATTTTTCAATAGGAACGGCATAACTTTTCTGAAACTCTTTTAGTGAACCGAGATAACCTTTGTTGATAAAGTCAAAAATACTCCACAACTCAGTTAATCTGTTTTCCACGGGAGTACCTGTCATTGCAATTTTGATATCAGATTTCATTGTCTTTATTGCAACAGTTTGTGCCGTATCGGGGTTCTTAATGTTTTGTGCTTCATCAACAACTACCATTCCCCAGGTATGCTTTTTCATCTCTTCCACATCGATACGCATAATTGCATATGTTGTAAGTATCACATCAGCCTTCAAATCCAGTGTTCTGTCAAGACCGTGGTATGTTGAAACCTTAAGTGATGGAGAAAACATCTGAAGCTCTTTCATCCAGTTACCGATTAAGGTTGTAGGACAAACAACAAGAACGGGGCTTTTTAATTTATTTTCGTCTTTTAATTTTAGGATTAATGCAATAACCTGTATTGTTTTACCGAGCCCCATATCATCGGCCATACAACAGCCAAAGCCTTTTGATACATTGGTCCAAAGCCACTTAAGACCTGTTTGTTGATACGGTCTTAAATCTCCGGTTAAAGCATCAGGCTGAGTAACTTCTACTGGTTTTGCAAAGTCTTTTATAACGCTTGCATACGCATCATCATAATTAAATTCATAATTTTGAAGCTGACCTGACATCGATGCGTGTATCAGCTCTAGCCGTGACATTTTTTTATGATTTGCATTTTTTATCTGGTCAACTAACTTGAGCCCTTCTGCCTTATCTACGAGAATATATTTCCCGCGGTACTGGATTAAGCCATTGCTGTTACCAACAAGCTTTTCAAACTCTTCAAGAGATATTTTTTCATCGCCTAATGAAATTTCGTATGTAAATTCCAGTATGTCGTCAAGCGATATTGAAGCTGAAGAAACAGTATTAAATATTCGCATTAGTTCTGCAGAACGTGCCTCTTTGACCTTAGCATTAATTGAAGCCCTTGGGACAATAATATTTGTTAGTTCATCAGGTAAAATAACATCAATTTGCGCTTTTTGAAGATAATAAGCAGTTTGGGCAATTATTTTATAAACTTCGTTTAGGTTTAGTATTAGTGCAAGCTTATCTTCGTCTTCAAATAATGTTTCAAGTTCAGGCATATATCGAACAGCATAATTTAACTGTTTCTCAATAATTTTGCCAATATCTTGGGTATCAAGCTCCCATATTGTATCATTATGATATAAATCATCAAGTAATATAGTTTCGTTTGTATTACGGTTTTTGATATGGATTTTCAGTTCAAATACATCATCACTAATCTTATTTACCTTAAAATACGGTATTAAATCATACTTGCCAAGATATAACTCATCAAACCATTGTGCTATATATTCAGCAACATCTTTTCCTTTTAAAAGTGACTTTTGTTCAAGATCTTTCAGCATATAATGTCCGGATTTAATATCTTTAAATCTGTATGCTTTTATACCTAGGAACTTATATATAAGATAATTAAGGTATTGACGAACAAACCTTTCTACAAAGTTTTTCGGTTTACAGCCTTTTATAAACAAATTATCAGGTAAATTATTTTCAAGCTCGTTAATAATTCTTGCTGATTCTTTGTTAGATATAATCGGTTCATAAACAATTCTGAACATATTACCAGCGGAGCTGTCTTTTCTGTGAACAGCAGGTATAAAATACAATTTTTCAATAAGCTTCATAACAAAATGTGTAAGCTTATTAAAATATGCAAAAGTCGGTGTAAGTGAAGAAAAATCAACAATCTCACCAAAACCGCCAAAATAGTCTAAAACTAAATCAAGCGGCATAATATACCCAATTTCTCCTTCTACCTCTTTTGAGGTAAACCTGAACATTGAGCCTTTTGACTTTAGGTAAAACTGGAAGTTATTTGTAGGAGTAACAAAGAAACTTAGCTTAGGATTTGTTTCAGTACCATCATTTATCAGTAAGAAATCAGTATTCCTGACAGGAGAGTTAGGAGATAAAAATATACCTTCAAACTCGTCTTCAACAAGCTGATAAATTAGACTTAATGTATATCTGAAGTCCTTATTTTTGAAACCGTTTGGATTCTCAGATAAGTTATAAAAGAACTCATCCACATTATTTTTCTTTAGTGATAAATCAATATTTAACGACTTTGTATCCTGTTCCATATATACCTATACTTTTGATATAACTTTTAACATGCTCTTTCCTGTCATCTCTGCAGGTTGTTCTATACCCATCAATTGAAGAACTGTCGGAGCTACATCACATAATGCACCATCACTGTTTAACTCAATATCATAAGGTGCATTTATCACTACAAACGGAACCTCATTTGTTGTATGTGCAGTGTGTGGCTTACCTGTTTCATCATTGAACATAACTTCAGCATTACCATGGTCTGCCGTTAGAAGCATTGTAACACCATATTCACGGCATTTATCAGCAATTTTACCAACACATTCATCAACTGTTTTACAAGCTTTTTTAGCAGCTTCTAAAACGCCAGTGTGGCCAACCATATCAGGATTTGCAAAGTTTACAAGAATGAACCCGTAATCCTTATTTTCAATTGCAGAAAGTACATTTTCACAAACTTCAGGAGCACTCATTTCTGGCTGCATATCATATGTAGGAACTTTTGGTGACGGAACAAGAACTCTGGTTTCGTGAGGTTGAGGTTCATCAACACCACCGTTAAAGAAGAAAGTTACATGTGCGTACTTTTCTGTTTCAGCTGTTCTGAATTGATTAATACCGTTTGCTTCCAAAACATCACCTAAAATATTAACAGGTTTTGTTTTCGGGAATGCAACAGGGAAAGTAAAAGTAACATCATAACTTGTCATAGTACAATAATAAATGTTGTTTAAAATTTTCTTTCTGTTGAATCCATCAAAGTCAGAGAAGTTAATAGCCTTAGATATCTCTCTTGCTCTGTCGGGTCTGTAATTAAAGAAAATAATCGAATCGTTATCATGTATTCTGCTTTCTTCACCGCCAACAGCTATTGGTAAAACAAATTCATCAGTAACACCGTTGGCATATGATTCTTTTACTCCTTCAACAGCTGATGAAGCTTTATTACCTTCACCAAATAATAAGCAGTTATAACCTTTTTCTACCCTTTCCCATCTGTTATCTCTGTCCATAATATAGTAACGACCTATTACAGATGCAATTTTCGGTAGATTATATTTTTTAAGTTCATCTTCAACAGTCTGAAGATATGTACATGCACTGCTGGGCGGTGTATCACGTCCGTCAAGGAATGCGTGAACATAAACTTTTGTAAGCCCCTCATCAGAAGCTAATTTTATTAATGCAATAAGATGGTCTAATGAAGAATGTACACCGCCTGTTGAAACTAGACCGTATATATGAAGCGATGAATTGTTTTTCTTAGCATGTTCAATTGCTTCCAAAAATTTTTCATTTTTATAAAATGAACCATCTTTTATTGCATTATTAATCTTTGACAAATCTTGGAAAACTATTCTTCCTGCACCAAGGTTCAGGTGACCGACTTCACTATTTCCCATTTGACCTGCAGGCAGACCAACATATTCGCCGTCAGCGTGTATTCTTGTTGATGGTTCTTCTTTGATAAGTTTTGGTACATTTATAGGGTTGGAAAGTATTGTTGCATCATACTCTTCTTTGCCGGAAGAAATTCCCCAGCCATCCATAATACATAACAGAACTCTATTTGTCATATTATAATCTCCTCAAATTGTGTATTTTAAACTAATTTAGTTTAATATAAACATAGGTAAATGTAAAGTCTGTAAAATTAAAATTATTTACATTGTGTTAAGATTTATTAAGCATTTATTGAACGCTGAAAATCAGTAATTATAATAACTTTAAGGGATAATGTAAATTGTGATAATCTTGCTAGCTGAATAAAAGAGCAATTTTTTTTATCCTTTTGCGTTTATATATATAAGATGTAATTTTCGTATGGGAAAATGGGACGATAATAAAGAAATTAATAGTAAGTTGTAAAATATAGGAGTAATAAGTTATGTCAGACGATTTTCAAGTAAAACAGAGCACATCAGGTTCGGGAGCATATGGTTTAACTGGTGGTGCGATTGGTGCTGCTGCAGGCGGATTTGGTTCTTATTATTTAACAAAGCCAAAATATGGTACATTTGATGACCTTGTTGCTGAAAAACAGGACTCTTTTGTGGCTAAACTAAATAATGCAAAAGATGAAGACAAAAAATTCTTGGATGCAGTTAATGAGTTAAGAAATGTCAGAGCTAACGCATCCAAAGAATATGATGATGCAATTAAGGCAGCAACAGAAGGAGTCACTCCTGTAAATCATGATGCACAAAAAGCAGTTGACACCGCAAAACAAAAACTTGAAAATAAGAAAAAAGCACTTATTGATGCCGAAGTGAAAAAACGTGGTGGTGCCAGTGTTGACAATAAAGAAATACAAAATATACAAAATCAGCTTAATGAAATTAAAAATAAACAAAAATCTGCAATTAAAAAGATAAACGAAAAACTTGTTAAGCTGGCAGAAGAAAAGAACAAATTGGCAACAGAATACGCTAATGCTACAACAGGCAAAGAAAAGAAAGAGATTATTAATAAGCTGAATAAAATTGATGATAAAATCAGATTGTTGTCATTTAACAAAGATTTAGGTTTTACTGCTGCTGATACAGAAGCAAGAAAAGATTTTATTAATAAGATGAAAGATGTTGTTGCCAATCTTCAGGCAAAACAAGAAGTAGAAAGCGTTCCTATTGAAATTGGCGACTTAAAGAAATTAGAAGAAGAAGCAGGCATTGTGAGTGATACACTAAATAAATACAAGCCGATTGCTGAAAAAATAGATGCAAGAAATAATGCCGTTTATGATGAAATTAGGACTGCAATCACAAACAAAGATAAAGATGGCTTACGTAAAGCAATAGAAAAATTGCCTCCTGAATATCAAGCTGTAATAAACAAAATAAAAGGTGACAAAACATTAATTTCTGAAAAAGAATTAAATAGAGCAATTACAGAAATTGATAAACAAGCTTCAGACACGCTTGTTGAAAGAATTATAAAGATTGAACAAAAGAAATTCAACAAAGAATCCGAAGAAATGGATAAGGTCTATACAAGTATTAAAGAAGCATTAGCAAAGAATGATAAAAAAGCTTTAGAAGACGGGTTCAACAAACTTCCGGTAAATCAGCAGGAAAAATTAAAAGAATTGCTGAAGAACGGCTGGGTTCAAAAAGACTTTGAAGAAGCAATCCCTCAACTCAAAGATATACACGCTGCTGAACACAATGAATTCAAAGCATCAATGGAATCTTACAAGAAATTCTATGACGAAATGATTCGAGTTGGTGGTGAAGGTGCTCATATTGTTCAGGTTACAGAAAACGGAAAAACCGTAAACAGAATAGTTGATAAGGACGGTAACCCGATTGGTAAAAAACTTAAATCAAATAATATGAAAACAAGAGTTAATATTCCGGAAAATATTGAA
The DNA here is from genome assembly GCA_902780525.1 of uncultured bacterium. Classification (GTDB taxonomy): domain Bacteria; phylum Cyanobacteriota; class Vampirovibrionia; order Gastranaerophilales; family Gastranaerophilaceae; genus CAG-196. Next base: position 39,835 of record CACZFL010000007.1, on the reverse strand, counting down.
TCAGTAACAGAACTTAATAACAAATTATCTGCAATCAAAGAACCTGAACAAAAACTCAGAGAAGAAATTGCCAAAGGTCTCAAAGAGTCAGATTATCAGGCTGAGTTAGATGCACTTAAAAATGCTGAAAAGGCAGCAGAAGAAGCTAAAAAGAATGCTGCAAATACAGAAAAATTATCATTAGATAAAGCAACAGAAGAAGTGAATAAAAAGTTCGGTGTAAAAGATAAAGCAGAATTCATAAATACAAAAGCAAAATCCGAAGCAGACAATATCACAAATAACTTCAAAAAACAAATCGAACGTAAATGGGGTTTTGCTGAACACACCAACTTAAAAATCGCTGGAGCAGCGGTAGCAGGTGCACTTGTACTTGGTAGTTTATTTAGTGCAATGTCACCAAAAAGCAAAGCATAAACGCAAATAATAACTCAGATATTTTACAATTGACAGCCCTCTTGAATAAAGAGGGTTGTTTAATTATAAACCGATTTCCATAATTATTGATGCAATCTCTGGAGATATATCAGAATCCTCCGATATACTGTCTTTAACAAGCTTTGAAAACTCAGCTTTTTTAAATTCGTGAAGTCCTTTTAACTTAAATATATTGTCAAGATTCACAGCCGTTGAAAAATCAGCTTCAAAGTCTTCATCAGTAACGTAAGCGAAGTTAGAAAGTTCATTATTTAATGTTTTTATAATAAGTGACCTAGGGAGCAAATCCTCAAACTCTCCACAGGAAACAAGGTGGATTTTATCTATATTCCGTAATTTTGGTTTAATCTGCTCAATGTTATTTTCTGCATCTTTATCAAGCAATACAAATATCGGTATTTTAAGTTCTTCGATAAGTTTATAATACATTTTTACAACCTGGTTTTTACCGCCTGCAGCAAATATTTGTATCCCCTCTTTATAAAAATCAAATCCAAGATACCTTGAAAAGACAGGAAGAAGAATCTCTTCAGTTATACCTTCAACAAGCAGAAGCTTTTGTATCGGATATTTTAATCCATTTTCATGACGTAATTTTAATAAATCATTTTTTCCCGGTGATTTTACACACGAAAGCGAATGTAATGATTTTAACCACCTTAAATTAATCGGACAGGACTCATCAATTAATGATACAAGCAAGTCATAATCAATATTATTATTTAAATATTTCTGCGTATCTGAATCATTAATATATAAAGAGTTTTCATAGTTTTCAATAACTTTATTTAAAGTCCCTTTTTCTTTTGATAAATTTTTAACCGAAGCTGATGCTGTATAAATATCATTTAGTGATGAGTTAATTATTTCTTCAGCAATTTTTGTAATTTTATCCGCAGACATATTAAGAAGCTCCTGTTTTTTATACACAGGCTCTGTTAAATTAGATAAAATAATATCACTAAACACACGGAAATATTTTTCTTTTGTCGGTTTAAATCTTGTCAGCCTGTCAAAAGATATAATAAGCTGTTCTTTAGTTAAATTTTTAAACTTCATAATTCAAGTTTATTACTTCTTTATCAATCAAAAAATTTTTTTTACAAAAATTTACAAAGTTCTATTATGATAAACATTAATTAATTGTTAAAATATGTTACAAATTATGTAAAGTTTTGTAACAATATAATGCAATAAATGAAATTTGAAAAGATAAATATACTTTATATATATAAGAGTATAAAAAATACGGAGCTAAGACAAAGATGGCGTTCTTATTACTACTACATCAAAAAATGAGGTTACAGCGTAAGCAAAACCAGCTTACCCTGAAACAACTGCGCTTCTCGTCCTTAGTTGAACGTATGCAGAAAAAGGTTGATAAGAGGGAAAAATATTACGCTAAACTTGAAAAACAGCTTGAAAGACAAGCTAATTATTATAAAAATAATGCAAATGTATTCTTCAGTCAGATGGCAGGATTAGGTACAAATGCTGTTAATTTAGCAAATCCATATGGTTCAAATGCTGCCACTATGGGTGTATTGCAGAATATGTCACCTGAACAAATGAAAGAATGCATCCAACAATATGGTGGTGGACTTGATTGTTCTAAGTTTACTCCTGAGATTTGGAACTTGGTAAAAACCGGCGGAATCCAAAAATGGAATAAAGACGGAAATGATGTATATATTGATGCAAACGGAAAAGAAATTGATTCTAGTGCTTTGGGCGGAGTTGATCCTACGCAAGTAGCAAGAGCAGCTTCAATTATGCAGCAGATGGCACAAATGCAAGTTAGCAGTATGCAACAATATACTACCCAAATGAAAACAAATTATGAAAACAATGTTTCAATCTGGTTAGAAGCTCAGCAGGAACAACTGGAAGCTCAGAAAGAATGGGAAATGGATCTCCTTGCAGAAGAACAGGCAGATATGGAAGCAGAAAAGAATTCAGTCGAAGCACAACTCGAACTTGTCAAACAGGAAAAACAAAACATCGAGCAGGCGCTCGGTCAGGCAATACAGGATTCAGCACCGAAGTTCGGACTTGCTTAATAATAAGAATTATATCAACCAACGACACCGGCACAATCGCCGGTGTCGTTTTGATTATTGGGAACAATAAATTTTAAGATATTAAGATTTTTCGTATATTATTCGTTTTCCATACATTTACCCTCCTTAAAAAATTTCCCCCCTCTTTACATTTACCCCTGATTTTAGCTATAATTTAATAGAGATTTGGGAGGCGGGAGCCTTATATTTTATGAAATATATAAAGAATTTATTCTTTTTAATAATAAGCTTTATAATGTTTTTTACATTGAGCGTAACTGCTGAACCGTCAAAAGTTACGTCACTAAACTATGACGACTCCTCATCAATGGTTTTTATTGGAGTTGAAAAGCTCTCTGAGCAGCAAAATACAAAATATAAATACATTAGGCTTGAAAACCCGAACAGAATATATTTTGATATTAATGATGCTGTATTAATCGGTCCAAAACAGCAATTAGCTTTTGATAAAAGTAATATAAAACAAATTCGTCTGGCTCAGTTTTCAACCAATCCAGATATAGTAAGAGCCGTAATTACATTTGATGAAGACTTTGATACATCAAAAATCCAGATATCAGATATAAATGGTAATGTTATAGTTAAGACTGATACACTAAGATTTTCGAATGATTATTTTAATCCTTTATATGATGAATCAGCAGAACAGTTAGAATACTCAGTCATAACAGCAAATTCTGAAGTAGTACAAAAAGTTCCGATAACAACACCCGTACAATCTTCAGATAAAGATAACTCTAACGTAATGAATGATATACAGAAAGCATTTACAAACTCAACATTAAATAATTCTGACGGCAAAACATATGATTCGGTTGTGTCTATTGATATTTCATCTGACTTAAAACTGAGAACAAAATATTTTATAAACGGATATTATCAAAAAAATGGCGGTTTGCTTGTAAGCGGTCTTGGTCAAATGACCGTGTCTAAGGTATTTATGCTGGATTCTCCCAAAAGGGTAGTACTTGATATGCCTAACACATATGTCGATAAAAAAATAAGAAATAATGAGATTAACCTTTGCCCTGATGGAAGTTGCAGAGATACGGCAAAAATAGGACAATTTGATTCAAGTACAGCAAGGATTGTAGTAACAACAGACAAACCTGAAATGTACATTCCTATATATTCATCAGATTCACAATCACTAATGCTTATAAATGCAAATAAACTTAATCATACCTCGTTGGTTTCTTCTGTTTCAAATATTCAAAAGGCCTATGTAAAAAAACTTTCAGGCAAAAAATCTGAGTTAATATTATCATTTACTCAGCCTGTTGTACATTCAATTGTGCGTAATGATAATTCTTTAACTTTATACTTATTTAATGTCAAAAGTTACAATGAACCTGATATGATTAAAACACTAAACGGTACTCTGTATAAGTCGCTCACTCTGTCTTTATTGCCTCAAATTGGTATTAAAGCTGATATGAAGATCAAAAAGGATGATCTTATACAAATTGCCCAAAGTGTTGACGGTAAAGCAATGAGATTAACTTTAACCGTTGCAAAAGAAACAAAAGCTACCGAATCCACAACTGATACAGAAACGGCAGCCAAACCTAAAAGGCCTCCTATAAAAAACAAAGTAGTTCTTGACCCTGGTCACGGTGGAACAGACTATGGTGCGATTAGAGAAGGAATAAATGAAAAGGACATAACACTTGATCTTGCACAGAGAGTAGCGTCTATACTAAAGTCTAAGGGATATAGATATGCTATGACAAGAACAGACGATATTTATCTTGGGCTTCAGGACAGATGTGATTATACAGAGGCTGAAAATCCTGAGATATTTGTAAGCATACACGTTAACTCTGCTGTTGCAACAGAACCATCAGGATTGGAAACACATTATTATCACGAAGAAAGCAAGGAGCTTGCAGAAACCATTCAGAAGCACCTTGTCAAAAATATTGACTCAAAAGACAGAGGTATTATTAAATCAAAATTCTATGTAATTAATCACACAGACGTACCGGCTGTTCTTGTAGAAACTGGATTTTTATCAAATCCTGATGAAAGAGCTGAGCTTGTAACTGAAAAACGTAAAGATGCAACAGCAAAAGCTATTGCTGAGGGTATAATTGAATATCTAAAGAATAACAAATAAAGTAATATGACGCAGAATATAAACAACACATTACCAATAGGATTTTTTGACTCGGGAGTCGGTGGACTTTCTGTTTTGGCTCGTTTTCGGGAGCTATTACCATATGAAAATATAATTTATTTTGGTGATACAATTCATTTACCATATGGCAACAAAACTAAAGAAGAACTTATCAAATATGCTCGTAACATTCTAGATTTTATGCAGAATAAAGGAGTTAAAGCAGTCGTTATAGCCTGCAATACATCTTCGGCTCAAGCATATGAAACTATTAAAGATATTTACCCTTTTCCTATTTATCCTATCATTCAAACATGTGCAAAAGCTATTGCAGTAAACAACTATAAACGAATAGGTGTTTTTGCAACAGAAGCAACAGTAAAATCAGGTAAATACTCGGAAGAACTGAAAAAATATAACTCAAATATTCAGGTAAAAGAGCTTGCAAGTAAAAACTGGGTAGGAATTGTTGAAGGCGTCGGAACAAATAATGATGCAGAAAGACAACAAATAAAATATGAACTGGAAGAGATGCTTGATTTTAAACCTGATAAAATCATTTTAGGGTGCACACACTATCCTTATTTAATGGATGAGTTTGTTAAATATGCACCTAAAGATATATTTATAGACCCTGCTGAAATCTTTGTTAAATATGTAAAACACGATTTGAATACGTTAAATATGCTAAACAGTACAAATACTAAGGGAGCAGAATACTTCTACGTAAGCTCAAACCCGGAAAAATTTGTTGAGAATGCAAAAATTTTCTATAATCTGAATAAGCTCCCAACCGTTATTTAACGCACTCTTGAAAATACTTCAACATCAATATTATCAAATGTATTCTCAAAAAAGAATGCAGCAGAAGCAACCATAGATGCATTATCCGTACAGTATTTCATCTGTGGAGCAAAAACTTTATATCCTAGCTCAGAAAGACTGAATATTTTCTTTCTGATTTCACTGTTTGCGGCAACTCCTCCAGCCAAAACAACTTGATTATATCCTGTTTCTTCTAGTGCGTGCTTTACTTTTTTATACAGAGTTGCAGAAACAGTTTCCTGAAAACTTGCACAAATATCTATTAAAGGGAGCTCTTTCCCATCAAAACTTTTTACTAATCTCAGTGCTGCTGTTTTAAGCCCTGAAAAGCTAAAATCATACTCACCTACTTTTGACTCAGGAAGCTTAAATGCAAAAGGATTTCCCTCTTGTGCCAATTTATCCAGTTTAGGACCGCCGGGATAAGGTAATCCGATAAGACGGGCAACCTTGTCATAAGCTTCACCAACTGCATCATCAATAGTTTCACCAATTATCTGCATATCAGAATATGATTTGACCTTAATAATTTGAGTATGACCACCGCTTACAAGAAGTGCTATAAACGGAGGTTCCAAATCAGTATCAATAAAATTTGCAGCCAAATGTGCATTAAGATGATTAATTCCAATAAAAGGTTTATCATACGCTAATGCCAAAGTTTTAGCCGCATTCAAACCTACTAGTAAACAACCGACTAAACCGGGTCCCACAGTTCCAGCAAATGCATCTATTTGATTACCATTTACACCGGCTTGTTTAAATGATTCATTTATAACGACATTAACTGCTTCAAGATGTTCTCTTGCAGCAATTTCAGGAATAACACCACCATATTCTTCGTGAATTTTTATCTGAGATGCAACAACGTTTGATAAAACTTTTCTGCCGCCTTTTACAATAGCACATGCAGTTTCATCACAGCTGGATTCAATTGCCATAATAAGAGAATTATCGTCAATTGTAACAGGTTTGTTACTGAATAATGTATTTTTAATTTTGTTCATAATAAGATTATAATACAAAGAGGCTAAATATAATAAAGAATGGTTAAGTTTTTAGATAAAGCAAAAATAAGAGTAATCTCTGGACATGGCGGAAATGGTATGGTTGCCTGGCGCAGAGAAAAATATGTTGATAAAGGCGGGCCTGCCGGAGGTGACGGTGGCAGAGGTGGTGACATATATTTTGTTGCAGATGAAAATATGTCTACGCTTCTTGACTTCAAAATTAAATCCGTTTATAAAGCTAAATCCGGAGAAAATGGCGGAATTAAAGGTATGCACGGAGCAGGAGCAAAAGATTTATTCATCAGAGTTCCGCTTGGTACAATGGTAAGAGATACAAAAACTGGGAATATAATAGCAGATTTTACAGAAAATGAACAAAAGATTTTAATAGCAAAAGGTGGAAGAGGCGGAAGAGGTAACGCACGTTTTGCAACTGCACAGAAAAAAGCTCCGCAATTTTGTGAACCGGGGGAACCTGGAATTGAAAGAGTATTAGAGCTTGAATTAAAGCTTATTGCTGATGTAGGCTTATTGGGTATGCCAAATGCAGGAAAATCTACTTTTATTAGTGCTGTAAGTTCCGCTAAGCCGAAAATTGCAGATTATCCGTTCACCACTCTCGTTCCTAATCTAGGTGTAGTACAAAAATCTGAAGAAGGCTCTTATGTAATTGCAGATATCCCAGGGCTTATAGAAGGTGCCTCTGAAGGTGTCGGATTAGGACATGAATTTTTAAGACATGTTGAAAGATGCAGATTTTTGGTTCATATTGTAGATTTGACAGCAGATAAACCGGTCGAAAATTACAAAATAATTAATAATGAGCTAAAAAAACACTCCGAACATCTTGGGAATTTATATCAGATACTTGTGTTAAATAAAATTGATGCAATTCAGCAGGAAGAAAAAGAAAAATTTATAGAAGAATTTAAAGCTTACAACAAAGATATATTTGCAATTTCAGCAGTTACAAAAGTGGGAGTTAAAGAACTGCTTCACTTTATTGAGGCAAAAGTTGATGAGATACCAAAACCCGTATTTGATATTCAAATAGAAGAAGATATTGGCGCTTATGACAATGATGACAGTGCGTTTGAAATTAGTAAAATTGCCAAAGACGCTTTTGTAATTGATGGCGGAAAAATTAACAGACTGGCAAAAGTTACGGATTCCCGTAACACAGAACAGGTAATAAGACTTCAAAATATTCTTAAGAGTATGGGCGTATTTGAAGAACTTAAAAATTACGGGCTAAAAAATGGCGATGTTGTAATCCTTGGCGGATTAGAACTTGCATACTATGACGACGAATTCTGGGGAGACGAAGCAAAAGGTTAGGATGAATATAAGGGTATATTTTTGCTGATGGAAAATGCTATTGTAGAGAGCAAAAAATGTATTAGTGATGTTCCCGTTGGATGTATCATCAAAAAAGACGGCAAAATCATAGCATCAACACATAATTTGCGCGAGAAAAATAATGATGTTACAGCACATGCTGAGATTCTTGCAATTCAACAGGCAGAAAAAGAGCTTGGTACATCAAGGTTAACAGACTGCGAAATGTACGTTACACTGGAACCCTGTCCTATGTGTGCCTGGGCAATTATTCAGTCAGGAATTAAATCACTGTACTTCGGTTCCTACAACACACAATACGGGGCAATAAGCAGCGTAATTAATTTACCTGAACTTGCCAACTCAAAATTGAAAATTTACGGCGGGATAGAAGAAGAAAAATGTAATAATATATTGGAAGAGTTCTGGAATAGAGTCAGAGAGTCATGATAACAAAAAACGAACTGGACAGATTAGCTGAAAAATACGAAAATGAAAATTTTATAAAAGATGACCCGGTACAGTTTATTCATAGGGGAAAATGCAAAGAAGATAAAGAACTGTCAGGGTTTATTGCATCTTTGTTTGCTTACGGAAACAGAAAAATGTTCATAAGCAAGATTAATGATATATATGAACGTGCTGGTAATGATATTTCAAATTTTATAAAAAATGGTGATTTTAAAAATTTAAAAGGTTTAGAATATCGTTTTTCAAAAGATTATGATATTATTCCCGTCTTTAATATATTACACAGATTATACAACGAATCAAAGGGCTTAGAAGAGCTTTTTAAATATTCATTCCTGAAAGACCGCGGAGAAAAATATGACCATTTTCTGGATAAAGTAGTTGATTATTTTTATGCAAGAGCTCCTAAGGATGCGAAGCAAGGATTTTATCACATGCTTCCTAATCCTAAAAACTGCGGTGCAATGAAGCGTATGAACATGTTTTTAAGATGGATGGTAAGAAAATCTGCTGTAGATATCGGGATTTGGGATTTTATGAAACCGGCAGATTTATACATACCGCTTGATGTTCATGTGGCAAGGCAATCAAGAGAAATGGGACTATTATCAAGAAAAAGTAACGATTATACAGCTGTAAGAGAGCTTACTTTAAGACTTAAAGAATTTAGTAAAGATGATCCGGTTAAATACGATTTCGCAATGTTTGCCTTTGGTGTAGAATTAAATAAAAAAAAAGGAAATAAAAATGGATAATTATTTTAACTCTAAAAAATATATTATATTATTGGTTATTGTATGCATTTTGTTTGCAATATTAATTATTAAATTTTTTGACTATTTGCCGGAACCAGACAATATTCCGCCAACAGGGCATTCAATCAGAGAATCATCCGTTATTAATACTGACGATGCCGTTAATGACTCCTCTGATAATGAAGATGCTGAAAGTGAAAATGAAGAAGAAGATGAAGATGACGCTTCAGAAGAAGATAATATTGATGAAAATCATAAGACTGGACATATAGATTTTGAAAGAAAATCTTATCCTGATATTAATAATTTAGAAGAAATTCCTGCTCCAAAAGGCAGTAATGAAGAAATTATTCAGACATACGATACAAATTAAACTATAAAATATTAAGGCAATAAAATGGAAAATGAAATTTTAGATATATCAAAAATACGTAAATTACTCTTTTTAGGACCAAATGGTTCATACAGCGATTTTGCAAAAGATAAGTTTATTAATGCATATAATTTGAATTGTGTAAGTACAAATTTAAAATCAATTTCTTCTGTTATAAAAGCATTAAAAGACGAAAATTCAGAGGATATTGTTGCGGTTATACCAATTGAAAACTCTATTGAAGGCATTGTACGTGAAACGCTTGATAATTTATCCTCACTGAAAAAAGAAGGGATTAAAATAATAGCAGAAACGACAATGAATGTTCAGCACGCACTAATTGGTCACGGCAAAATTAAAGATATTAAAGTTATTCGTTCACATCCTCAGGCTTTGGCACAATGTAAGCAATTTATACATGCAAACTTTCCAGATACTTTAATAGAAGAAGCAACACTTTCAACTTCTGCCGCAATAAAATCATTAAATGAAAAAGATAAATCTACTGCGGCAATAGGCAGTCCCGAGTGCGCAAAAATGTACGATGTGCCAATCATTATTGAAAAAATTAATGACGAAGAAAATAATAAAACAAGGTTTATATTATTAGGAAAGTTCCTTGCTCCGCAAACTAAAAAAGACAAAACAAGTATTACTTTTTCTACCGAAAACAAAGCGGGTGCATTAAGTAAAATCCTTACTATACTGGATTCTTATAATATTAACATGTCATACATAGATTCAAGACCTTCAAAAAAAGAACTTGGGGAATACGTATTTTATATTGACTTTGAAGGTCATATACTTGATGATAAAGTACAAATGGCATTTGCAGATATTAAACCGCTTGTCAAAATGTTCCATATAATCGGCTCATACGGTTCTGTTTAAACGTTTGCACTTTCTAAGGGCATATCTAAAGAACGAACCGTTACATCAATTTCTTTAGGGAAAACACTTTTTAAATGATTAACCAAATCATTAGTAGAACTTACCCAAAATATTGGTGAAGTCATTATTCTTGTACAGTAACCGTTTGTTGAAGGGAGTCTGAACATTACCGGGTCGTCACCATGATGTTGTGCAAGAATGTTTTTGATTGCACAAAGCTCCTCATACTTAACTTCATTTTTTAATGATACAGTAAGTAAATTTGAGTTATCAACGGATTTAACACTATCAATTAAAACACTGATTGAGTTTTCTCCTCTGTGTTGAACTTTACCTGTAATGATAACCTTTTCATCCTGTACCAAAATATCAGCATAATCCTGAAGCTTTCTGTGGAAACAAACACAATCAGCACTACCGGTCAGGTCTTCTAATGTCACAAACCTTATAAACTTTGACGGATCACTTTTTTGCGGAATTTGTCTTGTATTTGTAATAAGGCCGCAAATTGTCACCTGTGTATTTTCATCCAATTCCGCAAGTTTGGAAATATCATGTGACCTTAAATACCTTATTTTATCCCTAATGGAAAACAGAGGATGTGAGGTAAGGTAAAAGCCTAAAAATTCTTTTTCAAAAAGCTGTAACTCTTTATCGGTATATTCCTCATCACTACCCTGAAGCTGATATTGAGAATCCGCAAAATCATCTCCTCCCCCAAGAGCAGAAAATAGGCTAACTTGGCCCATTGCCTTATCTTTGGCTTCTTTAGCCGTTACATCAAGAATGTATTCCATATTCTCAAAAAGCTGTTTACGGCTCTTTTCAATATTTGAAAATGCGCCTGATTTTATCAAGCCTTCCAGTGATTTTTTATTAACATATTTTGCATCAACCCGCTTACAGAAATCAAATATGCTCTTAAATTCGCCATTTTCTTCTCTTTCATTTATAATAGCTTCAACAACGGGAGCACCAACACCTTTAATTGCAGCTAAACCAAACCTTATATTATCTCCGTCAGGAGCATATTCGAGGTATGATTTATTAATATCTGGAGGTAATACATTACTTCCGTATTTTTGAGCCTCTTGAATATAGAGCTGAGTTTGATCTTTATTATCTGATACGCTAGACAGCAGAGCTGAAAAATATTCAACCGGAAAATGACATTTTAGATATGCAGTCTGATATGCAACAAAAGCATAAGCCGCTGAGTGGGACCTGTTAAAACAGTAAGAAGCAAAAGCAAGAATTTGGTTAAATAGTTTTTCCGCATCTTCTTTTTTCATATCGTGTTTTGCAGATGCTTCAATAAACTTGCCCCTTTGCTCTTCCATCGTTTTAATATCTTTTTTACCCATCATACGGCGAACCTGGTCTGCTTGACCAAGAGAATAATCAGCAAGTACCTGAAACACCTGCATAATTTGTTCCTGATATACAATAGTTCCATATGTATCTTTTAATACCGGTTCTAAAAGAGGGTGAGCATAAGTAATTTCCTGCTGACCGTGTTTTCTTGCAACAAAGTCGTCAACCATACCTGAACCTAACGGTCCGGGTCTAAACAGAGCAACCAAAGCGCCTAAATCTTCAAAAACGTCTGGTTTGAGACGCTTAACAAGGTTCATCATCCCTTGCGATTCAAGCTGGAATACCCCAATTGTTTCACCTTTTGTAAGCATATCAAATGTCGGTTTGTCATCAAGTGGAATGTGATTAATATCAACATCAATCCCTCGGTATTGCTTAACCATTTTTACGGTTTTTGTAATCATCGTTAAGTTTCTTAAGCCTAAAAAGTCCATTTTTAAAAGGTCAAGAACTTCAGTTGCTTCATGCTTTGGATAACCTGTCTGAACAATACCGTCTTTTGATGGCTGAACGGGAAGAATAGTATCAAGAGGGGCATGAGATATAATAACACCTGCAGCGTGGGTACCAGTTCCGCACTTTAATCCTTCAATCGCAATTGCCATATCAACCCAACGCTTAAAACTGATTGGATTATTTTTGTCCTCAGGGTTTTCTATCTGATAATCTTCTTCGTATAATTGTTTAAACTCAGATGATCCTTCAGTATTAATTATATCTCTTAGCCATTCTGCTTTTTCATTAGTTGCCTTAGCAACATCTAGAGCAGGCTCAATTAAACCTGTGAGTCTGTTACTCTCGACAAAAGGTACCTGTAAAACACGCCCTACACCTTTAAATGCCGCTTTTGGTGCATAAGTAGAAAAAGTAATAATCTGACAGACTTTATCTTCACCGTATTTTTGGGTAACGTAATCAATAACCTCACTTCTCCTGTCAATACAAAAGTCTATATCGATATCAGGCATGGTAAAACGTTCGGGGTTCAAAAATCTTTCAAACAATAGTTTGTGATAAATAGGGTCAATATCTGTAATTTCTAATGCGTAAGCTACAACAGAACCTGCTGCAGAACCTCTGCCTGGTCCGACAGGAATATCATGAGTTTTTGCAAAATGAATAAAGTCCCACGTAATCATAAAATAGGCAGGGAAACCCATTTGGTTAATAACCCCTAATTCATACTTTGCACGTTCCTTAATTGATTCAGGAATAGGCTCGCCATATCTTTTTTTTAATCCTTCAAAAACTACGTGTTCAAGGTAGTCTTCAATACCTTTAATATACTTAGCTTCTTCTATAACATCTTCTGTTTTTTCAGTCTTATGTTTTACTTTTAATCTTTTTATAATCGTTTCATCAACGTCATCAGACTTGCATAAAAACTCTTCAGGAACGTCATAATGCGGTAAAGGAGCATTGTGAAGTTCAATTTCAACGTGGCATTTGTTACATACTTCTTCAGTGTTAGCGCAACATTGTTCAAACATTTCATCATCCAGCCATGAAAATGCCTTGCGCATTTCTTCCTTTGATTTGACATAAAACTCATTATTAGGGAATGAAAATCTTTTCTCATCATCTTTATTTGCGTTTGTCTGAAGGCATAACAAAGTATCCTGAGCATCTGCATCTTCTTTTTTCAGATAATGAGAATCATTTGTAATAATCATTTTTATATCCAAATCTCTGGCTAATTTAATAAGCATAGGATTTGTACGTTTTTGCTCAGGCAAATTATGGTCCTGAAGCTCGATATAAAAATCATCGGAAAAAAGCTCTTTGTATTTTTTTGCAACTTCATATGCTTCATCTTTTTCATCTTTTTGAAAATGCTGTAATATTTCACCGCCAAGACAAGCCGAAGTACAAATTAAACCATCATGGTATTCTTTAAGAAGCTCAAAATTTATTCTGGGCTTGTAATAAAAGCCCTCACACCAAGCTGTTGACACAAGTTTTATAAGATTTTTATATCCTTTGTCGTTTTTTGCGATAAGAATAAGGTGATAAAGTGGATTATTTGCCGGATCGTGAACTTTTATATCGCCTGTATGTACGTAAAACTCACATCCTATAAGCGGATTTATTTTATATTTTTCAGCCAGTTCATAAAACTCAATTGCTGAATACATAACGCCGTGGTCAGTAATAGCAATTCCCGGCAACTCATTTTCAGCGGCATACTTTACTAAATCCCCAACCCTGATCATGCCGTCTAATAATGAATACTCCGTGTGAATGTGAAGTGGTATAAACTTAGACATAATGGGATTATAACATAAAATACGGGGCAAAAAAGTTATTTTTAAGAAATATTATTTTTCTATTTTATAACTGATTTTATTTTTATTAATTTTTTGTCTGTTTTTTTCCTGCAAAATTCTGATTTCAGAATACAAATCCTCTATCTCTTTTTTATTTTTTAGTTCAGGATGAACAACATTTGTACTGTTTAAATCAAATGAAGGAGTTGAAAATTTTACATGGTGATTTGAAACAGGATGTAATTTTTTCACAATATTTTTATTTATCTCAGAATTATTATTTTTAATTCCTAACAACTTTAAAATAAAATCATAAATCATAACCTACCACCTTATACACATTACTTCTACATATATATAAAGTATTTTTATAATAAAAAATTGACATAAAATTAAGAATTTGTTACAAATGTATCTAATAAATTTATTACAAAATCTAAAGCTCCCTGTTGTGATTTAAACACATCATTTCCTGCTGTAACTGTGTTATTATAAAAATCTTTGTCACTTAAGAGTTTTCCTGCAATATCGAAAAATTCTTCTTCTGATTTTACAACAAATCCTGCTTTTGCATTTTTTATAATTGAATAAATATCTTTAAAATTATGTATTGATGGACCTGATATTACCGGTTTAGAAAATATTATGGATTCAAGAGGGTTGTGTCCGCCGGTTTTATTAAAGCTCCCGCCAATAAAAGAAATATCAGCATAATAAAACATTTTTCCAAGCTCACCCATTGTATCAAGGATCATAATATCAATATCCAACATTGAATCTGTCCCATCTGAACGAAAGCCATATGTATAGCCGCTCTCACCGACCAGAGTTTCTACCTCATCTTTTCTTGATAAATGTCTTGGGGCGATTATCAGTTTTAAATCATTATGTATTGATTTTAATTTTGAATAAACATTAAGAACTATTTTATCCTCTCCGGAATGGGTTGACGCAGCAAGTAACACTCTACCGGCTTTATCAAATTGAAAATCAACTTCCGGAGCGGTAACATCAAATTTCAGGTTATTCATCCTTCTAGTCGTATCCGGGTTTGTCCCAAGCGACAAAAATTTATCCAAATCCTCACCACTTTGAGTATAAATACCTGCATAGTAGTTTAAAAGCGGTTTAAAGAAAAACTTTAACATTCTGTATGATTTATACGTCCTGTCAGATATTCTGCCGTTAATAATACAGAGCTTAATCTCACGCATTTTACATTCTATCGCAATATTGGGCCATATCTCTGTTTCAGCAATAAGAATAATATCAGGTTTTATATTATCCAAAAATCTTTTTACGCATGAAGGCGTATCAAACGGGAAATATGTAACCAAGTCGACAATCCCATCCAGTTTTTTATGTGCAATTTCCTGACCTGTATTTGTTCCTGTTGTAACAACAATTTTAGCATCAGGAAATGATTCCCTGGATTTTTTTATAAGTTTTTCAATCGCATTAATCTCACCGACAGAAACACCGTGAAACATAATGACCCTTCGGCCGTCAAAACCCTCAGTAGCCACATACCCCTTTTTTAGCTTGATTGCTTCGTCGGAATAATTGCCGTGTTTATGAAAAATTATAATGAACGGGTATATTAACCTGTAAATAAGTTCGCTTATAAAACCAATCATCTTTTGCCCTCCAGAAGCAAATACCGTCTGCCTTCTTCAACTATATTATAATTGAGTTTTTCAATTTCGTCGTCAATTTGTTTTTTCTTAATAATTACATAATTATTATCTTTTTCTAGTTCGCGTTTTAAATCTTCAACATCGAAATCACCGCCGTAAACAATTGGATCATCTCCGTCACGATAATATATCAAAGAATATTTATGAGTAAACTTATAACAAGAGATTGTTTTATTATTTTCTTTTGCAATCTGAGCATATCTCATTAAATCATCCTGACCGAATTTGTAATCAATATTAAAGAATAAACCAGTTCCAAAAGCGCTTAAACAAGTCATAAAAACAATGTATGAAGCAAAAACGCCGGAATATTTTTTATTTTTGGCAAAAATGACAGAAAAGAGACCGATAAAAAATAATAATATTATACAAAGCGGTTTTGCAGACATAATATCCTCGTTAAGCTGCTGGGGTAGATATACGTGAGTAAACAATGCCGCAACCGATGCAATAATAAATATTCCGCCTAAAAGATAAACTGTTTTATTTACAAGTTTAAAATACTCACCGTTTTTAATATAATTGGTCCAAATTAATCCACCTAATAATGCAAGAGCTGGATAAATAGGTAAAATATACGTAATCAGTTTTGTTTTTGATGATGAGAAAAATAGCAGGGTAAATATCGAGATTATACCTGCAAAAACCATCAATCTGTTAGTATCATTTTCACCTTTAAAATTAAAATCACGCTTGATCAATTTATTTATAAATATAGTTAAAACCGACAAAATCCACGGAAAAAATCCCCAAAGCAAAGTTAACAAATAGAAATAAAACGGTTGCTGACGACCAAGTTCACCTGAGCCTAAGAATCTTGCGACATGATGTTTCATAACATATTCATTAAAGAATAACGGGTCATGCATATTCAGCATTGCTATATGCCACGGAAGAGTAATCGCAAAAAATAAGAAAAATCCAACTACAAAGTACTGAGGCTTGAATATATTTTTAAAGTTCTTTGAGTAAATTGAGATAAAGAACAGTGAACCAAATGGGATTACAAATCCCGGAATTCCCTTAGCCATAACAGCAAGACCGGAAAAAATATAAAAGAGCCACCACATGTATTTTTTGTTTTGCTCTTTAACGTAATACGTAAATATTCCAAAACATAGTGATAATGTTACGCAAGACGCGACCACAATGTCAAGGATAGCAAACTTTGCAAGAATAAGAAACTCTAATGATGTTGCCAAAATCAGTGAGGAAACAACGCCGTACAATCTTGATACAACTTTTCTTCCAAGAGCATAAATAATCATACAAGTTAAAGTACCATAAAGAGCAACCGGAAAACGTGCCGCAGCCTCAGATACTTTACCCCAAAGAGCAAAAGAAAGACACTCAGACCAGAAATAAAGAGGAGGTTTTTCAAAGAAAAATTCTTTGTTTAGATACAGGGTCATAAAGTCTTTTGAGTTAAACATATCTTTCGACATAGAAACATATCTTGATTCATCAACATCCATTAATGCATAAGACCAGATATTATGGAAAAATAAGAAGTAAAACAAAATACATAAACCTAATACCGTAAAAAACTCCGAATGTTTAAGAATAAACTCTCTAATCTTCATCATAAATCCCCTCATTAAGTTGATTATACCACAATAAGCGATATTTAAAAATATAAAATTATGCAGAATTGTGATAAAATACTTACAGGTGGGCATATGGAACAAAAGTCGTTATTTGAAGATAATAATAAAAATCAGCCGCTAGCATCACGTCTGAGACCAAGAAATCTTGATGAATTTGTTGGTCAGCAGCACCTTGTCGGTGAAGGTAAAATTTTACGAAAACTCATTGAAAGTGACAATATTTCATCAATTATATTCTGGGGAAATCCGGGAATTGGAAAAACGACTCTTGCAAGAATTATTGCAAATAAAACTAACTCTGAATTTATAGACTTTTCGGCTGTAACAAGCGGTATAAAAGAAATTAAAGCAGTTATGTCAGAAGCTGAAAACAACCGTAAATTAGGGCATAAAACAATTGTTTTTGTTGATGAAATACACAGATTTAACAAGGCACAACAGGATGCATTTCTACCTTTTGTTGAAAAAGGGAGCATTATTTTAATTGGCGCAACAACAGAAAATCCATCATTTGAGATTAACTCAGCACTTTTATCAAGATGCAAAGTATTTGTATTTAAACCGCTTGAAACAGATGATTTAGTAACGCTGCTTAAACGAGCTATGACCGACGAAAGAGGATTTGGAAACGAAGAAGTTGAGATTGAGGATGATTTTCTTAGAATAATAGCTCAATTTGCTAACGGAGATGCAAGAACAGCACTTCTTACTTTAGAAATGGTGGTTTTAAATGGTGACGTAGATAAAAACGGTAAAATAACGATAACTAAAGAAACTTTGGAACAGTGCATATCAAAAAAATCACTTCTGTATGACAAAAACGGGGAAGAACACTATAACATAATATCAGCCCTGCATAAATCAATGAGAAACTCTGACCCGGATGCTGCGGTTTATTGGCTTGCAAGAATGCTTGAAGGCGGCGAAGACCCGATTTATATTGCACGTCGTGTTACAAGATTTGCAAGTGAAGATATAGGCCTTGCCGACCCGCACGCTTTAGAAATAGCAGTTGCAGCTTATCATGCCTGTCATTTTATAGGTATGCCCGAGTGCAGCGTACATTTGACTCAGGCGGTTGTTTATATGTCAATGGCGCCAAAATCAAACGCAATGGATGTTGCATACATAATGGCACGCAAAGACGCAAGAGAACATGTTGCAGAACCGGTACCGCTTCAGATTAGAAATGCACCGACAAAATTAATGAAAGAGCTTGAATACGGTAAAGGGTACAAGTACGCACACGACTATGATGAAAAAATGACAAGTATGCAGTGTCTTCCTGATTCATTAAAAGACAGAGAATATTATATTCCGACGGAACAAGGACTTGAAGCGAAATACAAAGCTAAATTACAGCAAATTAAAGAGTGGAAAAAAACTCATTAAATTTGTTGCCAGTAAATTTTTTAAACTAAATTTATAATGATTAATATTTGTAACAATTTATAAAAATTATTAAAGTTATTATAAAATTTGCCGATATACATACCAAGGATAAAATTTGTTATGGCGTTCGGCAATTTAATACATATTGGCAAATTAGGAATAACAGGAGCAATAAAGCAAAGACTTCTTGAAGAAAATATTTCTGTCAAGAATTTTGACATTTCAATTTGGCAAGAAATAATGGATACCATAAAAGATGATGAAAATCTAAAGAATATTTATACAGGAAGTACAAATTTAAAAGATAAAAATGCTTTTTTTGTTGCTAAAGAAACAACAGTCAACATATCTGATGCATTATGGAATAAAATTCTTAATGTAATAAATCGCTTCAACGGAAAATTACCGGAGCAACATAATACACAAAAAGTCGAAACAATAATCCCACAAAAAATTGCAAATAACAGCACGCCATCATCAAGAGGGATAAACTTACAGTCAGAATATCCAAATATTCCTTATAATGCAAACGGTGATGTTGATTTTAACGAATTAACGCTTGATAAACTTAAATCAAAATTTCCTTCTTCAGAATATACAATAGACATTAATAATAACAGAGATTATATTACAGTAAAAAGAAAATCCGACGGAAAATTTATTTTATCCTGTGCAAATACTACAAGTTATTCCGGTGAGAAATTGCAAATGGTGGCCTTTGAACATAACGGGGTTCTGACACAATTAAATCACCAAAACGGACAATTTACACAAAGAACAACATTTAATAACGATAAAAATAAATGCATACTAAATACGACAGAAGATTTTAACAATAACGGGGATCTTATCAGGAAAGAAACCTGGAATAATGATAACACGGCTTATGTTGCTCAAATTTACTCTAATGGAATTTTATGCAAAGAAACTACATATACAAAAGACAAAGAAAATAACGTATTTTTTGTAACAAATGATAAGAATTATTTATCTGACAAGTTGATTAACGAAATAAACAGAAGAATAAATGCCCGCGAAAGTGGAATAGGATTCTTGCAAAAAACAGATGAAATTGAAAAATATATATTAAATGGCATTGCAACGAATACTGTTTCTGATGTTCTATATAATTATACACAAGTAACTGGACGAGATCTTATTCAAGACATTATCGATGATAAGATGGGACTTAGTTATGAAAAGCAAAAGGAATTATTAACACACATCACCACAGCTTACAAAGATTCAATACCTGTAACTCTGACCAATGACTATTATTATGAAGGTACCGGCATTGGTTATGAATTACAGTTTGCGTTAAAAAATAATGATATCGAGATGTTAAAGAATGCATTAAATAATGTTAATAAGGATAATGTACAATTTGTTTTAAGTAATATATATAATCCAAGTGGCAATGCAACATTTACAGATATATCAGAAAATTTATATACAAAACTGACATACATCATTGGAGATGATGCAGATGAGTATATTTCTAAATTCAGTGATGCAATGATTCAGAATATAAACGAAAATGGCGGATATTCTCAAGATATCGCTGATGATATAAAAGCAAACAAAGACAGCAAAACTAAATTAGGTGTAGATTTTACCCGACTTTTAAACAGATGTGAAGCAGGGCAAACCAGTACAATAACAGGAAAACCTGATGGAGCAATTGACATTAGTAATATTAAACAAGAAAGAACAGGTGACTGCTGGCTCATTGCATCAGTTTTATCATCAAGTAATAAAAACCAAAAAGGTTTAGATTATATAAATAACATGCTTTCTGTTGATAATAACGGCAACGTTACTGTAAATCTAAAGGGAGTTGATAAAACATATGTAATATCAGCTGAAGAGATTGAAAAAGCTAATCACCTTGCAAGTGGTGATCCTGATATGAGAGCTATTGAAATTGCAGTAGATAAATATATGAAAGAATATTCATATGAATTGACAGAAGATGGTAATCCTGATTATTCACGTGCAGATATTAATGGTGATTATGAAAGTTTTGCATATAACATATTATTTGGAAATGGATACTTAAATAGAACTCCAGACATTACTAAAGATGATTACAACAATGAAAATCTTGTTTATACATTATCATTTGGCAGTAATCCAAATGTTAAAGCAGCAGTATTAGGTGAAGAAAAACAATCAGAAGTTAATTTAATAGGCAGACATGCGTATGCAATAACTAAAAGTGATAATAAATATATTTATTTGGTAAACCCGCATAACTCTGCCGATACATTAAA
Organism: uncultured bacterium; assembly: GCA_902780525.1. Taxonomy (GTDB): domain Bacteria; phylum Cyanobacteriota; class Vampirovibrionia; order Gastranaerophilales; family Gastranaerophilaceae; genus CAG-196. The sequence continues at coordinate 18,921 of CACZFL010000007.1, read as the reverse complement.
GGTCGAAAGAGAATTATTAAAATCAAAATGAAGAGTAGCATATATTAGCACTCTGCTAGCTTACGCTTGAACGCAATTTTTGTTATTTCTTGCAAATATGCACAAAAAATTTGCGCTTGGCGCGATTGTCTTGCTCGTTCGCATTAAACGTGTCTTCGGATTTTGCAATAATTTACTTCGTTATTTTTGCAAAAGTCCTTCGCACTCTGCTCACTCGCGCTCGAACGCAATTACTATTCTCTCATGGCAAAAAGCAAAATAAAAAGGACAACCTTTCGATTGTCCTTTTTATTTTGCGCTTGGCGCGATTCGAACGCGCGACCTATCCCTTAAAAGGGGAGTGCTCTACCTGCTGAGCTACAAGCGCAAATTTATAAACTTATATTATTAAATTATCAATAAACCTTTATTTCGGCTTGCGGATTAACCACAACTATTATGCTAACAAGAACAAAGTTTAGTGTCAAGAGAATTATTATTTTATAAAAAAAATACCGGATAGAAACCGGTATAAAACTTTTAAGATGTAAGATGGGGTAATTATTTAGGGGAAAATTTTAGTTATTTAAAAGCCAATCTTCAACTTGATCGTATGCTGTTGCAAAGTTGTTGTCGAATAAATCTTCATTATTTTCATGCATTAACTTTATTTTATTAGCCCAATTTCTAGCATCAGAAGTTTTACCTGAGTTTTTAGCTTCGATGAATAAATTAAATGCTTTTCTTACTTGTGATTTAGTGCAAGAACCACCTTTATATTCTTGAACACTGGATTTACTTGCTCTGTTTAACCAGTTGCCGTCAGCGTCGTCATATACTTTCGCTTCAGTTTCTGCTTTTTCCTGTGCAATTAATTCATCATATTCTTTTTTTAATGGTTTCATTGCCTCTATTGCAGCATTAACAGCTTTTTCTGCAGCTTCTTTTTCAGAAACAGCATCATTATATGCTTTTACTAATTTATTGCTATTGTCTGTTTTTTCTTTTAGCTGAGTCTCTTCTTTTTTAAGTGCGTCAATTTTATCTTTAATTTCTTTATAATCTTTTTTAGCTTGTGTTAAACGTGCTTCATATGTAGCAGCAGATTCTTCTTGTCCGTTAGCATCTACCTGCTTTGGGAAATTACTTGATGTAGGTTCAACACCTTTATTATATTTAGGATTACATTCCAATTGAGTAATTTCTGCCGGTATAGCATCGAGTCTTGCATTTATACTAGATTCAGCTTTTTCAACATTACTTGCAGCACTTTTTACAGAAGTATATTCACTGGCTTTTTTTGTTTCATTAAAGGCTGATATTGATGATATTTCCAATGTTTCAAAATATTTTTTTGCTGAACTTATAACTTCTGATAATTTTGAAGATGTAGATTTACCATTACCGTTTCCGCCTCTGCCTTCAAGTGCTCTTGAAACACAATATAAAGTAGATTGTACAATAGAGGCTCCAACTTGCATTCCCATAAATGAATCAGAATAGCACCCCATTCCGTATCCACCGAAGCCACAGCCGTAACCGTATCCGCCAAGACCAATTCCCGGCATAGAGAAAAGGCTGCCGCCCATCCCCATACCATAACCACCAAAACCGTAGCCACTACCGAAGCAGCCCATTCCACCAGTCAATGAACCGAATGCTCCGTATAAAAGGGCCTGTCCGAAGTTCATATTTGGTTGGTTAAAATTGTATGTAGTGTTTACGACTGACATCTTTTTTAATATCCTATCTTACATTACTTATATATATAAAGTATGTATATAAGTATCAATTTCAATATAGGATAAGATCTTTACAAAACTTAACAAAAGGATAAATATTAATAGAAATTAAATTATCGTGACAAAGAGATGCTTGTTACACCTGCATTTCTTGCGCTATCCATAAGTTTTACCACAGCGCCGTGTTCTGCATCATCACCTACCTGAATAAGAAGTCCGTCAGGATAGTCTTTTGAATTATCAGAAACTGTCTGTTCTAAATCTGCTGCAAGAATTTCTGTATTATTAAAGTAATACTTATTGTCATTTGTTACACTAAAGTTCATAATCTTAGGGTCTTTTAAAACAGACTGTTTATCAACTATCTCTGGTACAGCCAGGTTTAAACCCTGTTGGTCGAGCATTGGCGCAATTACCATCATTATAATCAAAAGTACCAAAAATATATCAGTAAGCGGTGTAATATTTATTTCATTAAAGCTGTCACGCATATGTTTTACTCCTATTCCCAATTATCATAGTTGTCAGCCGGAATACTCGTAGATGCACCGTCAAGAGTAGGCTCATTAATAACTTTTTCTAGTTCTTTTTGCTCTTTTTTACTTAACGGTTCTCCGGCAACAATCAGCTTTTTATAATGAGCATCCTGCGCAGAATCCATTATTTCCATAATAACTGAGCTTTTTACTTTTTCATCAGCTTTAACAACGACTTCAGCATTCTCTGAATCTGTTTTTAAACGTTCAAGTTCACGAGCTAAAGAACTCATTGCAGTTTTGGTACCGTCAACATATATAGTACCGTCCTTCGTAACAGAAACAGTAACCTTGCCTTGTTCAATAGCAGTACCGCTGTTAACTTCAGGAACTGAGATTGCATTATCCATTGACTGAAATGTAGGTGCAACAACCATCATTATAATTAACAGCACCAAGAAAATGTCAGTTAACGGTGTTATGTTAATTTCTGAAAATATAGCTTTTTTACCTGATTTTAATGCCATTTTTAAACCCTTAAATTATAACGCAACGGTAGATGAACCAGACTTAACTTTAATTTCTTCTTCAGAATCAACAAAGCTAAGGAATAGCAATTTAATTAATTGGAAGTCATCCTCAAATCTTTTTACAATAGACTGGAATGAGTTATAACAAATTACTGCAACAATTGCGACACCAAGACCGAAAGCTGTAGCAATAAGTGCGGAACCGATACCCATGGCAACAGCAGCAGACTGGTTACCTTGTGAAGCCAAGTCTTGGAACGTATAAAGAATTCTGACAACAGTACCAAACAAACCTAAGAACGGTGCAACACCACCTATTGTACCAAGAATTGTCAGTCTGTGTTCAAGTTTTCTTGTAGCAAGTGCAGATGCAATATCAAAAGAACGTGAAAAACCTTTTTTCTGTTCTGAAAGAATTCTTACGGCTTCTTCAGTGACTTCGCCAATAATACCACCGCACTGAACAGCAAGATTTTGAGCACCCATAAGGTTGTTCCTTGTGAGCTCTTTTTGTAATCTCGGAATGAACTCAATAACATTTCTTTTGTTTGCTTTATAAAAAGCAGCTCTGTCAATTGCAACCATAATAGTTAAAATTGAACAGATTAAAATCGGTAATAATACCGGCCAGTCTAACTGGATTGAGTGTAACAATAATTCCATAATTTATTCCCCTTTTCTAATTTAAATACAATATTTTATTTAGAAATTGTTTTTCTTTGCATATTGAATAACATGTCAATATCAACGCTTTCTTCTTTTACATCACTCGGAAGCGGTCCGAATTTTGCTTTCTTTGCAGCTTCTATCAGAGAATTATTAAATCCTTCGTCAGGAGAAGGCTCTGAGAGATAGCAGTTAGTAAGATTTCCTTCTTTATCAATAGTTAAGATAATTATTGCAGAATTTTCAAAGGAAGCAACCGGCGGATACCAGTTATTTTTAATCTTTCTTCTTGCTTGAATTGTATAATCAACCATGCTCGGATAACGCTGAGTTAGTTGTTCATATGTTAAACGAACTGTTTTTTGTACTGCCATACAACAGGTATCAGTAAAACAAGTTACTGCAAACATTAACATTACTAAAAATAATAAAACTTTTACTTTATTCATAATTAAAACCTTTCATAACTTACTAATACCTAGACGCATTAAATACGTTATAATCAAACGTAAACTGTATGTCTATACTTTGCCCTTTGAAATCAGCCGGCAGCGGCCTAAATGGTGCGGTAAGTTCAACAGCTTTTAGTGCAGCCTGGTCCGCAGAAGGAAGCCCAGATGACTTATTTACACGACAGGATAGTAATCTACCGTCTTTTGCTATTTTAAACAATAAAACAACTCGTTTTGATTCGTTTCCTTTAGGCGGATCCCAATTCATTTTAATTCTTTTTTGGAGCTCTCTCATATAAGGACCAAAATCAGGTTCTCTGAGTGTATCGATACCTGGTGCACCTCCTCCGCCACCTGGGTTGCCAATATTTCCGGTACCACCGGCATTACTCCCAGAACGACCTAATGAACCAGCTCCGTGATTAACACCAGGAGAAAGAGATGGCGCCGGAGCACCGCTCCTGGAACCCGTTGGTGCTCCGCTTCCAGTACCGCCTTTTGATGCTCCTGTCGGAGCTGAAGTACCGCCAATCGGACCGGTTGCTAATGTTTTTCCGCTTGGTGCATTTGATGGTTTTGGAATAGTAAATGCAGTTGACGGTTTATCAACAGGTGCCGGTGAAGAAGTCGGCTTAGCACTCGGTCTTGCAGTAGGTGGAGCAGGCTTGGCAGGCGACGGTTTACTAGCAGTCGATGGTTGAGGTGATTTAACAGGTGTTTGCTGAACCTTCGGTTTTTGTTGCACAGCTTTTTGCTGAGCAGCCTGCTGCTGTTTTTTTATAATTTTATTTGCACTTGCAGCTGCTTGCGAAGGTTTGGTCACCTTCTTAGGAGCTGGTGACGGCATTGAAACTTTACGTTTAGGATCATTAATTCCACCGGTTCTTGAGTTTATATCTGCACGATATTTTGTGTTCATATTTTTTGGCATGGCTTCTTTGTCAACCAAAACAAATTCAATATCTTTTTTAAGTTTTGCGTCAGGTTTCTTAAAAGTAAATAAATGAATACCGAGCAACGCAAGTGCTGTTGTAATGAGCCATATTAACAAAATCACACCGGGATGTAACGCTGTTGATATAACAAATGACCTTTGTATCGGTATAACTTCCGGCTTGTTTGTAACAAGCTTTGGAAGTTTATATTCCTTACCGTTGTCATCATCTTCATATAAAAATTTTCTTCTCTCTAAAATCGACACAACTTATATCTCTCTACCAAATCTAATAAATTTTCCTCTATCGCTCCCTAAGAATATATTTATTATAAAACAAAATAAATTATCCGTGTATCTAATATTTAACTTTAGCCAATCATATTAATTTTCAAAACTATAATGAGAAGATGTAACAGTAATAGGTTGTGTTAAATATAGCTCAACTGTTGCATTTGCAGGAATTTCAACATCATTACCCTTGTCTATAGCAGATTTTACTAACCCACCACCTGCACCAACAGCAGTACCTAATGCAGCAGCTCTTCCGATACTACCACCGGCCAGAGCTCCGAAAACAACTCCTGAGAGAGCACCGGCAGCAGTACCTATTGCTACATCTTTTGTATATTCTTTAGCAACATCCGTTTTGGTTCCGCCGACAAGAACTCCTGAGTTATCATCTGTTTTTATTACAGCTGAAATAGGAATTTGTGTACCGGAAGTCGTCACTATTTGAGAAAATCTTATTGTTAACTTACCATTAAGACTTCCGTGTTTAGCATGAACAACTTCAATAACATTACCGACTACCGAGCTGCCAGCAGGTGCAACAAGCTTATCACCATAATAAAAATCTTTACCAAGCATCATATAAACACTCTGTCCGACAGTTGCATTAGCAGATGAAATACCTGATGTGAGTGTTGCAGGGAATGTAGCACCTGAAGGAACAGTAAGAACACTTCCTCTTAGCGGCTGGTTATTATTATAAGTCATTACCTGCTGAGAATTATTAACCGGAACTTGTGGAACCACCGGTTCAGGTTCGGTATATTTAAAATTAGAACCTGCAATAGCAGAATTTAACGTCAATACAGATAATACAAGAACTGTCGCAAAAATATTTTTATATCTCATAGCTTTTCTCCCTACTTATTCCCTTAATATTATTTTATTTTCCATATCTTTATTTGTCAATTTATAACCTATTCTACATATAAAACGATTAATACGGATTATGGTTCAAAGTTAATCGTTAAGCACTATATGAGTAAAATGAATAGGTTCCGTCAGAACAATAATCAAATTAGCACCGGAAGATATTGTAACATGCTCCCCCATCCGTCTTTTGTTTCCCGGAACGTATTGTGTTGTGCTAAATGCTCTAAACATTACCCACCTCTGATAATGAGGCATTTTAATATAAGTTGCCGGCGGAGTAAGTTCACCGCCTATCAGATTGTTATTTGCAGTATAAATATATGATTTTATAGGAATTTCATATCCGTCAGGAAGATACATTTTGTTAATGAATACTTTCATCGCAGCATTTGTTCCGATAATAGGTTCATTTTTTTTATCGATGTAACCTGTAAGCTTAGTTCCTTGAGGGATAACATTTTTGTTATATAAATAAATATCGGAAGTTGTTTCAAAATTAACCTTATCACCTTCTTCACAATATGCAGTTGAAAACTCCTGCAATGATATAACAGGAATATGAAATCCTGCAGGAATATCAAACTCGGTATAATCTCTTAGCCGAACATCTGATGCAAAACAAACGTTCATCACCAATAACATCAATAAACTTATTAAATATTTCATAATCTTATTATAATTGTATTCAAACAAAAGTAAACTAATTAATCTCAAATATCCAGCCTTCCGGAGCCTTAATTTCACCTAATTGGATTCCTCTTAGTGTGTCATAAAGTTTTTGTGTAACTTCACCCGGTTTATCCAAACCTGATGGTAAAATAATATCTTTACCATGATCAGAGATTTTTCCGACAGGAGAAAGAACCGCAGCAGTACCGCACAAAGCACATTCTTTAAAATCACCAAGCTCTTCAAGATAAATTTCTCGCTCAGTAGCCTTAAGTCCCAGATATTTATCTGCAACATACATCAATGAGCGCCTGGTTATTGAAGGAAGTATAGAATCAGATTTTGGTGTAACAACTTCATTATTTTCAGTAACAAAAATAATATTTGCCCCACCTGTTTCTTCAATTTTTGTTCTTGTCTTAGAATCAAGATACATATTCTCATTGTATCCTTTTGCATGAGCATCTACGATAGCATGTAAGCTCATAGCATAATTTAATCCGGCTTTTACGTGTCCCGTTCCTCTCGGAGCAGCTCTGTCGAAATCAGGAATTCTTAAAGTAATAGGTTTAATACCGCCTTTAAAATAAGGACCTACCGGAGAAACAAAAATACGGAATTGGTATTCAGTTGCCGGTTTAACCCCCATAACAGCATCAGAGCCGAACATGTAAGGACGTATATACAGTGATGCACCTGAACCATAAGGAGGTACCCAGTCAATATTTGCATTAACAACTTTTTTAACTGCATCAAGAAATTTATCAGCCGGGAATGGAGGCATCTCAAGTCTTTTTGCAGTATCTTCCATTCGTTTTGCATTTAGGTCCGGTCTGAAACAAACTACTTTATTATCTTTTGTTCTGTATGCCTTTAAACCCTCAAAACAAGTCTGAGCATATTGTAAAACGCACGCACTTTCATTTACAACAACGTTTTCATCAGTTATAATCTGACCTTCATCCCATTTACCGTTTTTATAATTTGAAACATACCTAAAATCCGTTTTCATATATCCAAAACCAAGGCTGCTCCAATCAATATTCTTTTCCATAATCTCTCCTCCGTAATTAATATTATTATACAATAAAAATGCCGGCTGAAGCCGACATTTTATATTATTTTAATATTAATAACATTTATTAATTGATAATATCACCATATTCTTCCGGATTATTAAGTAGGTCGTAATTGATTTCATTTTCATTATCAGCAATAGCTGCACAAACAACAGCATCTGAGGTTACGTTTAAGAGCGTTCTCATCATATCCGTAATTCTTTCTATTGTAAATAAGAACGCAAAACCTGCAACAAGCTGTTCAGGACTCAATCCCATACCATTAAGAACAAGAGCAATAGTAATTAAACCTGCACCTGGGATTCCTGCACAAGTTGAAGATGCAATCATAGCCAAAATAGCAATCTGTACAATGAGAAACGGAGATAAAGCTACTCCATATGCTTGAGCCAGGAATATTACCGCGACAGTCTGGAGCATAGCAGTTCCATCCATATTAAGGGTTGCACCTAATGGAAGTACAAAGCTAGATACTTTATGAGATATGCCTCTCTTTTCACAGCAAGCTATTGTTAACGGTAATGTTGCAGAAGAACTTGCTGTACCGAATGCAACCATCATTGCTTCAGCAATTGCTGCATATAACATCATTACAGGGACCTTTGAAAATATTTTTAAGAATATAGGATATACAATAAACAACTGAATACAAAAACCAATTGCCAGAACACCCAAATATTTTGAAATACTTGCAAAAATATCAACACCAAAAGAGGACACTGCAACTGCAGTTAGAGCAAAAACACCGGGAGCTGCAAAACTCATAATCCAGTCAGTAATTTTCATTGTAGCTGCAAAAACTGATTCAAAGAAACTAACAAACGGTCTGTTTACATCACCTACTTTTGCAAGAGCAATTGAAAACATAAGTGCGAATACAATAATCGGAACCATATCACCGCTTGCAATTGATGATAGAGGATTTTTTGGTATAAAACCAAGTATAATATTAAGCAGATTACCTTTTTGTGAATCAATTGTAGCAGCAACTTTAGCCTGAATATCACTGGCAATATCCGCAGTGATATAATGAGAAGCACCTAAGCCAGGTTGCATCATCAGAGCCAAAGCCGCACCGATAGAAACAGCTGCAACGGTAATTATAGTGTAGTAAAGTACCATTTTGGTACCAAGTTTGCCCAATTGTTTACTGTCACCTACACTTGTTATACCTATTACAATCGCAGATATAATAAGCGGAATAACTACCATCTGGATTAATCTTATAAATACCTGACCAATAAATGTTAATGTATTCATTAAAAGCATATTAGGATGATGATGCATCCAGACACCAACCAAAATACCTAATAACAAACCTGCAAAAATATGCCAATTTCGTTTTAAACCAAGACCAAGTGCAATCAACACCTGCATATGAAACTTCATATATAATCCTCTCTTTTTATCTAATTAACCTTTATATTTTACAATTTTTAATAATAATTGTAAAGTAAAGCTAATCAAAAAGTTTGCCGTTATGATATATAGGAAAATTGGGATTAGCCTTAATTTGTCTTAAATCTGCATAAAATACATTAGTAAAATTATCTGCTACCATAATATAATCATTATTATTCATAAATAAGGTAACTTCGGATTTATATCCGCACTCTATTTCAGTTTTATTAGCCTCTACACAGAAAAGTTTCGGCCTTAATTTTTCATTACTGAAGTCAATTGTTTTTAATATTTCAAGTTCAACGCCCTCAACATCCAATGATACAAAATCAATATATTCCATTTTTGAAAAAACTTCATTAATATCAACAAGAGGTATTTTTCGTGTCTTAACTAACTTATGTAGTTTTTCGACCTGTATTTTTCTTTCTTCAGAAAATGTGTTTAACCCAATGGCATTATAACCAAAGTCATAATATAACGCCTCATCAATACCATCTTTAAATTTAATACCTGCACTAATTACAATATCTCTCGGTCTTTCGACGTTATACAAAGGCAAAAAAGACGGATTAGGTTCAACTAATACCCCGCTGCCACCATTTTCATATAAATTAAAAGTATTACTTATAGTAATAGGAAAATTTGCACCTATATCAACGTATTTAAGATTTTTTAAATCCATATTAAATATGTGAGCAAAAATTGTCTTTAGCATTAAATCTTCACCGTATTGTGAATATGATTTGCAAAAGTTCTCTTTAGATTCCACAGCTCCCTCCAATATAGTAATTATTCTATAATATTTTCACCTGAAATTTTTTCGCCTTTAATTATATACCGCGCTGTCTCAGTTTTAATAACATGACCGTCAACAAGGGAATATGACTCAAGCGTAAGTGTATTAATACCGGTAAAACTATTCTTTTCAAGTCTTATTGATACAGTATCAGTAAGCATTTTATTATCATAAGGTGCTTTTTTGGAAAAAACTACAAGATTACCCTCAACAGCCTTAACAGTGATATCCGCATTTGCACCAGTAAACGGATTTGACAGATAAATTATATCACCCGTTCTTGATAATGTCCACAAATCGACACTTTGCGGCTTAAATGTACCATAACTGTTAGAATCTTCAAGTTTTGCTGTGACTCTCCAACTGCCAAAAAATGTTTTTGGTACATCATTAACACAGACACCGGCTGTTAGTGTCAAGTTATCAGATGCAAATACATAATTAAACATCATAAGAAATATTACTAACAATAAACTAAAAGTTCTTTTCATAATAATTATTATAATAATTATGAGCAGAAAATCATCATCTGATTATTCTATATAACTAGTAGAGTAATTACTCTTGAGAATGATTTTTGTCAAATTTAGTTATATTTCTTAACAATATTATTGCCCGGCATGTAATATCATGCTAGAATTTAAACATAAAATGTAGATTATTAACTGTAAACAGATCAAATTTTATATATTTATTGTGTGTTATTAACATAGGAGAAGGAAAACATGAAAATCGTCTCTAACGAATCAAAAACAGTTAAATCAACATTTAATGATGAATTCGAAAATTACCTGAGAAAACAGCAGGTAAAAACAACGTTTAATGGTTCAGAATTAGAGTCTTTTTCTTGGTATAGAAAAGCTTTAGGGCTTGCATAGTTTATATTTTGGGAAAAGACAAGGGGTACAATAATTTTTATAAGCGGTAAAATTGAACATAATTTTACCGCTTTATAATGAAAATTTTTATATTTCTATGAATCAGCATTAGCTACGGTTGTATTGCCAACTTCATTACCCGCAACCATTAATGCAATCGGCACTAATTTTTGTATATAATCGGTTATTTTAGAATTACTTACCTGCCTTGCCGCTACACAAATATCATCCAAATGGGCAGAAAAATCACTTGCTTGAACAGGTCTGCCTTTTCCTTGACGGAATAAATGTTCATTAATCTTATTTGCTACTACATTAGCCGTAAATACTCCGGCAATTAAGCCTGCCATAGCAAATATTCCTTGCGGAACTTTCGTTCTAAAAGTATGTAACTCTTTTGGACGGTTTTTATCCCAGTATTTGTTTCCTAAATTCTGACCCCATTTTGCCAACCTTGTCGTAAAAATAATTGGCAGAGAGATATTAGTCATTTGTAACAATGTTTCTCTCATTTTTGCTTTACGGTTTTCTTTGTCCTTATCTATTAAGTACCCGCCGGTTAAACCGCCTAAGCATGAACCTGCACCAATAATAATAACGGGTTTATCATCAAATTCAACTTTTCCCCAATATGAATTTTTAATATTTTTAAACATTTTTGTTGGATTAAGCGAATATCCTTTATATTTTGCATGGCATGCCATACCTGCAAACACTCCGGCTGCAGTAGTAAGACCTACTAACACCTGTTGATTGCGTTTATAAGGACTGTCAGCCCAGGGGTTATTATGTCCGAATACATTGTTATTATTAGTTATATTTGCCGAAAAAATTTGCATACTACAACCTTTCAATTGGTATAAAACCATTGAATGCTGAAATTTGCCTAAATATTAAGAAATTTTAACAAATCGGCGAATAAAATTTAGAGATTTCTTCAAAATATCTTTCTAAAGCCTTATAACCGTTATAAAGTTCGTTTGTTACAGTTGAATATCGGCTTGCGACTATATACTTAAGCTCTTTACATCTGATTTGAAGCAGCTGGTCGGCATCTTTTCTAAGAAGTTCATTACTTGATGTTGACCATTTTTTAAGATATGAAAGCTCTTCATTAACCTGTTTAATTGTTGAGAATTCAAGAGTATTAAAATCATATTTTTTAAGAAGCTGAAGCTCAGCATTAGATATTCTGCTTTGAACAGCCTGAAAACGATAAACGCGTTTGATTATTACATAGTTATCAGCAATTCTTCTGTGTGAATACGGGACAGCACTGCGAGCAAGAAGTGCTGATGTTGAAAGTGACATAAACACATCGTCTTCGGTAGACAAACTGCTCTGCATCGGATTAACCGTTTCTATCTTTTTGTTAGCCATTTAGCCCAAACTCCTTTATTCCCTTTTATACTACTATAATATATAAATCATAAAAATTTGTCATTAAATGTGAAATAATTTTTACAATCTAAACAATTCTTTTATAATATAATCGAACTATGCAAATAACATTTCGGGGATATATTCCAAAGAACATTCCGCAGATATACAAAACAGAATCCTCAAAGAAAAACACTATTGCAGTATTAGGGAGCTCAAGAGCATCGGATAAAATAATGAATTACATGGATTTATGCTCTAATGTTGTAAAAGGACTTATGCTAAGCGGGAAAAAAATTGTTCACGGTTGCGGCACAACAGGTGTAATGGGTGCTGCGCATTTTGCAGGAGTTAAATATTCACAGAAAAACTCTGAAGGCAAACCTGTTCAAAATCTCGGTATTGTTACAGATAAACGCTGGGGAAACGAAGATACGGAAAATTGCATAATGCTAACTTCTGCCGTAAGTGAGTCTGACAGAATTGACAAATTTGCTGAAGTCGCAGATACAATGCTGATTTTTCCAGGTAGTGTTACAACACTACAGGAAGCAGCAACGTTGATAACAAAAAATTATTACGGTGATATTGAAAATAAGAAAAAAATAATTTTAGTTGGAAGAAATTATTTTAAAGGATTAGATGAACAATATCATACCTTACACAAAAGCGGATTAATAAACTGTCAGCCAGAAGAACTTTATACAATAGTTGACAGCATTGATGAAATAAACAAAAATATTTAAAATAAAAAAACCTTCTCTCCCGAGAAGGTTTTTTATAATACAGATAACTCCTAGCACATAGCATAAGAGTTATTTAATGACTTTTTTAGGAGCTCAACCTTATCAAGCTGTTCCCAAGGAAGAACAATATCAGTTCTCCCCACATGACCATATGCTGCAAGTTTTTGATAGAACTTACCGCCATTTTTTGCCGGAAGGTTTCTTAAGTCAAAGTTTTTAATAATAGCTGAAGGTCTGAGGTCAAAATTCATGCTGATAATATTTGATATATCGTCATCTGAAATTTTTCCAGTACCAAAAGTATCAACAAAGATTGAAACAGGTTCAGCTTTACCTATTGCGTATGCAAGTTCAATTTCACATTTTTCGGCAAGTCCTGCTGCTACAATATTTTTCGCAACATATCTTGCTGCATAAGCAGCTGAGCGGTCAACCTTCGTAGGATCTTTGCCGGAGAATGCTCCGCCGCCGTGACGAGAATATCCGCCATATGTATCAACAATGATTTTACGTCCGGTTAAACCCGTATCACCCTGAGGACCGCCAACGACAAACCTTCCTGACGGGTTGATTAAAATAATTGTATCACTGTCCGGTTTAATAGATTCAGTCTCAAATACAAAATCAATTACATACTTCTTCAGATCAGATGAAATAATTGACTGAATTTTTGAGTTATCACTTATTCCGTTAATATCAGGTGAATGTTGAGTAGAAATCAGAACTGTATGTATTCTGCTAGGCTTTCCGTCAGAATATTCAACAGTTACCTGAGATTTACCGTCCGGCCTTAAATATGATAATATACCTTCTTTTCTAACCTGAGCAAGCCTGTATGAAAGTTTATGAGCCAGGCTGATAGGTAACGGCATAAGTTCGGATGTTTCATTACAAGCATAACCAAACATAATACCCTGATCACCTGCACCAATATCTGAAGTTTCATTTGAAGAAGTATCAGCATTTTCACTTCTGCTTTCTAATGCTTTATTAACACCACCTGCAATATCAACAGATTGTTCGTCAATACTTGTTAATACAGCACAGGTATCAGCATCAAAACCGCCGCCTGCTGAACCGGTATATCCGATATTTTTGATAGTATTTCTAACAATTTGAGGAATATCGACATAACAATTAGATGTTATTTCGCCGCAAACAAGAACCATACCTGTTGTAGCAGTTGTTTCAGCGGCAACACGGCTTGTTGAATCTTTTGATAAAAATTCATCCAAAATAGCATCAGAAATCTGATCGCATACTTTGTCGGGGTGTCCTTCAGTAACTGATTCGGACGTAAATAAATAAGCTTTTGATGTCATATTTCGGTCTCCTTAATTTATTGTTACCGGTAAGGTTTTTAATTCCGACCCGGTTTTTACATTAGCAATATTGTAGTATGGAGAATATAAAAAATCAACGATTGTAATAGATACAACCGTTGATTTTGTAACATTTGTAATAATAATTGATTAAACCTGAGTAACGACCTTATCAATAAGACCGTATTCAACAGATTCCTGAGCTGATAAGAAGTGGTCTCTTTCACAGTCAGCTTTAACTTTTTCAAAATCCTGACCTGCATTATCTGCCATTATTCTGATTAAAAGTTCTTTCATTCTTAAGATTTCTTTTGCTTCAATTTCAATATCGGTAGCTTGGCCTCTTGCACCGCCTAAAGGTTGGTGAATCATTATTCTTGAATGAGGAAGAGCCATTCTCTTTCCTTTTGCACCGCTGGAAAGAAGGAAAGCACCCATTGATGCAGCCTGACCAAGACAAATTGTTTGAACGTCAGCTCTAATATGCTGCATTGTATCATAGATAGCGAAACCTGCAGTTACGCTTCCGCCTGGTGAGTTAATATAAAGCATGATATCTTTTTCAGGATTTTCACTATCAAGCAGCAACATCTGTGCAACAATTGAGTTTGCAACATCGTCATCAATTTCAGTCCCCAAAAATATTATTCTTTCTCTTAATAATCTTGAAAAAATATCAAATGATTTTTCACCCCTTGATGATTGTTCAATAACCGTCGGAACATAATCTACGATTTTTTTAATCTCTTCAGTCATATAATCTCTCCTAACAAAACATTTATGCTGTATTTGCAAATATAAATTTAATTATATTTACACCTATGTTAAGATAATTTTACAATAAATCACGTTATTTAGCAATTTATTTAACAAAAAATACTTTAAATAGATAGTAACGATGGGGAATTTATATGAGCAATTTGTGCGTAAATCTAATAAGAGCATTGCCTAAAAGGACAATTATTACAGGAACTAAAGAAAGCAACATTAAAACAAGCACTCTTAAATATACACCTGCTGATGTAAAAGAAGTATTTAAGAAAACTTACTCTGAACTCTCAGGCTTACGTTCTATGCAGCATATAAAAGGCCCTGAACGGGAGATAATTGAAGCGTACAGGAAAGAATTGCCGCATGAGATTTGGGGTGATTCAGAAAAAATGAAAGAATGGGCATTAAATAAATTTAATGAACTAAGAAATAAAAACTATAAGTCCTTTATGCTTGATGAACATATAATCGAGCGCGAAAGAAATAAAGTAGTCAAATCTTGGGCAGAACTGCTTGATAACAACATAGACTGCAACCAAAATCCGTTTTTAAAATTAAAGATACTAAGATCAGTTGTTGAAGACTTATCAGAAAAAAATATGCAATTAGCTCCGATTATAAATCGAAAAATACTTTCAGATGCTGTGCGTGAAACAAAAAAAACAGGTGCATCATTTAAAAAAGTATATTATAAACTAATCAGAGAATTTGATTCATCTTTGAATGTTAAAACAGAAGAAGTGTGCGAAAACGGAGTTCGCGGGAAATGGTTTAGCCTAAGAGTACCTGATTGGGCGGAAGCGGATCGCAGCCCTGGATTATTTAATAAAATTAAAGATTTTGTATCAGTATTATCTCAAGGAAGTAATTGGTGTATAAGAACACCTCGTACTGTCGGAAGAGAATTTTCAGGGTGCGATTTCCACATTTTTATTGACAAAAACGGACTTCCTCAATTATGTATAGCAGGCACAAATGAGCACGGCGGCTGGTTTAGATACGTAAGAGGGAACGACCAATATGTACCAATAAAAAATGAATACAAAAGTGTACTCAAATCATATTTGGAACGTCATAATTTAGACGACGCAATAGTTGGACGTAACGAATCTGATGCCAAACATATATTGGATATTTGTGAATAGTATCAAATGCAACAATAAGTCTGGCTATTTATTTTTATCTTCTTCCCCATTTACGGCATCTTCAGCAACCGACCCGCCAATTGCACCGATAATTGCTCCGCCTCCTGCAAGACAAGCAGCAACAGGTGCTGTTGCTATTGCAGTTGCAACTACTGCTGCCGCACCAACAATACCACCAACCCAAGCTCCGAATTTACCATTAAAACTAACGGCATTTACGGGCTGTTCGGGTTTATTTTGCTGATAATATTTAACATTATTGTACGAAACGGAATAGATACGTGGCTGATAGTTAACACTAATTTTACTCACTCGCATATAAACACCCCTTTGTAATAATTTTACAATATAATCATTAATGGAGCAATTGTTACAAAAAAACGATATACAAAAAATTTACAATTACTTTTTTAAAGCATTTTCTAACGCTTTTTCCAACACTTCGATTTTTGACTCAAGAACTTTTACCCGTGCAGAATTTTTATCGGAAGTTACTGACTCTTTTTCAAGTTCGCGTTTATATATATCAATTTTGGTATTTTTGACATTTAACTTTAATGACATTAAGAATATACCTACAAGAACTCCTGCGGTAAACACAGCAGCTAATTCATATTTACCCGATAAATAAATAACACCTGAGTATCCGATACCAAATGATATCAAAAGCAACAATGCACTACACAAAAAGTTTTTCATTTATGCCTCCGTAAGAATAATTAATATTCTAACATAAATACCATTATAAAATTAACAAAATGTAATTATAGAAATTTTATGCTAATATAATAATTAATCCGACAAACAGGAATCACAAATGGGAGATGAAGACAAACAATTTGACGCCACACCACAAAAACTGGAGAGGGCAAGAAAAGAAGGCCAGGTTGTAAAGTCAAAAGACGTATCAACTGCACTTTCACTTCTTGTTATGTTTACATTTATCAATATGATGGCACCTATAATTTGGAGAATGATTGTCGGTCTATACAAGACTCTGTACGAACAAATTCCGAATAAACATATTGAAGATATTGGTATAACATACATTTTGACGAATACACTTGTTCCTTCGGTAGTTATTATAGGTTCAATACTTTTTGTTGCGGCATTTATAGCAATTTTAGGTGATTTTATGCAGGTCGGTCCACTCGTTGCAACAGCTCCACTTGTTCCAAAGTTAGATAAACTGAATCCGACAAAATATTTCAAAAACCTCTTTCAGGTTAAAACACTATTTGAATTATTCAAAAACATCTTAAAAGTTGCAATACTGGGTATTGTAGGCTGGTCAGTTTACAAATCACATTTGGAAAGTATATTAATGCTTTCAGCAATTGATAATCATTTTGCGGTAATGATAGAATTCGGAAAGTTAATTGTAGAATTTATATACAAAGCCTGTATAGCTTTTATTATAATAGCTGCAGCAGACTACGGTGTGACTAAATGGAAATTTTTGAAAGACCAGAAAATGTCTTTTAAAGAGATAAAAGATGAGTACAAAAACTCGGAAGGTGACCCGCATGTAAAAGCAGCACTAAGACAACGCCGTATGCAAATGCTTCAACAGGGCGCAATGGATTCTGTTCCGGAAGCGGATTTTGTTGTAAGAAACCCAACCCATGTTGCATGCGCACTCAAATATGACGCAGAAACAATGCAGTCTCCTACCGTTACGGCAAAAGGAACAGAGCTAATAGCAAAGAAAATTATCGATATAGCTGTTCAACACAATGTTCCAGTAATAGATAATCCGCCTGTTGCACGCGCACTCTTTAGAATGGTTGATATCAATCAGCAAATTCCTCCTGAACTCTATAAAGCGGTTGCAGAAATTCTGTTATTTGTTTATGGTTTAAAAAGCAAAAATAACGGTTAAACATAAAGAAATTTCATTTATATAATGTATTCTCAAATCTTGAAAAATATTCAAAATCAAGGTAATATAGTATAAGGTTAGTTTAATAAGTGAAGATGGATACAAAAACTTTAATCAATCAGTACATAACGATTGTACAAAAAATTGCAAGAGTTGAGCAAAGACGTATACCGAACCACATGATAGAGTATGAAGAGCTGGTCAGTATCGGTATTATTGCTGTGCAAACATTGATTAAAGATAAGACTGAAGAACAGCTTGCCAGATATAATGATGCTTACGTAGGAACTGCCGTAAAGTGGGCTATTCGAAATGAGCTTCGACACAGATATAAATGGTACACACTTAAACACAAACAAGACGGAGAACTTGACGTTACTGATGAATACTCATCAGCACAAGGTTCAGCTGAAGATGATTCAAGCGAGGATATGGGCTTCTCAATATCACCTACAAAAGTTCGTGAAGCTGTTTATGAAACTATTTTATCAATTGATGGTTTAGCTGCTGCGGCAACAGACAACGCTTCACCGTTTGATTTCTTGAAAGACCCTTCTGCTATGCCGGATGAACAGGCAGAAATCGTTGAAATGAGTAAACTTATTAAACAAGCTATTGCGAAATTACCCCAAAAAGAAAGAACTGTCGTTGAATATCGTTTTTACAGGAATATGCAGGCAAAAGACATTGCAAATATGATTGGTTTATCACCATCCAGAATTACCCGTATTATCCAGTTTTCACTTAACCAAATCAGGGAGTATCTCAAATCAAGGGGAAGAGAAGATTATTAATAATCTATCTTATATATGTAACGAAATGTAACAATTTTAGTATAAAGCCTGTGAATTGCTAAAGTTTTACTCTGATTGTGCCGATATAAATACCAAAGGGACAATCAGAAAA
>CACZFL010000006.1:167312-168213 GCA_902780525.1 uncultured bacterium | reverse complement strand
AAATAATAAACTCTATAATATTCTGTATGTAATTGCATTTATATATAATTTTTTGTGTTTTTTATCTTTTATTTGTTTTATGATACTATCTATTTTTACAAATATTACTACGTTTTAGGATTATTTTTAATTATTTTATCAATCTTATGATATTTTTTATTTATTGGACGTGTAATTGTATTAGTACCTTCAAAAATTTTTCTCATTGGTATTTTAGTAGTAGTAGGGTGGAAAATGCCGAAAATGTGGACTTTTAATAAAATCTTAATTGCATTCCCACCATATTTATACTAATCATAAAATTTGTGGACTTTTAATAAAATCTTAATTGCATTCCCACCATATTTATACTAATCATAAAATTTGGTGGGAACGATTGTTTAATCTCTATCTCCATTGAAAAAAGGCGCATTTCCCACCCTACTTGCTAATTTTTTATAAACATTAAGAAATCGTAACAATTCGATAATCGATAACGTAAATTTTATGAAAAATAATATATATATCTTAATCCGGATTACTTGCATAATAAATAATTGTATTTGACTGTTTATTAATTGCAATACCATACTCACAAGATTTATGGCAATGTTTTGTATTCAAATTATTACCAATTATATAGAACTTGTAACCGGATATTGAGCTATTATTCTGCAATAATCTATCAATAATAAAATCTCTTGCATATGAATTTCTATATTTGTTTATATTATCATACGACTCTATAATCGTTACATATTTATATTTACTTATTTTATTTTTTAGATATTCTTCAGTTGTATCAAATTTTAAATAGATAACGCTTCCACCAAAATAAGAACCTCCACTACAGAAAAAACTAACATTTTGGGCTTCAACAGGTATTTTTGAAGGAAAATGTCTTGTCATTTTTGAATGTATA